>JAZRXG010000001.1:0-2012 GCA_045600105.1 Eubacteriales bacterium
ACCGGATACATTTTACCATAAGCTCGGACTTTTTTCAACTGTACTGTTTTCGGGTTTTCTTCTTTCGCTACCTGTCCTCTTTTCGGGGACGTCTCCCAAAAGCACTACAATACACCTGTCCGTTTTTATGGGTACAGTTTACAGTTTATTCCTTACTTCTTCACTATTCACTATTACTTCTTCACTCATATTTCGGGGGTTATCATGAAAAGAAAACTGTCATTGTTACTTGCACTTCTGCTTATCGTTTCGTGCGTGTTCTGCGCGTGCGGAAAAGAAGAAATTTCGTCGTCTGAAGAAGAAAAAAGCGTTTCCGCGTCCTCGGCTCCGGACGTTTCGGCTGAAGCCTCGGAAGATGTATCCGAAGAGCCGTCCGTCGACCCTTACGCACATTTAAGAGACTTTGATTTCGGCGGAGACGAAGTGACGTTCCTCGTGCACGACGACTCAAGAGGACGTTATAAATCCGTCGAGATACTCACCCACGAGGAAAACCCCGACACGATGAACGTGGCGATCGCCGACAGAAACGAAAAAGTCGAGCAGGTCCTCAAGTGCAAAATAACCGAGGTCCGTGTGCCGAGCGTATACTCGTCCGCCCTCAAGGACATCAGCGGCGGCGGTACTTACGACGTGATAATGCCCTCGATGGACGAAGCGTCAACTCTTGCGGGGCAGGGAAGCCTGTTTGACCTGTATTCGTTCGACGGCATAATCAAGCTCGGCGGAAGCTACTGGGATCAGCAGGCAAACGCCGATCTTTCGATCGCGAACAAGCTCTATTTCACCGTCGGCGACTCGTGCCTGCTCAACTTCAACTGCGCCCACGCCATCGTCTTCAACAAGACCGTCATGACGAAATGCGGCGCCGAAAACCCCTACGAGCTGCTCAAAGAGGGCAAATGGACCTATGACGCGCTCGTCCGCAACGCCAAGCTTGCCGCTTCCAAGGATGAGGGCGACACGTCGGGAGAGGTCTACGGCTTTTTGCTCAACAACAACTACACCACCACGATGTATATCGGAGCGGGCGAAACGCTGACCGAAAAGAGCGCCGACGACGTCCCGATGATAAAACCCATCACCGACCGTTCCGCGTCCGTGGTGTCGAAGATCCGCGAGATCTATCACGATTCATCCTGCGTGACGATTATCGAAAACATACCCAAAGGAAACGACCGCGACGTATGGTCCGCGGCGTCAAGAGCCGTAGGCGAAGACAGAGCGCTCTTCCGCTCGCTTTCCCTCGTCGACCTGCCCGAGCTTGACGTTTTCGAATGTGACTACGGCATACTGCCCACGCCGAAATTCGACGAAGCGCAGGAGGATTACACCAACCTCGTCTCCGCCGACACCTGCCTCTGCATACCCATATCCGCTCCCGATTCCGAACGCGCCGCCGCGGTCATCGAAGCGCTCTCCATCGCTTCCACCGGCACGGTAAGACGCGCGTACTATGATATTATGCTCAAAAACAGACGTATCCCCGACGAAGACGGCGAATACGCGCTCGACATCATACTCAATAACCGCAAATACGAAATAGCGCTGTTCTATACGTTCGGCAGCCTCGGCTCCATCATCGAGACCTGCGCAAAGTCGAACGGCGACGTTTTCGCTTCTCAGTACGAAAAAATGCAGCCGAACGCCGAAAAGGCGATCGCAAACCTGGTCGCAAAGTTTGAGTAAGAGCATTCGGCAAACCAAAGAATTCACACAAACCGAAAAAAGGACTTCCGGTTTTTTCGGCGCGTGCCCATAAGGATGTTTTTTAAGCTTTTTCATCACGCGCCGAAAACGAAATAAATCCCTGCCGGGATTTGTGAAATATCCTGCGGATGTGAAATACGCCTGCGGCGTGTGAAATGCCTGCGGGCGTGAAAAAGGGATTAATTTCATTTCACATTGCGAAGCAATATTTCACAATCGCTATGCGATTATTTCACATTTGCCGTAGGCAAATATTTCACTATTCGGAAATTATATATAATTTCCCTGCTTGCTATGGCATG
>JAZRXG010000002.1:0-25043 GCA_045600105.1 Eubacteriales bacterium
AAGGCACACGTATCATTGTTGACAAGGAGACCGGTGTCCAGTATTTATTGGCTCATTGGACTAATATTGGCGGTCTTACTGTTCTTGTCGATAAGGACGGAAAACCTTTACTTGACCCAAGATATGCAAAGTAACAAATCCTAATTTGTCGAGCTAAAAGAAATAACCCGCTGAAAAGTTTTTCTTTTTCAGCGGGTATCTTTGTCGCATACCATAGCAAGCAGGGAAAAATTATATATTTTTCCGCTCAAAGCCGATTTGCATCGGCTTATTTTTTAGGAGCAAGCCCCTAATACCCCACAGGAAGAAAAGGAATAAATGGGAAAATACTTCCTTATCTATCCGTCGGAAACGACGGACGTTATATTTTATTTAGCAAAAAATCCGCTTCCTTTTCGGGAAGCGGATTTCTTATATCAATCTTGGAATTACTTGGAAAGTCTTTCCTTCATAGCCGCGAGCTGTTTCTTCAGTTCCGCGGGAATGGTGTTGCCGATGGAGTCGATCTTATCGTAGAATGCCTGGATGGAAGCGATGTCTTCGAGCCAGTAATCTTTTTCGACGTTGAGGATAGCACGGAGATCGTCGATGGTGAAGGGATGATCTTCGGTGATCTTATAATCGAGACCTTCGAGGTTGATGTCTTCTGCGTAAGGAACGTAACCGATCTCGGTTTCCTTAGCGTCAACGGTACCTTCGCATCTCTTGATGATCCATTCGAGAACACGGAAGTTGTCGCCGTAGCCGGGCCACATGAACTTGCCTTCGTCGTTGAGTCTGAACCAGTTGACGTGGAAGATCTTGGGAAGCTTGGCAACGGATTTGCCCATGTCGAGCCAATGCTGGAAGTAGTCACCCATGTTGTATCCGCAGAACGGAAGCATAGCCATCGGGTCACGTCTTACTACGCCGACAGCGCCGGAAGCGGCAGCGGTGGTTTCGGAAGCCATGATGGAGCCGACGAAGGTGCCGTGGTTCCAGTCGAAGGACTGATAAACGAGCGGAGCGGTCTTTGCGCGTCTGCCGCCGAAGATGATGGCGGAAAGAGGAACGCCTGCGGGATTATCGAATTCCTTGGAGATGCAGGGGCACTGTCTTGCGGGAGCGGTGAAACGGGAGTTGGGATGAGCGACTTTGTCGGGGCAGGAAGGATCCCAGGGTTCGCCTTTCCAGCTGAGGGCTTTCTTGGGAGGATTCTTGTCGAGGCCTTCCCACCAAACGGTATTGGTCTCGGTGTCGAGAGCAACGTTGGTGAAGATGGTGTTGGCCTGAGTGGTGTAAAGAGCGTTGGGGTTGGATTTGACGTTGGTGCCGGGAGCAACGCCGAAGAAACCGTTTTCGGGGTTGGCTGCCCAGAGTCTGCCGTCAGCACCCGGACGGATCCAGGCGATGTCGTCGCCGACAGTCCATACTTTGTAGCCCTTGTTTCTGTAAACTTCAGGCGGGATGAGCATTGCGAGGTTGGTCTTGCCGCAAGCGGAGGGGAAAGCAGCCGCTACGTATTTGACTTCGCCGTTCGGATATTCGATGCCGAGGATGAGCATGTGTTCAGCCATCCAGCCTTCGTTTCTGCCGAGGTAGGAAGCGATACGGAGAGCGAAGCATTTCTTGCCGAGAAGAACGTTTCCGCCGTAGCCGGAGTTGATGGACCAAATGGTGTTGTCCTGAGGGAAGTGAACGATGTATTTGTTCTCTTCGTCCATGTTTGCTCTGGAATGGAGACCTTTGATGAAGTCGCCGTCTTCGCCCATAGCGTCGAGAACAGCGGTTCCTACTCTGGTCATGATGAGCATGTTGAGAACGACGTAGATGGAATCGGTGAGTTCGATACCGTTTTTAGCGAAAGGAGAGCCGACAACGCCCATGGAATAGGGGATGACGTACATGATCTTTCCGTTGTAGGAATTCTTGTAAAGAGGAAGGAGTTTTGCGCGCATTTCTTCCGGATCCATCCAGTTGTTGGTAGCGCCTGCTTCTTCTTTGGTGGGAGTGCAGATGAAGGTACGGCCTTCAACACGTGCAACGTCGTTGACTGCGGTTCTGTGGAGATAGCAGCCGGGGAGTTTTTCTTCGTTGAGCTTGAACATTTCGCCGGTGGAGCAGGCGATAGCTCTGAGCTTTTCAGCCTGTTCTTCGGAACCGTCAATGATCTCAACGGATGCGGGTCCGCAAAGCTCGATCATTTCATCAAGCCATGCATTGAGTTTCTTGTTTTTGGTAAGTGCCATGTTTTTACCTCCGTTTTGAAGTATATATAATTTATTAGTAATTTTTTCGAGATCGTATATGTCGAGCTCTTCGCCTCTTACGTTGGGATCCAACCCGACATCTTTAAGAATATCACAAATAATTTCTTTTGTATATAGTCCGTTTGAACAAGATTGCAGGCAATTTGCAAAGGTTTTTCGACGGTATGCAAACGAAACGCGGATCAGCTCCTTGAAAAGCTTTTCGTCGAAAGGGAAGACGGGCTTTTCTTTGCGGACATCGAACCGTATCACCGCCGAGTCCACGTTCGGCTTCGGAGTGAAGCAGCCCGCGGGGACCGCAAACAGACGCCTGACTTTTGAATAGTAATCGCAAAGCACGGTCAGCGACGAATAGTCGGGCGTTTTCTTTTTCGCGCACAGCCGCTGCGCCACTTCCTTCTGCACCATCACGGTGATGCTTTCGAGCTTGTACCCGCCCTCGAGCAGCTTTAGCACGATAGGAGAAGTGATGTAGTAGGGGATGTTGGCGCATACCGCGACCGGAAGACCGTCAAAACGCGTTCTTATAAGCTCGGCGACATCGGTTTCCATAAAGTCGCCCTCGATTATCTCGACGTTGTCGAAAGAAGCGAATTTTTCTTTCAGTATCGGGATGAGTTCTTTGTCGATCTCGACGGCAACGACTTTTTTTGCCGCCTTTGCGAGCTGCTCCGTGAGTATGCCTCTGCCGGGACCGATCTCAATGACGCCGAAGTCGCTCTGTATGCCCGATTCCTTGACGATCCTTTCGGGGATGGCGGGATTCGTGAGGAAGTTCTGACCGAACTGCTTTTTGGCTTTAGGGTTATCGCTCATTCTTTATCTATAACGGTAAGGAATCTTGCTTTTCCGCCTACGGCAAACTGACCGTGGGGGATCGACGGATCGAAATAGACCGAGTCGCCTTGTTCGAGTATGATCTCTTTTCCGCCTATGGTGACGCCGATGCTGCCTTCGAGAACGTAGTTGAATTCCTGACCGCCGTGGGAAACGAGCTGCGGCTTGCCTTCCGCGGGGGAGATGGTGACTATCATCGGTTCCTTGTTTCTGCCCTTGAAGTTGGAAGCCAGTGACTCGAAAGCATAGCCGGAATAACGCTCAACGGCGATGCCTTTGTCCTTGCGGGTGACCGCGAACGCTTCCATACGCGGCGATTCGCCGGTAAGAAGCTCGGTTGGGTCGACACCGAGAGCGGACGCCACGTTGTATATCATGCTTATGGGAATGTCTTTTTCGTTGTTTTCGTATGAATTGTAAAGCTCGAGCGGCATATCGATCTGATTTGCGAGGTCGAGCGCCGAAACGTCGAGTATCTCGCGGAGATATTTGATCCTGTCGGCGATTTGTTTGAGCTGATCACCAGTATTCATTCCGCTGCCTCCCTTATTATCACAATTTCAATCAATTTATATTATCACATCCGTACTGCTTTGTCAAGCGTATCGGAATTATTTTCATTCTTTTCGTTATTATTTTTCATTCTCTTCAACGAGACGCAGGTTGCGCAGTATCACTTCTTTTTTTCTCCACGAAAACGGGTATTTCGCAAACTCCCCGTCGGTCATTTCCGATATCGTTTCCGACGACACGTTTTTCAGATAACTCCCGGTGAAATATTCGTTGTCCGTGAAAAGCGCGCCCTCGTTCATCGGGCACACCTGCTGACATACGTCGCAGCCCCAGACGGCTTTGTTCTTTGCGATGATCTTTTCTTCGTCGGCGTTTATCATCTTTTTCTGCGATATCGCCGAAACGCAGTTTTCCGCCGCAAACACGCTGTCGCGCAGAGCGCCGCCCGGACACGCTTCGACGCATTTCCCGCAGTATATGCAGCCTTTGGGCGCGTCGTGCGTGGTTTCGGCAGCAAGGTCGGTGATAATCGAGCCGAGAAAAACATAAGACCCGTATTTTTCGGTTATCAGAAGCGAGTTCCTTCCGATGACGCCGAGCGAGCACAAAGACGCCGCCTGACGTTCGTTTATCGGCGAGTGGTCGGCGTAGCCTTTGAAGGTGCGCTCGGGGAATCCGGCTTTGAAATCTTTTATGAGAGAATCGGACAAGCGCCCGAAATACTCGTGATAGTCGTACACCCTCGCGTAGTCGGACATACGTAAACCGTCGTCGGGTACGTTTTTTGTCCTGTACGGAACGGCGAATACTATCACCGTTTTCATATCCTTACATTCGTCATAAAGCCTGCGATTGGCGGGGAGGCAGTCCCCGAACGCGGCAACGCCGAAAAGATCAACGCCGTTTTTATTCATTATTTCGGTGATTTTTTTATTGATATCCATAATTCCGCCGTATGAAAAAACCGGCTCCGTAAACGAAGCCGGTATTTTGCATTTAGTCAGTGATGTACGGTATAAGAGCAACTTTGCGAGCGCGTTTGACTGCTTCGGTCAGCTGTCTCTGATGCTTTGCGCAAGTACCGGTGACACGTCTGGGAAGTATCTTGGCTCTTTCGGTAAGATTCTTTCTGATGCGGGCTACGTCCTTGTAATCAATGTGCTCGATCTTTTCGGCACAGAAGATGCAGACTTTCTTTTTTCTGCGAGGACGGAAGCTTTTGCCGCTATCCTTCATATCTTTATCCATGTCTTATTCTCCTTTTGTAGAATTAGAACGGCAGTTCATCGTCGGACGAAAGTTCTTCAAACGAACCTTCCGACTTCATGGGAGTGCCGTAGGTGGGAACGGGAGCGCCGGAAGGGGCATCGCCCTTTGAACCGACAAAAGTAACTTCGTCGGCAACGATTTCCGTCGTGTAGCGTTTCTGGTTGTTGTTATCGGTCCAGGATCTTGTCTGCAATGAACCGCGGACAAGTATGGGTTTGCCCTTGGAAAAGTATTTGGATACGAACTCGGCGCTCTTTCTCCAGCAAACGATGTTGAAGAAATCGACCTGCGGCTGCTGTTCGTTCTGGGCAAAACGTCTGTTGACGGCAATGCTGAAAGAGCAGACGGGAGTTCCGTTGGTCGTGGTTTTGAGTTCGGGATCTGCAACGAGGTTGCCTACAAGTACAACTAAATTAAATGCCATAATACTTTACCTCCCGGATGATAATGTTCGTAAAATAGGATTATTCTTCGACTCTGATGATTATGTTGCGAAGAATAGAGTCATTGATGTTGAAGAGTCTTTCGAGCTCAGCGGGGAAATCGTGAGCAGAGAAGAATCTGATCAGAACATAATAACCTTCGGTCAAATCGTCGATGGGATAAGCAAGACGTCTTGTTCCCCATTCGTTTACGGATTCGATCTCGCCGTTGCCGGAAATAAGAGAAGTGAATTTCTCAACTACTTCCTTGATCGCTTCTTCACCGATGGTGTTGTTGACGATGAAGAGGGTTTCGTACAGCGCTTTTTTCTGTTCCATAATCTGCACCTCCTTTTGGACATATGACCCCGGAAATGATCCGGAGTAAGGAGGAAAACACGGCACTTTTCATAAGGCCGCTTTTCCATTCGTACTATATTAACAAATCAAAACCGATTTGTCAATAGGCTTTTTGCGTTTATTTGTTAAAAATCGTGAAAAATCAGTTGAGGGAAGCGTTCTTGAGAAGTCTTCTGATCCTGGTGGTGGCGTCGAGAAGCGGAGAGATGGATTCGTCGTGAGAAAGGGTGTTGATTATCTTCGCGATGAACTTGGAAAGGTCGACCTCGACGAACCAGGGGCGTTTCTTGAAGTCTTCGGGGATGTAGGAGAGGTTGGTGGTGTAAAGCTTGGTGAGCCTGCCTTCCTCATAAGCTTTGTCGAACTTGGCGACGCCTTCGGTGAAGAGGGCGAACGTGCAGGCGACGTATATTTCCTTGACGTTCTTCTTGGAGATCTCGTTGATGATGTCGATGACGGATTCGCCGGAAGCGATCATATCGTCGATGATCATGACCTTTTTGCCTTCAAGAGGTCCGCCGATGTATTCGTGCTGAACGATGGGGTTCTTGCCGTTGACGATACGTGTATGGTCACGGCGTTTATAGAACATGCCTACGTCTACTCCGAGAACGTTGGCGTAGTAAATGGCTCTGTCCATTGCGCCGGTATCGGGGGAGATGACGGTCATGTTGTCTTTGATTATGTTGTTGCCCTCGTTTGCGATGAAGCATTTGAGCATCGAGTAGGTCGGGAAGATGTTTTCGAACGAGGAATTGGGGATGGAGTTGTAGATCGTGGGATCGTGAACGTCGAACGAGAGAATGGTGTCGACGCCGAGGTTTTCGAGCTCGTTGAGCGCGAGAGCGCAGTCGAGGGATTCACGGCCTTTTCTCTTGTGCTGACGGGAAGCGTAGAGAAGCGGCATGATGAGAGTGATGCGGTTGGCTTTTCCGCCGATAGCAGAAAGAACGCGCTTGATGTCCTGATAGTGTTCGTCCGGACCCATGTGGTTTTCATAACCGAACATGTTGTAGGTGACGGAGTAGTTGCCGACGTCTGCGATGATGTAAACGTCTTTGCCTCTTACGGATTCATCGAGTTTAACCTTGCCTTCGCCGTTGTTGAAACGGATCTCTTCGATGGGAAGAATGTAGGATTCATCGGAATCCTGTTCATTGCGGAGCGCTTTGATCTTTTCATCGACAAGTACGCCGAGCTCTCTTGAACTTTTGAGTACGATAAGACAAAGCTCGCCGTGGTTGCTGGTTTCTTTCATTTTCTTTTACCCCACTTATTCATATTACGATAAAACTGACACGTTTCTATCGTAATTACGATTATATAACATAATTCCCGAACTGTAAATAGTGCAAATGAACAAATAGTAAAATTTAATTGGGTGATTTTGTCTATATTTGACATAAAAGATAAAAGGTAATTATATTAAAATACTTGACAATCCGACGACGATGTGATAGAATACGGGTGAACATTAGTTCGATATTATCGTGACGTAATTTTTTTATTATAGAAAGGAAAGCATTATGGCGGAAAACGATATCAGCAGAGAAAACAAAAGAAAAGCACTCGAGACCGCGCTTGCGCAGCTTGAGAAAAAAGAGGGAAAAGGGATCGTCATGAGACTCGGCGACAACGCCGATATGGAAGTCAGGGCGGTTTCCACCGGCAGCCTTTCGCTCGACCTCGCGCTCGGTATCGGCGGCGTTCCCAAGGGAAGGATCGTCGAGATCTTCGGGCCGGAATCCTCCGGTAAAACGACCGTCGCTCTCCACATGATAGCCGAGGTACAGAAGGAAGGCGGCGCCGCCGTATTCATCGACGCGGAGCACGCTCTCGACCCCATCTACGCGCAGGCTCTCGGCGTAAACATCAACGACCTTCTCGTGTCTCAGCCCGACGACGGCGAGACCGCTCTTGAGGTGTGCGATTCGCTCGTGCGTTCCGGCGCCGTTGACATCGTCGTCATCGACTCTGTCGCGGCTCTCGTCCCCAGAAGCGAGATCGAAGGCGATATGGGCGCGTCCCACGTCGGCCTCCACGCAAGACTTATGTCTCAGGCGCTCCGCAAGCTTTCCGGCGCCATCTCCAAATCCAACTGCATTGTCATTTTCATAAACCAGCTGCGTGAAAAAGTCGGCATCGTCTACGGCAATCCCGAAGTGACCACCGGCGGACGCGCGCTCAAGTTCTACGCTTCCGTAAGAATAGACGTCAGAAAGGGCGAACAGCTCAAGGACGGCACCGAATTCGTGGGCAACCACGTCAAGTGCAAGGTCGTCAAGAACAAGGTGGCTCCTCCGTTCAGGACTGCCGAATTCGACATCATCTACGGCAAGGGCATTTCCAAGGACAGCGAGCTCTGCGATCTCGGCGTCAGGTTCAACATCATCGAAAAATCCGGTTCGTGGTTCTCCTACGACGGACAGCGCCTCGCTCAGGGCAAGGACAACGTGAGAAAGCTCTTCTCCGAAAACAGGGAGCTCGCTTCCGAGATCGAGCAGAAGATAAGAGAAGCGTATCTTAAGTCCGGCAACGGATTCGATATCGAAGATGACGGCGAGGGTGAAGATTACTGATGATCCTGCCCGTAACGTCGGTCATCGCCGATAAGGCAAGCCACGAGATATCCGTCGTCTGCGGCGGCGAATATCGGATAACGGAAGCCGATTTCCTGTCTCTCGGCATTGCCGGAAGCGGCGAATGCGACACCGAAAAGCTCGAATTCTGCGCACAGAAGCTGACGTGCATAAAAAAGGCCGAATCCTATCTTTCCTACGGCGACCATTCCGAAAAGAAAATGCGCGAAAAGCTTAAGGGCAAATTTCCGGATGAAGTCATCGACACGGTGATAAAACTGCTCGTGAAACGCGGATATATCGACGACACGTCGCTTGCCGCGAGGTACGCGTCGGAGCTCGCGCGGACGAGGCTCTGGGGCAAAAAGAGGATAGCGCAGTATCTCTTCGCAAAAGGCTTCCGCCGCGACGATATCGAAAACGCCGTCGAAAGCATGGACGACGAAACGTACCGCGGGAACCTTATGGCGCTCATCGACAAAAGCATATCGAAATACGATACCGACGACCGTGCATCGGTAGCGAAATTCATGAATACGTTATACCGTAACGGATATGGCTGGGACGAAATAAGATCGGCCTTGTCCGATTATATCAAGGAGTAAACTATGGCAATAAAAGTGGGGTTCGTATCCCTCGGATGTCCGAAAAATCTCGTCAATACCGAAACGATGATATCAAAATGCGCCGAGGCGGGCTTTGAGATAGTCGCGGAGGATATCGACGCCGACGTAATGGCCATAAATACCTGCGCCTTCATACAGTCAGCCAAGCAGGAAGCGATCGACAACATCCTCGATATCGCGTGGCTCAAGAAGAACCGCGACCTCAAGGGCATCGTCGTTGCGGGCTGCCTTGCCGAAAGGTACAGAGAAGAAATATTCAGGGAACTTCCCGAAGTCGACGCCGTCATAGGCACCGGCTCTTATGACGATATCGTCGAAGCGGTGCAGTACGCTTACGACAAAAAGCAGTATTACCGCTGCGCGGACTGCAGCAAATCGGTCCTTGGCGGAAGCAGGGTGGTCACCACCCCCGAGCATTTCGCCTACGTACAGATCGCCGAAGGCTGCGACAACCACTGCACCTACTGCATCATCCCCAAACTCAGAGGCAAATTCAGAAGCAGGGAAATGTCCGAGATCGTGGACGAGGTAAAGGAGCTCACCGAACTCGGAGTTAAGGAGATATGCCTCGTCGCTCAGGATACCACCCGCTACGGCGTCGATATCTACGGCACTCCCTGCCTTGATTCGCTGCTGCACGAGCTCGCGGCTATCGAAAAGATAGAGTGGATAAGGGTCCTTTACTGCTATCCCGAGCTTATCACCGACGGGCTTGTTGAAGAAATAGCGTCCAACCCCAAGGTCGTCAAATACATCGACATCCCCATTCAGCATATCAGCGACGGAATGCTCAAAAGAATGAACCGCAGAGGCGATTCCGCGCTTATAAAAAGCGTCATCGCGAAGCTGCGCGAAAGGATCCCGGGAATAATCATACGCACCTCCCTCATCGTGGGCTTCCCCGGAGAGACCGACGAGGACTTCAACGAGCTGCTTGAATTCGTCAGAGAAACGAAATTCGAACGTCTCGGCGCTTTCGAGTATTCGCGTGAGGAAGACACTCCCGCGTATTTGTTTGAAAACCAGATCCCCGCGAAAGTGAAGAAAAAGCGCTGCAATGCCATAATGCGCGAGCAGAAACTCATACATAAAAAAATAAACGAAGCAAAGATCGGCAAGACCCTCAGGGTGATATGCGAGGGCTACGACGAAGTGAGCGAGCATTTCTTCGGCAGAAGCGAAGGCGACTGTCCCGATATCGACGGAAAGGTATATTTCCTTTCGTCCAAAAACGTTCATCCCGGAAAATTCGTGAACGTCAAGATAAACGAAGTCATGGATTACGACCTCGTGGGCGCTGCCGTATTCGGACAGAACGAAGGTTGAAAATATGAAAAAACTGTTTTCGCTGATTTTTGCCGTAATTATTATGGGAAGTATGATCTTGACTTCATGCACCGATAACGGGATAAAAGAGCGCAGCACCGGTCCGGAAGAGCTTTCCGCGGTCACGGACGAAAGCGCCGAAGCATCGCGTGAGGAATCGTCCGAAGATACGTCTTCCCGCGACCTTGCGGCGGGATGTCCGTATTATTACGAATACGGAGCTGATATCGAAGGCGACGATAATATTTCCGTCCTTACGAACGGCGTGAACGAAACGCCGGTGCGTCTTACTCCGTCACTCAGCAAAACAGGAAAAGCCGTTTTCAAGTCGGGCGACTGGTCGGGCAATACGAGGGAACTCGAGCTCGACAACACCAAAACGGGCATATACGTCGATCTCGGCTTTATATGCGATATCGAATCGTTCGAGCTCGTTTCGAACGTGACCGAATGTGAGGTCTTCTATTCCACCGACGGATACAACTATACGTTTTTCGCCGGAACTTTCGGCAAAGAAGGCAGTCTTGCCGTTTCGGCAAAATCGGTGCTGTTCGTCATTCCTTTCGGCAACGGGATCGAAATAAGCAGGATAAGCATTTACGGCAGACGCGAAAACACCAGGACGCTTCTCACTTCAAACGCTTCGTATACGTGGCAGGGAACGAAAACGTATCCCGACGAGAACAATACGAAACTTACCGACGGCGTCACTTTTGAAGACGCCGGAAAAGACGCTCTGACACAGACGAGGGCGTCCAAAAAAGACGAGATCACCGGAAAAAGCGGTGTGATACTGAATCTTGACCTCGGCAAAGAATGCAATGTTTCGGAAGTGAGCTTCGGACTTTATTCGACCTCATATCCCGAACGCGTCACGGTGAGATATTCCGTTGACGGCGAAGAATGGAAGGATCTCGGTCAGTCGTATCTGCGCACGTTTTCGGGCAAGACCGAAAGTGCGTCGCGCAAATATTCGGTCACCCGTCCGGATACGGTAAAAGCGCGTTATTTAAGCATATATTTTTATTCTCCGAGCGTCACGACGGACGAAATATACGTTTACGGCTGCGAGAACGAAGTCAAAGTCGATTATGAATTCATTACCCGCAAGAACCGCGTTTCCGATTCGAACGCCGCGGCAGGCAAAGAGGTAACGCTTGACGGCAAAGCCGAAATACTTCTTACCGACGGCGCGTACTATAAATTCGCGTCTCTTCCCGAAAACGGAACGTTTGAGTTCAGCGGGACCGAAACGCGTTCTTTCCGCGGCGCTTCGGTGACGTACAAAGGCAAAATAAATACGTGGAACGTCGAGTGCGGCGGCAAAAAAGTCGAGAACCTCACCGTATATACCTCCGACGCCGGAAATATCGAAACGGCGTATCTGTATTTCGATCCGACGGACGGGGAAAACGTAAGCATAAGCTTTGGATCGGAAGACGCTCAGGCGTCCGAGGTGCAGATATACGCCGATATTCCTCAGCTTCCCGTAGTGAGAGGCGGATTCGCGCAGATATTCATCGGAATGTCAAGCACCGTTTCGGAAATGAACGACGAGTATTCGTGGTACCTTATGCTGAAAGGCATGCGCGACCTCGGCATGGAGTATCTCGTGCTTTCACAATCCGCGGACTATAACGAAAAAACGACGTTGTTCAGCTCGGGACGTACGGTCGACGCCGGATACCGTTACTGTCAGGTGTACGGCTGTACCGACGTATACGAAGCGATTCTGAGCGCCGCCGACGAACTCGGGATCGACGTTTACATGGGTACCATATCGGGCGTGGATTTTGCAAATCCGATTACTAAGATCGATCTGATAAACGGTGTGATCCACGATTCCGAATACGTGATACGCGACTTGTTTGAACAGTACGGACATCATGAATCGTTTGTCGGCTATTATCTCGCCGACGAGCAGTGCGACTATTGGATGACGTCCGCCAACGGCGTAAAATACGGACGTATGGTCTATAAGGCACAGTCCGACCTCATCCGCGAGCTTGACGCCGACGCAAAGATAATGATCGCTCCCGCTATATGGAGAAGCGGTCTGTATCTGTCGGCAGGCAGCGCCATGTACAATATGATAAAACCCGAAAAAGAAGGCGAAAAGCCCATCGTCGATATAGTCGCCGCTCAGGACTGCCTCGGCAGGACGAACGAGCTTTACGTTCCCGACGCGATATTCGACGAATACGGCAAATACTGCGAGGAATGGGCAAAGAACGTAAAAAGGGCAGGCGCTGAATTCTGGCACGACGCCGAAGTGTTCGAGCAGACCTACACCTATAAGCGCTACGACGAGCTCGTGCGTTCGTTCGGCTATGAAGCAAAGCTTTCGGGATCGATAATCGTATTCGATATACCGCATTACCTTTCTCCGTTTCCGCTTGCGTCGTATAATGACGAACGTCAGTATTACGGCAGATGCATAATGCGCGAATACGTCAAATATTATTCGTCGTTCAGAGAACTGAACTCAAAATAAAATATACCAACAATGAACCTTGCCGCCGTTCGCGGCAGAATGGAGATCAAAATGAAACTGAATCTTCCTAACAAGCTGACACTCATCCGTGCGCTGCTCGTACCGTTTTTCGTGTTCTTCATGATTTATCCGATATTCGGCAGCTCGCACGTCACGTGGTCGAGAATAGTGGCGGCAGCCATATTCATTCTCGCAGCCATAACGGATTTCGTCGACGGCAAGATCGCCAGAAAATGCGGACTCGTCACGCGGTTCGGCAAATTCATGGACCCGCTTGCGGATAAATTCATGGTTTTCGCCGCGCTGCTTGCCATAATTTTCTCCGATTTTATCATCCCGACCGGGGAAACTCTGTCGCACGGCTTTCTCAAGAACGTATTCTTCTGGATGTCTCTCATAATCATATTCCGTGAACTTATGGTGACGTCGCTGCGCCTCGTCGTTGCGTCGAGCGACCAGCAGATCGTCATCCCCGCGAATATATGGGGCAAGCTCAAGACCGTGTCGCAGATGGTCTGCATCGTCACCGTCATACTCGAACCCATCGTTCTTCCGCTCGGCGGCTTCCTTTCGCTCATTATGATGATCGTCACTACCGCGTTCACGATCTTCTCGGGCTACAAATACGTTATCGGATACTGGCAGTACATAGATCCTACAAAATAGAAAGTGCATCTCAATCATGAAACTTTACAACTCACTCACAAGAACAAAAGACGATTTCGCTCCCGCATCTCCCAAGGTAACGATGTATACCTGCGGACCTACCGTGTACCATTTCGCGCACATAGGCAACCTGCGCTCGTACATCATGGAAGACGTACTCGAGAAATATCTTAATTACGCAGGCTTTGATGTCAAACGCGCCATGAACATCACCGACGTCGGACACCTCACCGGCGACAGCGACGACGGCGACGACAAGATGCTGCTCGGCGCGAAGCGCGAGAAAAAGACGGTCATGGAGATCGCCGATTTCTACACCAAGGCGTTTTTCGCGGATTGCGACAAGCTCAACATCGCGCGTCCCGCGCATATTGTTCCCGCCACTTCGAGGATCTCCGATTTCATCGAAATGATCAGCGTACTCATCGAAAAGGGATACGCCTATCAGGCAGGCGGAAACGTTTATTTCGATACTTCAAAACTCAAGGAATATTATGTTTTCTCAAAGCATAATGCCGAAGACCTCGAGGTCGGCTCGCGCGAAGGCGTCGGAGAAGACAGCAACAAAAAGAACAAGAACGACTTTGCGCTCTGGTTCACCAAATCCAAATTCGATTCGCAGGAACTCAAATGGGATTCTCCCTGGGGCGTCGGCTATCCCGGCTGGCACATCGAATGCTCCGCGATAAGCGTCAGGGAACTCGGCGAGCATCTCGACATTCACTGCGGAGGCATCGACAACGCGTTCCCGCATCACACCAACGTGATCGCGCAGTCGGAGGCGTATCTCGGACACCATTGGTGCGATTTCTGGTTCCACATCCGTCACCTCAACGACGAAACGGGCAAAATGTCAAAATCAAAAGGCGAATTCCTCACCGTTTCGGTGCTCGAAAACAAGGGCATATCCCCGATGGTCTATCGCTATTTCTGCCTTATGTCGCACTACCGCAAGGTCCTCGTTTTCTCGTGGGACGGCATCGAAAACGCCAAGGGGTCCTATAACAAGCTCGTCACACGTATTTCGCAGATAGAAAACGACGGAGAAGTCGATAAGGAAGCTTTCGCAAAATACGACGCTTCTTTCCGCGAAGCCCTCGACAACGATCTCAACACGTCCGTCGCCATCACCTGCGTTTACGACGTGCTCAAAGCCGAAACCAACGGAGCGACCAAGCTCGCACTCATTGAGTCCTTTGATAAAGTTCTGTCGCTCGACCTCATCAAAGAAGCAGAAAAAATAAAGAACGCCCCGAAGGAAGAAGAAAAAGCCGTTGAGCTTTCCGAAGAGGACAAGCCCATCCAGGCACTCGTTGACGAACGTACGGCAGCAAAGAAAGCAAAGAACTACGCAAGAGCCGACGAAATAAGAAATCAGCTCAAGGATATGGGAATCATCATCGAAGATACCGCGCAGGGTCCCAAGTGGAAACGCGTATGACGAACGCCAACGAATATCCCGCGCTCGTGCTTGCCTATATAGGCGACGCCTATTTCGAGCTTCTCGTCCGCGAAAGGATAACGAACAGGGGAGACTGCAATATTTCGTCTCTTTCGCCGAAAGCAAAGGGATTCGTCACGGCAGTCGCGCAGTCGGCAGCCGTCGACCGTCTGCTTCCGAGCCTCACGGCAGAGGAAGAAGCCGCTTTCAGACGCGGGAGAAACGCCAAAACAAATCACACGCCGCGCTCCGCGGCGTCGCTCGAGTATCACAGAGCCACCGGACTCGAATCACTGTTCGGCTGGCTTTACGTGAGACGCGAAGAACAACGTGCGAGAGAACTGTTTGATATATGTTTTCCCGTCACCACGGAGGAATCGGAATGAACGAACTTACCGAAAAAGAACAAAAGGTATACGAATACGTCGAGCGTACCATCGAAACGATGGGCTACGCTCCTTCCGTGCGCGATATCTGCGCGGCGCTCGACATCAAGTCAACGTCAACGGCGCATCTGTACCTCAGACGTCTTGACGAAAAGGGATACATCCGCAGAAACGACGGCAAGTCGAGGGCGGTGTCGCTCGAGCATATCAAGAACGCGTCGAACGAAAGGACGCTCCGCGTGCCCCTGCTCGGCAAAGTCACCGCCGGCGTCCCCATAACCGCCGTACAGAACTACGAAGGATACGTCGATTTCCCGGCAAGCATGTGCCTCGGTATGTCCAATCTGTTCGCGCTCCGCGTCGTCGGGGAAAGCATGAAGGAGGCGGGCATACTCGACGGTGATATTGTAGTCGTCGAGGGACGCAGCTACGCCGACGACGGCGAGATAGTCGTTGCCATGATAGACGATGAGGCGACCGTCAAGCGTTATTTCCGCGAAAAGGAAAGAATACGCCTGCAGCCCGAAAACTCCGAAATGAAGCCGATCTACGCGCGCAACGTGTCGGTCCTCGGCAAGGTCATCGCAAATTTCAGGTTTTATTGAGAAACGCGAAATTCAAATAAAATAAATTCGGAAAATTTGCGAAAAGGTATTGACAAATTTGTCATTGTGTGTTATTCTATCGAAGCTGTCGTGAAGGGCAGCGCGATGATCCACTAGCTCAGCCGGTAGAGCACATGACTTTTAATCATGGTGTCCGGAGTTCGATTCTCCGGTGGATCACCAACAAAAAATCCCTTTTGTCGAAAGACAAAAGGGATTTTTTTGAATTATTTTTTCCGCAGCCGCAAAGTGTATAATTATTGACTTTTATAAACAAACGTGATATTATTTTTTTAATCGTTAAAGGCGAAAAATACGAAAAGAGATTTATTCTTATGTCAGAACGTCTGGATAAATATATCCGTTCTTTATCGCAAATGATAAATATCCCCACCGTTTCAGACGCCGCAGACCCGAACGAGGAGGCGTTTTCGAATTTCAGAAAGCTCCTCAGAGAATCGTTCCCCAACGTGTTCGGTACGTTCGTTTACGAGGAGATCGGCGGCGCGATACTGCTGTCGCATATCGTGGAAGGCACCGAACCCGTTCTGTTCATGTCGCATCACGACGTGGTATCCGAAAACGGCAAATGGCTGCACGAACCGTTTGACGCGGCAGTTGACGACGGAAAGCTGTACGGCAGGGGAACGCTCGACACCAAAGGCAACCTTTGGGCGATCCTCACGGCAGCCGAAGAACTGATCGGTGAAGGATATGAATTTACCAAGTCAATATATATCGAATCGTCCTGCAACGAAGAAACGACGGGAAAAGGCGCTTTTGAGGTCTCAAGGGAACTGAAAAAGCGCGGCGTACGTTTCGCGTTCACCCTTGACGAAGGCGGAATGATAGTCTACGACCCGGTCGGCGGTGCCGACGGATATTTCGCGATGGTCGCGGTGGGCGAAAAAGACTGTATCGACTTGGTTTTCACGGCAAAGTCAAACGGCGGTCACGCGTCGACGCCCGATAAAAACGATCCGCTTTCAAGGCTTGCCGCGTTCATCGTTGACGTAGAAAAACACAACCTTTTCAAGCCGAAGCTCGATGACACCACGGTCGAAACGTTTTCAAAGCTTTCGGCTAAGATGAAAGGCGTGCTCAAATTCGTTTTCCGCAACGCAAAGCTTTTCAGACACCTTCTTGCGCACATCCTCACTAAATTCTCCCCGACCGCGAACGCGTTGGTAAGAACGACGATCTGCTTTACAAAAGCCAAGGGCTCGGATGAATTCAACGTAATACCGACCGAGGCGTACGTTACGGGGAATATGAGGCTCGCGCATCACGACGACAAAAAAGACGTTCTTGAAAAGCTCGGAAAGAAAGCGAAAAAGTACGGTATCGAGATAACCGAGGCCGACCCCGGTTATCATTCGACGATATGCGATCACCGGACGGCTGAGTTTTCTTTCCTCGAGCAGATGATCACCGAAAGCTTTCCGGACGTCATCACGTCGCCGTATATCTCGACCGGAGCCTCCGACTCAAAGTATTTCTCCGATTTATCCGACAACGTTTTCCGCTTCGCTCCGTTCACGGTGACGGATGAACAGCTCGATTCCATGCACGCGAAAGACGAAAATATCGATATAAGCACGTTGATACCCGCGGTTGAATTTTATAAAAATTTGATAAGGAAGATGGGAAAATGAAAGAAGAAAGCAAGAACAAACTTGATTCGATAAGCATCAAGTCGTATTTG
This sequence comes from Eubacteriales bacterium, assembly GCA_045600105.1. Classification (GTDB taxonomy): domain Bacteria; phylum Bacillota; class Clostridia; order Oscillospirales; family CAG-382; genus UBA1206. The sequence continues at coordinate 17,479 of JAZRXG010000002.1, forward strand.
TCAAGCATGATCATAATTCTGTGTCTCATGATCGCCACTTACGTCCTGACCTTTGTGCTTCCCGCCGGACAGTATACCGGGGAAGTATACAACGAACTCGGGGACGTAAGCTTCCCGTTTTACAAGTTCATTCTGTCGCCGTTCCTCGTTCTCGGCAGCGACGGAAACACGCTTCTCATCGCCATCCTCGCGTTCCTGCTCGTCATCGGCGGAGTGTTCGAAGCCCTGACGCGATGCAATTTCATGGAATATCTTCTTAAAAAACTCGTGAAAAGGTTTTATAAAAAAAGATACGCCATAATCTACGTCATCGTTTTGTTCTTCATGCTTCTCGGCTCGTTCGTCGGCTCTTTTGAAGAGGTCATACCCATGATCCCGTTCGTGTGCGCCCTCACCGTGTCGCTCGGATTCGATAACCTTACGGGACTCGGGATAAGCCTGCTTGCGGCAGGCGGAGGATTTGCCTCGGGCATCATGAATCCGTTCACCGTCGGTATCGCCCAGAAAATTGCGGAAGTTCCGCTCTTTTCGGGTGCGTGGATAAGAATACTGACGTTCGTCGGGATATATTTCCTGCTTACCACGTTCCTTATGCTGCACGCCAAGAGGGTGGAGAAGAAAAACGGAAGAAAAGTAAATGATTTCGAAGTTGACTTCAAAAAAGACGTGAATCTCGACAGAGCGATTATCGTGTTCGGCTCGGTGCTCGGGACGGGACTCATCCTCTGCGTTATGTCCACGGTCGTCACCTTCCTTCAGGATTACACGCTTATCATCATCGCGCTCTGCTTCCTTATCGGCGGCGTAAGCGCGTCGCTTACGGCAAAAATGAGCGTGAGGGAAATGCTTTCCGCATTCGGCAAAGGCGCGCTCATCATGCTTCCGGCACTGCTTCTCATACTGCTCGCCTCGTCGATCAAATACATACTCGTCGAATCGTTCAGACTCGATACTCTCGTATATAATTTGATGAAGGTCGCCGGCGGACTGTCGCCGTACCTGCTGATACTGTTCATATATCTCGTGGTCGTGCTGACCGAGCTGTTCATCGCGAGCGGAAGCGCAAAAGCTTTCCTGCTCATCCCGCTCATTCTTCCCATAGCGTCCGCTTTCGATATCCCCGCGAACCTCGTGGTGCTTGCTTACATTTTCGGTGACGGATTTGCCAACTATATCTATCCGACCGACGCGGCGCTGCTCATATCGCTCAATCTGTCCGATTATACTTACGTCAGATATATCAAGGATACCTGGATATATCACCTTCTTACGTTCATTCTCACCTGCGCGATACTGATATTCGGTCTTGCCGTGGGATATAATTAATAAAGCGTATTCACCGGAAGTCACCTCAAACGGTTTCTTCCGGCGAATTTTATTCTTTTTGCAATAACTATTGACATTTCCTGCAAAGACGTTTATAATTATACTGTTTTTTTAGGAGTCGATAATTATGCTTGAAAAATTCATTAACAGAACAGAATACAAAGACTACGAGGACATGAAGGCGAACTACAAGGTCACCGTCCCCGAAGGATTCAACTTCGCGTACGACGTGGTCGACGCCTGGGCGGAATCGGAACCCGATAAGAACGCCCTCTATTACTGCGACGACAACGGAACGAGAAGAATGTATACGTTTGCCGAGGTGTCCGAGCTTTCGAAGAAAGAGGCATCGTGGCTCACATCGCTCGGTCTCAAAAAAGGCGACCGCGTAATATTCATGCTCAAGCAGAACCCCGAAGTGTGGTTCACGTTCGTCGCCTGCCACAGACTCGGCATCGTCTGCATTCCCGCCACCTTCCAGCTTACCCCGAAGGATATCGTATACAGATGCAACGCCGCCAACGTCAAGCTCATCTGCGTCACCGACGACGCCGAAATGCTTTCTTACGTCCAGAAGTCGCTGCCCGACTGCAAAACGGTCCAAAACGTCGCGGTCTGCGGCAATAACATTCCCGACGGATTCATCAATATGCGTGACGCCATCGCCGGTGCCGAACCGTTTGAGGGAAGGGTAAAGACCGAAACGTCCGACGAAATGCTCGTTTATTTCTCGTCGGGTACGACCGGTATGCCCAAAATGATAAAGCACGACTTCGCTTATCCCATCGGCCATATCGTCACCGCCAAATACTGGCAGAAGGTCGAGGAGAACAAGCTTCACCTTACTATGTCCGACTCCGGCTGGGCAAAATTCGCATGGGGCAAGATATACGGTCAGTGGATATGCGGCGCCACCGTCGTTGCGTACAACAACGAGAAATTCTCGGCGGCAAATACGCTCAAGCTCATTGAAGAGATCAAGCTCACCACGTTCTGCGCGCCCCCCACGATATTCAGATTCCTTATCAAAGAAGATATTTCGTCTTACGATCTCTCGTCGATCAAGCATTGCTGCATGGCAGGCGAGCCGCTCAATCCCGAGGTTTTCAACAGATTCCGCGATCTGACGGGACTCACGCTCACCGAAGGCTTCGGTCAGACCGAAACTCCCGTGCTTTGCGCCAACTTCGACGGCTTTGAGATACGTCCCGGTTCTACCGGCAAACCCGCGCCCGGATTCGATATAGATATCGTCGACTACGACGGCAACAAGTGCGAGGACGGTATCCCCGGATATATCGTAGTAAGAAACCTCAGCAAATATTATCCCGCGGGACTTTGCAAGGGATACATCAACGACGACGAGGCGAATGCCGAATCGTTCAGACACGACTGCTACTACACCGGTGATATGGCATGGCGCGACGCTGACGGATATTATTGGTTCGTCGGCAGAAACGACGACGTCATCAAGTGCTCCGGCTACCGTATAGGGCCGTTCGAGGTCGAATCCGCCATCATGACGCATCCGTCCGTGCTCGAATGTGCCGTTACCGCCGTACCCGACCCCGTAAGAGGTCAGGTCGTAAAGGCGACGATAGTCCTTGCCAAGGGCTATACCGCGTCGGACGAACTCAAAAAAGAAATCCAGAACCACGTCAAAAAGGTCACCGCTCCTTATAAATACCCGCGTATCGTCGAATTCGTCGACGCTCTGCCCAAGACGTCGAGCGGCAAGATTATGCGCAAACAGATAAGAATGAACGATGAAAAGAAATACGGCGTATAAGAGATATATATTAAAGGCGGTGTATTCAGCCGTCATCGGCATCGTGTTTCAGCTGTCGTTTCAGCTTCCGTCGAATATAATACTGCAGATGATACTGCTTCTCGTTTTCTCAACGCTTTACGTCGTACCTTTTATCATCAACGTCGAAACGATAAAGCATTTTGAAATAGACGGGATAAAGCCGTTCATCATCGAAGATACGCTTTTGATCCTTTGTCCCGCCGTTTTATGCGCCGTCGTGACGGAGCTGATATGCGGCGCCGTCAAAGACGCGGAAGAAACACTTGCCGGAATGGGAAGCTTCATCTTCATCGGCATCGCGGTTTTCACGATGCTCGTATTCTGGCTCGTATACCTGTTTTTCAATTTAACATACAGAAAAGATGAGTGATCATCTTTTTTCTGCCCTTAGCTCAGCTGGATAGAGTACCGGACTCCGATTCCGATGGTCGGGGGTTCAAATCCCCCAGGGCAGGCCATAAAGAAAACCTTGAAATATCAGCGGAATTTTGAAAATCCCTTGAAATTGCTGGATATTTCAAGGCTTTTCTTATGTCATTATATGTTGGACTAAATCCATGTATATACAAGAATATTGGCAAAAATTGTGTCAAAATGTGTGTCAAAATTATTATATATTAAACAAACAAAACAAAATTACGCAGGACCGAAGACATATAAAACAAATCTACTCGCCGTATTTTTTGATTATCGTTTAGAACAATGAGCAAGCAAATAAATGACGTTCGATATATGCTTGCTTTGTGTAAGTTTTCCAATACCGAAGTCGAAAACGCTATACCAGCAGTAAACGCCAGCACTAACGAAGAGAAAATTCCAAGAATAGAAATATATTCTTTTTGAGAGTCCTTTAATCCTTTTTTACATCTTCAACTTCATCCGCCATCTTTTTTTGGACGACGGGAAGTTTCGCGTCAACTTCGTTAATTTTTGCATTTATATCATCCAAACCATCTCGACCTAAATATAGCCGATTTTGATTCTCTGAAAATCTGATTCGAGCAATATCAAGATTAACGTGATCGTACAGCTTTCGGATGCTGTCGCTTATATCGATTTGGTTTCCATTTGCATCACGGTTTTTTGATTGATATCCTTCTCGGATGATTGCCATATTTTGCCCAAGAACATCAATGTCGCCCAGATTACTATCGTTGTTGATGACCGTTAAAACGGAAAAAATATCTGAATAATAATGGCGAAAATCATTGGCGTTTTCAGTATGATATATTTCTTCTAACTGAATATATGTAGCATATCTGTTTGTCTTGTCTTGCAAATAATCTTGCGACTTTGCTAAAGAAAACAAAAATGTACGAAATTTTGTTCTGCGGTCTTCCTCGTTTGTTACGATCAATTAACCTACCTCCCTGATTAAAAGGATAGGAATTTCTTTATGATTTCCGTTTCCGTTATCATAAATTCGAGCCCAAGCACCGCCAGCTTTGTGCGTGTCGTCAACCAAATCCCATGGATTTAAGCTACGTTTTGCCTCAACAATATCATTAATGGATTTTGAATCGTTTGGATGCAACGAAATCACGTTATCATAATTTATTGATATCGGCATTAATCTATTGACAATAGGTCGGGCAACCGATATAATATAGTATGACATTATGGAATGGGGGCAATGATGTGAATTTTCAGACAATATTAACGGAAAAGAAAATGACGATGTATCGTTTATCTAAAGTCAGTGGCGTTGCCAAAACGACAGTAATTGATATATGCTCTGGAAAAAGTTCTATCGGAGCCTGCAATGCGGATACCGTACTGCGTTTGTCCCGTGCACTCGGTTGTACGATGGAAGAACTGATGCAAATAGACAATGCAGACTATGATAAAAACACCGGTAAACCGAAAGATGATTCTTATCTCGAAAAAGGACTACCTGAATATCTGTCAAAGTCTCTTTCCGCTATGATCGAAGCATGGAAAATTGAAGACAGCGGAAAAAGAGATCTTCATTTTGATATTTATTGGTGCGATTTGAATGCGGACATCAACTCAGCGGAAACCGAACAAGAAATATCAATGGAGCAGGCGTGGTATTTACGCCGAAAGTATTTAAGAATGGAGGAATGATAAATGGACTTTACGAATTTACCGAGAAGGAACAAGACTTATACCGGTGCAAATGGCAGCAAGATTTCCGTAAATCTGAACGGTGAACTGTATATGCTCAAGTTTCCCGCCGTGCCGTCACGCAACAAGGAAATGAGTTATACCAACGGTTGCGTGTCCGAATATCTCGGCTCTCGGATTTTCAATCTGTGTGGGATCCCGGCGCAGGAAACGATGCTCGGGACTTTCACAAAGAACGGCAAGGAAAAAGTCGTTGTTGCCTGCAAGGATTTCACGACACCCGAAACCGTTTTGCAGGATTTTGCTTCACTTAAGAATACGATCATTGATTCGGAGCATAATGGATACGGTACTGAGCTTTCAGATATTCTGACTGCCATTGACGAACAACAGGCGGTCGATCCTTATACCCTAAAGGAGCATTTTTGGGATATGTTTATCGTGGATGCCTTGATCGGCAACTGGGACAGGCATAACGGAAACTGGGGTTTTCTTTATAACACCCGTACCGATGAAATAAGAATCGCGCCAATTTATGATTGCGGAAGCTGTCTGTTTCCGCAGGCGGATGCGGAAATCATGCAGGCGGTGTTGGATGATCCCGCCGAAAGAGATTTGCGCATTTTCCAGATACCGACTTCCGGAATCAAGCAAAACGGTCAGAAGATCAACTACTTTGATTTTATTTCCGGTCTTTCCGATGCCGATTGCAACAAAGCGTTGAAGCGTATTTTGCCGAGAATTGATATGCGGAAGATCAATGATCTGATAGACAATACGCCGTATATCACCGATTTGCAAAAGCAATTTTACAAGACAATGCTTTCGGAAAGAAAAGAGAAGATACTGGATAAGTCTTTTCAGCTTCTAAAAAACAAGGAACACGACAATGCAATCTCGCGTTGACACTCCCCATGGCTAAAGCAAGGGTTTTACGGTGCCTTTCGATAAAAGCTATATCAACCAATTCGAAAACGCCTTCTCTTCGGAGAGGGCGCCAGATTGCAGACAAAGTCTGGAATCTGAGCAGACTGAGACAAACGAAGTTGATTTCGGCGAAAAACGAGCGTCGGCGTAGATTACTACGGCAGTCGAGTTTTTCGTCGAAGCCATTGAAATTTCTGATAAAATCAATATTCCTATTATAAAAGTGTACTATCATCCTTCTGACGAAAGTACACTTTTGTTCTATTCTGTTTGCATTTCAATGGCGTAAGAAACGAGTTTGTCTTCGGTCTGACGCCTTCTCTTCGGAGAGGGCGCTTCTTTTTTACGCCTCAAGTTGAGGGACGGTCAAAACAGAAAAGAAGCAGGGAATTAACCTTGCTTCTTTTTTTTGCAAATGTTATATGACGCGATTATCGATCCATTGAAAAGATGCTTGACCGTGAGATAGCACAAAATACATCAAAACCACGCCTTCGTTTGAAATCCGCGTCAATCTGTCATAACATAGATGAGCGAAAATATCAAACCAAGGAGGCATGCATTATGCACAAGAGACAGCTCGCGCTTACAATCCTCGCAGTTCTGGTACTCATAGCCACCATCACTGTGTCGATTGCAGGCTCAATCACGGCTGCGGCATCAGGCGTAGGTTCCCCCGGCGGATCCGGAGGAAACGCATCATCAGCCCCTGCTGCGGCAAAACTTATCCATGGTGACAGAAGGGACATTGTGGGATACCGATTTACGGTATACTCATCCGCCGGATCGATGCTCGGTCATCCGTCCGACATAATGCTCCCCGACAGCTGGCACGTCAGGGAAACGTTTTACGGATACATCAACGATGACACCGGACACCGTCTCGTTGATAAGGTAAATATCTCCCGCGCCGAAAAGTCATCTGATGCAACCAACGCGAATAAGAAGACAATATTTACCTTCTATAACTCATCGTAATGGGAATACACATACCCATTGAGGATTGACGAGTTGTGTGTAATGAAAACTCATCGGTCATAACTATAGAGTAATAAAAAATAGAAGCGCGACAGATAGAAATGGCAGAGAAGTGCGGAGCCGAAAAGACGTTCCTTGATAAAGCGTCCGGCAGAAACACGGACAGACCAAATCTTAAAACGATGCTTGAATTCATAAGAGAAGGTGACACCCTCATTGTCGAATCGTTCTCTCGCATTGCGAGAAGCACCAAAGACCTTCTCACAATTCTGGATCGCGAACTAATCTATGTATAAGAAAAGCGGCAGGATTTTGAAGTCCTGTCGCTCGTTTTTATATGTTACTGTGTTTTCTTCAGTACGTAAGAGCTGCCGTCACCGATAAGTGTCAGCGCATCATTATTTATGTAAAAGGTATAGGTGCTGTCGGCGGCAGA
>JAZRXG010000003.1:0-28650 GCA_045600105.1 Eubacteriales bacterium
CTTGCCCGTCAGGGCAAACATCACTAAAATGCTATGTCGAAATAAACACCTGCTGAAAACTAAAAACAGACTGATATTTTGATTTATCAGTCTGTTTCTTTAATAAGTGCGCACTTACTCACCACTTATGTGGCATTTGTATTTTGAAACTGTCCTTTAGAACACCGTTTTAAATCGGGGACTTTTTGCACTTATGTTCGTGAATTATTTGCTCTTTTTGCGGTTGCAGATGAGGTTGACAACGATGCCGAGGATAAGAGCGCAGGCAACAGCGGTGATGTGAATTTCACCGATGGTGAGTGCGAGACCGCCGATACCGCCGACAAGGATGACGGAAGCGGTGAAGAGGTTGCCGTTGTCGTTGAGGTCAACGGGCTGAAGCATCTTGAGACCGGAAACGGCGATGAAGCCGTAAAGGGTGAAGCAGACGCCGCCCATTACGCAAGCGGGGATTGAGCCGAGGAAGGTGACGAACGGTCCGAAGAAGGAAGCGACGATGGCGATTACAGCCGTGACAAAAATGGTGATGACGGAAGCGTTTCCGGTAATGGCGGTGCAGCCGATGGATTCACCGTAGGTGGTGTTGGGGCAGCCGCCGAAGAAAGCACCCGCCATGGAGCCTACGCCGTCGCCGAGAAGCGTTCTGTGAAGGCCGGGATCTTCAAGAAGATTGGTTTCGGTGATGGAGGAAAGGTTCTTGTGATCAGCAAGATGTTCGGCGAATACGACGAACGCAACGGGAGCGTAAGCGACCGCAAGAGTGGCAATATATTTGCCGTCGATGAGCGAGAAGCCCTTGGCGCCTTCAACGACTGCCACATTGGGGATCCACTCGAAGGTAGAGAACGCGTCAAAGTCGATGAGGATGATCTCGGGGATGTCGCAGCCTCTGCCGATAAGGGTGAAGATGGTAGCTGCGATATAGCCCGCACCGATACCGATAACGTACGGAATGAGTTTGGGAAGCTTTTTGCCGAATACGGAAACGAGGATTACCGCAAACAAAGCGATGAGAGCGCAGACGAGAGATACCCACGCGTTGGCGGTCATGTTGTAGAAGAACGAGTTGCCGACCTTTTCGGCGGAAGCCCACGAGAAGCATTCGGTGACTGCGGTAGTCGCAAGTCCGAGACCGATGATTGCAACGGTCGGACCGATAACTACGGGAGGCATGATCTTGTCGATCCATTTGGTGCCGCAGAATTTGACCACGAGAGCGATGATAACGTAGACGAGACCTGCGAAAACAGCACCGACGATAAGTCCGGCATAGCCTTTCTGAGCGGAAGCGGTGCCGACAACAGCGCCGGACCATGCAACGGTCATGGAATTGATGAACGCGAAGGAGCTTCCGAGGAAAACGGGGCTTTTGAATTTGGTGAAGCAAAGGTAAACGATGGTGCCGACACCGGCGCCGAGGAGGGCTGCGGATTCACCGCCGGGAATGCCTGCCTGAGCGGGAACGCAGATGGTTGCCGCGAGGATGGCGAGGAGCTGCTGGAGGGCAAAAATGATGAGCTGCCCGGCTTTGGGTTTGTCTTTTACGCCGTAAACGAGTTTCATTTTTGGTTTTCCTTTCGTTTTTTGTTTATTTTTGTGTTTTTGCTTACAAAGACAGTATGACGGCTTCCTTCACGCCGTCGTATTCCGGCACCCTGACGCTGACGAGCTCGCGTCTCGAGGTCGGGACGTTCTTGCCGACGTAGTCGCCTCTGATGGGGAGCTCGCGGTGACCTCTGTCGATGAGAACTGCAAGCTGTATCTTGCGCGGTCTGCCGAGGTCGATGAGCGCGTCCATGGCGGCTCTCGCCGTCCTTCCGGTGAACAGCACGTCGTCAACGATGATGACCACCTTGTCGGTGACCGAAAAATCGATGTCGCTCTTCCGTATCGACGGGTCGGGGAGCGCAGACGTGAGGTCGTCGCGGTAAAACGTGATGTCGAGATTGCCGAGGTGTATTTTTTTGTCCGAAAGCTTTGCGAGATTGTCAGCTATCCGGCGTGCGAGCGACGCACCGCGTCTGAGTATGCCGACGACGCATAGCTCTTTTTCGTCGGAATTGTTCTCGAGTATCTCGTGGGACATCCTCATCAGGATCCTGTCGAACGGTTCGGACGTGAGTATCTTTGACTTTTCCTCCACTTTACGCCTCCACGCAAAAAAATAAGCACCCTTTTTGCATTAAGGATGCGTCAACGCACAAAAACTGTGTTGAAAACGGATTCTTGCGGCGTCACGGCACCTGCTTAAAGAACTGTATTCATTTTACTTTTCAAGTGTACCACCGCATTCCGGTTTTGTCAAGTGCAAATTCGGCAAAAAGCCGCTTTTTTCGTTCCGCGTTTTTCGCTTTTTCGCCTGCCGGACGGTAAAGCGCGGAATTAAGCGAGATTTAAGTCTTTTATATATAATTTTTGTCAATAATAATATATGACACTTGACAAAATACCTTGAAAATGGTAATATAATATGAATTTATTTAGGTAATTTCCGCTTTCTGCCCCGTCATCCGACGTGCCGGACGGCGTTCGTACATCAACAAAGCTTACCATTAACGCACATTTTCGGGAGGATAACAAAATGGTAATTGCGATCATTTCAACAGACAGTAAAAAATTGCTCGTCACGGAATTCTGCATGGCGTACTGCGAAATACTCAACCGCCATCATCTGTGCTCGACAGCCATCACCGGCAAATACATCAGCGAGTCCACGGGGCTCACCATCGAAAGGCTGATGACCGGCGCCATGGGCGGCATCGAGCAGATAGCGTCGCGCATTTCCTACAACGAAGTCGACCTCCTTCTCTATTTCGGCGACCCCGCGCATGAGGAAGAATACCTTGAGGGCGAAATGAACCTCATAAGACTCTGCGACCTGTACAACGTACCCGTCGCGACCAATATAGCCACCGCCGAAGCGCTCGTCTTCGCTCTTGCGAGAGGCGACCTTGACTGGAGAAACAACATCAAGAAGGAGCAGCACTTCTGAAAGCCGTTCCCGCCGCGGAAAATCAGTGGCCGGAACGCGTCATCAAAGTTTATAACATCAAAAAGGAGCAGCACAGATCATGCCCGCAATCAAAAGACCCAGAGGAACCGCCGACATACTTCCCGAGGAAGTAACGCTTTGGCGCAGAATTGAAAATATCTGCCGCGAACAGGCAGACCGCTACGGATTTTCGGAGATACGCTTCCCCACCTTCGAAGCGACCGAGCTTTTCGCCCGCGGAGTCGGCGGAACGACCGACATCGTTCAGAAAGAAATGTACACCTTCACCGACAAGGACGACCGTTCCATGACGCTCCGTCCCGAAGGCACCGCGTGCGTATGCCGCGCCGTCGTCGAAAACGGACTTTACGCTTCCGCGCTTCCGCTGAAGCTTTATTACCTTTCAAACTTTTTCCGTTACGAAAAGCCGCAGGCGGGCAGAAGCCGCGAATTCTTCCAGTTCGGCGCCGAATGCTTCGGACCCGACACGCCGTTCGCGGACGCCGAAGCGATACTGCTCGGCAGCTCGGTGATACGCAGGCTCGGAATAAAGAACTGCGTTCTCCACATCAACTCCATCGGCTGCCCCGACTGCCGTCCCGCTTACAGAGAAGCGCTGAAAAGCTATTTTGCCTCGCACTCCGAGGAGCTCTGCGACACCTGCAGAGGCAGGCTCGAGACCAACCCGCTCCGCATACTCGACTGCAAGTCGCCTATATGCTCGGGACTCGCCGCAAACGCGCCCAAGACGGTCGATCACCTCTGCGGGCACTGCAAAGAGCATTACGAACAGCTCAAGAAGCTGCTTGACGACGCCGGAATAAACTACATCGAAGACCCCAAGTGCGTCCGCGGACTCGACTACTACACCGGAACGGTGTTCGAGTTCGTTCACGAGGGCATCGGCGCACAGTCGGCGCTCGGCGGCGGCGGACGCTACAACGGGCTCATTTCAGAGCTCGGCGGTCCCGAAATGCCCGCGATCGGATTCGCGCTCGGGCTTTCGCGCCTCGTGCTCGCGCTCAAAGCCGAGGAAAACGGCGACGCGAACGAAGACGCTCCCGAGCTTTACATCGCCCCGATGGGAAGCGAAGCGTCGGCGAAGGCCTTCGGGCTCTGCGAAAAGCTCAGGAGCCTCGGCGTGAAATGCGAGACAGACGTCAGCGGCAGAAGCGTGAAAGCGCAGATGAAATACGCCGACAAAAAGAACTTCACCTACGTCTGCGTCCTCGGCTCGGACGAGCTCGCGAACGACAGCTGCGAGATAAAGAACCTCAGAAGCGGTGAAAAGACGGCGGCAAGAGTGAATGCCGACGAGTTCATCGGAATGCTCCGAAAATAACCCCGTTCACACGGAAGGAAGGACATATAAATCATGGCTGAATTTTTAGGCAACGCAAGAAGGACCGCGTACTGCGGCACCGTAAAAGAAGAATTCATAGGCAGGACCGTATCGGTCGCCGGCTGGTGTCAGCGCCGCCGTGACCTCGGTCAGCTCATTTTCATCGACCTCCGCGACAGAACGGGCATCGTTCAGCTCGCGTTCGATGACAGCACCGACAGAGCGCTTTTTGAAAAAGCGTCCTCCGTCAGAAGCGAATACGTCCTCGTAGCCGAAGGAACGGTACGCGAGCGTTCGTCCAAGAACCCCAACATCCCCACCGGAAACGTTGAAATTTTCGTCACCTCACTCAAGATAGTCGGAGAGAGCGAAACTCCCCCGTTCGAGATACTCGACGACACCAAGGCGGGCGAAGACCTCAGACTCAAATACCGCTATCTCGACCTCAGACGTCCCACTCTGATGAACAACATCATTTTCCGTCACAAGGTCGCCAAGGTCACACGCGACTACTTCGACGAGAACGGCTTCATCGAGATCGAAACGCCCATCCTCATCAAATCCACGCCCGAAGGCGCGCGCGACTACCTCGTTCCGTCCCGCGTACACAAGGGATCGTTCTACGCTCTTCCTCAGTCGCCTCAGCTTTACAAGCAGCTCTGCATGGTCGCGGGATTTGACAGATACGTCCAGATCGCGAGATGCTTCCGCGACGAAGACCTCCGCGCCGACAGACAGCCCGAGTTCACGCAGATCGACTTTGAAGTGTCCTTCGCCGACGTCGACGACATCCTCAAGATCGCCGAGGGCTTCGTGAAGCGTCTTTTCAGGGAAACGCTCGGTGTCGACGTGACCACCCCCATCCCCCGCTATACTTATAAAGAGGTCATGGAACGCTTCGGCAGCGACAAGCCCGACATGAGATTCGGAATGGAGCTCATCGACCTTTCCGACGTCGTAAAGGATTCGGCGTTCCCCGTATTCGCCTCCGCTCTTGCCGAAGGCGGCACGGTGCGCTGCATCAACGCCGAGGGCGGCGCCGAAAAGCTGACCAGAAAAGAAATAGACAAGCTCACCGAGTACGTCAAGGGCTGCGGTGCCAAGGGGCTCGCGTGGCTCAAGTACGCCGGCGGGCAGGTGTCCGGCTCGTTCACCAAGTTCATGACCGAAGCCGAGCTTGCCGCCATCAAAGAAAAGACCAACGCCAAGGACGGCGACATCCTGCTCATCCTTGCCGACGGCAACGAAGCGAACGTGCTCCCCACCCTCGGTCTTCTCAGACTTCAGGTGGCGAACAAGCTCGAAATAAAGAGAGAGGGCTACAAGTTCCTGTGGGTGGTCGAATTCCCGTTCTTCGAATTCGACAAGGAAACGGGCGAATGGGTCGCAATGCACCATCCGTTCACCGCTCCCATGGACGAATGCATCGAATACCTCGAGACCGACAAAGCCAAAGTCAGAGCCAAGGCGTACGACCTCGTGCTCAACGGCATCGAGCTTTCCAGCGGCTCGGTAAGAATAACCAACCCCGAGCTTCAGGCGCAGATCTTCCGCCTCCTCGGTCTTTCCGACGAAGAAGCGCAGATCAAGTTCGGCTACCTGCTTGACGCGTTCAAATACGGCGCACCTCCTCATGCCGGAATGGGTCTCGGACTCGACCGCCTCGTGATGCAGATGCTCGGCGCGTCGTCTCTCCGCGATGTCATCGCCTACCCGAAGGTCCAGAACGCGAGCGAGCTCATGACCGACTGCCCCGCCGAAGTTCCCGAAAAAGCGCTCGACGACCTCGGCATAATCGTGAAAGGAGCAGATAAGACAAATGGTTGAAATATCCCACCTGTGTAAGAACTACGGCGACAAAAAAGCCGTCAACGACCTTTCCTTCACCGTTGAAGAAGGCGAGATAATGGGATTCCTCGGTCCGAACGGAGCGGGAAAATCCACCACCCTCAACATCCTTACGGGTTACCTTTCCGCAACGAGCGGCTACTGTAAGATCGACGGCATCGACATACTCGAAGACCCCATCGAAGCCAAGAAAAGAATAGGCTTCCTCCCCGAGATACCCCCGCTTTACCTCGAAATGACGGTGGGCGAATATCTTGATTTCTGCTACGACCTCAAGAGCTGCCGCCTCCCCAAAAAGCAGCATCTCCGCGAGATATGCGAGGTCGTGAAGATAGTCGACGTAAAAGACAGACTCATACGCAACCTTTCCAAGGGCTACCGTCAGCGTGTCGGCATCGCGCAGGCGCTCATCGGCAACCCGAAGGTGCTCATTTTCGACGAGCCGACCATCGGTCTCGACCCCAAGCAGATTATCGAGATCAGAAACCTCATACGCCACCTCGGCAAAGACCACACCGTAATACTTTCCACCCACATACTTCCCGAAGTACAGGCGGTATGCGACAGGATCGTTATTATAAATAAAGGAAAGCTCGTTGCGAACGAAAAGACCGAGAACATAATCAACGCCGTTGACGGCTCGAGACGTCTCGTCGCGAAGATCGTCGGTCCCGAAGACAGCGTGCTCGATCTTATCAGAAACATGCCCGGCGTGAAATATGCCGAAAAGCTCGGAAAACGCGACACGGACTCGATAAGCTACATCATCGAGAGCGAAGACCGCGTCGATATCCGCAAGCCGCTCTTCTACGCCCTCGCCAGGGCGTCCTATCCGCTCATCGGACTCGAGGGCGACGAGATCAACCTTGAAGACATCTTCATCCGTCTCGTCGATCCCGCAAAGAAAGAAAAAGCGGAACGCAAGAGACGTTCGGCGAAGGAAGCCGAAAATACGGACAAGAGGTGAAAACACGATGTTTGCAATTTACAAGCGCGAACTGCGCTCATATTTCATAACCCCCATCGGATACATTTTCGCGGGGATGTTCCTCGCGGTGTCCGGACTCGTCTTCTCGTTCCTGATTCTGAACGCCGACTCCTCCGGCTCGTATTCCTATGAGAACATCAGCGATTACTTCATCGTGCTTCTGTTCATCTTCTCCATCCTCATCCCGCTCCTCACGATGAAGCTGTTCTCCGAAGAAAAGAAGCAGCGCACCGAGCAGCTCCTGATGACCACGCCCATCACCCTCACCGGCATCGTTTTTGCCAAGTATCTCGCGGCTCTCACCATTTTTGCCGGAACGCTCCTCGTCAACTCCTTCAACTATATCCTTCTTTTCAGATACGGCTCCCCGAACCTTGCCGTGATACTTTCCAACATCCTCGGACTTTTCCTCATCGGCGCTTCCTTCATCGCCGTGGGACTTTTCCTTTCCTCCATCACCGAAAACCAGCTCATCGCCGCGGTCTCCTCCATGGCGGTGGTAGTGTCTCTCCTTCTCATCTCGTTCCTCGCGAACTATATCGAAACGGAATTTTTCCGCGTCGTACTCAAATGGTTCTCGGTAGTTGACCGTTATTCGCCGTTCACGGTCGGATATTTCGATATCCCGGCTCTCATCTATTTTGTGTCTTTCTCAGGCGTGTTCCTCTTCTTAACGGTACGCGTATACGAGAAACGCCGCTGGTCGTAAGGAGGATAACGCAATGTCGATATTCAAATCCAAAAAATTCAAATACGGCACCTATGCCGTAGCGTTCATCTGCGCGTTCATCGCGCTCGTCATCGCTCTCAACCTTTTCGTTACCCTTTTCGACGAAAAATACGACTGGAGATTCGACCTTACCGAAAACCATATGTATTCGCTGAGCGACGAGACCGACAAAGCGCTCCGCATCGCTCTCGGCGACAAATATTCGGCTTTCGACATCACCATCACGTTCTGCGCGTCCCGCGACCTTTTTGAATATTACGACGCACAGCGCGGCGACGCCGACAAGTATTATTCCTCCGTGCGTGATATCGCCGAGGAATACGCAAGCCTTTACGACGGAACCGACGGAAAAGGCAAAGTCACCGTCAGATACGTCGATATCACGAGCGACCCCGCCGAAGCCAACCGCCTCAAACAGCAGGCACGCCTTGATATCATTTCGTGGAAGAACATCATCGTCCAGAACTCCGCAAACACCGAGTATTACCGCGTTCTCGGCTTCGACGCCTTCTATAAGACCGACAGCGAGACCGGCTCTCTTTACGCCTTCCAGGCGGAAAACAAGTTCACCGCCGCGATAATCCAGTGCGTGGCAGCCGAAAACATCACCGTCGGCTTCACCACGGGACACGGTGAAAGCCATTCCAAAGCTCTTGAAGAGATCTTCACGCTTTCGACACTCAACTGCGTCGAGCTTGACCTCAAGAGCGGAGACATTCCCGATGAAGTCAAGATAATCGTCATCTCCGACCCGAAATACGATTTCACCTACGGCAACAACGGCGAGATCGACAAGATCTCGGATTTTATGTCCGAAAAAGAGACCTATAACTCTCTCATCGTGCTCGTCAACGCCGAAACTCCCGACCTGCCCAACCTGCGTGATTACCTCTGGGAAGGCTGGGGCATGGACTATGAGCCCAACCACAAGATAACCGACGAAAACGCGTCCCTTCAGGGAAGCAATTTTGAAGACATCGTCGCATCTTACAGCAGCGTTTCCGACACGACCGTTGCCGGCGCACTCATCGGCAACGCCAAAAAAGCCGGACTTCCCACCGTCTTCCCGAACTGCGTAAGCCTCAAGGCAGACACCACCGGCAACCGCAAGCAGTATGTTGACGTAGCGATGTCGTCGTCGAAAAATTCCGTTGTCACCTACGAAGAAGACGGGGAACTCATCACCCGCAGCGGTTCCTTCCCCGTCGCGATCATCGCAACCGTACACGAATACGCAAACGACGACGTCCAATCCAACTCCAACAAATATCAGTACGTCCTGCTCCTCGGCTCGACCGAATTCGCGGGCGACAAGTACCTCAACAACACCTACGGCAACGAAGACGTTATGTACGCCGCAACCCGCGCAATGGCGACAGACCGAGTCGCGCTCGACATCAGGATCAAGAAGCTTGCCGACAACGCGCTCACGCTCGAAAGCGGAAAAGCAAAGACGCTCATGATCGTCATCACCTGCGCTCTCCCCGCGATCATCGTCATCATCGGCATCGCCGTGTTCTTCAGAAGAAGACATAAATAACGGAGAAAACCATGAACGAAAACAACGAAAACAAAAACCCGATATCCGAACAGACGGACGGCGTGAACAACGAAGCGGAAACGAAGAAAGAACAGGAATATTTCGAAAAGCAGTATTTTTCGGGCGACTCGCTGAAAGAGCTTGAAGGCGACGACGAGGACGAGTATCTCGCGTCGTTCGACAAGGCAAGCGACGTCAGGACGAAATCGAAGATCGTCGGACTCAAGAAAAAGCTGATAACCCTCGGCTGCGTTTTCGGCGCCGCCGTGATCCTGCTCTGCCTTTATATCTTCGTTTTCAAAAAAGACAAAAACAACGGCATCGACATTTCAAACGATTACAAGATCTCCGACAGCTGCATCGAAATAATCGGAAAAGTCGATTCCGACGTTGAAATTCTCTTCAGCGGCACCGAAACCGCGATGAAGAATGACGCCTACGGTCAGTACGTCGCGGCGTTCGCCACCTCGTTCGACCACCGTTTCCCGCACGTCAGCGTCAGCTACGGCAGCGGAAACGCCTACTGCACCGTCAAGGGCAGCAAGGGAACGAAGGCCTTCACCGAAGAAGAATTTTTCGACGTTCTCGAAAACGGCGTGAGATACAAGTTCAACGGCGAACGTATCTACGGCAGCGCGATACTCGAAGTCAGCGGAAGGACCGACCTCGGCAAAGCCGAAGACTTTTTGATCTGGGCGCTCCCCGGATACGACCTCGACGGCGACACCGTGAGCAGCACCGGACGCCCGTTCATCTACCCGAACATCACCCGTTCCGACATCAAGGACCTCACCATAACCAACGGCACCGGCACTTACAGAATTTACCGCACGGACAGCGGCTCTTACGTTTTTGAAAACGCGGAGCTGTGCAACTACGATCAGGAGCTTTTCTCCTCCCTCATAGTCAACTGCACCTATATGCTCAGCATGGGCAAGATAACCGACGTCAAAGCACTTTCCGACTACGGTCTCGGCGGCGACGAAGGCACGAGCGCCACCATCGTCATCAACACGACCAAAGGCGACTATCACAAGATACTCATCGGCGACGCTCTCCCGAGCGGCGGCGGATATTACGCGAAATACTACAACAAGCCGTTCGTTTACGTGCTTGACGGCGGATATTCCGGCGACGTGCTCCAGCCCGTCACCACGTTCCTCACCGCAAACCTCGGCTACACCATCGGCAACACCAACGACATCTACAACATAAGCGACCTTCTCATTTCTTACGCGGATACCGAGACCAACGTCTATATCTGCAAGAAGACCGACATCAGGATGTCGAGCAACTTCAAGTCCGCCAAATCCGATCAGACCGTTCCCGAGATACTCCACAACAAGGATAAATTCACGGGGACCTATTCCGACTGGACGAAAGACGCGGCGTTCGTCGGCTTCATCCCGACCGACTCCAACGATATCGAGCTCGAGCTTCAGCCCACCAACTACGCGGTGAACACCAACGAGTACGCCGTGAAGTTCGGACTTGTCCGCGACAGCGAAAAGAACGCCGATACGCCCAACTCGATCACGTTCTCGGTCTACGACTCCGACGACGACGGCAACGGCAAATGGGTCGACGTGGCGACGGTAAGCACCTTCGACCAGGGCGACAAGTCCTACAAATATTACACCGTCGAGTTCAAGTATGAAAAGCCTGTCAAGAGACTCCGTCTTTCGATAAACGCGTCCAAGACCGCTTACACCGTATTTGACGAAGTCACCGCGTTCGCTGACGGCAAGGACGCCATCCCCAACGAATCGGTCGGCGGTGTGTGGAAGATACTCTCCCCCGATTCCTTCATTCCTCACGGCTACAACTACGCGTCCCCCGACACCTCGTCGTTCTCCGACATCATCTACGGCGTCGCGACGCTCACCGGTGACGAAGTCGTCGAGTACAACATCTATCACAACGGCGACGAAAGCTTCACCGATCAGGATTTCAACGACCTGCTCGACAAGTACGGTCTGCTTGATCCCGCCATCACCCTCACGTTCCAGTATGACATCTACCGTTCATTCATCTTCACGTCGCCTCTCGACGTCGAGAACAACTGCTACTACGCCTACGCGTACATCACCTTCACCGATGAAGAAGGTCACAGCCAGTACGTTTCGACCAACATCATCGCCAAGATCAACTACGACACGGCGTACTACCTCAGCTGGGATCCCTCCGAGCTGCTCGAACGCGCCTGCTTCTCGATGTATATCGACAAGATCGACACCATCGAAATGTCCTTCGACGGCAAGGATTATCTGTTCGACCTTCAGGACACCGACGGCAACGGCAAGCTCGACACCGTGGCGTACAACGGCGGATTCGTTGACACCAACAATTTCCGTTACGTTTACGTTTCGATCCTCAACTGCTCGAGAGCCGGTCTCTATACTCCGGCGCCCGGCGATATTTCGGACGAGAACCTGCTGTTCACCTTCAGGATGCACTCCGACCTCAAGGACACCGAGATCAAATTCTATCGCGTTTCCTCCACCAAGGTCATCTACTGCACCAACGGTCAGGATTCCGAGTTCTACGTTCTCTACTCCGACGTTTCAACGGTAATGTCCAACGTCATCAAGCTCATCAACGGTGAGGACGTTCCCCGATGAAACGGTCAGCGTTCCTCACGCTCGCTTTACTGCTTTGCCTCTCTTTTCTCGTTTCCTGCGGAAATGAGCTCGATGAAGACGCTCTGTCTTCCCTGCGTTCTTCCGCAGAAAATTGGGGAAAGGACGAATACTCGGCTGATTTCTGCCTGAACATGAGGGCGAAGGGGCTCGAAAAGGTTCTGTTCTTCTCGCAGGGGAGCTACGGCGTGACGCAAAGCGAAAGCGGAAAAAGGCTCGACGCGAAAATGTCGATCGTTTCCCTTGGGCTTTCCGCCGAATCGACGGCGTCGTGGGAAAACGGAGTGATGACCTCCGTCACGGCGGGGACCGAAGTGAAAAGCGAAATGACCGAAAGCGAGCTTTTCGGCACGATGATCTACGTGAAGCCCTTCGTGCCGGACGACAAGTATATTTCGGGATGCGAAAAGCTGACCACGGGCGCCGGAAGCGGCGTCGCTGTGAAGCTTAAAAACGCGGTCGATATTCTCTATCCGCTGCTCGGTGAAGACGTGTTCGACCTCGCGAGCATCTACAAGCCGCGCCGCGACATGACGAAAGCCGAAAACGCCGAGATCATCTACACGCTGAACGACGGCGTCATCACGGGCATGAAGATATCGTTCACCCTCACGGTCTACGATACTCCGCCTTACGTTCCCGGCGGGAACGAACCCGACCCCGAAGACTACGCGCTGGAGATCGAAGTCAGCTTCAACGTGGAATACAAATGAAGCATCAAGCTTTAAGCATTAAGCCTTAAGCAAATATGAAAGGAATTTCGCATCACTGCGAAATTCCTTTTGATTTTCAGGCCGGTTTTCATGACGGCATCGTCGTTTTTTGTAGGGGGCGGCGTCCTCAACGTCCCGAAACGTATCGATTACACGATGTGAAATAGCCTGCGGCTGTGAAATACGCCTTTCGGCGTGTGAAATATCGCTTCGCAATGTGAAATGCGCTCAGCGCGTTAAGGTGGATCTCCGCGCGATACGCACGGAAATCTTCATTAATTTTCAATTTGCCATTTGCAATTTGAAATTACAAAAGAAAGGGTACCCGCTTTCGCGGATACCCTTTCCCACTTGCTCTATACTGTCGCTTTCGCGTGACAGCCATATTGATTCATGCCCTACTGAATAACGACTTTTTCAAGGCTTTCGTTGCCGTCCCCGATTTTTATTTCGTTCCACTTTTCTTCGCTGCCCGAATAAGAGGCGTTGCCGAGCGGGCAGCCGAAGAACGCTTCGAACCCGATCGTCCTGACGCTTTCGGGGATGGTAATGTAATCAAGAGCGGCGCAGGCGTAAAACGTGCCTTCACCGATCTCGGCAAGGTCTGCCGGAAGTATGACGGCAGCAAGGTCCATGCAGCCCAAAAAGGCGTAGGTGCCGATCTCGTTTACACTATCGGGGAGTTCGACCGATCTCAGCGCCTTGCAGGAAAAGAACGCGTCTTTTCCGATAGACGTCACTCCGTCGGGGATGACGACTTCGCCGAGAGACGTGCAGTAATCAAACGCGCGGTCTCCGATCTTGGTCACGGTGTTCGGGATAACGGCTTTTTCAAGTCCTCCGCAGTCTCTGAAGGCGTCGTCGCCGATGACGGCAACTCCGTACGGGATAACGCTGTTTTTGCAGCCGAGGATAAGAGTATTGTCGGCTTTTACGACAAGGCAGTTACCCGATCCGTAATATACGGCGTTTCCGCCGTCTACGCTGATGCTTTCAATATTCCCGCAGCTCGCAAACGCGCCGTCTCCTATGCTTTCGACGCTCTGCGGTATGTTTATCTCCGTCAAAGCCGTGTGATAGAAAGCGCTGCCGCCGATAGATTTCAGCCCTTCCGGGAAAGTGACGTCCGCAAGAGACTCGCAGCTCGCGAACGCGCTGTCTCCGATGGTTTCAAGCGTATCGGGCAGAACGAGCGTGTATATTCTCATGCTGTTTTCAAACGCGCGTGGCTTGATGCCCGTTACCCTGTCGCCGTCGGGACTCATTTCCGGGATGACCATATCGTTTCCCGTCCAGCTTCCGCCGATGCCCGCAACGACGCAGGTACCGTCGCCGTTCGACTCATATACGAACTCCTCGTGCGGGAAAAGCATTTCGCAGCTCACCGTCAGATGCGTATCGTTGGTAACGACGTATTCGATCTTCTGATATACCCCATTGCCGGAAGTCACGCGGAGGTATTCCATGCCGTCACCGTCAAAGTAAAACAGCTTTTTGTTTGTATTGACGACGTCGGCGTCCGCGATTTTCTCAATGGCGGCGACCATATCGTCGATGTTGTCGTTCGCGGCGACTATTGCCCTTGCTTCTTCAAGAGTAAGACGCTTTGCGGTCCCGACGTCTGACGAATCGTAAAGCGTTTCGCGGAATCTCGTGCCGCCCGCGTTCGTCTTCTGATAAATGATCTTTCCGTTTTCCCCGTGTCCGATCGCCAAAGCCATTTCTTTCGCGTCCTTGTCGAACCAGAATTCGCGATAGATCTCATAATTTCCTTTGCTTTCATACAGTTCATAAGTGACGGCAGCCTGACCGAACGCATTTTCCAAGGCGTGACATATTTTGTTGTATCCGAACTCTTTGTTTTCTTCGATGATCTTCAACGTCTCGTCAAGAGTGGCGTGCTTGTCTTCTTTGAATCCCATTTCCGTCGTTTCGGCGAATTTGTTTCCGTCAATAAGCTTGATCGTTGTTTCGTATCCGTTCTCTTCTTCTGTTTTCCACTTTCCCGTTTTTTTCAGGCTTTCCACCATTTCGGTAAGCGTCTCCTGAACGGAGCTGCTGTGCATATATTCATCATCCGGAGTGGTATGGAGATCCCAAAAATCGGTCATATGCGTGAGCGCGTATTCGTTATCAAGCTTATCCATCAGCTCATCGTAGACCTTTTTGTCTATGCCGGTCAGGTCGATTTCAAAATATGCCTCGTCCACGCCGACAACTATTCTTTCATCGCCTATCGCTTTGTATTTTCCGTAATACGACGTGAACGCCTCTCCGACTCCGCAGAAAGTTCCCGTTCTTCCGCGCTCTTCCATATAGAACGTGCCGTCTTTTTCGTTCAGCCACAGCGTTTCTTTATAACTTTCGTATTTTACGCCTTTCCGGGCGTTTTCGCGGCTGACGGCAGGATCGCGTTTCCCGTTCAGCAGTATTATCGCCATGACGGTGACGAACGCGATGAGGAAGCAGGCGGCGGCAGCCGTTATGACGCGTTTGAACCACACACCGGTTTTTGAGGGCTTTTCTTCGGCTCTTTCCGCGCTTGCTGCTCCTTTTTTAAGGCGGCTCGCCGCGGACTCGACGTATTTTGCGTCGATGCCGGACACAAGCGAAAAACAGCGTTTTTCTTTATCATTCATACTTCAAAACCCCTTTCTTTAAGATATTTCGCAAGTTTTTTGCGAAGCTTTGAAAGGATGCTTCTGACGCGGTTTTCATCCATACCGAACGAAGACGCTATGTCGGCGTTCGACGCGCAGAAATAGTATCTGCACACGAAGACGTCACGCCGGTTCTTGTCAAGCGTTCCGAGCCATTCGTTGACGTATCCGCGCACCTCGTCGGTTATCGCCTCGTCCTCGACGGATGAAGGGTCGGGAAGCACGTCCGCCATATCGTCGATGTCGGCGCATTTTTCCGCGTTCCGCCCCGTACGAAGGCGGTCGAGGGAAAGGTTGCGCGTTATCGTGCCGAGATATGACTTCAGCGACGCGGGTGACGCGGGAGGTATGGAGTTCCACGCACGGAGCCACGTGTCGTTCACGCATTCCTCCGCGTCGTGTTCGTTTTCGAGTATCCCGCAGGCAATGGATGAACAGTATTTGCCGTAAGCCTTCTGCGACTCGGCGATCGCGTCTTCGCGTCTGGCGTTGAAGAGCGCGATTATTTCGTTGTCGGTCATCTGCATCGCTCCTTTCACTCTTAAAGACGTAAATAACGGCAAAAGCGCACCCGCTTTTTTTGATTTTATTTCAAAAAATCTTTTTTGTCAACATCCGCGTCCTCCGCAAAGCGGAACGAACGCGTCGTTTTTTGTCATATTATTTACAAAAAAGGAACAAATATGGCAAAAAGTGCATTTTTTTACATAAAATTTAGTAAAAAATGCCCATACAAAAAAAGGTTCGAATCTGCTATAATTATTTTGCTAAAAAACGAAAAACGCTGTTGAGAGAGGTAGCTATGTTCAGCAAAGGCGACAAAGTCATATACGGCACGAGCGGAGTCTGCACCGTTGTCGATATAACCACATCTCCCTTCGGAGGCGGAGACCTCAGGGTGTATTACGTTCTCAAACCGCTTGACGACAACGCGTCCGTCATCTATACGCCTGCCGAAGGCGGCAAAATAGTCGTACGCGCCATCATCAGCAAGGAAGAGGCGCTTGCCCTCATCGCCCGCAAGGACGAAATAGGCACCATTACCGTCCCGAGCGAAAAGCTCCGCCGCGAATCCTACCGTCAGGCGCTCGCTTCCGCCGACCCCGAACAGTACATAAGCATCATCAAGACCGTCGATCACAGACGCAAATACGCCTACCGCACTCACCGTCAGCTTGCCATAACCGACACCGAGTACGAAAGAAACGCCAAATACTGCCTCTATAACGAATTATCGCTCGTGTTCGGCACCACTTTGGAGGAGACCGAAAAAATGCTCGCCCTCACCGAAAAGAAAAAGCAGGCGGCAAAAGAGGAAAGCGAATTCGACGACGAGGAATAGCCCGAAAATCAGCCATGAGGATTTCCGCTTTTTCGCGGAGATCCTCATTTTAATAAAATCTTATAAAAAAAACAATCCCGCGTAAATTGCATTCCGCGTGTCGGAGTTGTATAATAGATGCGGAAACGGAGCTGATGCACATGAAAAGGACGCCGCTCGCCGAACGCGAAATGCCGTCGTATACCAAAAAAGAAGAATTTCTGAACACCCTGACACACGCGATCGGTGTACCGATAGGCATCGCGGTGCTCATTTCGTCGCTCGTCATCACCCTGCGGAGCGGAGACGCCGCGGCGATAGCCTCGTCGGCGTTTTACGGCTTTTCGATGATCGCCCTTTACGCCGTGTCGAGCGTTTACCACGGTTTACCTATGGGAATGGGCAAACGCGTCATGCGCGTCGTCGACCACTGCACGATATTTTTCCTCATCGCGGGGACCTACGCGCCGATACTGCTTGCCGGCATCCGTCCGTCGCACCCGACTCTCGCGTGGGTTATCTTTGCCGCCGAGTTCGTGCTTGCGATACTCGGAGCGGTGCTGAACGGCATCGACCTCAAAAGATACAAGGTCTTTTCGATGATATGCTACCTCTTTATGGGCTGGCTGATAATCTTTTCGATACGCGAAGCGATCGAAGCGATGACAAAAACGGGCTTCTGGTGGCTGCTTTCGGGCGGCATCGCCTTCACCATAGGGGCGGTCCTTTACGGCGTCGGCAAAAAGAAGCGCTACATCCATTCGGTCTTCCACGTTTTCGTGGTCATCGGAACGGTGCTTCAGGCGGTAAGCGTGATATTCTACGTGCTGTGAGCACGTAAAAAAATTGCAAATCAAAAATGGCAAATTGAAAATTATTGAGGATTTCCGCACGAAATGTGCGGAAATCTTTTTATTGATTTTATCTTTCATCATCCGCGAGCGTTCGACTTGACTTTTTGCCTTCATCAACAAACCTCTCAGTCGCCTGTCGGCGACAGCTCTCCTTACCAAGGCGAGCCTGCCTCAAGACAGCCTCGGTTTACAGAGATAATTGACGGCAAAATTCGCGCCTTGCAGGAGACGGATCTCACCACCGGCTGAATGCCATATAAAAATCAAAAGGAATTTCGCACAACTGCGAAATTCCTTTTCTTTTTACTTAAGGCTTAATGCTTTCCGTCATTCTTCTCTGAACTGGAGCGCGTACAGCTCCTTATACGTTCCGCCGAGGGCGATAAGCTCGTCGTGAGTGCCGCGTTCGGTGACTTTGCCGTTCATTATGACGGCGATCTCGTCGGCGTTGCGGATGGTGGAAAGTCTGTGCGCCACGACGATGGTCGTTCTGCCCTTGCAGAGCTCGTCGAGTGCCTGCTGGATGAGCACCTCGGTGGTGTTGTCGAGTGCGGACGTCGCTTCGTCGAGTATGAGGATGGCGGGGTCCTTGAGGAATACGCGCGCAATGCTCAGCCTCTGCTTCTGTCCGCCCGAAAGCTTGACGCCGCGTTCGCCTATCTGCGAATCGTAGCCGTTTTCGAGCTTCATGACGTAATCGTGGATGTTCGCCTTTTTGGCGGCTTCATATATCTCCTCGTCCGTCGCGTCAAGTCTGCCGTAACGGATGTTTTCTTTTATCGTGCCCGAGAAGAGGAAAACGTCCTGCTGAACGATGCCGATGTTCTTTCTGAGCGAGTCCATCGTGAGCTTTCTTATATCTTTTCCGTCGATCTCGATGCTTCCGCAGTCCTTCTGCAGACGGTAGAAATTGGGGATGAGGTGGCATATCGTGGTCTTGCCTCCGCCGGAGGGACCGACGAGCGCGAGCTTGCAGCCCTTTTCGATGTGGAGGTCGACGCCTTTGAGCGCGTCCTTTGTCGTTTCGTAGGAGAACGACACGTTTTTGAAGTCGATGACGCCGTTGATATCCGTCAGCTCCTCGGCTCCCGCGTCGTCAAGCTCGGGCGGCATATCCATTATCTCGATGAATCTCTTGTATCCGCTGACGCCGTCCTGATACTGCTCCATGAAGTTGATGAGCGTGGTGACGGGCGAAATGAACAGGTTGACCGACACGATGAACGTGGAATAATCGCCGAAATTGATGCGTTCCGAATAAAGGAAAAGTCCGCCCGCGATGAGGATGATGACGTTGAACACGTCGGTGACGAAAGACGTGGACGAGAAGAATTTTGCCATGGCGTTGTAGGAACGCTTCGACGCCGACTTGAATTCGCCGTTGCCGACTTCGAATTTTTCGATCTCTTTTTCGGAGTTGGTGTACGCCTTGGTGACGCGTATGCCCGATACCGAGCTTTCGACGGCGGCGTTGATGGACGCCATGCTCGTTCTTCTCGCGCTGAACGCCTCACGCATACGCTTGCGGAAGAAGAGCGACACGCAGACGAGGATGGGCACGCAGGCGAAGATGATGAGGGTCAGGAACACGTCGATGGTGCAGAGGTACACGAACGAGCAGATTATCATGACCGTGCTGATGAGCAGGTTTTCGGGTCCGTGGTGAGCGAGCTCGCAGACGTCGAAAAGGTCGGTGGTCATGCGCGACATTATTTTGCCCGTTTCGTGCTCGTCGTAGAACGAGAACGGCAGCTTCTGCAGATGCGCGAAAAGGTCGTGTCTCATCTGCGCCTGCATACCGACGCCGATGAGATGCCCGTAATACTGCACGAAGTAGCGGAGCAGCATCCTCACGAGATACAGCACCAGCACCACGACGCCCGCGATGACGATCGACTTGTAGAGCTTTTCGGGTATGTACTTGTTGAGCATCTTGTTCGTCACGACGGGGTAGGTCATGCCGATGACCGATATGAGCAGAGACGCGAGCATATCGAGGACGAACAGTTTCTTATACGGTTTGTAATAGGCAACGAATCGTTTTAACATAGTATCAGCTCCGTATTTGTCATTATATATAGAATTATAACATCTTTTGACGCAATTTCAAGCGAAAAAATTTATTTGTTGAATATTTTTTCGCATTGTGCTAAAATATTTTTGAAAAAGCCAAACGATTTTCTTCTTCATTCCGTTTATAGTACGTAAAACATTTCCGGAGATGTGATATGAACATAAGCAAAACGGCTTGCGACGGGTACCTGTCGGCATTCCGTGACGGCGATACGTCGGCGTTCGACTCCCTTTATCGGGAAACGTACAAGCTGATGTATTCCTACGCGCTTTCCGTCACGAACGACGCGCACCTCGCCGACGACGCTTCGCAGGAGGCATTCATAAAAATCTATAGAAAAGCCTCGACCTACAAAACGGGGTCGAATCCGATCGCGTGGATGATATCCATCGTCCGCAACGCGTCGCTCGACCTGATGCGCGAGAGAAGCGGCGAGAGGACGGCGGAAATACGAGTTTCGGTGCGTTCCCCCGAGGACGGGATCGCGTCAAGGGACAGCGTGAGAGACATCCTTTCGCACCTCGGCAAAAAGGAGCGCGAGGTAGTCGTGCTGCGCGTCTACGGCGGCTGCACCGTCGAGGAAGCGGCGGAGGCCCTCGGCATCAGCTTCGGCAGCGCCAACTGGCGTTATCATTCGGCCGTAAAAAAGCTGAGAAAACTCTTGGAAAAGGAACAAGGCAAATAACACCGCAACTCCTGATTGAAAAGATTTCCATTCATTTGGCTTTCATCATCCGATAGCGTCAGCAAAATTTCTTATTTCACATCAACAAACCTCTCACCCGCTCCGCGGGAGCTCTCCTTACCAAGGCGAGCCTACTGTCAGACAGCCTCGGTTTACAGAGACAATCAACAGCTGACGCCTTTGCGTGTGATAATTTCAATTATCGTAAACGGCGAACTGCGTGCAATGGCTCCACTTGGTAAGGGGAGCTGTCGCCGACAGGCGACTGAGAGGTTTGTTGATGAAGGCAAAAAGTCAAATCGAAAGCTCGCGGATGATGAAAGATCAACTCAATGAAAAAGATTTCCGCGCGGAAACGTGCGGAAATCCACCTTAACTCTAAGCTCCTAACTCATACCCCGGGTCGTCGAGGACGCCGACCCCTACATTTTCAACCGCAAAGGAGAAAAACCAATGAACGAAGAAGAAAAATGGCTCAAAAGCAAAATAGAAAACGCCGTGAACGAGAACGCGTCGTTCCGTCTTGCCGAGGTCAAGGAAAAGGCGGTCACGGCAGACGCAGTGAAAGCATTGCCCGCAAAGAAGCGCTCCGTGCTGAAGACGGCTCTCACCGCGGTCTCCTGCGTCGTGGTGGCGCTGACGATCGCCGCTCTCGCGGCGTCGCCGTTCATTTTCAAAAACCCGCCTGCCGCCCCGGGCGACGGTGAGGAAGTGACGGACAGATCAAAAGACGACGTGAGTGTGGCAGCAGACGTTGACCCGATAACAGAAGAAATCAGCGGCCCTTCCGTCGAAGAGTCCCGCCCGGACGAGGAACCCTATCCTATCGAGCCAATTGAGTATTTCAATCCCATCTGTTCTGAATTGGAGAGTATATGCGGAATAAGTCTCGCGGATGAAAGTATAGAAGATATATACGTCTGCGTCTGCGATTTACCGTCGGGCGAAGTATACAAAGGTTTTTCCGTTTACAGAGAAGGCAAAACTATTGCGATGAAAATCGACAGAAACAACGGTATTTCCGAAACCGTTTATTTCTGCACTGATTCCGAATACTATCTTAAAAACGTACTTGGCGAAGACTACTCCGTTCAGATATCATCTGCGCACGTCAAAGAAATAACCCGCGAAATCGAATTGATCTCCGAGTTTATGCGCACTTCTCCGTTGATCGTATGCAAATGCACCATATCCGACGAAGCCGAGTTCTCTTCTGTCGAAGAAATACTCGAATCCGTCGGCTGTGTTAACGGGAACATGAAAGCCGATGAATTCATATTCCGTTTTGATTCCGTTTACGACGGTTCGGGATCTCTCGGCGTGTCGCTCGGAGACTCCGTCAAAAGGGAGCATTGCACCTACGAGTTCGCCTGCAATGCAAGCTATGAAGAAGTACGCTCCCGTTTCGGCAAGTACGAAGCTGACGCGGATCATACCGGCAGTTCAACGGTGTTCTGTGTCCCCGCGTCCGTGCTGACCGACGACGATATAGCATTTTTGGCAAAGTGCATTATTCCAAATATGTCCGGCATACTGAGAAACGAATCCAAAGATTACGAGTTTTATACTTTGAACTTGCTCGACTGCGACACGCGGGGCTTTGAAAGCATGTCAGTCAAAGAAGAAAACGGAAAATATTATCTTGACGTTCGTCTTTACAAATACGTTACCGAGCTTTTCGGCAATGTTCGCGTCTGCAGCGATCAGATATTCGAAATAAGCAAAGATGTTTACAACGAGGCAAAAAATATACTTGCTTTGTCCGACGCGGCAAAAAATGTTGATTTTGATATTTACTTCTCCGTCTTCAGTGCTGTCAGGACGGCTTACAACTGCGAAAAATCGGACGATTTTCCGTCTTTCAACGATACTGATACCGCATACACACTTCGCAATATGCTCTGCGGAGAAAAAAATTCGCCTATCGGCGGGTTCCGAGCCGTAGTCGGCGCCGAATGGAGCAATGAAGAACCGTCGCTTCTCCGTCTGAAGATACGTTATCCGTACGGTACGATTACAGACGCGTATATCAAATACGACTTCAGCAGCGAAAGAGATTCGATTTTCTTTGATAACACGTCAGAGCTTGACGGGGAAAGCATAAAATTCATCAATGCGTTCATAGACGGCGCGGAAGAAATTTTTATTTCCCCGCATATTCCCGATCTTTCTTCCTGCAGCGATGCCAAAGAAGCCATCAGTTTTCTGTTCCACTATATTTTCCGGGACACCGCGGAAATCGAAGTTAACTTTGTTGCGCTTTTGAAACTCGAAACAGATGAATTCTACGCAGTAGTAAGAAGCGAAAGCGGATTAGAGTATTGGCTCTGTATAGACGAAGAGGTCTTCGGAATACTCGCGGAAAAATACGGATACAAAGTCAATTTCTTTGATTTTCTCACCATGGAAGACGTTATGCTTATTTCAAGAAGTTACGCAAGTCTGAAATCAGTTCTGTATGAACTGAACAGCCCCGTTTCTCCGATTCCTCTGCCCCACTACGATCCGCTGACCGACGCGGTCAACGCGATAACGGGCAAAGAATATATCGCGGTCAAATCGATCGAAATGTTCAAAGTCACATACGATACGTTTTTCCGCATCGACGCGCTCGATGCCGAAGGCGGCGTTACGTCCTATTACGTCTGCGGCGTCGGGAAGGACCTCTTTATGGCTTGTGCTTCCGGCGACGACGGTGTGATCGCGGATGCTTTGATGGGGTGTGAACTCAGAACGTACGACGAATGCGAAGAGATACTGAACCAGATACGTCCGACGGAAGAAGACGGAGTATTCGCTTTCGACACCTTCTCTTTTGCAAACGATTCCGAACTCTATAAAGCCGGAGATCCCGGAGTGAAGACCGAAGGATTCGTCAATACCCGCCCGAGCGGCAGTGATCTGCCCGTTTCGGTGCTGCTTGAAAAAGCCAAGGCGGAATGTACGGTGGAATACGATACCGTACGCATTCAATTCGACCCGAGATCCTATGTGTTCAGAATTGATTTTTACGTCAAAGACATCGTCGGCGGCGATGAAAGCGTCTATGTCGATCTCGCGGGACGTACAAAGCTGATAGTTTACGGCGAATAAATATTAGATCAATCCACTTGCAAAATCCCTCCGTTTGTGATAGAATAAATCGTATTCTGACAAACGGAGGGATTTTTATGAAATATATTTTCGGCATCAACGTCACCGAAGACGTGAACAACGAAAAACTCGACGGCGAACCGCTCATTGAAAAAGAAGCGGACGAAGAACAGATAGGACTGCTCACAAAGCTGATGGAGCTTGAAGAAAAAATCAACTCCTACGCTCCCAAGCCCGACAGAAAAAAGCCCGTCGGCAAGCTCTGCGGTCTGTGGGCCGCCGTCATCGCGGCGTGCGTCGTGATAACGCTCATCAACGGAAGCATAAAGATAAGCGACCCGTTTTCGATCCTCGGCATCGGACTCGCGGTCATCCTCGGCGGCGTGTTCGTGAAAAACGTTCTTATGTCAAAGGCAGCGGAAGCCCCCAAGGTGCCCGAGGAAGACACGGCGCAGTACAAGACCATGACCGCCAAAGCCGACGACAACGCAAAAGAACAATTCGGCATCCCCGACGACGCCGTCAATATGGACGTGCTTTCGTTCATGTACACCGATAAGGACGGAAAATTCAAGGTCTATTCAAAGCTCGGCATATCCATTTACCTCAACAACCCCAAAAAGGTGTTCATCCGTGACGGAAAAATGTATTTTGCCGACCTCACGTCGCTGTTCGCCATCCCCGTCGATACGCTCGGAGAGCCCGTCCTCGTCGACAAGACGGTCAACCTGCCCTGGTGGAACAAGGAAAATCCCTACAATTCGGCAAAATACGCCGAGTACAAGATACATCCGAACAACATCGGCACGCTTTCGGTGAAGACCTATTACGCCATCCCGCTCACGGCGAACGGCGAAGACTACACCCTCTGCATCCCGCCGTATGAAAAAGAAGTTTTCGACGAATTGGTATCAAAATAATTGAAAATTGCAAACGGCAAATTGAAAATCAATGATGATTTCCGCACTAATCCGTGCGGAAATCGACCCTAACTCATAACTCACAACTCATAACTAAAAAGGATTTCCGCGTTTTCCCGCGGAAATCCTTTGTTTGCTTATGGCTTCTCAATAGTATATTCTGTCAAATTCGAAGCTTACTTCCCTTACTCTTTCGTCGGCGAATATTTCTTTGATCTCTCCGTAAGACAGATAGAGCCATACGTTTCCGTAAGTGACCGAATCGTTCTCGCCGTAGGCAAAACGCGGCTTCAGACCGTATTCGTAAATAACGGCGTCTCTCGTTGCGGGAACAAGCCCGGCAAGCAGGTCGTATTCCATTTCGATGTACTGCTCCCAATAACTGAGCTGATCGTCTTCGCTCAGCGCGTAGTAATTCTCGCCTTCCCTGCCGAGGCAGCGCATTATCGCGTCTTCGACCCTTTCGCCGGATTCTCTGTAAACCGTTCCGTATTTATCTTTGAAAGCGTTGTTTATCTGTTCTTCCGTCGGGTAACAGTTGACATGTACGAGAAATCTGCCGTCCTCGTCGGTGATCGCGTCCTCGATGACGTCGCGGCTTCCGCAGTCGAACGCGGCGTATTCCGGCACGAGTTCAACTAAATACATGCAGTCGTCGGGAGACGTAAGCGAACGTATCTGCGCTTCGGTCATAAAACCAATATCCCAATTTTCTTTATACGATCCGTCCCGGTTCTCGTTGCGATGCATTTGGAACTGATACGTTGAATCGTATATCGTGACCGTGACCTGTTTTCTCTCGCAGCCCGCGAAAAACGCGTCTTTTCTTTCGTTTTCCGTGTCATCGTCAAGATCGGATTCGGACCACACGCGGACCGTCACGGCGAAAAGTGCGGTCTCGGAGTCGTTTTCGTCAAGGGCTCTTCTGAGCTCGCCCAATAGCATAACGGTACCGTTCGTGATTTTCAAATCCTCCGGCTTTTCTCCATCGGGTTCATTGCTTCCGCAGATTATCTCGGGGGCTTTTTTGTTTTCTTCGTCTGACGTCTGCTCCGCCGAAACGGGTTCGGCACGGCTTTCCTCGGGAGGATCGGGCTGCTCATCCCTGCCGCTGTCGGCGGCAGAAACATTTTCGCTGCTTTCCGCAAAATTGCTGCCGTTTTTCTTAAGGAGCGCGTATCCGCCGAGGGCGATGACCGCCACGATGGCAAAGCAGCAGGCAACGGACAGATATTTTTTTCTTCTCGTTTTTTTGGCTTTTTCATATTCGTCGGCTTTGGCGAACACTTCGTCAAGCACTTTTTTGTGATCTTTCATAGGGTGATACCCTCCTTTTCGAGTTCTTTTTTCAGTTCCTCGCGCGCACGCCTCAGAAGATGATCGACGGACGACACGCTCTTTTTCATAACAGACGCGATCTCGCTTACCGAAAGCGATTCGAAATACATCAGCCAGAGCGACTGACGGTATTCGCTTTTGAGCCTTTTCATCGCCTTGTGGAGCGAAACGTTCCGTTCGGTCTTCAGGTATTCGTTCTCGACTTCAGCGTCGGACGGCACGTTTTCCGCCTCGTCGATCTGCGTTTCCATACGGCGCGATGATGCGCGCAGCTTGTCGAGGGCGACGTTCCTGCCGATGGCGTAAAGCCACGTTTTAAACGACGATTTTGCCGAAAAGCGCGGTTTTTTGGTGGCGAGCTTCACAAAAACGTCTTCCGCCGCTTCCTCGGCGGCGTTGAGGTCGCGGAAATAGGTGTTGAGGTAAAGGGAAAGCGGATCGT
Source organism: Eubacteriales bacterium (assembly GCA_045600105.1). Taxonomy (GTDB): domain Bacteria; phylum Bacillota; class Clostridia; order Oscillospirales; family CAG-382; genus UBA1206. The sequence goes on from JAZRXG010000003.1 coordinate 26,180, forward strand.
AGTATTCGTCGACGATGCGCGCGAACGCTTCCCTGTCGCCGTCAAGAAAACGGCTGTAATCGTTTTCGGTTTTCACTTTTCCGCTCCTTTCGCTTGGTTTCAATTTGCAAAACGCGGTTTTGCATTTGCTTTTTAATCTCAAGGTACCTTTCACTCATTAGACGTCGAAAAGCGTAAATATCCGCCTCAGACGTCCGAAAAATCGCAAAAATATTATAGCACAGAAGAAAAAGAAAAAGCAAATCAATTTTTTTGACTTTTTCGGCAAAAAGGTATTGACAAATCGCAATTTATGTGTATAATACTTAATGCTGTCCGCGGACAGGATAATATGCGGCTGTGGCGGAACTGGCAGACGCGCACGTTTGAGGGGCGTGTGGGCAACCATATGGGTTCAAGTCCCATTAGCCGCACCAAGAAAGAAACCTCTTTTGCCTTTACGGCAAAAGAGGTTTCTTTCAATGATATCCGTTCCTGTCGGAACGGGTGATATACCTTCGGTATGATATCGCACTTCGTGCGATGATATATGCCTGCGGCGTGTGAAATATTGGAAATAGCCTTAAAAGAAGCAAACGAAACAAGTTATTGGCTGAAGCTTCTTTTTGAAACCGGCAGAATCGCCGAATCAGACTATCAAAATACAGAAAAGCTTTGCGGTAATATTCGCAGATTGTTGATTGCTTCCTGTTCTACCGCAAAAATAATACGTAGATCAGAAAGATTTACTTGCAGTGTACCCAAAGTCAAGTACAATTTTGATTTGTAGTGTTTAGTTTTTTCAATAGTGTGGTATAATGTTTCCGCTTTATCGAATCGGAGGATAGGGCAACGCTGAGGAGCGACCTGAGCGCCGGTTCGGGTTTGCGGGAGACAGAGTACCAAGTGTGCGCTGTCTCTTTCTTTGTCTCCCGGAAACAAAAGCGTTAAACCTCGGGGTTTGGGGCAGAGCCCCAAGTCTTCAACGGATAAATCCCGGTTGTGACATATCCGTAGTATTCCTTCGGTGACAATTTCACCAGATCCCATTGGTATCTGTCGTTGTTGTAGTAATCGATCCAATCGTCGATCTTTGCTTTGACTTCTTTGTAAGTCTTCATCATAGCGATCTCATACTTGATTTCATCCTTCATATGCCCGAAGAAGCTTTCCTGCGGCGCATTGTCCCAGCAGTTGCCTTTGCGTGACATAGACTGTACAAAGTGATTGTCACTCAATGCTTTGATAAACGCTTTGCTTGTATAATGACACCCCTGATCGCTGTGCACGATAGTTGTATCGTCAAGCGTGCTGCCGTGTGCCTTAACAAGGTCTGCAACCGTTTTCAGCACGAACGCCACTTCGAGACTTTCGCTTACTTCGTATGCAAGTACCTCTCTTGTAAACGCATCAAGTATCGTCGAAAGATAACATACTCCGTTATCGTAAAACACATAGGTAATGTCCGTAAGCAGCACTTTCCTCACACCGCCGGCAAGAAACTGCCTGTCAACCTTGTTCGGAAAGACGGTGTTGGTTCTTAACGCTTTTGCCATTTGCCTGTACGGATTCGGACCCCTATACGGGCATTTTAAGCCGTATTTGCGCATAAGCCGACGTATTTTTTTGAGATTCATCACTATGTCTTTGTGCAAAAGCCGCATATATATGCTTCTTGCACCTTTGGCATAGCCTCTGTATTTGTATGCTTCAAGTATCTGTTCAAAGTCGGCTCTGTCGGATTCCTCGTGCCTTTGACGATAAGGTTCCGCATCCAACCATTCGTAATATCCCGAACGGGAAACCTTTGCAAGTTCGCACATCTTTGCGATGCTCAAAGCATTGTTATCCCGGCAGGCCGCATTACGGATGATTTCAAATTTTGCAGACGTTATCACTTCGCACCGCCCGTTTTCCCACCGTAAGCCTCTTCCACCGAACGAATTTTTTTTAGAAAATCGTTCTCTTGTTCCAGATAGGCGTTCCGGTGTTCAAGCTCCCTGATTCGCTTTGCCATTTGGGCTTCGGTGCTTTGAGCTTCCTTGCGGCTGTTGTTCTTTCGTTTGTCTTCAAATCCGGACTCGGTTTCTGCTTTTTCAAAAAGCTTGTTCCTGAAATTTTGCAATCTTTTGCTTCCGAGGGATTCAACATCAAATCCGGCATCCATGAAGATCTGACGCATACTTTTTCCGCCGCAGTATTCATCGTATGCCATTTTTTTGAATTCCGGCGTAAAGCTGACCGTCCATTGCGTTGCCTTTTCAACATACGGATGTTCCTGAAGCTTTTTGACATATTCTTTGGAAATTGGTATTCTTGCTTGCATTTGTATCCGACCTTTCTTCTGCTTGACCGGATACATTTTACCATAAGCTCGGACTTTTTTCAACTGTACTGTTTTCGGGTTTTCTTCTTTCGCTACCTGTCCTCTTTTCGGGGACGTCTCCCAAAAGCACTACAATACACCTGTCCGTTTTTATGGGTACAGTTTA
>JAZRXG010000004.1:0-27294 GCA_045600105.1 Eubacteriales bacterium
GCGGTCGGCTGATGCCGACCTTTTCGTATACGTTAAGGTGAATATAATGGAAAAAATAAGGATAATGTTCGTCTGCCACGGCAATATCTGCCGCAGTCCGATGGCGGAATATGTGATGAAGCATATCGTGTCGGCAAATAACGACGATTTTCGGTTCGTCATCGCGTCGTCTGCCACGAGCACCGAGGAGATATACGGAGGAGTCGGCAATCCCGTTTATCCGCCTGCGAGGGCAGAACTCGAAAAGCACGGCGTGAAATGCGGCGACAGACGCGCCGTACAGCTCAAAAAGGACGATTACGCAAAATACGACCTCATCATAGCGATGGACTCGAACAACGTCCGCAATATAATGCGCATCATCGGCGGCGACGACGGGCACAAGGTGAAAAAGCTGCTTGACTTTACGTCACGCGGCGGTGACGTTGCCGACCCGTGGTATACGGGACGTTTCGACACCGCGTACCGCGATATCGTCGAGGGCTGCGAAGCGCTTTACAATAAACTTATCGGACGGTGAACGGTATGGACGAAAAAGAAGAAAAGAAGCTGAAGCTGTTTTACGATCAGAAAAAACTGCTTGACACGTTCCTTTCACACGGTGCGATAACGAAAGCGCAGTACGAAAAAAGTTACGGCGACCTGAAAGTGAAAATGAACGTCAATGACGAAGAAAAGGGAGAATAAAATGGAATTCAGAAAAGCGCACCGCGGCGACGGAAAAATCATATACGATCTGATAAGCGAGCTTGCCGTTTACGAGCATCTCGAAAACGAGGTGGTCGCCACTCCCGAACTGCTCGAGGAATGGCTGTTCGACAAGGAAAAGGCGGAAGTCGTCTTCGTCCTCGATGACGGCAAAGAAGTCGGATACGCTCTGTTTTTCCACAATTTTTCCACGTTTCTCGGCAGAGCGGGCATATATCTCGAGGACCTTTACGTCAAGCCCGAATACCGTCACAAGGGACTCGGCAAGGGGCTGCTCACCTATCTCGCGCGGCTCACCAACGAAAGAGGCTGCGGCCGCCTTGAATGGAGCTGCCTTGACTGGAACAAGCCGAGCATCGATTTTTACCTTTCGATGGGGGCTGTCCCCATGAACGGATGGACGGTCTACCGCCTCACCGGTGACGAACTCAAAAAATACGCCGAATAACCGAACAAAAAAGCCGTAAAAGTCAGCAGACTTTTACGGCAATTCGTTTTTTAATGCCTTATTTTTTTATGGCGTTTATCCTTTGCTCAAGCGTCGGGTGCGAATAGGTGAGAGAAACGAGCGTTTTGTCGGGCGAGAGGTCCGAGAGATTCTCGCGCGAGAGCTTCTTGAGCGCGCTTATAAGCTCGTCGGCATATCCTTCGTCTTTCGCCTGCCTGTCCGCCTTGTATTCCGCTCTTCTCGAAAAAGCGTTGGTCACGAGGTTCATCAGAGGGAAGACGATGGGGATGACGGCGCTGAACGCGAGTATATAGGCAAGACCGTAGTTGATGTGATCGAATCCGAACGGAGAATAAACGTCGAGCTTGAGAAGCGCCCAGAGAGAAAGCACCATGATCACGATCGAACCGAACGACAGAAAGAAGTTTTTCGTCGTGTCCTTGTGGATGGCGTGTCCCATTTCGTGGGCGAAGACGGCGACTATCTCGTCGTCGGTGAAATTGTTGACCAAGTTGTCATAGAGCACGATGGATTTCGTCTTGCCGAATCCCGAAAAATAGGCGTTGGACTTGGTCGTGCGGAACGACGCGTTCATGACCTTGACGGACCTTATGCGGATGCCGTTCCTGCCGAGCATGGCAACAAGCCTTTCTTCGAGCTCTTTGTTTTCAAGAGAAGTGAATTTGTTGAATATCCTGCTGAAAAACGGATAAAGGAAAGAAATGAACATCACAGCGGCGAGCAGAATGGCGGCGAAAACGACGATGATGTAGTCGCCAATCGCGTTGTAGAGCAGCTCAAGCAGCAGAAGAAGCCCCGCCGTCACTATGAGCTCGATGAGGAAATTTTTGATGATGTCGGCGAAAAACGTCTTTTTCGTGCTTTTGTTGAAACCGTATTTTTCCTCTATCCGGAATACCGAAATATATTTTGTGACCGCCGACGCGATATTCGCTGCGACGGTGTAGAAAATGACGGTGTAAAGAGTCAGCAGATATTCGTTCGACGTGAGCTTTCCGATCAGTCCGAAGACGTTGAAAACGGTCATCGCCGTGAGGATGACGAAGCAGATGACGCTGTCGGCGAGCGATATCGCAAGCTTGTCGTGATGATAACTCTTCCATTTCGTATATTCGTCTTTGTTGTAAACGTCCGCAAGCCCTTTCGGTATCGGGTTCGCGAACGATCTTCTGCCGAGATGATCGAGGAACAGATCGTACGCGAGCGACAGAGCAAAGAAAATTATCCATATAAAGCGTACCATAAAACGACCGCCTTTCGCTTTTTAAGTTATTATATATCATGGGCTTTTGTTTGTCAATGCCCGAAAGGATGCTGATAAAGGTATTGATTTATTGATTTTTTGATGATATAATAGGATAAAAAGGGGGAGTATGCGTGAAAATATCGAAACTTTTCGGCGGCAGAAAAGCGGCGATACTGTATCTCGGCAGGTTTTACAGCACGATGACCCGTCCGATCGACGGCGTTCCCGAGGACCGCGTTCCGCTTCCCGACAAAATGATCGTCAAAAAAGGCGATAACGTCAGAAACGTTCTTGTGATAAAAAGGGTGACAAAGCAAAAGCTGACCTTTGTGACGAACGCTATGTTCGCGTCCGACGGAAAGGCGGGAAAGAGTTTTTCCGTTTCGCGGGGCGAGACCGTCAGCCTGACGCAGATCGACATACTTGACGCTTCTTTCAGCGTAAATTTGACTTATCTTGACGAAAATATATGAACCGAAAGGACGAAGGAGAGACGAAATGAAAAAAATAATCGTATCGCTTGTCATCTGCGCAATGCTGTGCGCTTTTCTGCCGTTTTCGGTGTTTGCCGGATATGATGCGATAAAAGAAGTGCGTCTTACCGTCAACGCGCCGGTCATAGGCGGCAAACAGAACCTTAACGTCACGGTCACGACCACACCGACCGGAAGCACAAACGCCGACAAAAACGACTATGTTTTCCAGTGGTACATCGTTGACCCGGCAAATCCCGACCCCGAAAACTGGAGCTATATGTACGAAAGCACCGAGTTTGAGGACGGCAAGACCTACGGCTGCGCTCTGTTCCTTTCCGCAAAGAGCGGCTACGGATTCAGCTCGTCCACCGTCGCCACGGTGAACGGCAGCGCCGCTTACGGCGGTATCGACGTCGTCAGCACCAACAGCGCCGTCATCCGCTACGTCTGGGGACCTCTCGGCAAAAAAGTGATCGACAAGGTCAGCGTTACCATCGACGCGCCCGCGGCCGGCAAAACGCAGGACCGCACCGCGGTCATCACCACGACTCCTTCGGGCGGCGTAGATACCGCGGAAGATTCCGTTTTCCTCCAGTGGTATTACTATGAACCCAAGATGCCGAAAGAGGAAGACTGGGTCTATTTATACGAAAGCACCAAATTCGAAAGCGGCAAAGGCTACGCCTGCATGCTGCTCATCCAGTCGGCAGACGGTTACGTTTTCAGCGAGAACATTGAGGCGACCGTGAACGGCAAACGCGCTTACGGGCAGGTTTATCAGAACCCGATCGGCATCACCGTCCGCTACGTCTGGCAGCCGCTCGGCACGACGTCTTCCGGCACTGACCTCGACAGCGTCGCCGTCACGCTCAATCAGACTCCCGCCATCGGCAAGAAAGTCGCACGTATGGAAGTCGACGTTTCTTCCTCTCCCAAAGGCGGCGTATCCATGATGGACGCCGGATACGGATGGCTTGAAAACGACGAATACGATCCCGACATCAAAAACTGGGATTACATGGACGGCGACACGTTCGAAGAAGGCAAGTATTACGCGTTCTATCTGATATGCTACGCCTGGGACGACTATAACATCACTCCGCGCACGACGTACACCATCAACGGTCAGCCCGCCACCGGCGTGTATATGGATTACAGAACGGCATACTGCTACCGTATCTATAAGCCCGGCGACGGAAGACTGCCCGTCGAATCCATCAGCGCGACCGGCGTCGTTCCTCCATCCATAGGCGCCAATCCGAGCGACGAATGGAAACTTTCGTCCGTTCCGTTCAACGACTGCCTTGACGACGTCATGCTCTTCTGGTTCGAATGTGACACCAACGACCCCGATCCCGACAACTGGACACATATTTACAGCAATACCACGTTCAAAGAGGGCAAATACTACGCCGTGGAGATTTCCTCGGGCATTCACTGGGCGTTCGAATACGATTACAAGATGAGCCCGACGACGAGAGTCAGCGTCAACGGCAAGAACTGCAATATAATCGCTCAGGACGACGGCTATATCGTCGCGCGCTATGTCTGGGGAAAGCTCGAAAGAGAAGAGCCCAAGACGACTCCCGTCAAGACGGTGAGCCTCACGGTCGATCCTCCCGCCATCGGCAAACATCCCGATTTTGAAGTCGACCTCACTTCATCGCCCGTGGACGGCGTTACGCTGTTCGACGCGATGATCGAATGGTTCGAAAACGATACAAACGATCCCGTTTTAGATAACTGGACTTATATGGGCAAAAAAGACACCTTCAAAGCGGGCAAGTATTACGCTTTCCGCTTCAACGGCGGTGTCACGGAAGGCTACCGCGTCACTTCGACGACGGCGTATACCATCAACGGAAAAACGGCGTCGACCAAATTCACCAATCAAAACCACTCCGGCTGCTGGTACGTATGGCAGCCCATGAAGAATACGGTCGGCTCCATCGCCGTTACAGGCGTCACCGCTCCCGTCGTCGGAGAATCTCCGAACAGAACGTTCAGCCTCACTGCGGCTCCCACCAAGGAGTGCCTTGACGATACGATGCTCATGTGGTACGAATGCGGCACCAACAACCCCGATCCCGCGGCATGGACTCCCGTATACGAGAACTATAAGTTCAAAGAAGGCAAATATTACGCCGTGGAGTTTGCAGCCGGTATCGTCTGGGCGTATGAAAACGAATACAGGATGTCCCCGTCCACTACGGTCACCATTAACGGAAACAAAGGCAAAGTCACCGAACAGAGCGACGGTTCCATCGTCGCGAGATACGTCTGGGGACCGCTCGTCGACCCGAAACCCAAGACGACTCCCGTCAAAACCATCACCGTGACGGGCATCACTCCCCCCGTTGTCGGCAAAAAGCCGAGCATGAGCTACACCGTCACCACCGATCCCGCGGGCGCGATAAGCAAGGACGACTGCGTCTTCCAGTGGTACGTCTGCGACACGAACGATCCCGATTTCGGCAACTGGTCGTATATGTACGAAAGCTCGGTGTTTGAAGAAGGCAAATATTACACCGTAGGTCTCTCGTCGCTCGTGGGCGGCAGCTATAATATGACGTCTTCCACGATTGCGACCGTCAACGGAGAAGTATGCGAATCTCCTTACGCCACCGACAAAACGGCTGTCGTCCGTTACGTCTGGGGACCGCTCGCCGATCCCAAGCCCAAGACGACTCCCGTCAAAACCATCACCGTGACGGGCATCACTCCCCCCGCCGTCGGCAAGAACCCGAGCATGAGCTACACCGTCACCACCGATCCCGCGGGCGCGATAAGCAAGGACGACTGCGTCTTCCAATGGTACGTCTGCGACACCAACGACCCGATCTTCGAAAACTGGTCCTATATGTACGAAAGCTCGGTGTTTGAGGAAGGCAAATATTACGCCGTAGGTCTCTCGTCACTCGTGGGCAGCGAATATAATATGGCGTCTTCCACGATCGCGACCGTCAACGGAGAAGTATGCGAATCTCCTTACGCCACCGACAAAACGGCTGTCGTCCGCTTCGCGTGGGGACCGCTCAAGGCGCCCACCAAGGTCAGATCCATCAACGTGAAATATACCGCTCCCAAGGCGGGCGAAAAGTGCGATGACCATATCGTCATCACCGCCGACCCCGCACCCGCCATCGGTGAGGAGCTCCCCGAACTCAAAATAAGCTGGTACAAATATTCCGCTTCCGATGATTCGTGGATCGAAATGAAGAGCGGAGAAGTGTTCGAGAAAGACGGAAAATACGCGCTCAGACACGACATCGACTTTGAAAGCATGGCTGCCGACGGCTACGAGATCGCGGAAAGCACCGCCATCACCTTCAACGACGACGAACTCCCCGAAGGCGGCGTCTTCACTCTCACCGAGGAAGTCCCCGATGAAAGCTCTGAGGTAACGTCCGAAGAGGCATCCGAAGAATTGTCTGAAGAAACGTCCGAGGAAGTATCCGTTGAAACGTCAGAAGAGATATCGGAAGAACCTTCCTCCGAAGCGTCCGAGCCCGCGTCCGTTCCCGAAAAGGGAGATACGAGCTCCGTATCCTCCGAAACCGAGGAAAAAGGCGGTATCGGGGCATACGTTCCCTATATCATCACGTTTGCCGCGGCAGCCCTTGTCGGCGGACTCGGCACCGCGCTCGTAGTCAAATCGAGAAAGAAAAAATAAGGATAAATTTTTGCTTTCATATTTCAAAATCAAATATCGCTTTTGATTCGATGAACGGCGAATACGTTTTCTTCCATTCGGCGTGCGGCGCGCTCGTGTCGTAGTCGGGGAGTGCCGATTGTTCCATCGTTACGGCTATCATCAGATCGTATCTGTTCGGTCTGTCGGTCACGTTGCGAAAGAGCTCGACCTTTTCAACTCCGGAAACGGAAAGCGTGCCGTCGAATATGCGCTTTATATCGGGGATGAAAGCGGACTTGTCGGTCACTTTTTCGTTCCATTTTACGATTATGCAATGCTTTATCATTCTATCGCCTCCGCGTCCATTATCGCATTTTCTTTCGCGTTTTGCAAGAGGAGAATCAAATTTCCTTCATATTCTTGACACCGGTCCAAACGTATGATAAACTTTAATGGGGTGAAAAACGTGAAAAAACAGACTTCGTGGCAAATCGTCTACAACAGATACGACGGCGTGATGAAAAACGCGGTCGGGTTCCTGAACAAAGAAGCGTCGGCTTATCTCATCCGCGAGCAGGGCGTCTACACGCTCCACGTGCTTCCGTGCGTGAGAGAGGGCGAAAAAATAAATGCCAACGCGTTTGTCGTCGGAAGCTACGGCGAAAGCGAACTCGTGCGGCGGTTCGTCAAAGAAGACGAGGTGAAGGGCGGCTACCTGATCAAGGTGGTCGAAAACCCCGATTCGCCCGAATCGAGGCTCGTCATCCTCACGGCTGAAAACGACGTCGGCACGTTTTACGCCTGCGTCGACTTTTTCGACGTTTTCGTGCCGTCGCACGCTCCGTTACGCGGAGAGGGAATGAGGGTGCCCGAGAATATCTTTGACGAAGCGCTTCCCGTGTCGGCGCTTTACCGCCCGATGCCGCGGGGGAAACGCTCGGTCTTCACGTGGGGACACGTCATCAACGACTACCGCGCCTATATCGACGATCTCGCGCGGATGAAATATGACCGACTCATTATCTGGAACGACTTTTTGCCGATAAATTCCGACGACGTCGTGACTTACGCGCACGGGTACGGCATCGAGGTGGTATGGGGCTACGCGTGGGGCTGGTCGACGGAGATAGGAAAAATGACCGACCTCGGCGACGGATTCCTCGACAGCCTCAAAAGGCAGATAATCGACGAATACGAAACGAATTACGCGCCATACGGCGGCGACGGCATCTATTTTCAGTCGTTCACCGAGGTTGACCGCGAATACATCGGCGGCAGGCTCATCGCGGAAGCGGTGACCAAGCTCGTCAACGATGTCACGTCGGAGCTGACCGCGCGTCACCCGGGACTTACGATAATCTTCGGGCTCCACGCGAGATCGGTAAAAAACCGCCTTGAGCATATCGCAAAGGTGGACAGCCGCGTCGAGATACTCTGGGAAGACGGCGGAGATTTTCCGTTTTCCTACCGTGCGGGAATCAAAAGCGCCGAAAGCTTTGCCGAAACGCTCGGTTTCCTCAAAAAAATACTTTCTCTTCGTCCGTCATCTCCCACCGGAGTGGTGCTCAAGGGCATGACGGTGCTCGACTGGACGAGATTCGTGCATCAGTCGGGACCGTATATCCTCGGCGGCAGCGATGACTCGGTTATGGAACACGACAAAAAATTACGCTTTGGCGCGAGAAGGCTTTTCGCTTCCGAATGGACGGTGAACGGTTCGTATGCGCTTGAGTTCGTGAGGACGGCGAACGCGAACAAAACGGGAGACGTTGATTTCTGCGTCGCCGCGTCGCTCGACGGAGGAATAAGGCTCCCCGAATCGCTATGTGCCGAAATGTTCTGCGATCCGGACAGAAGCTTTGATGAGATACTCAGGATCACCGAGGCAAAGCCGAGACTTACTTTTGAATAAAAATTTGCCTGTTTTGTGCCATGCTGACAAAATATGGAAGTATGCTATAATCAAATCATTAAAAACGGAGGGAACGATATGGCTTTCAAAAAGAGCCCCAAGGTCGACAGAAAAGAGCTTGCCGAATGTATTGCATATCTCGAAAACGTCCCGGAATTTGAATGGACTCCCGCCTACCCTTATACCGAAGAGGCGTACCGTGCCGTATGCCTTCTTGAACCGGACTACGATTATGTGTCTCACTGCGCTAAAATCGAAGAAAAAGGGAAGAAGCCCGGGGAATTGTCGTTTGACGAAGTAAGAGCCGTCCTCACGTCGTTCCTGCGTGCCGAACGCTTCTGCGACGGAGCCATAATGGCGGCCGTTGAAGACGGCAGCCTGCTTGCCGTGCTCAGACGGCTCGAGGAACTGACGAGGTAAACGATATGGCTTGGCTTATAATCAAACTCGTGCTTTCGGTCGCGCAGATCCCGCTCTGGTTTATCAAATTCTTTCACGACGTGGGTGTTTTGCCCACTTCCGACGGAGGCTTCACGAAGAGGCATTATCATTACAGCATGGTCGACAACGTGTCCGAGCTCGGGTTGACCGCCGCGTTTTTCGCGTCGCTTGCCCTTGCGGCAGCGTCTGCCGTACTTGCGGTCATCGGGATGAAAACGGCAAGATATGGCGTACTTATCGCCGGAAATATCGTTTTCGCGGTTTCGGCAGTCGTGTTCGTGCTGCTTTTATTCGCCGCCTGCACGGTAGCGAGAGGGTATTGATTTTTCAAAAAATAAAGCGTACTTCCGCAAAACGCGGAAGTACGCTTTTGTATCATGTTGGTTATTTATCCTGATTGAGATAAATACGTCTGTGTTCTTTGCCGGACTGATAGATGGCGCAGATCATTTCCTGAGTCTTGTATGCGCTTTCCACGGGGATGAAGGGCTTTTCGCCGGTCTCGAGGCAGTGATAGTAGTTCTTGATCTGTTTGACGTGGTTGACGCCCCAGTAGGATTTGACGTTGCCGTAGTTGAAGTCTTCGGTGGGGTTTCTGTCGGCACGCACGGTCCTGCCGTTCTTGAAGGTGACGATGGAGGTGTCGGCGAACATCTTTACGAGAGCGTTCTCGCAGTCGATCTCGATCTCGACGTCGGCGTCATAGGAATAGTAGTTGATGGCGTGGAACGCGGTGAGGAGTCCGGATTTGTATTTGATGATACCTTCGGCGGAGTCTTCGACTTCGATGATCTCGTGGCCTCTGTTTGCGATGGTGGCATCGACGAAATCGATGTCTTCGTCAATGATATAGCGGAGCATATCGAGGGTGTGGATGGCTTGGTCGATGATAACACCGCCGCCTTCCTTGTCCCAGGTGCCCTTCCAGTCGCTGGAGGTGTAGTATTTGTCGGATCTGTCCCAGGTAACGGCGCATTTTGCGGCTTTGATCTTGCCGAGCATGCCTTTTTCCTTGAGGTCTTTTACAAGAAGAGTGCCTTCGTTGTAGTGGTTCTGGAAAATGCAGCCGAGGAACTTGCCGGTCTTCTTTGCGGTGTCGATCATGGCTTTTGCGTCCTTGAGCTCGATTGCCATGGGCTTTTCGGTAAGTACGTTGACACCGTGTTCCATAGCGTAGATAGCTACGATGGGATGGAGATAATGAGGCAGGCAAAGATGAACGACGTCAAGATTTTCTTTTTCGATCATTTCTTTGTAATCGGTATAATATTTGACGCCGAATTCGGCGGCTTTGGCTTTCGCTCTGTCTTCCTTGACGTCGCAGACGGCGACGAGCTCTGCGTTATCGCATCTGGTAATGGAAACGGCGTGCATCGGGAAAATGTTGCCGCAGCCTATGACCGCGGATCTGAACTTTTTCATAAAAATTTCCTCCTATGATTTACAGACGTCCGAAAAGCCGAAAACGGTTTGCGGAATCATCTGTTCGTTTGTTCCATCATAACACTTTTTTGAAAAAATGCAATACTTTTTGAACAAAAAAGCGAAAAACAAAGCAAAACCGTTGACACGGGAACGAAAATGATATACAATAACAGACGCAGAGTAAAAGAGATCGCGTACAGTGCCGTGTGAACGGGGAGTTGTCACACGGACGAACGGTTTTCCGGCGGTGATCTCTTTGCATCCCGCTGCATCGGGTCATCCCCGTACACGGAATCAGCCTCTCTGCAATTATTTCGAGAGGTGTTTTTTTATGAAAAAGTTGTTCTCATCGGTCGATCTGTTCACCTTGGGCGTCACGACCGCCGCCATCGGAGCGGTCTTTGCCGCCACCATGGCGTTTCTCGTCAAAGGGACGGCGCTCTGGGTCTGCCTCGGCGTCGGTGCCGCGATATTCGCTTTCGGCGTTTTCGCCGCCGTAAAAAAGTATAAGGCGCACAAGGCGGATAAACCCAAGGCGGACACCAAAAAGAACATTGAACGCGTCACTCTCACGGCGATGTTCATAGGGCTCGCGGCGCTTTGCAAGCTGTTCTCGCTCCAGATACCGCTTTTCGGCGGAGAGGGAATGAAGGTCGGGCTCAGCGGCATATTCACCGCGTTCCCCGCGTTTCTGTTCGGGCCGCTTTTCGGCGGACTTTCGTCTGCCGCGTCCGATATAATCGGCTGCATCATCGCTCCGTCGGGCGCATATAATCCGCTTTTCACGCTCACGGCGTTTGCGGGCGGATTCATCAAGGGACTTATCTGGCTCGCGTTCGTCAGGACCGAAAACAAAAAGCTCAGACGTGTTTTCGTCGCGTTTTTCGCGCTCGTCACGGTCATCGGCATCACGTTCTACGCGTCTCTCGCGTCTGACGGTATCAAGGGCGGCGTTTACGCCTCCGCCGAAGAGCTGCCGTCGAAAGCGTTCGTCAAAAACGGCGACGCGTCGTTCATCACTCATCTCATCACCGACAGGGTGAACAACACCGATAATTATACCGTTACCGCGCTTCCCGACACCGAGGAGGTACATATCCCGTCATCGCTCAACGACGGCGGAGCCAAAGCCAATCTTAAAATAGCCTCCGACTGCGACGTCCGCGGAGCAAAGACGGTATACGTCGCGGAAGGCTCATCGTACGCTTCGACTTTCGAAAGCAAAGGCGTGACCGTGGTTTTTGAAGAAGCAAAGACCGCGACGCCGGAGGAGATCGCCGCAAGCGGATTCACGTTCGGCTGCGATAACAATTTCCGCAAAAATCTCGCGTCCTACCGCAACTTCGCCACGTTCTGGATGACCCTCGTGGGCGTGCTGGGACTCGTCACGGCGGGCGTTGAGTACGCCGTTTCGAGGATGAGAGCAAAAAAAGGCAAGGAAGAGAATTACGGGCTCCGCATTTTCGTCGCCATATTCTCGTCCGAGCTCGTAGTGACCACGCTCAATACGATAATACTCAAGGAAATGACCATGGCGGCGACGTGGGCGAAATACGGCTTTATCGTCGTATGGATACCGAGAGTCATCGAAGGGCTCGTCGTCTGCCTCGTTCAGGCTTACGTCATCACGATATTGTTCGGCGCGCTGAACAGCGCACTTGAAAAATACAAAAAGCATTAAAGGAGACAAGAAAATGAAAAAACTGATCTCACTTCTTCTCGTTCTCACGTTCGTCATCCCTCTCGGGATCGTGAACGCGTTCGCCGAGGGCGAAGAGCCGACTTCGGAAACGTTCGACTACGAATACGAATTTGAAGTAAACGGCATCGAACGCAAGGCGAAAGCAAACGAGGTAATCGTTTTCCCCAACGAGACCGACGAGGTCCTCAAGTTCAGCACCGTCGATTACGATTTCAGACAGTGCGATATCATGATATTCGGCAGCGACGGACTTATCAGAGAAGCCGGCGGCAACCTCATGCCCGATTCCGGCAGCTGCCAGACCGTCATAAAGGTGCCGCCTCGCGGCTTTGCCGTTGCGTATACCGCAGGCAAGAACACCGTAAGACTCGGCACCGCAAAAACCCAGGCGATGGAAAACGCAATGCTCTACAACGCCACGATGACGATAGACCGCGAGATCTACGCGTCGTTCGACAAAGAGGGCATGAAGCTCAAGGTCTGGTACAACAAAGCCCCCAAGGTCAGCGACGACGCAAAACGCGTGCTTTTCGTGGGCAACAGCTCCACCTATTTCAACGGCTCTCCCATCAAGTTCCGTGCGCTCTGCAGAGCCGCCGGCATCGAAGTCAAGGTCGACTACTGCACCTTCGGCAGCGCATACCTTTCCGAATTTGCCGACGAAAACCACGACAGAGGCAAGTCTTACCGCAACAAACTCAAGAACAACAAATACGATTACATAGTTTTCCAGGGCGCGGCGTCCGAGACCTTTGAAACGAGCACCCCCGCGCTTGACGTTCTCGTTCCGCTTGCAAGGGAAAACGGCGCTTCCCCTGTGCTTTATATGCGCTATTCCGCCGCCGAGACCTTTGAACAGATGCGCGCCAACGGCGAAAAACATTACAAACACTATGTCGCGCTCGGCGAAAGATACGGCTGCCTTGTGTCTCCGCTTGCCGTCGCGTATATCTACGCGTTCAAGGATTACCCCGAGATAGAGCTTTACGCCGAGGACAGAAGCCACCATTCCGCGGAGGGCAGCTACCTTATCGCGTGTTCGCTTATGTACACCGTTTTCGGCGTTTCACCCGTGGGCAACACCTACACAGCCTATCTTGACGAAACGACGGTCCGGCATTTGCAGGAATGTGCCGCAAGAGCCGAGGAGACCGGATACATCCCCGTCACTTACGACGACAGCGACGTTTTCATCGACGGTGCCGAAAAGTACCCCAACATTTCCGAAGGCAAGAAGTATACTGCGGGCGGCGACATTTCTCCGAGAGATGAGTGGTTTGACGACTTGTGGTACGATATCGACAAAAACGGAAACTGCCTTTACAAATTCACCGACGGCAGAGTCGCGTACACCGGGGACGCCGTGGAGTGCGGCTGCTACCGGGGAACGGGAATGAGCATAACGATCGACCTTGAAGAAAAGTATGCCGTCAAGGCGTTCAGTTGCGATATGTTCGGCAATTCCCTCTGGCAAGTCCCGTCGCCGAAGGACGTAAAGGTCAGCGTTTCCGTATCAAACGACGGCGAAAACTTCACCCCTGCGGGAGACGCCGCAAGAACGGACAGAAATACTGGCGACATGTGGGAAGCGAGCGATTTTGAACTTGTTCTGTCGGATGAAGTGAACGCGAGATACGTCAGATTCGACTTCGATATTTCCGACAGTTTCCTTTGGCTGAGCGAGATCAAGGTTTACGGCACCGAACCGCTTGACGAGCCGGAGGAGCCGAGCGAAGAAACGAGCGCGGAAGCGTCCAAAGAAGACGTAAGCGATGAAGTCTCCGAGCCCGGAATCGATAACGACGGCAGCACGGGTGTTATCATCGCCATAGTTGCGGCAGTAGTCGTCATCGCGGCAGCCGCGGCAATCATCATCGCAAAGAAAAAGAAGAAATAAAAAGCCTTAAGCTTTAAGCCTTAAGTGAATAGAAAAGGATTTTCGAGAGATCGAAAATCCTTTTTCTTATATAAATAAGGACTTCCGTTTCCGGAAGTCCTTACATATTCTGCTTAATGCTTAATACTTAAGGCTTAATGCCCCTCACACCTCTATCCATTCGCAGGGAGCTTTGACTGCCTTGTGGATGGCTTCGATGATGCCCATAACTGCGACGGTCTCGTCGTGCTGAGCCTTGATATCGCCGGTGCGGAAGAAGTCGCAGAGGTCGAGGATGAAGTTGGGGAAGTAGTTCGACATCTGATTTATCATCTTCGTGCTGCCGTCCTTGTAGCTGACGGTCATGCAGAAGTCGGGACCCTGCCAGCCGTAGTGGGTCATGATGGCGCGTCTGTCGCCTTCAAATTCAATGAGGAAGGTCTGGTGCATACCGGCACCGATCGCCATTACGCGTTTGACCTTGCTGCCCATGAGGATGACGATGGGTTCAAGCTGATGGATGGCGTAGATCTCATAGTCTCCGGGACCTCTGGAGGATACGAAAGCAATGTCGTCCTTGGGGAAGTCCTTGAGCTCGTTCGCGAATCTGAGCGCGGAGGAGGAGAAGAACGGGGTGTCGTTTGCTTCGGCGAGGTCTACGATGTCCTGAGCGACTTTCTTGGAAAGGGCAAAGGTCTTGTCAACGTAGACACGCTTTTTGCTTCTGAGGGGAAGCTGGCAAAGATCCCAGTGTCTTTCGGGGTTATCCGGGGAAAGAACGATGATGCGGTCGGCTTTTTCAACGACTTCTTCGATAGTATTGCATCTCTGAACGCCGAACTTTTCGCACCACTGATCGGTGGTGAGTCCGCCCTTGGGGGAGTCGATCTCGGCATAAGCGTAAGCGATCTTGAATTCGTCGCCGGCAGCGTCCTTGAAGAACTGAGGATAGCTGTTTGCGTGCCATTCGTCAAGATAGTGGTCTATGAAGCCTACGAGCTTGACGGTCGCTCTTTCTCCCAGGAAGTCGGCGGCTTTCTTTATGTCCGCAAACGGATCTGCGCCGCATTCGCGTTCGATGGTGAGGAATCCGCGGTAGCCGATCTCGTCAAGTGCTTTGAGGTAGGCGTTGAAGTCGACCTTGCCTTCGCCGAGAGGCAGTTCCTTGAAGTAGTCTTCCATTCTGAGGTCTTCGATGCCGCCTTCGGCAAAGAAGGTGTATATCTTTCTGGGGTCGGTCTGCTGAAGCATGACGCCGTCCTTTGCGTGGGTGTGGACGATGAAATCCTTGAGGGTGCGGACGCCTTCAACGGGGTCTGCGCCGGTGACCATAACGAGGTTCGCGGGGTCGAAGTTGACGCCGATGCCCTTGGAGCCTACGTCAAGGATGAAATCGCGGAGAGTTTCGGGCTTTTCGGGGCCGGTCTCAATGGCGAAGGTAACGCCGATGGCGGCACCGTAGTCGCCTATCTCTTTGCAGGCAGCCTTCATTCTTTCGTAATTGCCGCCCTTGTCAGCGGGGACTACGCCGATATGTGTGGTGACCACTTTGCTTCCGAGTGCTTTCGCAAGGTCTGCGACTGCTTTGGAAGCGGGGATCTTCCATTTGTTTTCTTCTTCGGATTCAAATCCGTGACCGCCGAAGTCGCCGCATACCGCGGAAACGACGAGTCCGTGCTCTTTGAGAAGACGGTTGGTCTCGGCAATTTTTTCGGGGGTGAAGGAGGAATAGAGCATTTCTCCGCTCGTGACGTAGAGCTGAATGCCTTCGGCTCCGACTTCTACCGCTTTGTCAAGAGAAACGGCGAACGGAGTTCTGAACGAATCGGTCATAACGCCGATTTTGAATCTTTTTTCCATTTTTGTTACCTTCCTTTTAGATTTTTTATGTGAATTTGTCGCTTACGCAAATATGGTCTGAATGAACGCGATTATTTTGTCGATATACGTCACGACCGATACGATCGCGCCGGCGGTGACGACGCCGAGGGCGATGGCGGGGAACGATTCGCGCAGCTTGAGGTTGAGCGTCAGCGCGACGAGTGCGCCCGTCCACGCGCCCGTACCGGGGAGCGGGATGGCAACGAAGAGCCAGAGCGCCGCGAAAAGCGTCTTTTTCATCTTGGCGACCTTCTTTTCGCCAAGGGAGAGTATCCATCTGAAGGGCTTGCCGAATTTTTCGAACGAGGCGAAATATTCGAGCACGCGTCTTCCGTAGACGATGAGGAACGGTATCGGTATCAGGTTGCCGACGACGGCGATGGCGACGGTCAGCCAGAAATTGACTCCGAGAGTCCTGACTCCGATGGGGATCGCGCCGCGCAGCTCTATTACGGGAACCATACTTATTCCGAGTATGGACAGACATTTCAAAAACATAAACAATACTTCCGCCTGAATTTTTACGCTTATATTATATATTCAAAAACCTTTTATGTCAAGTTATTGTTTGAACTTCTTGTCATATATGCGTTTATTTTTTCGAGCGACGTTTTTTCTATCCTTGAAACATAGCTGCGCGATATGCCCATTATCGACGCGACCTCGCGCTGGGGATAGCATTTGCCCGAGTCGTTCAGCCCGTAACGCAGACAGATCACCTTTTTTTCGCGCTCCGACAGCGATTCCTTTATCGCTTTGTACATCAGCGTCGAGCGTATCTTGAGGTCTATTTCCTCGGCGATGTCGTCGTCGCTGCAAAGAATGTCAAGATACGTCAGCGGATTCCCGTCCTTGTCGGTGTCAACGGGGTCGTTCAGCGAGTTTTCGAGTGACAGCTTTTTCTGCGAACGGAAATACATGAGTATCTCGTTCTGCAGGCATTTGCCCGCGTACGTCGCGAACCGCGCCCCTTTTTCGGCGTCGAACGAGTCGATTGCCTTTATCAGCCCTATCGTGCCGATGGAAATGAGGTCGTCCTGATCCTTGCAGGTGACGTAGTATTTTTTCACGATGTGCGCCACGAGCCGCAGATTGTGCTCGATGAGCTTTGACCTTGCGCCCATGTCACCCGAACGCGCCCGCCGGAAAAGCTCCTTTTCCTCCTCCTTGCCGAGAGGCGGCGGGAAAGAATTGGCGTTTTGAACGCGCAGAAAGAGAAGTACCGCTTTTGAAAGAAACGAAACAAAAGAAAACATAAAAAGTCCTCCGTCACAATGTATGACGGAGGAGCTGATTTTATGTGATATCAGGCGTTCTGCTCGATGTAATCGACAACGTCTCTCACGGTGAGAAGGGAGGGAAGCACGTCGTCGTCGAACTCGACGTCGAATTTTTCTTCGCAGATGACGACGAGGTCGGCAAGCTCGATGGAGTTGAAGCCGAGATCGGCGATGAATTCGGCATCGGGGGTTATATCGTTAGGATTGATGCTCATTTCCTCGATAAGAATGTCTCTTAATTTTTCGTACATAGATGATTACCTCTTTATAATGTATTTGTCAAAAAGTGATCTTCGTGTCTCAGACGGTGAACCTTTTTATCTTCTGGGTCGTGGTCTTTTCGAATTCGCTTTTCTTGATCTCGATGTGGTGTATCTGTTTGAACGAGGGGAGATTGCGGTTTATCTTCGCGATCTCGGAACGAAAACGCTCGATTATCGCGCTGTCGTCGATACCCTTGAAAAGCTCGTAATCGGGGAAGATGACGGCGGTTATCATGTCTTCGCCGTCGATTTTTCTCGAGCATACGACACATTCCTTGACGATGTCAAGACGGTAGAGATATTCTTCGATCTCTTCGGGGTAGACGTTTTTGCCGTTGTCAAGTATGATGATGTTCTTTTTTCGTCCGGTGATGAAAATGTATCCGTCATCGTCGATATATCCGTAGTCGCCTGTCTTGAAGAAGCCTTCGGAGTTGAACGCTTCCTTCGTCGCCTCGGGATCCTTGTAATAGCCTGCCATTACCTGAGGGCCTTTTACGCATATTTCGCCGATCTCTCCCGCGGGAAGGTCGTATTCGTTCCCGTCTTCATCCGTGCCCATGATCTTGACGACGCTGCCGGGAATGGGAACGCCGACGGAATCGTATTTGACTCGCTTCCAGGGGACGACCGAAACGAGCGGAGCGCATTCGGTGATGCCGTAGCCCTGAGCGATGTAAATGCCGTATTCTTCAAACTTCTTCAC
Source organism: Eubacteriales bacterium (assembly GCA_045600105.1). Lineage (GTDB taxonomy): Bacteria > Bacillota > Clostridia > Oscillospirales > CAG-382 > UBA1206. The sequence continues at coordinate 18,020 of JAZRXG010000004.1, forward strand.
GAGCTCGGGGTCGAGCGCGGCGCCGCCGCAGATGATGGTGCGGAGCCTTCCGCCGAGGGAATCGTGTATTTTCTTGAACGTGAGACGGCGCACATCAACGCCGATCTTCTTGAAATTGTTGGCAACGAACTTTCCGCCCGAAAGCAGTATTTTGGGGCTGTTCGACTTTTCGATACCCGCGTCGATCTTTTTGGAAAGGGTGGAAACGAACATCGGCACGAGCACCATTGCGGTGGGCTTGAAGAGCTGGATGTTTTTGCTGAAATATTTGAGACTGTTGTTTATGCAGACCGTGCAGCCGAGGCAAATCGGGGTGAGGATGCCGCAGCAGAGCTCGTAAGTGTGGTGATAGGGAAGGACCGAGAAAACGGTGTCCTTTTCGCCGATGTTGACCATGTTCGCCGATGCCTGGATGCAGGACATGATGTTGTCCTCGGTGAGCATGACGCCCTTGCTCGTTCCGGTGGTGCCGGACGTGAATATTATGGAGCAGACTCTGGACGAGTCGGTGCGCTTTTTGCGGAAGTCGGCTTCGTAATACGAAATCGCTTCGTCGCCGATGGCAATGCAGAACCTGAGAGTCACGAATCTTTCGGACGAGGGTTTTTCGGCAAAGCCGTCAAGACAGATGAAATGCTTTATGCTTTCGTTCGTTTCGGCGTAAGCACGGATCTTTTCGGCGTTTGCGGAAGAATAAATGATGGTATCCGCTTCGGCAAGCTCGGTGAACTTCATTGCCTGATCAAAGGCAAGCTCTTTGTCGAGAGGGATGACCGTTTTTCCGGCAGCGATACCGGCAGCGTAGGACACGATCCATTCGTAACGGTTCTCGGAAAAGATGGCGATCCTTTCGCAGCCGTTTTCGGGCATGGAAAAGTAAACGCCGAGGTCTTCCACCAGAAGCGAAAAGCCCTTGAACGAGATCTCGCCGACGGATTTATCCGCCCTTATATATTTCAAATACGTCTTGTCACCGAACTTTTCGGCTGCGTTGTAAACGAGCTGCCGAAGGTTGAGGACACGGGGATACTTGATGTTGATAAGTGTTTTCAATTCGACTATCCTATTCAAAGTAATATTATTGCAATGTATATACACTCATTACCGTGCTGCGTAAACAATTATAATGCTTTGCACGTCGTTGTCAATAGTTTTGGAATAATTTTAACATTTCACGCAATAATAAGATACGGGTGAAACATTTATATGAATAAAAATGACTACTCGAAATACGTTGAAAAGCGTGAGAAAAAGTCGCCGACGTTAAAAAACTGTCTTTTTGCGTTCATAAGCGGCGGCATCGTGTGCGTTATCGGCAAGGCGCTGCACGACCTGTATCTCTTCCTCGGAGAAACGGAAAAAACGTCGTCGGCGCTGTCTTCCGTGTCGCTCGTTTTCCTTGCGGGACTGCTCACGGGAAAAGGGATCTATCCGAAGATCGCGAAGAAAAGCGGAGCGGGACTTTTCGTGCCGATAACGGGCTTTGCCAATTCAATAACGTCGGCGGCGATAGAAGCGAAAAGCGAGGGATTCATAATGGGCGTCGGCGCCGAAATGTTCAGCATCGCGGGTCCCGTCATCGTCTACGGCGATCTGAGCGCGGTCATTTACGGCGTAATATATTATATATACACTTTGCTTGTTTGAGAATTGAAAACAAAAAGGACCTCCGAAGAGGTCCTTTTGTATAACGCACGATATAACTTATCTTGCTTCTCTGTCTCTCTTGTCGATGACTCTGACGTCGAGCTGTTCGTACGGGAATTCGATCTGAGCCTTGTCGAAGCCCTTCTTGGCGGCTTCGCGAACGTCAAAGAATACGTCCCAGTAATCGGCGTTCTTGCACCACGAACGGCAGCAGAGAACTACGCCGTTGTCGGTAGCGTTGCAGAGACGCACGGTCTTTTCCATATCCTGGATGACCTTTTCGTGGTTCGAGATAACGTCCATGAGGATCGCTTTTGCTTCTTCGAAATTTTCTTCTTCGGAAATTTCGAATTCAAGGTCGACACGTCTGAATTCCTTTTCGGAATAGTTGACGACGGAAGAGGTGGAAGCTACGCTGTTGGGAACGTAGATGACCTTGTTGTCGAGAGTGCGGATCTTGGTGTTGCAGATGTGGATGTCTTCGACCGTACCGGTGCTGCCGGCGACTTCGATAAAGTCGTCAACCTTGAAGGGACGGGTGATGAGAAGGAGAACGCCGCCCGCAATGTTGGAGAGAGCGCCGTTGACCGCGAGACCTACGCAGACGCCGAGGGAAGCGATGAGAGCGGTGATGCCGCTGGTATCGATGCCGAGGTATCCGATGAGGCAGACGACCACGATGATCTTAAGAGCAACTTTGCCTACGTAAATAAGGGTCCTTGCGATGGTTTTGTCGAGCTTGCCTTTTTTCTCGTTTTTTTTCTCGAGTTTTCTGGCAACGATGGTGATGACGCGGAAAGCGATGAACATGACGACGAGAGCGATAACGATCTTGATGCCGGTGTTCATTACCCAGTTAAGGATGCTTTCCCAGATGTTGTTCCAATTCATAAAATTACCTCCGTTAAAATAGTTGATTTATTATAGCATATTTTTTGTGAATAGTCAAGACCGCGAAAATATAAAAACGTTTTTTCTTAAGGTTGACATATCGGCGGAAATGGGGTATTATATACAAAGCTATTCTTACCAAGAGGAAAAAAATGAAAAACAGAGTTCAGCTTTCAGATCATTTTACATACAAACGCCTGCTCCGCTTTATTTGGCCGTCGGTGATAATGATGATATTCACCTCGATATACGGCGTGGTGGACGGCATTTTCGTTTCAAACTACACGGGCAAGACGCCGTTCGCGGCGGTCAATTTCATCTTCCCGTTCATAATGATACTCGCGTCTCCCGGATTTATGCTCGGCACGGGCGGCAGCGCGCTCGTCGCCAAGACGCTCGGCGAAGGCAATAAAGAAAGGGCAAACAAGCTTTTTTCGCTTTTCTGTATCGTCGCGCTCATCGCCGGCGCTTTGCTGACGGCTCTCGGCTTCATCTTCATGCCTGCCGTCGCGAGACTGCTTGACGCCGACGAGGCGATGATGCCGTACTGCGTGCTTTACGGCAGGATAGTGGTGCTCGGATGCGTTCCGCATATACTCCACTTCGTTTTCGAGGGCTTCAACGTCACCGCCGAAAAGCCGTCGCTGGGTCTCAGATCGACGGTAGCCGCGGGCGTCACCAACATCGTGCTCGACGCGCTTTTCGTCGCCGTGTTCGGCTGGGGCGTCGCGGGGGCAGCGGCAGCCACGGTCATCAGTCAGTGCGTCGGCGGATTCATACCGCTCGTCTATTTCCTGCGTCCCAACAACAGCCTGCTCCGCATCGTCAGAACATCGTTCGACGGCAGGGCGCTGCTAAAGGCGTGCACCAACGGTTCGTCCGAGCTGATGAGCAACATTTCGATGTCGCTCGTCGGGATGATATACAACGCCCAGATCATGAAATATTTCGGCGAGGACGGAGTCGCGGCGTACGGCGTCATGATGTACGTCAACATGATATTCATTTCGGCGTTCATCGGCTACGCCATTGGGACCGCTCCCATCGTCGGCTTCCATTACGGGGCGCAGAACAAAGGCGAACTCAACAACATACTTAAAAAAAGCCTCATAATCCTGAGTGCCGGCGGTGTGACGATGCTGCTCGCGGGCGAGGTGTTCGCGTCGCCGCTCTCAAAGATATTCGTGAACTACGACACGGAGCTGCTTGAAGTCACGGTCCACGGCTTCCGCATCTTCTCGGGCTCGTTCCTGTTCTGCGGGCTTGCCATATTCGGCTCGTCGTTCTTCACGGCGCTGAACGACGGCGTGACGTCTGCGATGATCTCGTTCATGCGCACCCTCGTGTTCGAGCTCGCGTCGCTGCTTCTGCTGCCGCTTATCTTCGGCGGTGACGGCGTGTGGTATTCGGCGGTGGTCGCCGAGGTCATGGCGGTCGTCCTTTCCGGCACCTTCCTCGTGATAAAACGCAAAAGATACGGATATTATTGATAAAAAACAAAAACGGCTCAAACGAGCCGTTTTTTACGTCAGTTGTTCTTCGGGTCGAGTGTGACGACTTCGCCGCCGTTCGCTTTGTCGACTCCGTTGTAGGAATAGACGAATCCGTCCTTCCACGAAGTCGGGGCGTCGATGACCGAGCATCTGTCATCCGTCATCGGCACTTTATAAATCGTTCCGTCGATATCGCGGTAGAGATAAACCTCCTTCCACGCCGTGCCGACGCTCGAGGCGTTGGTCTTCTGCGTGGGCTTGCCCTCGTTGCTCACCTGGTCGAGCGCGTTCACGCGTCTGAAACGGGTCGCCGTGTCACCCACGCCGTCCGACGGGAACTCGGGGGATATAAACACTTTGGAATAATTCTCGCCCATATTATAGCTTTTGCGGAAAGAGGCGTATTCTTCGATCGTCGTTTCCTCAAGAAGCTCTATTTTGAGCTGCAGATACCCCGGGCGTGTGACGTAAAGCGACATCCTCACCGTGTCGCCGGGGTAGTAGTAATAGCAATAGTCGCCGACGTTTGAGTTCGCGTAGTTGTTGCCCGGCTGATATCTCCAGAACGGTCTGAACGCCTTGTGACCGTCGGGGTAGATGGCGGACTTGTTCGCGGGGTCCCTGACGGGGGAAAGCGTGAGCCCGACGTCGGTGATGTATTTCGCCTCGCTTCCGAGGTAGACCGACGGGTTGTCGAGGTAGCGCGTCTTTACGCCGTACTGACCGTCGCCCGTTCGCTTTTCGTCACCGGTGAACACGGGCAGCGTCACGACGGTCTCGATGCCGAGCCAACTGTCGTAGGACGACACGACCTTGTGATACATCGCGCCCGCGAATTCCTCGAGCTTCTCGGGGCTCTTTTCGCCGCTTATAACGTCCGTGTAAACGGGGATGCCGTCGTACTGCTCGTCGGGAGTGACGGCGGGAACTTTTACGCGGAAGGATTTTTCGTATTCGTAATTTTTGTATTTCAATTTTGCCACCAGCTTTACCGTAGTATCTTTTTCGGGGCGCGTCACCTTGCCGTCGGGCGTGATGACGTCTTCGTTGTCCGAACTCCAGCTTATTTCCGCTTCAAAACTTGTCAACGCCCATATCGCGTCCTGATACGTCACCGATTTTCCAAGCGTTATATCCGTTTTCGTGCTTGACGGAACGCTGAGGCTTTTCGCGATCTCGGCAAGCAGCTTGTCGTAATCGTAATCGACAAGCTCCGACGCTTCGGAAGCTTCCGACATCTCCGGCTTTTCTTCCGCCGACATTTCGTTTTCGTTACCCGCGCACGACGCGAGAAGGAACAGACAGAGCGCGAGGCAAACCATCGTTTTCGTTAGTTTCATAAAGAACAGACCTCTCTTTGTCAACATTATACCGCGATATACGCGCGTTGTCAATGATTTGCTTGACAACGTACGCCAAAAGTTATATAATTGCGAAAAAGAGGTGTTTTGAATGAAAATCGAATTACAGGCGCACCGCGGAGTGGAAGCGGAATATCCGTGCAACACGATGGCGTCCTTCAAAGCGGCAGCCGAGCAGGGCTATCCGCGCGTCGAGCTCGACCCCGCGCTCACGAAGGACGGCGTGATAGTCGTGCTTCACGACAGAACGATCAACGCCACCGCGAGAAAGCGCGACGGCAGCACGATAGAAACGCCGACGAATATACGCGACATCACCTATGCCGAGGCGGATTCCTATGACTACGGAGCGTGGATGGGAGAGCGGTTCAGGGGCGAAAGGATACCGCTGCTGCGTGACGTTTTCGTCTTCTGCGCCGAAAAAGGGATAACGGTAAAGGTCGACAACAAGCTTTGGGGATTCCCCGAAAAGGACGTGAAGCGCGTTTTTGACATGATAAACGAAACGGGCGTAAAGACCTGCGTTTCGTGCTTCGGCGCCGAAAACGCCGTTTCTACCGCTTCGGCGGTCCCGACGTGTCACGTCAGCTTCGACGGCGTCACCGACGAGGAAACGCTGTCAAAGGTGAGTTCACTCGTCGGCAAAGACAGGTTCGAAATATGGCTGCCGGTTGAATATCACGTCGCGTCGTGGGCGCCGAAGGAGTGGTTCGCGACGAAAGAGAAGTGCGAAAGGGTAAAAAAATACGCTCTCCTCGCCCTTTGGGCAATAGGGAGCAATGCCGCCTTTGACAAAGCGGTGAGCGACTACGAGCCGTTCGCCGTCGAAACGAACGGGATAATCAAGCCGTGAACGGCGGGAAAAATTGAAAATCGCAAATCAAGGAAGGACTTCCGCGCATCACGCGCGGAAGTCCTTTTTGATACGTTAGTCGTCCGTTGAAGGCTTCGATGGTTAGCGGTTGAAAACTATGTCGGCGTCGGGGTTCGTGTTTTTCTTCCTTTCAAGCAATTCATTGTGGATATCTTGTGCAACTGTTCTCTTATACGCGCTGTCATTCACAAGCCTGTTGAGTTTTTCTTCAAGGTAATTCTCGACAAGGCAATTATTTTCAAACTCCTTTTTGAAATGATCAAAGAAGGTTTTGTCCATAACGCCGAATATATTCCTCATTTTCTGAGCTTCGGGAGTGTCTTTTCTGAGGATACCGTCGAGCTCATCAAGGTACTCCTTGTCTTCTTCGGAGATTTTGCCGTCTTCGCCTTTGTACTTTTCGGCTATCTGATCCATCGCTTTGTTCGTCTGCTTGTTTATTATATCGATACGGCTGTAATGCGCTTTGACGCTGCGGCTCACATCTTCGGTCTTCGGTGCTTCCTTTACCTCGGTTTCGGGAGCGTTATTGACGACTTCCTTTTCCGGTTCCGTCTTTACGTTTTCCTTGACCTCGGCTTCTTTGTTGGCTTCGATGTTTTCCTTGACCTCGGCTTCTTTGTCGACTTCGACGTTTTCCTTGACCTCGGATTCTTTGTTGACCTCGACGCTTTCCTTGACCTCGGCTTCTTTGCTGACTTCGACGTTTTCCTTGACCTCGGCTTCTTTTTTAACGGTGTTGTCTTTGATGTAATTCTTTGTTATATCTTCGTCAAGAAGAGTTTTCAGACGTTCGTTCGATATTCCGAAGTTTTCCTTAACGGCAGCCAACGCTTTTGCGGCGTACTCTTCGTTTTTGAGTTTTGCGGCTTCGTCTTTGACGTCTCCGCTCTTGAAAACATTGAAACGGTCTTCGATCTGCTTCTTGGCGTCGGCGATGATCTTTTTGTTGTCATTGATCTCTTTTTCGAGTTTCTTGTCTTTATCCTCGTATTCGCGGACCTTTTTATCGTATTCGCGGCGTCCTGCGTTGTCTTTGCCGAAAAGTCTGTCTCTGACGGTTCCCCAGAAGCCGCGGCGCGGTCTCTGCAGCCTGTCGCGTTCTTTCTGTTTCATGTCCTGTATATTCTGGAGATATACATCGTCGACGTTGAGATCTTTTTTGATTCCGGCAAGGACGGTTTCTTTGAACAGATCGGTAACTTGTTTATTCATCGATTCCATACTCACGAGTTTTTCGGGTATCAGAGCATGATCGACGACTTTTCTTTTGAGCGGGAACAGCTTTGAGTTCTTGGGGGCATTTGACTTTCTGTTGCCCTTTATAGCCTCGCAGTCCTTTATCGTCACGTCTTTCGCGGGCCACGCAGAGTAACTGCTGCATTTATCCTTGAATTCTTTCGTTCCTTTGACTGCTGCCGTATAATCGTTCATCAATGCGGCTTTATTCTCGGCAAGTGCTTTTTCACTTCCGTCATTTTTCTGACGGGCTTCCTTCATTTGCTCATAGTAAAGGCGCGCGGCTTCCTTCTTTGCCAACAGATCCACAAATTGGGGGTCGTCTTTGGGCAGAGTCGTATTTCCCGCTTTGTACTGGTCGAGGACGTACTTTTTGAGTCTGGCTTCCGCCATGACCGATTCCAGTTCTTCCTTGTTCGGCTCGGTGTCACGGGCTTTGAGGAAGCTCTGGAAATCATTTGCCATTTTTTTCGTATCTTCATCTATCAGATCAAGGCATTGAGTCTCGAACTTCTTCGGCATGCCGTAAAATGCGCCCGCGATACCGCCCGTCATGGCGGCAGTAGTGTCGGTGTCGCCGCCCGCGAATATCGTCTTCTGGATGCAATCCTCATAGCTATCGCTTTCTAAGAAGGCACGAATAGCCATTGGAACGACGACGGGACAGGTCTCTGCCTGACCATTCAGCTCTTTATTTATATATTCGGTGTAGTTTGACAGCGGGATATCAAGGTCGTAGTCGAACTTCGTTTCGATATACGTCTTGATATCGTCCTTGGAACAGCCGGCACGTGCCAGATAAACGGCAGCGGCGATAGCCTGAGTACCCTTGATCCCCTCCGGATCGCCGTGCGTGGGCATTGCGGACAGCTCGGCTATCCGAAGAGTATCTTCCAAGGTGTTGTACGCCATACCGATCATGGGAGCGCGCATGGGACCGCCGTCACCGAAGCTTCCTCTTGCCACTCTCGTGGCATCCGTTTTGGCCCATTCTTTGAAGCTGGGACCGTAATCGCCCGGAACCCTCGGATATTTGTGATAGTATTTCTTGAAATTTTTTGCAAAAATTTCGACACATTCATCATCACTTTTGCCGTCGAGCTCCATCATAGACGCAACGACCGCAAGATTCAGAGCCGAGTCGTCGGTCATTCTGATCTTATCTTTGTCTCTGTCTCTAGGAGGAGCAAACAACGGGACGTCCTTGGGGGACTTGATGTATGGTCTCGCCTTCGGTATATTTCTCACGAATTCAAACGGTGCGCCGCTGATATCGCCTACTAACGGGTATAACAGCGCGAGGGCTGACATTTCGATTTGGTTTTGTGCGCCTGTCATGTTTTTTTCTCCTTTATATGCTGTTTTTTTTGTATCGTTTTTTATGCCGGAAGGAATGTTTTTTCCGCTCACCGTATATACCCCGCGGGACGGGAAAAAATTACATTTCCGGCAAATGAATCTTATTTTTTGCGTTTGTTTTTTGCTTTTTGCCTGCCGTACTCAATGCCGAAAGCACGGAACGCATAAAGGTAAATACGGTTTCTTCGAATGTTGATATTTATGCAAATGATATCACATATTCACGCCGCTGTCAATGATTATTCGCAAATAAAACATAAAGGCGCCTGATGACGCGGAGTGTTCTGAAGGACACTCCGCGAACGATGTGTTCCACTGCGTGGAACATGATGTGCCTGACGGCGTGATGTTCGGCTTCGCCGAGTGATGTGCGCCTCGACGGCGCGTGAGTGGAACACATCACATCACTTT
>JAZRXG010000005.1:0-90677 GCA_045600105.1 Eubacteriales bacterium
AGTCGAGTTTTTCGTCGAAGCCATTGAAATTTCTGATAAAATCTTATATTCCTATTAAAAAGTGTACTCTTATCCACTCAGATAAAAGTACACTTTTACTCTTTTGCTCTATTCTTTTTCCATTTCAATGGCGTAAGAAACGAGTTTGTCTTCGGTCCGGAAGGATTTCCACGGTAAAACGCGGAAATCCTTTTTAATGCGGAATTCGCATCTCCGTCAGTCCGAAAGCTCACCGCAGCTGAATCTTCCGTCATCAAAGGTCAGTTCCCTGCCTTCGATATAAATGACTCCGTCTTTTATCTCAAATTCGAAAAGATCGTCGAGATTAATAACGTTTTTCTGCATCAATGTCGTCGACGTCATCGTTGAAAGATCGGTAACGCTCACGGTCTGATAGCAGAGTCCCGAGCCCCAGATGTAATATGAAAAGAGGTCTTTCGTGCCGTTTTCGTCGTAATCCCACAAGCAAAGCTGACCGACGATGGTATCGTATCTGTAAATTGTTCCTTTATACATCATAAAGCAATGGCAGGCGTCTTTGACATAGAAAATTTCAAGTTCGTCCGTTTCGTCGGAAATGCTCTTTGGCGTGATGTTGTAAACGTGATCTATGTTGTTCGTGTTATAATTGCGATAATTGACGCCGCCTGCATAATAGCCGTCACGTTTCAGAGTTTCAATGAATTCATCGAAATGAAGCGTGCTCGTGCTGTCGTAATCCGGGTGGTAATAATCGTTTACGACGATGTCTTTGTCCACGGCAGGCAGCGATTCTTCGGCTTTGCTGCTGTCCACGGCAGGCAGCGATTCTTCGGCTTTGCTGCCGTCTCCGACGGTCCCGGGATCGACGGTATTATTTCCGTCACGGAAAATGAACGGGGAAAGTGCGAGTGCGATCACTGTGACCGCCACGACGGCACAAGCCGCGACGTTCACTATCCGCCTGAATATTTTCGGTTTTTCAGCCTTGTTTTTCATGAAATCATTCCTTTCAGTGCTTTCGTATTCGTTTCGTTTTTGTATAACGCTTCTGAAAACTTCGTCTGTCGTTTTCACGACTGGTAGCCCTCCTTTTCCAATTCTGTTTTAAGGGACGCTTTTGCTCGTTCGAGCAAGTGGTAAACGCTGCTTTTTGACTTTCCCATCGCCCCGGCGATGTCCTCGCACTCCATATCCTCGAAATACGCGAGCCAAAGCACCTGACGGTACTTGGGACTAAGGCGTTCCATCGCCTTTCTGACCGCCGCCTTGTCCTCGGTGAGAGAATAGGCGTCCTCGACGTATTCCGCCGACGGCAGATCGAGGCAGTCGTCGATGTTTACATGCACGTTTTTGGGCTTTTTTCTGAGTCTGTCCACGGCAAGGTTCCTGCCGATGGTGAAAAGCCACGTTTTGAAGCCCGATCTGCCGCAAAATACCGGTCGTTTTGTGGCAAGGGTCACAAAAGTGTTTTCGGCTTCCTCCTCAGCGTCGTCCATATTGCGGAGATACGTGTTGAGATAGAACGCGAGCGAGGTATAAAACTCGTCTATCAGTTCACGCAGCCCCTCGTCGTCGCCGTCGAGATAACGCTCGTAATTCACTTTTCCGCTGTCCATCGGCTCACCTCCCCGCTTTCGTTTACCGCTTTCACTTATTTGTCGTGAAAAGAATGATTTTGTGCCGTTTTTTTTGCAAATAATAAAAAACTTTTGGGCTGACTTGACGTCAGCCCGTGCATTTTATTTGATTTTTTCAATAACTTTGCCTTCGTTTTCGTACTCGGGCTGTTTTTCGGTTCTCTTCTGCTGATCGTCCACGGCGTTCAGTGACACGAGCTTGTCGTATTCGTTTTTGTCGAACGTGCCGTTTTCGATGCTTTTGCTGATCTTGTCAAAAGCCGCGATCTTCGAGAGCGCTTCTCTGTCGATGGGCTTGCTTTCATTTTTCAGTTCGCCGTTGAGGAGCTGCGCTTCGTCCGCCTGCTTTCTCATCTCCGTGATCTTTTCGGTGAATCCTTCGGGAACTTCAATACCCTTTTCGGTAAGTTTTCCGGCAAGACGTTCTGCCTCGTCCTCGGGAGAGATTTTTTCTCCGGCTGCCTTCTCGGTTTTCTCCGCCTTTACGGATTTGAATTTTTCGATCGCCTTGAGTTCCTTGTCGGCAAGAGAAGCGATATTCTTCACCGCTTCCCAGCGCTTGTTGTGCGCCTTTTTGGTGGAATCCTTATAGGCGTCGGCGGCTTTTTTGAGTTCTTCAACGGCTTTTTTGACTTCGTCCACGCCTTTGCCGTTTTTTTCTCCGAGCTTTTCGAGCTTTTCCTTGACAAGTTTCATCTCAGCCGAGTCGTGCTCGATAACGCCGAAAAGTCTGCGCTTCGCTTCGTAAAGAGAAGCGGTCTGCTTTGCGAACCCGAAAGACACAGAATAACGTCTGTCGTCGGTCTTTTCTTTTTCGGCAAGAACCTTGTCGCCGTCAACGAATCCGTAATCGTCGGCAGCCTCTGCCCCAAGGTCCTCGAATCCGTCGTTTTCTTTCGCGTTCTTGTTTATTTCGTCTCCGAGGTCCTCGAATCCGTCAACATCGTTTTCCTTTGCGTTATTCTCTTCCCCGAGGTCTTCGAATTCGTCGATGAAGCCGTCGTCGTTCGCGTCGAGCGACACGTCGTTTTCGTTTTCCTTCATTTCTTCGTTTTCGGCTTTTTCCGCTTCAAGCCCGGCTTTTCTCTTTTCCTCCGCTTCTTTCCTTGCGTCGGCGTCTTCCTTGTTCAGCTGCTTTGATATCTCCATGAACGAATCGTAATCTTCTTTTGAGAGGTTGAGGAAAGAGTTGAAGGTGCGCTGAAAATCGGTTATTTCGAGGTTGAACGTGCCCATGTTGGAATTGCCGGCGTTGAGCGTCGACTTGACGAAGGTGGAATCGTTGACGAGCTTTCCGTTTTCGTCATACTTTGCCCTGAAGGTGGCGAACGGGTCGCGGAGCTGTATGAATTTTTTGGTAACTCCGTTGACGTCCGCTTCAAAGACCTTCGTCACGGCGTAAGCGTGTCCCGTTCTGATGCCGATGCCGAGCAGATAGTTCGTTTTTTCGGGATCGTTCATGGGGTTGGTGCCGACCGTAACGATGTCTTTTGCTTCGACCCTCTTTTTGAAAAAGTCGAAAAGCGCGGTATCGCGGTGGGTATAGGGCTCGTTAGTGTTGATGGTGGTGGGGTTGGCGTTGTATTTGGGGTCCCAGTTCGTGTTATTGTAGCCGAAGCACGGCGGATACTGCGTGTAGTGCGCGTCTTCGACGAACGCGTTCAGAAAATCGGGAACGTGTCCTCTGTCGACGTTCGCGTAGCCCTTGTTATTGAGGTTCTTGGCGTTCATGAAGACCGTGTACGCCTTTTCGACCAGCTGCACCCAGGTGGACGACGAGGAATAGACGTTCGCTCCGCCTACCTTGTTGACGCTCTTTTCGACGTTGATGTAAACGGGGGTCTTTTTGTTCGTCGCGGCGTCGATATCGAAAAATCTCACGGTCACCGTGCCATCGTTGTTGTCGCGTATTGCGTCGCGTATCTTTTTGGGATCGGTGTTTGCAAGCCCGATGAGGGACGACATGACGTAGCAGTCATTGATCGCTCCCTGCTTGACATCGTTGGGGCTCGGTGCGTGAGGAAAAAGCTCGTCGTCGGTCTTTACCCATCTGCCGATCTTGCCGAGCGAATCGTCCGCCGGATTGTTTGCTTTGATATAGTTATCGGTGTTTTCCGCGCCGGAAGGTACTTTGAGGTCGCCGACGTACTGACGCTGAAGCATATCGGCGTAAGAATCAAGAGACGCCAGACGTTTTTCGTCAAGTGACGTGTCCTTGTTCTCTCTTTTTGCCTTTGCGATACGTTTGTCGAGCGCGTCTTTGTAGTTGACCATTTTTATTCTGAGGGAAGCGATCGACTCCTGTCTGCTTCTTCTGGAGGAAGAGGTGAGGTAGTCTCTGACGCCTTCGAGAACGGTCTTCATCCCCTTGTCGCAGTCGGGGTCGTCGTAGTCCTTCGCGGCTTTCTTGGCGAGTTCGGTAAAGAAAACGCGGGTGCTGTCGTCGCCGACATTGCCGTACGCCTCGGTCTGCGAAACTTTTTTGTAGTCATAGACTTCGCTGCCGTCGATCGGCTTTTCGTCCGTTTTATCGCTGTCGATCAGATGCGCGACGTGTCCGCCCTCGGTAACGCCCCACCTGAGTTCGTTTATATCTTTTTTGAAAAGTCCCATCGTTCTTTCCTCCGTACGATCTGTGCCGTTTTTGTCTTTCGTATTCAATACCTGTATTACGCGCAAAATATTACGTTTCAATTGATTATATCACGTTTTTTTGCCGAATACAACAGAAAGACCCGAAAAATCGGGTCTCAGACCGAAAAATCGGGTCTTTCGTTTTATCTTTAACTTATTTATCCTATCGTCACGTTGACGACGCACTCCTCCGAATAGCCGAGGCGTTCGGAATAGACGTAGCTGAACGTGTCGCTGCCGGTATAGCCCTTGTCGGGATAATAGAAGGCTCTTCCGTCTTCGGTCACCGTGACGCTTCCGTGCGACGGCGACGTGTATACCTTATAGACGTTGTCCTTTCCTTCGGGGTTCAGTTTTATCTCGCACTTCGTGTCGGCGGACGCGGACACGCTTATGGCATCGACGGAATCGGGAACGGGGTCGAGAGTGCCCTTGATGAACTGATAAGTGCAGTCGTACATCACGCGCTTCGGCGTATCGGTCGTGAAAGCGCTGCCGGTGAAGTTGCTGATGCCGATATAGTACATATGTATGGCGTCGGTCATGTAGCCGGTCTTTGCGCCGTGAGCGAGATAGTCGAGATATTTCTGCGTGAACAGTTCGTTCGAGCCGCCCGCGCGGTAGTCCATTTCGATCTCGATGCACATGCCGTACTGCTTGGCTATTGCCGCGGCTTCGTCAAGTCTGCTTATCGCGACGTCCTCGCGGAACGCGTAGTTGGGCTGCTGGCAGGCAACGTCAAGCCCGAATTCAGCCCATCTCGAATACCCTTCCGCCTCGTAGTACGGTATCCAGAATACCTGATCGCCCTTCTCGTGAACGGTGTCGGTGACGAATCTGACGATCGCCATGCTGTCTTCGGAAATGCCTTCGTTATACCAATAGAAGCCGCCGAATACGAGGTTCTTGTACTCGTGGTTCGCCATTTCCTTGTAGTATTCGTCGATGAGATATTTCGCTATCTTTTCTTTTCCGCTCTCACTGTTCGAGTTTTCGCTCTTGCCGTCGCCGTCAACGTCGCCGAAATCGGTGCTGTTTGGCGTGTAGATGGAAACGAAATAAACTTCCTTGTAGTCGTCGGGAAGTCCGAGCTCGGTCTTCATTTTGCCGACGACCGAATCAAGCGCTCCGATGTTGTTTTTGTCGGAGAAGAGCTTTTTGATGTTCCAGCTGACGTCGGACATATTGTATCTGTTCGAGCCGCCGGTGCTGCCGTCGCTGTTGGACGGGAATCCGCCGCTCATGAGGAAGAGCACGCCGTCGAACATCGTGTCGACCGATTTACCGCTCTTGTCAACGTAGGAAACGACGCTCTTCAGCGTTTCTTCGGTCCAGTCTGCGGTCTTGGAATAATAGGCGAGGAACACGTCGTGAACTCCGCCGAGCACGTCGGGATCGGAGTCTCTCCACTTGCCGACGCCTTCGGGGCTTGCCGCCTCTTCGAATCCGGCGGTCTTGAGGTCGATCGCGCCTTCGGTGTTCTTGGTGCCGAACGCCTCGAGCTCAGAAACGCCTGCCCACGCATTGACGCCGAACGAATAGCAGACGAATCTTGCCTTCACGGCTTTTTCAAGCGTGAGCGTTCCCGAAACGACCGCTTCTCTGCCCTCAATTACGATGTCGCCGACGCTGTACCAGCTCTTGCCGTCGGTCGAAAGCGATACCGTGACCGTGGGAGGCGTATGGACCGCCCATGAAGCGAGGTCGGTGAATTCGGCGGTGAATTCAGACAGAGCGGAAAGGTATCCGATGTCGAAATACATATTTCTGCCGCTTCCGCCGTAGAACTTGAAGAAGTATCCGTTGTGGATATCGTTCGACTTGGTATGCTTGCCGTCGGTGACGACTTTGCTCGTGATCTTGGTGTTGTTATCGGTCCCCTGCGGAGTGTTGACGCTCGATACCTGAACGCCGAGTCCGAGGAGCAGATCGAGTTTTTCGTCCCAGTCGCTTCCCTTTTCCCAAAGAACGTCGGTTTCGACCTCGGGGAAGGTGACGGGAGGATAGAACGAAATATCGTTGGTGTCGGTGCAATAACGGTAGACGCCTATTTCGTCGAGCATATATTTTTCATATTCGCTATTCGCGGGCAGCGCCGCCTTGACGTATCTGCCGCTCAGCGTATACGGGCTTTCGTACACGAATTCGTACATGACGGAATCGTATTCCGTGGGAGCGTAAACGGTGCCGACTTCGGTCCATTCTTTTTTGTCGGCGCTGACCGAGAACGTGACGTAAGTCGGGAAGCCTATCTTCATGACGCCGAGAATGGCGGAATGGAGCGAGAACGCGGCGATGTCGTCCTTGACCGCGCCGAGGTCGAACACGAACTCAACTCCGTTTTCGGCAGGGTATGCCGCCCACGTATCGTCTTCGATGCCGTAGCCGACGTTTCCGTCGGTGAGTTTTTTGCCGTTGTCGGCAAATTCACCTTCTGATTTCACCGATGAAGTGTAGGTTTTGCCTTTGACCGCGTCAAAGCGGTTGAGCGATCTATCGGGGGTCCCGGTCTTGATCTTTTCTATCGATCCGCGGTCCGCGGCTGACGCGTTCTTATACGCGTTTTCGACGGTCTCGTCAAACGCGCTGTCGCCGGATCCTCCTTCAACATCGGCGTAAACGGTGATCTCGTCAATAAATGTCCAGAATCCCGACGAAACCACGGCAAATCTGACGTATCTTGCCGAGACGTTTTCTTCGCTTTCAAAGGCGGCCGCCTTGCAGGTCGAATCCGATTCGCCCTTTATTCTTACGCTGCCGAGCGTGGTAAACGTCGTACCGTCGTCCGAAACGGACACGGTGAAGGAGCCGGGCGCTTTGATGCCGGCGGTATCGGTGTCGAGAAAATCGATTTCAAAAGCGTAAAGCTCGTCTTTCGTCTCGCCGAGGTCGAGAACGAACGTCACGGAGGACGAAGCGCCGACGCCGTAGCCCGAAAGCTTGGTGTCGTTGTAGGATACGCTCTCGCGTTCCGCGTAAATGCCGTCGGTCAGCTCGATGCCGTAGGAATCCTCATAACCGTCGCCCGCCTTGGCGCTCGACGTATAGGAGGCGCCGATCGACACCGGTGTGCGATAGGTGCGTACGACGGGTTCTTTTGATTCTTCGGCGGACGATTCCGCGGCGGAAGACTCTTCGGCGGACGGTTCCGCGCTGCTTTCGGCAGCCGAAAGCACGTCTTCGCTCGATTCGGCACCCGCGGAAGACGGTTCTTCCTCATTTCCGCCGCACGACGTGACGAGCACGGAAAAGACGAGGAGGAACGCCAAGAGAACTGATAATTTCTTTTTCATTTCGGTCTCCTTTGGTTGTATTTCGCATTATTATACCATATTTTTTCGCGTTTTTCAAGTGACGAAGCCTTTTTTGGCAAAAGGAAAAGGCATTGCCGCGGCAATGCCTTTCGTTATTAATGCGTGAGTTGTCCGTTCGATACCGTGACGTAGGACCACATGGCATGAACGGCGCTGTCGGGGGCAGCCTGCACGGCTTCGGGGATGATGACGATCACCTGTTTTACCGTTTCTCCGTAATATTCGGCGTCTGCGGCAAAAGTGATGGGCGACGTCAGCAGCTCCGCGGTCTTTTCGTCCGGAGCGACTTTTGACGTGTAATAATACGTCTGTTCGGCGGAGTCGTATATCCAGTTTGCCGTGTCGTAACTGATCGTCGGGAGCTCGGACGGCTTGCCTACGATCACACCGTCTTCGTTTTCCCAATAGGAAACTATCCGAAGTCGGAGGTATTCGTCGACGTTCCCGGTGTTCTGTATCTTCACGCTCGTCTTCTCGGTGCCGTCAAAAGCTTCCTCGACCGCGCACATCACGTTGGCGGGCTCGAAATCGTTGGTGACACTGTCGTGCGCGAAATAGTACGAATATACCGCAAACGACGCGGCGATAAGAAGCACCGAAACGACAAGGATAACGGAAAGAACGCGTTTTTTATTCTTCATCGTCTGCTCCTTTCCGGTTGACCGCAGGAACACCGTTGCCGTTGAGCCACTTCTGCGCAGCGGCAGCGTCATCAAACGTGACTGATGTTCCGGTCGGCTTGTTGAGCGTAACGGTCTGCGCGTCGTCGTCAAAGCGGTGAGACCAGTCAGAAATCTGAGTTACGGTGTAATCGCCGCAGATCAGATTGTGTATCGTCACCGAATCGGTATCGGTGCCGTCTTCGGCATCGCTGTCTGTTATCGTGACGTAAACGGTGTCTCCCGTGTCGTTATTGCGGACCTCGTAAACGAACGTCTGACATCCGTTGCCTTCGTTCACCGAATTCGTTCTGTTGATCGTAAGGTCGCCCGTACGAGGAGTGAACTTGGCGTAGAAGATGTTGGTGTCGTCACCCGTCTGACCGTTGGGTATCAGTCGGCTGATCTCGGGGTAAACGAACACGCCGTTTGCTCCCGAAGCCGCCGTTGACTTAGTGTCGTCGGTGTAGGTGGTGCCTTTGCCGTCGGGATTCGTGTTTTCGCCGTAGGTCGCGGGTATCGTGCAAGCCTCGTCAACGAACCAGCCGACGAAATCGTAACCGGCGTCTGCCGTGGCAGTGGAACCGACGGAAACCGTGGTGGTGTTGTCGAACGTCTCGATGGTGTTCGAGAGCGTACCGCCTGCTCCGCCCACGATCTCGTACTGAACGGTGTACTGCTCGGGGATATAGAAGAATATGATGTAGTTGTTTGCCTCAACGGGGGTGATGCCCTTGGATATCGTCGGCGACGAAATGCAGACGTAGCCGGGAATATCCTTGGCAGTCGCGGTGAAGTCCCTTCCGTACAGAGCGTACAGATAATCGGGAGCAAGGCCGTCCGTGTCGGCAAGGACGTAATGGGGATCGTGGTCGTCTGCCGCGACGGTGGTGTATCCGGCAAGGTCTTCCGGCGTGACCGGCGTTTCGTACAGCAGATAATAGACTCTGTATTTATACTGTTCTCTCGTATAGAAGATGAACAGGTCGGTACCGCTCACGTTGGGGACGATGGTGTAGGTGTTGTTGACCAAAGGGACACCGTCGTCAAGCGCGTTGATGCTGTAATCGTCGTCAGAGTCGGCGCCGTCGGCAAATACCGTCTTGCCGGGCACGAGATTGAAGCCCGCGAAATCAACGGGGATTATTTCGGTCGGCGCGTCCTTGTCGGCGATACCGTCGATGCGCGAGCCCGATTCCTCGAATTTATCCGAGAAATTGTAAGTTCCGTCTTCGCTGAACGTGATGTTGTAGTCGTCATCGGTAAGGACCGCGGCGTCATCATCAGGCTT
The DNA here is from genome assembly GCA_045600105.1 of Eubacteriales bacterium. GTDB lineage: Bacteria > Bacillota > Clostridia > Oscillospirales > CAG-382 > UBA1206. Next base: position 9,518 of record JAZRXG010000005.1, read on the forward strand.
CTGCAGCATGAAATGCACGCTGTATCTCGCCGATGTATCGTTCTGCGAATAGTAGAAGGTTATGACGTTTTCGAGAGACGAAACGTAGTGTCCCGGATTGTTTTCATCCTCTACGACCGCGAGTATGCACTGCTTGTAGAACGCGTCGGGAACATAGTCGGTTATCGGCACGAATCGCTCGGTGACGACCGCCTTGTCTGTCGTGACGTATTTTTCGGAATGAAGCTCTTCGCCTGTCACGGCGTCAAGGTAACGAACGACATAGTTCACGTTTTCAACGTAAACGTAGCGGAAGGTGAACACGTTGTTTATGGGTTCAAGGCTGTTTTCCTCGTACACCATGGTGATGGAGTGGGACGCGGGAGTGGGATAATACTTATCGTTGAAGTCGATATCGTACGCGTCATAGAGCTGATGATAGGTGTCGCCCGCTCTTGCCGCGAACGTACGGGTGGTGCCCTGATACGCGTAGCCTCTGGTCATATCACTGATGATACGGTGCCAGCGGTAAACCGGGCTTTCACCGGTGCCGTCGTTGAGGCAGATATACGTGCGGTTGACGGAATACGCGGAAATCGACAATTCCTTGTTTTCGTTCCCCGCTGCCGCGGCAGGCAAAAGCGCGAGCCAATTGGGATCGATCTCGTATTCATCGAGCGCGTAATGCACGGCATAGGGCTGCGCGGTATGAGAACCCCAGTCGGCAAAGACGTTCGTGTCTCTGGTAATGGGCATATCAAGCGGTGTAAACGCTTTCTTGTTCTCGTTCACTATCATAAACCAGCCGTTGAAATCATATTCGGAAGTCGAGCCGTTGGGGTTCGTGACAAGCAGCTTGTCGGGGTTCGGCAGCGCGCCGACCACGGAACCGTGGTCAACGTCCATTTTGTAGGAAACGGAAGGCATGGACTGCTTTACGTACACCAGACTTTCATCGGGTGTGCCTGCCGCCACGCTTGCTTCGTATTCAAGCATCTTGTCGTAGGTCTCAAAGAAACGGACCGTATGCTTCACGGGGACCCACTTGGCAAAGAGCGTCGCGTTGCCGTTTGGCATCGTCGTACCGGGTTTATACTCAGAACCGGCATAGCGTCCTTCCGTAGTGTACCAGCCGGCAAATTCATAGGCGTTTTCTTCAAGCGTTGACGGGTATGGCGGAACCATCTGTAACGCGGAAGCAACGTCATCGTCAGTCTCGTACGGCTGACCGAACATCAATGTATAACTCATTCCGGGAATGGTGGTATTATCATAGTTCTTGAAATCCAAAGTCCAACGGTTACGCGTATAATAGATGTTTGATGTGTTGCCGGACGTGTCAGTATGGCTGTTCGTCATACCGGTAATGGATTTTGCGGACAGGTTGGCTGTATTGTAGAAGCTTTGCGTATAGTCACCTTGGTCAAGATCATACCACGTACCGGAATTATTATACCTTACATGAGTTGAAGTCGCCGGACCGGTTTGGTAAAAGCTCTCAAAGTAATAATTGACCTGACGTTCCGTGGCAGAACTGCTGAAATTGGCTTCGGCAATTCTGATGCCGTCACCTGTATCACACATTTCCGCTGTCATTGTAGGACGTTTTGAAGCAAAACTCGTACTCGTCCCTTCAAAATCGTAACTGACAAATTTATTGTTGTTGTAGCCGGAGATCAGATCGTTGTCGGCAGCCGTGTAATCAGTCCAAATAGGCCAAAGATCAACAATGTTCTGACCGTATTTTGCGGTAAATCCATAGTGATATCTGCTTGTGCTCGACGTGCTGCAGTTGGCGGCGTGTTGATGCTCGGGGATCTGACAGTCAAGGACCCTGTTGCAGTTCGCGTCGTGGGTGTGCTCGGCTTCGAATCCGCAGAACAGACAGTTTTCATCATGCTTGTGATGTTCAGAATTGTGGCAGTTGTTATATATGCAGCTGACGCCGTCATGGGTATGCTCGGGGATGTAATCGCCGGGGGTGCCGTTGCAGCTGTAGCAGGAGTCTACATGGGTATGCTCATAACCGACGCAGGTGTAATGGCAGGTGCCGTCTCCGTGGGTATGTTCGTTTTCATACGCGCAGGTCCTTGTCATCGAGAGATTCGACAGGTCGTTCCTGTTGCCGAATGTAATACCATATCCGTAACTATACTGAAGACGATAATAGTTATCGCCGATCTGAACGTAGAGATACTGGTTGTTGGTGTTGGCTTGTGAATCGTAGTACAGCGTCACGCCGTTCACGGTTACGGACGTTTTTCTCGTCCATGTCGGCGAGGTCGCGTTTCCGAGGCTGACATTGTTGTTATTATATCTACCTGAGAAATTGAAGCATGAACGGCTATGCGTATGTGCGGGAAGGTCGCAGCAGCTGTCGGTGTGCGTGTGCGCTATCTTGCCGCAGGCGTAATGGCACGCGTCGGAGTGCGTATGCTCGGGAATAAGAGTATGGGTATTATTGCAGTTGTAGCAATCGTCGGTATGCGTGTGGTTGACTTTTCCGCAGACGGTATAGGCGCAGTTTCCGTCGCCGTGAGTGTGGGGCTCAATGCCGCAGCCGTAGCTGCAGTGTGTGCCGTCATGGGTGTGTTCATCAACAACGCAGCATTCCGCGTTATGTTTGTGATGAGAGCACGTCGGTGTCACCGTACCACCGGAAACAGCATTTCCGGTATATATATACCATGTGCCTTCAATATAAATTGATTTATAATCTGTATTATTCAGATTTCTGTGGTATACATATACCTGACCGTTTTTCAGGTTGGAAGTCGGTCTGCCGTTGCTGTATCTTTCTGAATACCAACTTTCGGAAGTGAGATCAGAGGTTGCTCCCGGATAGCAGGAATACGTATGAGTTTCTTCAAGTTTATTGCAGTAATAGCAGGAAGCAATATGAGTATGCTCCGATTTTGTGCAGGAAAAAGTTATTGACAAATTGTTGATATTATCACGGTTTTTATACTGAATATTATTTCCGTTCTGCCTTAATGCGTAATATTCGTTTCCGACTTTATAGTATATCGGATCATTGTTGCCGCCATTATAGTAAAGCGTGACTCCGTTATTCGTAAAGGAGCGTGGATTGGTCAATGTTGCTGCCGTTGTGCTCAAGGTAATCTGATTACGATTGTAAGTTCCCGATACGGTGTAACATGAAACTCCATGCGTATGCTCTTCCTGCGTGCACGTCAGATAATTGCAGTTGCCATCGCCATGGGTATGCACGGGCAGAGTGCAGCATTCCGCAGTGTGGACGTGCTCCGGTTTGGAGCAGCACGCGTCGGTATGCGTATGCTCATAGCCAACGCAGGTATAGCAAGCCGCGGTGTGGGTGTGCTCGGTCAGGGGACAGGTGTCGATAAGGCAGTCGTCGCTGTGTATATGCGCAGCCAGACCGCAGCAGCTTTCGTCATGATCGACCTCTTCGAGACCGTATCTGCAGCACTCGGACGTATGTGCGTGAGAGGTGCAGAGATAATGATAGCATGCGTCGGTGTGGGTATGTTCATCCAGACCGCAGGGGGAATTCAAGCCGGTAAAGTAAATGGTATAATGATTTCTGCTGTAATATACGTTGACAACGGTGGAGCCGTCGCCGAGAACGAGCACGTCTTCATCGGCGTACAAATAGGTGAAATACTGCGTCTCGGAGCTGATGCCCGCCCGCGTAAAGTTATCCTTATAGTCCTCGCCGTCCACGTGGGAGTTGGACATCACCTGAATGGAGTAAGCGCCCCAATAACTGAAATCGGTGTCATCGGGATTTTCACGCCAATAGACGATCGTCACGTTGGTATTCACGGTCTGCCACAAGGCTTTATAGTTTATCGCCTTGGATTCGACCGTACCGATGAAGTTCAGAGGAGCGATGCTGAGATTCTGAGGCTCGTCGGCAAGACCGTCGCCGTCGGCGCTGACAAATCTGAAAACGGCGTCGTCATAAACGGTGCTGCCGATGTTATAGGTGCCGACAAACGCGGAAGGACTTCCCTTTTCAAGGTACTCTTCGGCGTTCAGGTTGACCGTTCCGACCTTGTTTTCCACGCCGTCAAGCGTGATAAAGACGTCGTATACGTAATTGTCGATCTCATCCCAGCCTTTGAACACGAAGCCGGCTTTGGTCGGAGGCGTGACGACAAAGGACGCGCCGTAGCGGGCGTAGATAGGTTCAACGCCGTAGCCGCCGTCCATATCGAATTTTATAAGATAGTAGTTTCTGTCATAGTAGCACTCGAAGACCGTTGAGCCGTCGGCTGCCACGGATTCGGGATAGTGATAAAGAGGCGAGAAGCCGTAGTCTTCGCCTTCCACCACGCCGTAATAATTGAGAACGGGAGCGTAAAGCGTTTCGTCGTCAACGATTGTGCCGGTCTTTGCCATGCCGTTGTAGGAGATCGCGGCGTTCTGAGTGTAACCGTCGTCGTTGATATTCTGGAAATAGTATTTAACCGAATACGGAACTTCGATCGCTTTGTAATATACATTGATCACCACGTCTTCGGCGGGATCGACGTCGGGAGTATACGAAAGCGGAATGACCGACGCGGAATGAACGGCGGCGGAATCGATGACGGCAATATTGATGGCGTTCAGCCAGCCGGAGCTTTCTTCGATTTCGGAATTATCGTCGTTGACGTAAGCGCCGTCGGTATAGGTGTAGCTTCTGGTCTCGTTTCCGAGCGTTACGGAAATGCTTTCACCGTTTTCGAGCTGAGGCACGCCCTGAGCACCGGTATAGAAAGCGGCAAAGCCTATCTGAGTCGGGCTCAGTACGTTCTGCGCGAACAACGCGTCAGCCGCGACCTTTGCGGTATAGGACTGATAAACGTGATGCTCGGGGTTGTCGGCGGAAAGGTAGTTGATGGTGAAATTGACGTACTCCACCTCGGGGGCGAGTCCCGTGAGCAGGCTCCTGAACGCGAGCTTCTTGGGAGGGTTATAGGTCGGAAGAAGCTCGGGAGCGACGGGCTCGGGAGCGTCGGTGAGAACGACTCTGACGGCGGCGGAATACACTCTGCCGAAGTATGTTTCGGCAACGGCACGGATATACGCCGCTCCTTCGGGATCGGCTATCGTTTCAAAAAGTCCGCGCGAGATCTCGATGGTCTGACCCATCTTATCATAGATATAAGCCCAGCCGTTATCCGCGATATCGTAGCATATCTGCCAGCGGTAGGCGTCAACGTCGATATTCGCCGAAACAGCGGATATTTCGGCGATTTCGGTCTTTACGAGCGATATTTCGTTCGTCCTTTCGCCGTCGTAGGTGACGTAAAGGTCGACGTCATCCTCGGCAGCCGAAAGCACTGCGGGGAAAATTTCGGTGAAGCACGGTATGAGCATGACGACACACATAACGAGAGATATTATTCTTTTTCTGACATTCATCGCGCTTCACACTCCTTTCGTGTCATTTCCGCGATTTTCAAGATATTCAATGATTTTTAACGGATTCGTAAGCCGCGATGGCGTTTGCGGTCTCGTCGGCACCGCCGAAGTCGCCGTACTGCACGGCGTAGGCTTCGAAGGTGAGCTTGATGTCGGACGGGAGGTTCTTCAGTTCGCTGTTGAGCAGATCTTCGGAAACGATTATCCGGTTTCCGTTGATGATACCCGTTGCCAAAAAAGAGTCCGGCCCGAATTTCTCATAATAAACCGACTTCGTACCATCTTCGCAAAGATATGTCATTTCATCATAAAGCAGCCCGGCTTCCCAATACACCTTGCCGTTACTGCCGTTGAGAACATATTTACGCATTTTATTATCGATTTTATATTCGTCATACTCGGGAGAATCCGGTTCTTCCCAAACGTTTCCTTTGTCCACGGTGAGGAAAAGGTAGCAAGCCGTTTCTCCGGTTTTGAAAAATAAGTTTGGGTTTTTGTCTATATCAACGCCGGGGATTATCGTATAATCCGTTCCGGTCGTCTCGGTCAGGGTAAGCGTTGCGAAGGCGGCGACTCTCGCGCCGTCGCCCGCGTTTTCGTTCACTACGTACTTGGCGTAGAGCCCGCTTGTGAGCCAGGTCGAAAACATAACGAGAGAAAGCAGCACGAGAGATATACCGATCATTTTGTAACCGAGCGGCGTTTTTTTGCTTTTCACTTGTGTCACGACCTTTCCGTAAAAATTATTTGTTCTGTTCTTCCTTGAGACGTCTGATCTCTTCTTTTATCGCGTCGAGCTCGTCGTCGTCCTTGGATTTTTCTTTTTTGAACGAAAGCTCAAGCAGCAGGACCGCGAGTGCGATTATGACGATTATCCCGACGGGGCTGCGCAGGAAACGTATCACCACGCCGAAAAACGGCACGGAGAACGAGAGTTTGCCCGCGATATCACTAACGCTTATCGGAGCGTCGTCGGCACCGTTGGCGTCTCCTCTGGTAACGACAGTTTCGCCGTCGATGGACTTGATGCGGTGCACCACGAAGCTTTCTTTGTCGCGGTAAACGACCACGTCGCCGACCTCGAACGAATCGGCTTTTTTAACGACTATCAGGTCGTTGACGCTGAGCTCGGGCTCCATACTGCCCGAAAGCACCACGGAAACGCCCACGCCGAACGGCATCGGCATCGTCCCCGTGAAGGAGTTTGCGTTGACGAAAAACATATTCAGTCCGAGCAGCAGCCCCGACAGCGCGATTATCACGGAGCGGAGGATGATGCCCTTTTTGCTTTTCTTTTCGGTTTGTGCGGTCATCGTGTGCCTCAGTATTCGGAACGTCTTCTGCCGAGCAGGAGATAAACTATTGCCATGAGGACAAGTATCATCAGCAGCGTAAGTATGAACGTCGAAGCGTTGTCGCCGGTCTGAGGAGGATCTTCGCCGCCCGGATCGTCGTGTATCTCGGCACATTCGGCGGTCGTGCGTATCACGATGGTGAGCGTGATGTCGTGGTCAAGCGCGGCTATATCGCCGAGAAGCGTGTCGTATGCGTCATCGCCGCTTTCAAACGGCCATTCCCATTCAAGAGTGTAATCGGCGATCTTGCCCGCGTCGAGGTATGCGCTTTCCGCCACGCCGTCAAGAGAAAGAACATTGTCCTTTTCTTCGGCGCTGCCGACGAAATATTTGCCCTTGTAGTCGTAAAACGACGCGTTGACGGGAAGCGGAGTATCGAGCCCCGTGACGTAAGCCTCGAGCTCAAGGTCATATTTCAGGTCGAAACTTCCGTTATTGCGGAGGGTGAACGAATATCTGTTTTCGGTGCCGGGAGCGATGAGCTTGGCGGAGCCGTCGCCTGCGACTGTCACGACTCCTTCGCCGTTGACGGAAGTGAGGCTGAATATCTCGACTTCGGTATTGGTGAGCCAGACTACACCGTTTTCGTCGGTGATGTCAAAGCCGTGTCCGCTGTATTCGGAGCAGAAATCGCTGTATTCCTCATCCTCGTCATAGACGGCTTTGCCGCCCGGACCGAGGACGTTCATGCCGCCGAAAAGCGAGGCAAGTGTTCCGAGAAAATCGGTCTTTTCTTCCGTTTTTACGTTTTCGAGCACGGAATCGACGACGATGCCGCCTTCCTCATCGTAGTGACCGACGCGAACGTTGGTGCCCGACGAGGGAGTGGTGAGCGAAATGTAGTTTCTCTCCTTCGGCTTGCTGAACACGCCGAGCCTGTCGAAAAGCAGGATGGCGGAGCAGAACTCGAGTAGGATGAGCAGCGCGAGCACTATGCCGAAAACGCGCGGCGAAAACGAGCGCCTGAGAGAAGAATATTCATTTCCGTTCATAGTGACACCGCCCTTTCGTGAGTGAATAAGTAATAGTGAAGAGTGAAGAAGTGAGGTGGATTTTCGCACGATTCCGTGCGAAAATCTCCATTAAGCTGCAATTGCAGAGCTGTCAATAAACATTATATGAAGAAAGATGAAGAACGAAAAGGTTTTTCTTTCCGTCTTTCATCCGTCATCATAAGAGCTTCCCCGACCCGGCCACGGCGGGTCGGGGAAACGTAGTTACGATTCAAACGGACTTAAATTCAGATAACCGAATCAGTCGATCTGGGTAACGGTGCAGGTAACGGTAAGAGCGATGGTGCCTGCATTTCCGATATTGCCGGCAGCTCTGTCACCAAGGAAGGTGTCTCTCTCGTCGGTCTGAGCAAGACCTGCAAGTCCGGTAAAGCCGGGGTCTTCGAAATACCACTTCCAAGAAATAACAAGATTGTCGTTAGCGGTAGCGGTATGGAGTTTGGTATTGGGTTTGTAATCGTGGGATATAGCTTCAACATTGCCTTTGATTGCAGCTTCGAAATCTTCAGCAGAAGCATAGTCAAGTCCGCAGAGAGTGACGCTGGTCGTGCCGTCATCTATGGTGATCCAAAGAGGGCAGTAGAACAGGGAGGTGTCTTCTTTTGCGATCCAGTTGTTGCCGAGGTCGATGGAATCGACAGTATAGGAAACGCGAACAGCAACTTCGGGCTGGCCTTTAATGTCAAAATTAGTGAGTTCGCCGGTGGTTCCGGGAGCTACGACTTTGTCATCGTTGGAAGATACGACGCTGTTGGCAGAGAGAGTGTAGCTTTCATCATCTGCTGCATAGGATTTTGCGAAAAGATCGCTCGAGCCCGTAACGGTAACGCCGAATTTAGCTACACGTGCAGTATCAGCTGCTTCGCCGGAGGTTACGTATTTTGCGAAAGTGCCGGAGATGGCGCAGGTGGAAATAAGAGCTGCGACCAAAAGAACGGAAGCAATTCTCATCATCTTGTTTTTCTTCATACGGAAAAACTCCTTTCAATTATTTGCCGCTTTCGCGGCAGGGTTTATTCTTCCCTTTTTAGCGAGGGAAAGGATTTATACCGGGCATTCACATTGAAATGAAAACCCATTCGCGGAGAATGCCGCGGCATTTCTATGCTCACCCCTCGAACGTGGCTTCCGAGGGAAGAATAGCAAGGTTAAGTGAAGAGTTAATAGTGAATAGTGAAGAAGTGAGGTCGATTTTCGTGCTGCCGCACGAAAATCTTCATTATATTATAATTTTCAATTCCCGTCTATTCCGTCTTGTTTTCGTTTTCGTCGTTCTTTTCGGCGGGATCTTCTTTTTCGGCTGCCTGCTTTCTGAGAAGCTCGAGCTCCTCAAGCAGGGCGTCGGTGTCCTTTTTCTTTTCCTTGTCGTAATTGCGGCGGCGGATAAGGTCGTAGCCGACGAGAAGTATGACCGGAACGGCGATGCAGACGATGAGTCCCGCGGTGGTCTGCATGAACATCGCGACGTCGCCGAGCCCGGGAATACGGAACTTGTAAACGCCCACGACATTGCCCGCGGGTATCGGGTCTTTGTCTTCCGTGCTGTTGGCGTCGCCCTTGACGACGAAGGAAAGTCCCTTCGCGTCGTTCACTACCTTTGTTATTCTATGCGTTACGACGCTCTGCGACTTCGACGCGGGGTCGAAATACGAAATGATATCGCCTTCGGCAAGCTTTGCGGTGTCGGTCTTCGCGACGAAGATCAGGTCTCCCGTTTTGATGATCGGCTCCATGGATCCCGACTGAACGATCATAGGAGATATCGAGAAGAAGCTCGGCACCTCGTCCTTGTTGACGTAACTCTTGATTATGAGCGTGCAGTTGATGACGAGTATCGGGACGAGTATGACGCACAGCACGATGCCGACCGCGGTAAGAACTCTGTCGGCGGTGCTTTTCGGCGTTTTTTCGGTTGTTTTTTTATTATCCATATTTTGACCTCCGGAATACGGGATGGCATGAAAAGCGCTGATATACAAGATATAGAACTGCATGATCTATATTTTGTAGACATAAGCAGCATACGGCGATAATAAGGGGATATTACTCCATATTGTCAGTCCATTATAGTATTTTTGCTCGATTTTGTCAAGTATTTTCAACAAAAAAGTGCGGATAGGGATAATTATTCTCATTTTGATTTGTTTTTGTGATTTTTTCTTTGCTCCGCGGACATTGAGTTTACATAATCCGATGCGTTCATTAACGTTTCATCAAATTTCTTAAAATTCGTCACGATATTGACACAGCGAAAAAAAGAGTGTATAATTCGATAAAGCGCAGGGCGCTTTACATAAAAAAACACAATGTGAAACGAAGTAATGAAAGGAAGCCATTATGAGTATTTCGGAAAATTATTTCAACGAAACGCGATGCGAAACGTGCAAGAAAAATTCTCTCTCGGAAGCATTGAGCGGCAGAGCCTTCGACAAGGCGAACGGTCTTACCGCCGTGTCGGTGCGCTGCCCCTACGTCATCGACGGCGTGCCTGACGACAGAGCCAAGAACGCGTCCAGCGTCCTCACCGACGGCGACGACATCGGCGGCTCGATAGCCGAGGACAAGATCTGGGCAGGCGTCAAAGCCGACGAAGGCGCGGTCATCAAAATAGATTTGAAGAAAAAATACGATTCGGTCTGCTCTTTCGCGTTCTCCTGCGTCAAAAACGCCGAAAACGCGATCGAGTTCCCCGAATTCATCGAGGTCCTCGCCGACGGCGTCGACGTTGGCAGAATGTACGCCCCGACCGACGAAAAGGTGATAAACCACAATTTCGTGCTTTCTCTCGGCAAATGCGTGAACGCGAAAGAAGTATCCTTCGTGCTCCCCGCTAAGGAAGGCGTTTTCTATCGCTTCGAGGAAGCGACGGTATACGCAAACGAGATCATCACCGCCGGCGATTTTTACGGCGGATTCGAAGTTGCCGAAGTAGGCGAAGAGCTGTGGGACGATCAGACAGACGTCATCGAAAATTTAGCCGTCGGCAAAAAGCTGATGGTCAAGGCGGGTGCCGGCGGAGTCAATTCGTCCACCAACCATTCCAACATCGAGATCCTCAACGACGGCGTTTCGAGCGAAAGCACCTACTGCTACGACGGCAAATGGGTGCGCTTCAACGGTGCCGCCGACAGACTCGTCGTCATCGACCTCGGCAAAACGAGTGCCGTCACTTCGTTCGAGACCCATTTCCTTTTCAGCAAGAGCATGTGGATAAACATTCCCCACGTCATCAGATTCTCGCTTTCCGAGGACGGCAGGACGTGGTACGACGCCGTAAAATTCGAAGAGCTTAAGCACAACGGCGACGAATCGATGCTCCCCGTGAAATACGAGCTCAAAGCTCCCGTCAAAGCGCGTTACGCTTCCCTTTTCTTCACCTGCGATCAGAACTTCGTTGACGAGTTCATCGTGAACGGCAAAAAGAGCGTCAAAGGCGCGGCAAGCGCGGCGTCCCTCGGAAAGGGATACGTATTCGAAGCCGGAATGGACGACAAGGGCTATCTCAAGCCGGACGAAAAGCTGCTCGGCGGCGTGAAAGACGTGCTTCTCGTTTACCACACCACCGAAACCGTAATAAATGAAGATATGCTGCTTCCCTACGTCGGCTATCTCGACAAGGACGGAAACATCAAGGACACCATGTTCGACGGCTTCCTGTTCCTGCCGTCTGTCCGTCCGCTTCCCGGCGGAGGCTGCCCCGACGGAGGAAGGACCTTCAAGACCGACTGGGAATTTCTGTTTGACAGCATTTTCGGCGACGGCATCTGCATGAACGCGCTCGAAGCGACTGCCGAAAAGGTCGAAAAAGCGCTCGGCCTCAAGGATTTCAAGGTCAAGGCGTACGTCACCATCGCCAACGTTCACCCCGAGGTGAACAATTTCGGCGAAGTGGACGGAAAGACGCTCGACTTCTCGTCGCTCGACGACTGCAGGAAAGCCGCCGAATGGTACGTCGACAAGGTACGCACCAAGTTCAAGTCAATGAACTACAAGCACATCGAGCTTTGCGGCTACTATTGGTTCTCCGAACAGCTCAGCGGCAGATACGCCGACATCGTAAAGGCGATAGCCGATCAGATACACTCCATGGGCGAACAGTTCTTCTGGATCCCCTGGCACTGCGCTCCCGGATTCGCTTCGTGGGAATCCTACGGCTTCGACGTCTGCTGCATGCAGCCCAACTACGCGTTCAACGTCGGCATCCCCGAAAAGAGACTGCTTGACAACGATTCCCTCGTCCGCCGTTACGGCCTCTGCTACGAAATGGAATGCTGGGGCAAGCTCTTCAAAGACCGCCTCTTCTTACGCAAATATATGAACTATATGAAGCAGGGCGCCATCAAGGGCTACTGCGACGCGATAAACATGTACTATCAGGACGTCGCCGACTTCAAGCAGTGCTGCTATTCAAAAGACGCTCCCGTAAGGCTCATGTACGATTATCAGTATAAGTATATGAGAAACGAGCTTCCGCTCGTGCCCGAGCGTCCCGCCGACGCCTCGTTCGAAGCGAAGAAGAACACCCCGCTCGACGGAAGCGTGAGCAGCGGCTCGGACATCAGAGTGTACCGCCTGTCGCTCTCTCCCGAGCACGGCACCGTGACCCTTGACGAAAACGGCAGCTTCACCTATTATCCCAACAAGAACTACACCGGCAAAGACTCGTTCGCGTTCAGAGCAAACGAATACCTCTGCGACAGCGAAGACGCGGTCGTCACGGTAGAAGTGAAATAAGCATTAAGTATTAAGCAAAGATGAAGGATTTCCGCACGGTGACGTGCGGAATTCTTTTTTGCTCACGTTATCAATACCCCGAAAAAGAAAAAGAAATTTCATACACGAAATTTCTTTTCATATTCGTTTAAGGCTGTTCTATCAGCTTCAGTTCCTTCTCGCAGTCGATGGGGCTGCCGTCGAGAAGGAGCTCGAAATGGAGGTGAGGCTCGTCGGCGGCTTCGGCGATCGCCGTTTCACCGACGGCTCCGATAACATCGCCCGCTTTCACGCCATTTCCGACCTTAACCGTGTCGGGAAGCTCATCCATCAGATTCTGATACACCGAAACGAGTCCATATTCGTGCGTGACCCTGACCGTCTTACCCATGAACGGGTCGTCCGCGACGTCGCTTATCACGCCGTCGGCGTAGCATCTGACCTCGCTCCCGACCTCCGACGCGATGTCGATGCCCGAATGGGTGCGGTAGTCGTTCATCGTTTTGGAGTAGACGAGCGACGTCATGCGGTAGCCCTTGAGCGTTTCGCCGTCGGACGGACGAAAATAGACGTCTTCCTCTTCTTCCGTGTCAAGCGGATCGATAGTGTCTGACGGAACGCCGCTTTCTTCCTTCTGGACGGGGCGTTCGTTGTCGCGCGGCTGAAAATCGATCACCGACGGCACCGATATCTCGGGAAGACTGAAGTCGACGTCAAGCTCCGGCACGGTGCCCACCGACGTTATCGAAAGTATCATCACCGTCACGACGCATATCGCAAGCGCCGCGTAGACCGCGCCCGCGATGCGCACGCGGGATCTGACGGAGCCGAAGGCGCGTTTGAAAAAGCCTTCTTTTTCTTCGCCTTCTCCGCAGTTTTCGTTCTTTTTGTTTTCGTCATCCATACTGTGAATATCCCCCTGTGTTTTGTTTTGTCAGAGATATTCTTTCCTTCCGTCCTCCCTTTTATTCATTTCCGTTCAAATACGTTTGTTTATTTCGCTTTATTTTTTCGTTATCGTCACGCCCGTGTAGTAATGCGCGATAATCTCGTCGTATTTTCTGCCGTTTTGCGCCATTATTATCGCTCCGCGGACCGAAAGACCGACTCCGTCGCCGTTTCCGTACGACGTGAAGACGAAGCCCTTGTCGGTGGTTTCGATAGTGATGTACGTCGAGTCAAAGCCGAGGATGCGCGAAAACTCCTTGCCCGAAAGTTCGGACCCGCATATATAAACGCGCTTTATCCTGTCCGACGGAGTGCGCGAAACGTAGGTGAGCCACGATCTGTGCCCGACGGAATCGTAAACGGCAGCTCCGTTCGAAGCGAGAAGACGTGCAAATTCGTCCGCCGTGAACGAAGCGAAAAACGAAATGTCGTCCGCGTTCTCCGGCGTCGGCACAGAAACGAGGTAGGGAACGTCGTACCCGTAAGCGTCGGCGGCGCTTTCGGTCATGTCCTTTGACGAAATATGATACACTGCGTCGATGGGTACGCCGCCGTACTCCGCGATGATGCCGCGTGTGGCGTACACCGCGTCCCGCACCGATGCAGGCACGGCGCACGGAGACGCCGAAACGCTTTTACCCGCTTTTTCGTTGGTCCGCAGTACCACCGCCATCGCCTTGAGGGCTTCCGTCGGGGTGTCTTCCGGAAGAAGCGCCGAAAGAAGATAACAGACCTTTTCTTCCGTTTCGTCATCCCCGTCTTCCGTGAACGGAGGGGCGGGCGCCTCTTCCGTCGTCTCCGCCGCTTCCGCGTTCATACCGTCCATTCGGAGCCCTTCGGGCAGCATACGGTAAGCGCAGGGCGTTATGAAAACGAACGCGGCGATGAAAGCGAAAAGAAGCGCGTAATATTTCATTTTTGCCGTCCTTTCAGCGATTTTTCAGTTCTTTTCTATTATGTTGATGCCCGACGGAGCGAGTCCCGTCTGTTCGACGGCTATCGAAAGTATCTGCGCCACGTCGTCCTCAAGAAGGCCTTCGCTTTTGACGATGACCGAGCATCTGCCCTCGGAGAACACCGCCACGCAGTCCTCGAAGCCTTTCGACCTCACGAGCATCTCGATGTTGGCTTCGGCGTTCATTTCGTCGACGAGCGACGCGATGGAGCTCAGCGCGTCTTCCCTGACGTCGGGCATGGCGTCGGGAGAATCGGCTATCGTCTGCAGCACGCCGAGCGCTTCGTCACGCGTGCGTTCGCGGTTGATGACGGCGGACGCAAAGAAAACGTCGTCATTTCCGGCGTCATCGTCGGTCTCGCTGCCCACGAGCACCGCGTTGCCGAGCACCTTCGTGCCGCTTTCGGCTTCCGGAAGCTCGGGAGACGACGCCGACACCGATTTCCACACCACGACGGCAGACGCCGCGACGAGCACGCAGCAGACGATGACGAAGCTGCGGCTTTTGAAGAACGTCCCCCATTCGATGCTTTTGAATTTTTCTTTAACCTTGTCAAAACTCATGTGAGTTCCTCCCCGAAAAAATATATTTGTGTTATTTTGTCACGCTTATCCTGTTTGATGGGATATCGAAAAGTGCCGAAAGCACGCCTATCACGCGGTATTCCGCCGAAGCGTCGATGCCGGGGCAGACCACGGCGACGCCGTCGACCTTCGGCATACGCTCCTCTATCAGCACGGGCTGCTCGTCGGAGCCGTGATCGGCAAGCAGGTATTCCTTCCGGCTGTCCGATCCGTTCCCGTTTTCGCTTATCTGCTGGTTTGAAGCGTAGTAATACTCGTATCCGCTTTTGAGCGTTATCATCACGGTGCAGCCCTTGACCCCCGTTATCTCGCCGATGACCTTCTCCACTTCTTTTTCGAGAGACACGCGGTAGTCCTCCGCCGACGAATAGACGAAACCGCCTTTTTCTTCGGACGAATCCTTTCCCGACGGATAAAGGAGCAGAAAAAGTCCGATGGCGAGCGCCGAAAGCGCGAGCAGTAGCCCTTTGGGGTATTTTTCTTTATTCATCGGTGACCACCTTTATTCCGCTTCCGAGGAAAGAATTCAGAAATTCCTCGGCTTCCTTCCGTCTGCCGTCGTCTTTTTTTTCGAGTACCACGGTCATTTCCCCGACCGTGATGCCGTTTCCGATATCTATTTCTATGCTGATGTCAGCGGGGATTATTCCGAATTTTTCATACATCAGCGACGACACGTATTCTTTCACTTCATTTTCGGCGTAGGACGCGGCGACGCCGTAGGACGGTCCGGGAGCGGAAGACGCGGCGGGATACGGCAAAGAAACGGAGTCGTCAGAAAATCGAAAGTCAAAAAGCCCCGTCACCGGAAAAACGATGACTGACGCGCACACGAGAGCGCAGACGTATCTGACGTATTTTTCGAACGGCGTTCCCGAACACAGCGACACGCAGAGCGCCGACACGACCGACGACACCATGACGGTGATGAAATATTCCTTCAATCTCCCACCCCGATCCTGATGAACATCGCCGACGCGATGACGAATACGACCGAAGTCCCGATGAGAATGGCGGCAAGCACGCTGAGCAGCCCGTTGACGTCGTAAAGCATATTCGACTCCTTTTCAAGTCCGAGCAGCCTTGCCGTCATCGCGGCGAACAGCGTGAAGGTCTTGTAGGTGAAGACGTAAACGACGGCAGGCAAGGTCAAAGAAAGTATGGAAACGAGCCCGACGCCTCCCACCGAAGCCCTCACGACCGAAGCCGCCGCGGTGACGGTACGCGCCGCCTCGCCGACCACGCTGCCGATGACGGGTATGAACACGCCCGACGCGAACTTGACGGTGCGGAACGCGTAGTTGTCCGCCGACGCGGTTATCACAGTCTGAAAATACATGACCACGCCGAACAGAGTGAACACGAACGCGAGCAGGGTCGTCAGCGCGTTTTTGATGAACCCCGACACCGAACGCATATCCGTCGCCCCGGGGAGCGCCGGTATCACCGACGACACGAAACCCATCTTGAGCAGCGGCAGCAGAAAAGCGCCCGAAAAGCGTTCCGTTACGGTGAGGAACAGTATGAGGGACGACGACGAGGCGACGCCCGACGACACGCTGCCGCCGAGAGTGTAAAGCGAGGCGGTCACGGGGATGAGCGACGACATATAAAGGCAGAGCCTTGTGACCGAGTCCGAGGCGTAGGCGAATACCTTGGTAAGAGACGAAAAAAGGCAGGCGGCGACAGTCAGCACCGACACGTATTCGTAAAGGTTCGAAAGGACCTTGCTTTCGCTTGTCCACCTGAACGCCGAAAAGACCGAAAGCAGCACCGTGAGCGACGTTATGAGGCAGTAGTATCCGAGTCCGTCGGATATGAACGCTTTGACCGAGTTCTTCAGCAGCGAAAACACCGCGCCCGGCAGGTTTTCCGCCTCGTCCCTCGCGGAGGATATGAGTTTGTCCGCTCCCGTTTCGGCTTCGATCTGCTCCTCGAGCGATTCGTCGGACGAATAAGCCGCAAACAAAAAGAGCGGAAAAAGCAGGAATATCGCTATGAACGCCGTTATTTTCAAAGCAGCCCCTTTGCAAAATCGATCAGCCTGCCGACGAGCGGCAGCGATATGAGTATTATTGCCGTCTTCCCCGCGAGCTCTATCCGTCCGCCGACGGCGCTTTCGCCGAGGTCACGGCATATCTCGGACGCGAACTGACAGACGAGCGATATCCCGAGAGCTTTCAGCGACAGGGCAAAATAGCTTTCCGCTCCGCTTTCACGCACGAGAGAGCGCAGATAATCGAAGGCGGGAACGGTATTCGCGGCGATATATCCGAGCATCACCACCGCGGACGACGCCGCGATGAGCGGTGAAAAGCGGTCGTTGGTCTGACGCATCACCACCGCGATGACCGCGGCGCATATACCGAAGCCGCAGACGGCAAAGACGTTCACAGCCCGAAAATGCCTCGTATCGACGAAAAGAGCTTGCCTATCTCCGACACGAGCAGCAGCATCACGATGACTATCCCCGCCACCGCCACGAAAGTCGCCTGCTCGTCGCGCCCCGTTTTCTGGAGTATCTGGCTTGCAAGAGCGACGGTCAGCCCCACACCGGCTATTTTCAATACCAACGATATATTCATGCTTTTTCCCCATCAATACAGAATGATCGCCGCGGCAAGCGACGCGAGAGCGCCGAGGGCGCGGAACGATCTGACTTTTCCGGCAAGGCTTTTTTCCTCCTCGTTCTTTTTTCGCTCAAGGGACGACACGCAGAGCTCTATCCGTTCCGTCTGAGTCACGAGATCGGTCGTGCCGAGCCCGTCGCCGAGCGACATAAGAGCCGACGTCACGTCCTCATCCGCGTCAAGCGTAAGAACGGCGTTTTTCCACGACTCCGAAATAAAAGTCCCCGACGAAAGACAGCCGAGAAAGCCGCATTTTTCAAGAACATCGTCGTGAAAAGACGCGAATATCCTGCGAAGCTCAGTCCGCGTGCAGCGTATTCCGTCGTTCATCGTCCGAAGCAGCGACAGCACGCCGCAAAGCCTGTTGTATTTTTCGGTCTGCTTTTTTGCCGCTTCTCCTCCCGCCGCCCAGCCGACCGCGACGAGCAGAAAGCACGCCAAAAGCTTCAAGGTCTTATCACCTCGCTGCCGTAAACCCCGTTATGATAAACTCTGACGAACAATTCAAACACTCCTTTTGTGACGAGCGCGTTTACGTGCGGCCTTTTCATTATCCCGTCGACGCTGCTTCCGTGGCACGACGCGACGAGCGTGACGCCGCTGTTCTGCGACGCGATGAGTCCTTCGGTCTCGTCGTCGCTTATTTCGTCGCAGACGATGACCTCGGGCGACATGGTGCGCGTCAGCAGGTCTATCGCCTGCTTTTTCGGACATTCGCGGACGACGTCGACGAGGCAGTCCTTCATTTCGGGCACGAAAAGCTCGCTCCTTTCGTCGGCGATCCCGACGCGGAGCGGCTTGTTTCCCGACGACAGAAGATAGGCGCACGACCGAAGATAGGTCGTCTTCCCCATTCCCGGAGGCGAAAAAACGAGCACTCCGCGAAGCCCCTCGTCACGCAGGAAGCGGCAGAGCTCCGACGCGATATCGGGGAAAAATCTGCTCACCCTGAGGCAGACCGACGTCACTTCCGAAAAAGTTTTTATCCCTTTTCCGTCAAAGACGGCGTTTCCGCAGACGCCCGCGCGGTATCCGTCCGGAAGCGGTATGTAGCCGCGTCTTATCGTTTCCTCGTAGGCGTAGAACGATGAGGCGGTAAGGCGCGAAAGGCACTCCGCCATTTCGTTTTTGTCCGTCCTCACCCCGTTTGCGGCGCGGCACGGTCTGCCGTTTTCGTCAATGAAGACGTTGCTGCCGCCGCAGCTGAGCGACACGGGAAGACCGGTGCGCAGCCGTATTTCCGTTACCCTTTCCATCAGTTCAGGCGGGCAGGAAAGCAGCACGAGATTAAGACGGTACGGCAGATATTTATACAGTTTTTCGATTTTCATATTTCAAAAAGACGAGGCACAGCAGCGTATACGGCACGAGCAGCGTCACGGCGCAAGCCGCAAGCTCCGGCACTTTCCCCATCTCCGGCAGAAGCGAAGATACCTTTGACGCAAGAAAGCCCGAAATAAGCGCGAAAAGCGCGGAAAAAGCGAAATGCCCGACGAATCCGTGACGGATCGACGCCTTTTTTACCGTTCTGATATAGCACATGAAGAACGAGAACGTGTTCGACACCACGAGCAGCCACAGATACCCGTTAGCCCCCGTGCGGGGAATGAGAAGAAGAATGATGATCATTCTCGTAACGCAGTTGTAAACGGTCACCCGCATGGTGTACGCCTGCTCCCCGATGCCCTTGAGCATGCCGTCGCAGATCGTTTCGACGTACATGAACGGAGTGACGAGGGAAAGTATGCGTATCCCCGACGCCGCGTCGGTATTTCCGTAAAAGCACAGGCTGATCTTTTCGGGGAAAAAGTAAAACAGGCTTCCGGCGGCGACGCTGAACAGTATCGTCGTTTCAAGCGTTTTGCCTACCCTTGCGTCGCGTTCACGCTTGTCGGAAGACGCGTTCAGCCTCGACACCGTCGGGACGAGCACGCTGAGGGTCGCCGAAAGAAAGGCGAACGGGAAAAACAGCACGGGGATGACCATGCCGCGTATGAGCCCGAAATCCGAAAGCGACTTTCCGTATTCACCGCCGTAAAGCGTGAAGCAGTACGGGATAAGCACGTTTTCGACGGCGTGGAGGGCGCTGTTGAGCCAGCCGCCCGCCGCAACGGGGATAGCCACGCGTGCGACCCTGCCGATGCCGTAATCGCGCTTTTCGCCTTTTTTGAAACGGTATCTTTTTGAAAACGCGAAGAAAAGAGCGACGTAGCAGCACGAGAATATCTCGCCCGCGGCAAGTCCCGCCGTGAGTCCGGCGCAGAGCCTTCCCGTGTCGGTCGTGCCGCCGAGGAACAGAGTGAACACGCCGACCGTGAGCCCTATTTTGCACAGGTCCTCAAAAAGCTGCGCAGACGACGGTATGACGTAACGTCCCTTTGCCATAAAATAGCCCTTGAAGCAGGACGAAAGCGCCATGAACGGCATTGAGAGCGAAAGGAGCCGCAGCGGCAGCAGCGTTCTGGCGTCGCCGAGGATAAGGCGAGAGAGAGGCGACGACAGAAAAAGCAGCATGGCGAGCGACGACGTGCCCATGAAAAGCGCGAGCCTGAACGACGAAGAAAGCGCCGAAAGCGCCGTTTTTCCGTCGTCGTTCTTTTCAAATTCCTCCGCGAGGACGCGTGACACGCTGAGCGTGAGCCCCGAATTTGCGAAAGAAGCAAAAAGCGAATAGACCGAGAGCACGAGCTGATACAGCCCCATTCCCTCGCTGCCCATGCGCGAAACGAGATAAAGGCGGAAAAGCATCCCGCTTCCCCGGCAAAGAAAAGAGAAAAGGCATATCACCGCGGACGACACAAGTATCTTTTTCCCGAAGTTCAATACGCCGCCTCCCGTTTTTTGCTGCTGCCTTACATTTTTATGTGCCAATTCATAAAAAAAGACTTGTTATTTTTTGTCGACGGTGATATACTTAAACAGATGATGAAGTCATCATAATATTTATATACGGCGGATCAATCGATATGATAAAAAACTACGTTTCCGAATCCCCGGAGGATACCAAAAAAATAGCGTTCGACCTTGCGGACACCGCGCTTGAAAGAAAGTGCATCTGTCTGACGGGCACCCTCGGTGCCGGAAAGACGATGTTCACGTCGGGACTCGTCGACGCCCTCTGCCCCGAGTGCGCCTCCCTCGTACATTCGCCCACGTTCGCGATAGTCAACGAATATATCGGAAAAGCTCACAGCGTTTTCCACTTTGACCTCTACCGCATCAAGGACCCCGAGGACCTTTACTCGACGGGCTTTTACGATTACGAGGACAGAAACGGCGTCATCGTCGCCGAATGGAGCGATCTGTTCCGCGACTGCTTCCCCGACGACGCCATCCACGTGAATATCGTGCCCGACGGAGAAAGCAAAAGAATAATCACGATAGAATATAAGGACTGAAAGTTATGATAATACTCGGTATCGACACCACCGCCGTCACGGCGACGGCTGCAGTCTGCGAAGCCGAAGACGGCGTCATCACGAACCATTCGCTGTCTCTGCTCAAAAACGGACTCACACACTCCGAAAATCTGCTCCCCATAATAGATTCCGCGCTGAAGTCGATGGGCAAGACCCCCGACGACATTGACCTCGTGTCCGTCTCGGTCGGTCCCGGCTCGTTCACCGGCGTCAGGATAGGCGTCGCCACGGCAAAAGGCATCGCGTTTGCCGGAAACAAAAAGGTCTGCGGCGTTTCGACGCTCGAAGCCCTTGCCGAAAACTGCGCTTCCTTCGGCGGCATCGTCTGCCCCGTCATGGACGCGAGACGCCATCAGTTCTACAACGCGCTTTTCGAGAACGGAAAAAGACTCTGCGAGGACAGATGCGTTTCGTTTGAGGAGATATACGCCGACGCGATGAGTTACGGCAAGCCCGTGATGCTCTGCGGCGACGGCGCGAGACTCTTTTATTCGCTTTGCGAAAACAAGGAAGGTATCGTGATGCCTCCGCTCTGCGCCGAAGACCAGAACGGTCTTTCGGTCTGCGTGACCGCATACAAAAAATACCTTGCCGGAGAATACACGACACACGCCGAGCTGCGTCCGGTATATCTGAGACCGTCTCAGGCTGAAAGAGAAAGGAATGCAAAATCATGAAAATTTCAATTGGCTGCGATCACGGCGGGCTTGAACTCAAAAACGCCATTGCCGAACACCTCAGAAGCGAAGGTCACGAGGTGACCGATAACGGCACCTATACCAAGGACAGCTGTGACTACCCCGTTTTTGCCAAAAAGACCGCAAAAGCGGTTTCTTCCGGCGACGCCGACTTCGGCGTGCTCGTCTGCACCACCGGCATCGGTATGTCGATATGCGCCAACAAGGTGCGCGGCGCGCGTGCCGCCCTCATCCACGAGACGAGAGGCGCCGAAATGTGCAGACGCCACAACAACGCCAACGTAATATGCTTCGGACAAGCCGTCACCGACGTTGACACCGCCTGCAAATGCGTTGATATATTCCTTTCCACCCCTTTCGAAGGCGGCAGACACGAACGCCGCGTTTCAATGTTCGAGGACTGAAAAGCACCGATGAGATACGTTATTGTTATAGGCGACGGAATGGCGGACTATCCCATACCGTCACTCGGGGGCAAAACGCCGATCGAAAAAGCGTCGACTCCCAATTTTGACTTTATCGCGCGCCGCGGCGTCATCGGAACGATGCAGACCGTCCCCGACGGAATGGTGCCCGAAAGCGACACCGCCAATCTCGCGATAATGGGCTACGACCCGAAGCGCTATTCGCGCGGACGCTCTCCGCTCGAGGCGGCAAGCATGGGTATCGAAATGCGGCCCGACCAGACCGCGATACGCGCCAACCTCGTTGCCCTTTCGGACGACGGAAAGCCGTACGACGAAAAAATCATGCTCGACCACTCCTCCTCCGAGATACCCACCGAGGAAGCGCGGGTGTTCATCGAATACTGCGACGAAAAGCTGTGCGGCAAGGGGCAGAAGCTCTACACCGGCGTCAGCTACCGCAACTGCCTCATCTACGACGACGCGCCCGAATTCACCGACTTCTCGCGTCCTCACGATATACTCGGCAGACAGATAACCGACTACCTTCCCCGCTCGGAAAGCAGCAAGCCCTTCCTCGACCTGATGAGAGCGTCGTTCGACATCCTCAACGACCATCCGCTCAATGTCGAAAGAGCGAAAAAAGGGCTGAAAAAGGCAAATTCCCTTTGGTTCTGGTCGCCCGGCAAAAAGCCCGACCTGCCTTCGTTCAAAGAAAAGACCGGTCTTGACGGCTCGGTCATCTGCGCCGTCGACCTCATAAAGGGCATCGGCAAATGCGCGGGACTCGACACGCCTTACGTCGAGGGCGCCACCGGCGGATGCGTCACCGACTACACCGCCAAGGTCAACGCGGCGCTCGGCGAGCTTGAAAAAGGCAAGGAATTCGTCTATATCCACGTCGAAGCGCCCGACGAATGCGGTCACAAGGGCGACGTCGACGCCAAGATCGCGGCGATAGAGAACATCGACGAAAAGATCGTCGGCGTACTGCTCGAAAAGCTCCCGTCCTTCGGCGAGCCGTTCCGCATCGCCGTCCTCCCCGACCATCCGACGCCCATTTCGCTCCGCACCCACGCGAGCGACCCGATACCGTTCGCCGTCTATTCGTCCGAAAAAGACGTAGTCTCCGGCATCGACGGATACTCGGAAGCGAAGGCAAGGGAAAGCGGCATCCATATAAGCGACGGAAGCACCTTCATCGACAGATTCATTGACGGCGTTTTCGATTGATCGTCAAAATGATTTGTATAAAATATACAATTTGCGCAGGTGTATTTTTAGCAACTGCACAAATATGATTTTATTGATTTTTTATAATTGATATTTCGAATCGCGAGTGATATAATACAGTTTGTATAGTTATCCAAATGCGGAAAACTCTGCGTGTGACACGTCATACGCGTTCCTCGGCGCGCGGCAGCTCACGCCGTGCGCGGTTCCCCCGGGATTTCAAACGTGAGCGGAAAGGCATTGGTTCCACCATGAAAAAGATCGTTGTACTCTTCCTCATCGTATGTCTGTGCATACCCGTTTTCGCGGGCTGCACCACGCTTCAGGGCGATGACGACAAGGGCGCGAACATTCAGATGTTCATCACCTCGTTCCCGCAGTCTCTCGACCCGGCAACCCTTCAGCTTGACGCGACCACGTCGCTGATCCTCAGCCTCATCTATCAGCCTCTCACCGCCATCAACGAAGACGGCGAGGTCGTCGGAGCGCTTGCGAACAAATGGTACTCCGAATATGATGACTGCGATGAGCTGTATAAAATGTATTTTGAACTGAACGAAACGTATTGGAGCGACAAGATCCTCGTTCAGGCTCAGCACGTTGCCGACGCCTGGACCCGTATCCTTTCTCCGGATTTCGAGTCTCCCTACGCTTCCATCCTCTTCCCGATCAGAAACGCCAAGGATTACAAAGCCGGCATCAAGACCGCGTCCGACCTCGGCGTATACGCCATGAGCGAAGACCTCCTCTGCGTTGAATTCGAATGCGAATACGACGCCGACCTCTTTGCCGAAGCAGTCTCCTGCATAGCGCTTGCCCCCGTTCGTTCCGACATCATCGACAAAGCGATGAAGGATAACCCCGTAGGCAGCAAGAACTACGACAGACTTCAGGACTGGGACAAGAACGCCGCCATCATGGTCTGCAACGGTCCGTACAGAGTTCAGGGCTATGAAGAAGGAACCAAGCTCGTTCTCGAAAGAAACGCTTATTACTACCGTGACGAAGAAGACGATTACCTTGACGAAAGCGTAATTCCCTACCGTCTCACCTGCATCTATCAGGAAACCACCATCCACAGCGATGAAAACGGCGACGGCATCGACAACTACGAATTCGAATACAGAAAATGGAGGAACGACTGGTCTTCTTCCGAAGCCGCGAAAGGCGTCAACTACTTCCTCGGTGCTTTCTCCGCCGATACCTACGCAAAGGTCAAAGCCGACGGCACCAAGATGAACACCGCAGACCTTCTTTCCACCTATACTTATTTCTTCAACACCAAATCCGAAATAACCGCCGACGCCAAAGTCAGAAACGCTCTTTCCGCCGCTCTTGACAGAAACCGCATCGTTGAGATAATGGGCACCGGCATGAAAGCCTCCGCCGGCTTCGTTCCCGAAGGCGTGTTCGGCAAAAAGGCAGGCTCGAGCTTCAGATCCGAAGGAACCGACATTTACAGCGCTTCCGGCAGCATCGACAGCGCGAAGCAGCTTCTGAAGGAAGCAGGCGTCACCTCCGGCACCATCAGACTTACTTACCTCATTCCCTGGTCCAAGCAGCTTTATTCTTCCGAGACCCTGCACAACACCAAGGCGAAAAAGGTAGTCACCTATAACCCCTACGAAGCGATAGCCAACTACGCAAAAGAAACGTGGGAATCCCTCGGATTCACCGTTGAGCTCACCGGCGTCACCGCCGACGCTTTCCCCGCAGCGGTCTCCGCGGGCGAATGGGACGTCATCGGTCTCGACTACGCCATGAACTCTGTCGACGCTTTCGCGTTCCTCGCTCCTTTCGCTACCTGGTACAGCGGAAACATCGTATCCACCGAAGTTGACGCCGCCACCTTCACTCCGCACTACACCGGACTTGAAAGTGCCGAATACGACGCCCTCATCGATGAGATCGTGTACGACTCCAACAGAGCCACCAGATCCGCCAACCTCCACAAAGCAGAAGAGCTCTTCGCTTCCCTCTGCCCCGCGACCGCTCTCTTCCAGTACACCAGAAGCTACGTTGCTTCCGGCAAGCTTGACGGGATCAAGAACGAAAGCTGGTACGGCTACTACAACTTCAACGAACTTGAGCTTGACGATTACATCAAGGTCAACGCCAAGGAAGGCGAAGAAAGCTTCGCAAGAACCGAAGATACCAACAACGCGAAGTAAGGAAAGCTTTAAGCATTAAGCGAATATGAAAGGGATTTCGCAGTTTGCGAAATCCCTTTTTTATGCCCGACAGATGCCCTTGCGAAGCACCGAGGACGCCTCTCCTGCACAACAAAAAAACGGGACGCCGAGGACGCCGTCCCCTACAAAAAGCAGCGCCGCCGTTAATAAAAAGGATTTCCGCACGACACCGTGCGGAAATCCTTTCCTATTACGCTTAATGCTTAAGGCTTAATGCTTTTCTCAATACATTCCGCCCATGCCGCCCATTGCGGAGGGATCGGCTGCGGGAGCGGGTTCCTTCTTGTCGGCAACGATGGCTTCGGTGGTGAGGACCATGGAAGCGATGGAAGCCGCGTTCTGGAGAGCGCTGCGGGTGACCTTGACGGGGTCGATGATGCCGGATTCGACCATGTTGACGAATTTTTCGTTATACGCGTCGAAGCCTACGCCGACCTTGGATCTCTTGATCTTGTCAACGATAACGCTGCCTTCGAAGCCCGCGTTGGCTGCGATCTGTCTGACGGGCTCTTCGAGAGCGCGGAGAACGATCTGAACGCCGGTCTTTTCGTCGCCTTCGGTGACCTTGAGGAGCTTTTCAACTTCGGGGATAGCGTCGATGAGAGCGACACCGCCGCCGGAAACGTAGCCTTCTTCAACAGCCGCTCTGGTGGCGTTGAGGGCGTCTTCGATGCGGAGCTTCTTCTCTTTGATCTCGGTTTCGGTTGCGGCACCGGCTTTGATGACGGCAACGCCGCCTGCGAGCTTCGCAAGACGTTCCTGAAGTTTTTCGCGGTCGAAATCGCTGGTGGAGATCTCGATGGCGGCTCTGATCTGAGCGGTACGAGCCTTGATGGCATCCTTGTCGCCCGCGCCGTCAACGATGATGGTGTTTTCTTTGGTGGACTTGACCTGTTTTGCTCTGCCGAGCATATCGATGGTCGCTTCCTTGAGCTCGTAGCCGAGGTCGGAGGAAATGACTACGCCGCCGGTGAGGATGGCGATGTCCTGAAGCATATCCTTGCGTCTGTCGCCGAATCCGGGAGCTTTGACAGCGAGGCAGGTGAAGGTGCCGCGGAGTCTGTTGACGATGAGGGTGGAAAGTGCTTCGCCTTCGATGTCTTCGGCGATGATGACGAGCTTCTTGCCGTTCTGAACGATCTGTTCGAGGACGGGGAGTATCTCCTGGATGTTGGAGATCTTCTTGTCGGTGATGAGGATGTACGCGTCGTCGATGACAGCTTCCATCTTATCGGTATCGGTGACCATGTACGGGGTGATATAGCCTCTGTCGAACTGCATACCTTCAACGAGGTCGTAATAAGTCTCGGCGGTCTTGGATTCCTCGACGGTGATAACGCCCTCGGCGGTGACTTTTTCCATAGCCTCGGCGATTATTTTGCCGATGCCTTCGTCACCGGACGAAATGGTGCCGATGCGGGCGATGTCTTCGGTGCCGTGAACGGCGTTGGCGGAAGCGGTAACGGCTGCGACGGCAGCGTCAACGGCTTTTTTGATGCCTTTTTTGATAACCATGGGGTTAGCGCCTGCGGCGATGTTCTTCATGCCTTCGCGGATGAAAGCCTGAGCGAGCAGGGTCGCGGTGGTGGTGCCGTCGCCCGCGGCGTCGTTGGTCTTGGTAGCGACTTCGCAAACGAGGCGCGCGCCCATATTTTCGAAAGCGTCGTCAAGCTCGATCTCTTTCGCGATCGTGACGCCGTCGTTGGTGATGAGCGGAGAGCCGAATTTCTTATCGAGTACGACGTTTCTGCCTTTGGGGCCGAGAGTTACCTTGACGGTATCGGCAAGGGTGTTGATGCCCCTGATGATAGCTTCTCTGGCGTCAACGCCGTGTTTGAGTTCTTTTGCCATAACAGAATTCCTCCTATCAGTCAACTATGCAAAGAATATCGTTCTGCTTAACGACGATATATTCTTCGTCTTCGATCTTTATCTCTGTGCCGGAATATTTGCCGGTGATGACTTTGTCGCCTTTTTTGACTTCCATGGGAACGAGGTTGCCTTTTTCATCACGGGCACCGGGGCCTACTTCGATAACGTAAGCAAACTGGGGTTTTTCCTTTGCGGAGCCGGCAAGGATGATGCCACTTTTGGTGGTTTCCTCGGCTTCCGCCATTTTTATGACGATTTTATCGCCAAGCGGTCTGAGTTTCATACTGCAGTCCTCCTTATTAAAATTATCCTATATATAATATAGTTTTTTGAGTCAAAAGTCAATAGATATAATATTATATTTTATGTTATATTATGTGCCCAAAGCGGTCAAAATGTCGATTCCCGCGATCAAACGCGCTTTTTGTAGAACTGATAGAAGATGCACTTTATCATTCCGTTATAAAGCGTTCTCTTCTTGTCGGCTTTTCTGCCGAAGTTGCGCTCGAAGTTTTCGTCGGACGAAATGAAATAGAGCTGCCACGACGGCACGCTTTTTTCAAGCGCTTCGCCGATTGCTTTCTCAAGCAGCGCCACCTCGCTCTTTTCCATCATTCTTTCGCCGTAGGGCGGATTGCATACGATGGTCCCCCTTGCGTCGGGAACGGGTGACGAAAACCTGCGGGCATCGGCAATGCCGAAATCCACCCAATCGGAAACCCCTGCGCGGAGCGCGTTATTACGCGCGATCTCGATCGAATCGGGGTCAATATCCAAGCCGAAGATGCCCATCGGCGGCGTGATTATCTTTGCCTTCGCCTCGTCACGGGCGTCGAAAAAGGCGCGTTTGCTGATGATGCCGTAGTCCTCAGCTGCAAAAGCGCGGTTGATGCCGGGCGCGGTATTCGACGCGAGCAGCGCCGCCTCGATAGGGATGGTACCGGAGCCGCACATCGGGTCGACGGTGATGACGTTCTCCCTCGGTCTTGATAGGCTTACCATTGCCGCGGCAAGCGTTTCGCGTATCGGGGCAAGGTTCGCCTCGGGGCGGTATCCGCGCTTGTGCAGCCCTTCGCCCGTTGTGTCGAGCATCACGCACGCCTCGTCGTTCATGATGAAGAACACTATCTGCTTTTTGACGCCGCTTTCGGGAAGCCGCTCGAGACCGTATTTTTCGCCGAGCCTCTTGCAGACCGCTTTTTTGATTATCGACTGGCAGTCGGGGATCGAGAACAGCTTTGACTTGACGGAGTGTCCTTTCACGGGGAACGCGTCATTTTTGCCGATGAAGCTCTCCCAGCTTATCGCCTTCGTGCCCTCGAACAGGTCGGTGAACGTGAGCGCCCTGAAGGACGCCAGCTTTATCATCACCCTTTCGCTGTAGCGGAAGTTGACGTTGCATCTGGCTATCGCCTCGGCGGGCGCCTCAAACTCGACTCTGCCGTCGGTCGTTTCTATTCTTTTGTAACCGAGCGAGTCGATGTCCTCGCCCACTAATTTTTCGAGCCCGAAAAGACAGGTGGTGATGAATCTCATAAAAGCATCCTTTTAATTTTTTTACAAATCGTTTTACACTTGCCAAAAAAGGGACCCGCTCAGTCGAGCGGGTCCGATAATGATTCAAAAGCTTATTCGGCAGGGACGATCACACCGTAGTCGTTGTCGTTTTTTCTTTTATAGACAAGGTTGATCGCACCGGTTTCGGCATTTTTGAAAAGGAAGAATTCGTGGGACAGCATATTCATCTGGAGTATCGCCTCGTCCACGGTCATGGAGTCGAGCGTGAATTGCTTGACCTTTGAAATCTTGAAATCAGGTTCTTCTTCGTAAAGTGTATCTTCGACGGCAGTTATTGCCGGGATCTGCTTGCGTTTTTCGAGACGCGTACGGTTCTTTCTTATCTGTCTTTCAAGGACGTCCATTGCCGTATCGAGAGCGCAGAACGAATCGCGGTCAGTCTCCTCGGCTCTGAAAATCGTACCCTTGCCGTAAACGGTTATCTCAACACGTTCGCCGACCTTTTCTTCGTAGAGTGAGACGATCGCCTCCGCATCCTTATAGAAGAATTTGTCAAGCTTTGCAAGCTTTTTCTCGAATCTTGACTTTACGTCGTCGGTAAGGTTGAACTTGCGTGCGTTGAACTTGATTTTCATTATCGGTTCCTCCTTATTGATATTCGGCAAAAGGAATATTTCCCTCTTGTCGTAGTAATTATATCACATAAAGAGTGCTTTGTCAATGTGGATTTTGTATATATTTACCAATTATTTAAATATTTTTGCAATAAAAACAAAAATCGGTGTTAGCCGCAACACCGTTGATTGTCGAAAAAAGTCTAATGCTTGGCTCTCTTGGTATTTTTTCCGCGTTTACCGTCGTAGCCTTTTTTGATGTCGCTCATCTTATCTTCCGAGATGCTCTTGAAACGTGACATCATGGATTCAAAGTTGACGTCGCCGCTCTTTTTGTCGGCATAAAAATCCGCGGGCGGTACGTTGACCGCGTTCTGCACGGGTTTCGGCGTCACCTTGGGCGCAAGTCGTTTCAGGGACAGAGTATATCTGCCGCTTTCATCGATTGAAATTACAGCCGCTTCGATCTCCTGCCCCTCTTTCAGGAAATCGTGTATATCTCTTACGAAATCGTTTGATATTTCGGAGATATGTATAAGACCGCTTTTTGTTGTTTTCGGGTTCTGTTCGTCATTGACCGCTACGAACGCTCCGAAAGTAGTTATTTTGGTAACTTTACCCTTGACGACTTTATCCAAGTTTACGCTCCCTTGCTTTTCAGTTCGCCAAATCGTTGTAAAAGATGATGTCGCCCTCGTTATAATATCCGAGCTGATCGCGCACTACCCTTTGAATGTATTCATCGGTAACGGGAGCGTCCAGACGGACGTTGGTTTCGTCGATCTCATCTTTGATCTTTTCGATTTGATTTATTACTTTTTCTTTATTTTTTCTGAGTTCGTTCAGCTCAAGCTGAACGCGGATGACAGCAAAAACCAGCAGGCAGAGAAGCCCGATTATCGTCAGCTTGACTATGAAATTGGTGTTGGTCCTTTGCATTGTCGGTTTTCGCTCCTTTCGGCTTTGTGACTTTTGTTTTTTGCTTTTTGCGTTTTTTCAAATCCGTTCGCCGCCGATGATATCATCCTGCGGCAGGCGGCGTATGAATAAATCCTTTTGCGGTATTTATCGATTTTTCGCAGCGTTTTCGTTCTGATGACGCCGAAAGCGCGTGAAAAAAGCGACCTGATGAACGCGGATACGCGTCCGGTGACCCTGCCGAGCGTGAAAAAATACGCGGCAAAGCCGATGCCCGATGTGAGCAGCGCGTAAGCGCGTATCCTGCCGTGCGAGTAGTTAAAAAACAGCACGCACATAAGGCAGGAATAATAAACGCAGAACACGACGTCCGTTATGAAGAGGAACACCCTGCCTTTGAAAAACGCCCTTATCAGCCGGAACGCGTCATAGACCGCTCCGCTGAAAAGCCCCGCCGCAAGTGAACAGAAGAACAGAAGATTATGAGAAACGTAATCGATCTCCATAACGCGTCACTTGAGAAAACGTGAAAGCACGCCCTTTTTCTGTTTTTCTTCGACGTAGGCGATACAATCGATCCTGCCTTTTACGACCGCGTCGCCGGTTTCGAGCGCCAGGTGCGTGACACCGAGCCCGCTCCCCGACACGGTCAGCGTGCTTTCGCCGAGTGAAAAGATCACCAGCTTCTCGTCGAATCCGACGAGGTCGCGCACTCCGCTCACCGTCAGGTTTTCGCGGTCTTCAAGGTTCAGAACGTGTTTTTTTGCAATATCCGCCATAGCAATGCCGCCTTTTCATTTTTCTGTAAACAGAATATGAAAGCGGTATGCGTAATATTACTTTTATTCGACTACCTCGTACATTTCGGCGGCTTTTTCTTTGGACTGGGTTTCAAGTATCTGCTTTACGCGGAACGACGCGGTGCGCGTCCCGTAAGCAACGGTGATGATGTCGCCCTCCTTTACGTTATAAGAGGCCTTTGCGACTTTGCCGTTGACGGTGATATACTCGCTTTCGCATGAGGCAGCCGCCACGGTACGTCTTTTGATTATTCTTGATACTTTAAGAAATTTATCGAGTCGCATAAGACCTCTCCGTAAAAGAAACTGCGTTTTTCAAAACGCGGAATACACCGCGTGCTGCCGTTTTAGCCGTTGATGGCGTCCTTGAGGCCTTTGCCTGCGATGAAAACGGGAGCCTTGGAGGAAGGGATCTTGATCTCTTCGAGAGTCTTGGGATTTCTGCCGATTCTTTCGCTTCTTTCCTTTACCTTAAAGGAACCGAAACCGGCGATCTGAACCTTTTCACCGTCAGCAAGATCTTTTTCGATAGCGGAGAATACTGCGTTGACGGCAGCTTCTGCGTCCTTCTTTTTGAGGTTGGCTTTTTCGGCTACGATTTCGATGAGATTTGTTTTGTTCATTTCAATGAACTCCTTTCAATTTGATTCCTGCAAATTATATCACATCATAAAGTTTTTTGCAATGGTAAATTTGCATTTTTTTGCAAAAAAGTCTTTATTTTTCAATGATTTTCGGTTTTTCGCCTCGGTGACGCCGTCAATAATCGATATCTTCGATTTTTTTGTCATTTTCTTTTTCGCGAAGAACCGTTTCAAGCGAATTTATCTGCTTCGTCAGCTCTTCTTCGGCGTCGTTTTCGTTGCTTTGCATAAGCGACACGACGTCAAGCAGCAGCTTTGAAGCCGTTTCTTTATCGTAAGACGCGGCAAGAGAAGCGGCGTTTTCGGCTATCCTCGACGCGACCTTCGATCCGTCGTAGGTCATACCCGCTTTTTTCGCCTTGTTTATCAGCTTTGACGCGCGCATCAGCGCCGGAAGGGACGGCGGTATGCCGTCGAGCGACGACTTGCGCTTGTCCTTTTTGGTGGCGGCCTTGACCGCTTCCCAGCTGAGCAGCGCCTTTTCGGGCGTGTCGGCGTCAACGTCGGCAAAGACGTGCGGATGGCGGACGACGAGCTTGCGCGACACTTCGTCCACGACATCGTCGATATCGAATCTTTCTTCTTCCTTAGCTATCTCGGAGTGAAGCATCACCTGCATCAGCAGGTCGCCGAGCTCTTCGCGCATGAGAGAGGTATCGTCGGTGTCTATCGCTTCGCAGACCTCGTAGGTCTCCTCGATGAGGTTCTTGCGTATCGACGTATGCGTCTGCGCTTTGTCCCACGGGCAGCCGTTTTCGCTTCTGAGCACCGTGATGATGCCCGTCAGATCGTCGAAGGTGTATTTTTCTTTTCCTATATAATCTTTAACGTCCATTTCAGTCCTCTTTTATGAATCCCTTGCGGACAAGGAACGCGCAGAGCGTTCTTCCCTTGGGGAGTATGCGTACTTCTTCCGCGGTTATGCCCTTGACCGCGATCAGGCTGACCGCGTACACGACCACTCCGACGGCACCCGCCGCGCAGAGTATCACCAGCGCCGCCAGGCGCGATTCGCCGAGTACGGCATTGCCGAGCAGCACGACGAGATAGGCGGCTCCTCCGCAAAGCAGCGAACATATAAACGGCTTTGCGAATATCGAAAGAAGCGACGAGGTAAGATATTTATACTTTTTGAGAAAAAACAGGTTCATCGAGAGCGCCACGATATAGCAGAGCACCGAAGCGATCGGGGCACCGTAGATGCCGATGCTCTTTATCCTTACGAGCACTATCTCGGCAGCGGTCAGCACGACGACTCCGCAGAACACGGAAATGGTCGGCAGATATGATTTTTTGACCGCGGGAAGGATCGAGTTGGTGGTCGAAAGCACCGAGATGAAGATTATTCCGATGGCAAGTATGCGCACTCCTCCGGTCGCGACGTCTATCGGCGTGCCGGTGGCTTCGGTCCACACCATATTCTTTCCCCAATCAGACGTATAGAGCAGAACGAGCGCCTGACGCGCCACGGCGAACAGACCGAACGCGCAGGGCAGCCCGATTATCGCCGAAATGCGTATGGACGAATGTATGTAATTCTTTGCTTTTTTCACATTCTTCGCGGCGAGCGACGCGGAAATGGCGGGAAGGATGGAGATCGCTATGGGGAACACGAGCGTCGACGGCAGCAGATCGGAAATGGAAAGCGACAGCGTCGAATAGGACGTGTAGAGCATTTTGGCGGTTTCTTCGGCAACTCCCGAGCTGATGAGCGCCTTTTTGATGACTATGGTATCAAGGAAGCTCGACAGATAAAGCAGCGACGACGTGAGGGTGACGGGGATGGCGACCTTGATTATGGTGCCGACTATCCAACCGTACTCGTTGGTCGGTGTTTCGATGCCCGTTCTTTCTTTCTTTTCAAAGAAATATTTCCAGACCGCCGTGAATATGAGCGCAAGCACCATGCCGATGGTTATGCCCGATACGGCGTAAGCCGCCTGAAGAGCGGGAGAAAGGTGATGGCTTACCGCGTAGGACGCGGCTGCCACGCCGATGATGAACTTGAACGCCACCTCGATGAGCTGACCGTAGGCGGTGGGCTGCATGATGTGATGTCCCTGAAAGTATCCGCGAAGCGCCCCGAGAAGGCACACGAGGAACAGCGACGGAGATATCATGCGCATCGCCGCGGCAGCGTCGGCGTGCTCGGAATATTTTGCTATCGCGTCGGCGCCGAAGAACATTATCGCCGTGCAGACAAGGCCTATTATACCGTATACGGCGATGCCCGCCTTGAAAATGCGGTCGACTTCGGTCTTTCTGCCTCTTTCATGCGAGGAAGCGACCATGCGCGATATCGCCACGGGAACGCCCGCGTTTGAGATCATATAAAGCATGGCGTACACCGAATACGCCGCGGTGAACATTTCCATGTTTTCCTGCAGCATATTTGCCATCGGTATGCGGAACGCCACGCCGATTATCTTTACGATAAGATTGGAAACGGAGATTATCAGCGCTTCCGTAAGAAACGAACCGGTTTGTTTTTCCTTCATTTTAAGTGTCCTGTTTTATGTGTCCTTAAGTATGATCGGGCTTTCAGCCTATGAATTCGCGGAGAAGCGATTTCTTGGGGATGACGCATTTCGCGACCGCGTCGGTCTGTTCGAGCAGTTCCTTTATCACGAGGAGCTCATCGTAGTGCGGAGTCCCTTTTCTGACGGTATCGACCATCGCGAGTCCTTCTTTTCTGAAAGCGCCGAGCTCGTAGCCGAAATAGGTGTCGACCACCGAATCGGCAAGCGAAACGTAGGGTCTGATATACAGTTCCTCGCCCCGCTTGACGTCGCTCCACATACCGAGAGTAAGCTCGGCGGACGCGCTGCGGAATTTCATATCGCGAATGATGCGGCGGAGCATCTTGGGGTCATATCTGTCGTCCTCGCACTGCAGATAAATGCGGTGGGCGTTCGGCAGGTCTCCGACGACCTCGGGATTGAGCGCGTGGAGCCCCTCGACCACTATGAAGGTGTCGTCGTCGGGAGCGAAAAAGTTGCCGTTCTCTACCCTTTTGCGCACTCCGAAATCGAAACGCGGAAAACGCACGGGCTTTCCTTCGGCGATATCGGCAAGCGTCTTGCGTATGAGCGGTATCTCAAGCGATTCCGGCGTTTCGAAATCAGGCTTTCCGTCACGCATTATCACCTTGACGGACGAATCGTAATAGAAATCGTCGAGCGACACGGTCTCGGACTTTTTGCCGTGGCTTTCGAGGGCGGCGTCTATCCGAAGCGACGTGGTGGTCTTGCCCGAGCTCGACGCTCCCGCGAGCAGGATGAACTTTTTGTTGTTCTTTATCGCGGCGTCGACCGCTTCGGCGACGGCGTCGTCGTAGGCTTTTTCACATTCGGCAATGTATTTTTTGATGTTTTTCAAGGCTTTTCTCCTGTCAAATAACGTATTCGGGCGGTTTTCCCGCAATTATCTGAAAAACTCTTTGACCTGTTCTTCACCGACGCCGCCTTCGCGTTCGAGGTATTCGTACGGATATTTGGCAAAAGCGATGCGGCTTATGCGTTCTCCGTCGGGCGACACGAGCTTGGTGATGGCGCCCGCTCCGCAGGCAAATACGGTGGACGATTCCTCCATCATCATCACGTTGTAAATGCTTTCGTGTCCGGGCTTCGAGAAGCCGGTGTTTTCGCCGTTGCCGACGGTACGCTTCTGACGGTAGAGATAATAGGGTCTGTATCCGTGTTCGCCGAGCGTCCTGCCCGCGTAGGACACACATTCCCTGCCGAGTCTGCCTTCGGCGTCGAAGGCGTTTTCCTCGTTCTTTATCTCGGAAGCGTTCTTTATCGAAAGCGTGTGGACGGTTATGTTCTCGAAACCGATTCCGATGACGTCGGAAAGCGTCTTTGAGAACGTTTCCATCGTGTCCTTCGGAAGTCCGGCGATAAGGTCGGTGTTTACGGTGGCAAAGCCCGCCTTCATCGCGAGGTCGGCGGCGTCATAGAACTGTTCGACGGTGTGCTTTCTGCCGATGGCGTCAAGCACCTCCTGGCAGGTCGACTGCGGATTGACCGAGATGCGGTCTACCCCGCCCGCCTTTATTATATTCAGTTTTTCGCTCGTCAATGTATCCGGTCTGCCGCCCTCGAACGAAAATTCACGCACGTTCTGCATGGGGATATTGCGTTCTATCGCGCGGAATATCCTGCAGAGCTGTTCTTCGGTGAGGAACGACGGAGTGCCGCCGCCAATGTAAAGCGCGATCGGATCGAATCCGTTTTCCTTTATCATTTTTCCCGTCTTTTCGATGTCGCGGCAGAGACGGTCAACGTAGGCGGGGATCAGGTCGAACAGTTTTTTGTTCGAATACGACACGAACGAGCAATAATCGCACCTTGTCGGGCAGAACGGTATCGAAAAATAGACGCCGCAGTGCTCGGGACGAAGGGTCGAAAGCATATTTATCTCGCACCTCGCGGTGTCGATGGAAAGGTTCGTTTTTTCGGTGCTGACGTTATAGTCGTTCTCGAAAAGACGTCTGACGTTCGCCTCGTGGAATCCGCGCTCGAGATAGAATCTTGCCCTTTTTACGGGACGGAGTCCGGTAAGGTAGCCCCAGGGCGGAACAAAGCCGAAAAGGCTTTCGCCCGCTTCGAGCATCGCTTTGCCGGTGATGGCGGCGCAGATGCTTTCGTTGTCGGTGGGGATGGTGAAAACGACGTCTTTTTCGGCGCATTTGCCGTGAGCGGAACCGTAAGGCGCGTAAAGATGCGCTTCGGCGTAGTAGCCGTCTTCCCTCTTTTCAAGCAGGAAATCGGCTTTCAGAAGCGAGCTGTCGTTTTCGGGGAACTTTGCCTCGGGAAAATAGAGCAGGCAAAGCGACTGAAAATGATAATTGTTGAGATACGGTGTTTTGTTGTCGACGATAACTTTCATTTATAACTCCGAGCTGTCTATCACAAGTGTTACGGGGCCGTCGTTCTGCGCGTCGATGTGCATATGAGCACCGAAGATGCCCGATTCGACGTGCATAAAGGCGGAAAGCTCTTTTTTGAAGAGCTCGAAATAGCCGTTTGCCCGCTCTCCCGGGCACGCCATCATAAAGTCGGGACGGTTGCTGTGGCGTACTCTGCCGTAAAGTGTGAAGTTCGATATGCAGAGCGCCGAGCCGCCGACGTCGCTCGTCGATTTGTTTATTTTTCCGTTTTCATCGCGGAATATGCGGAGTCTGCCGATCTTGGACGCCACTTTCTTAACGTCTTCCTCGGTGTCGTCCTGATGGAATCCGACGTAAAGCAGAAGTCCGACGCCGCATTTGCCGGTTATTTCGCCGTCCACTCTGCAGACCGCGCTGTCAACGCGGCATACTACTACTCTCATGATTTACCTCTTGCCACATCGCGCACGCCCTCGATCTTTTTGAGGGAGCGGATGATATTTTTAAGATGATCTATATTGCTGCATTTCAGAACGAGACGGATTATGACGTCGTCGCCGTTTTCCCTGATGGAAAGCGAGTTGAGCGCCACCTTGAGATCGCTGAGCGACACGGTGATGTCCGCGACGATGCGCTGCGAATAAGCGGCGTACACGTTGACGCTCGCCTCGAAATCGCCGAATTCGCGTTTGCCGACGTCTTCCGCCCATGAAGCGACCACCCATCTGTCCTTATCTTCGGGATGTTTGAGTCCCGACGCGACGTTTTCGCAGTCGTATTTATGTATCGAAACGCCGTAGCCCTTGGTGATGAAGCCGATTATGCTGTCGCCCGGTACCGGATTGCAGCATTTTGCGAACTTGACCTCGCACCCCGACACGCTGTCGATGATGACCGACTGTGATTTGTCAGCCGACGGATGGCGTTCCGCCTTGTGCGCGAGCTTTTCCGCCGCCTTCTGCGCCGCTTCCTCGGGGGATACGGGGTTGACGACGCGGTCGAACTCGTCCTTGAACTTGGCGGAAAGCTTGCCGATGGCGATCCCGCCGTAGCCGATGTTGTTGTAAAGGTCGTCGGAGTCGGTCATCTTCATCCTCTCGGCGATGTTCTTTACTATCTCTTCCTTCTGCGCTTCGGTAAATGTCCTGCCGTAGCGTCTGAGCTCGCGGTCGACTTCGTATTTGCCGAGAAGGATGTTCTCGGACCTCATTTCTTTTTTGAAATACTGTCTTATCTTGTTGCGCGCTTCGCCCGAACGCACCATCTTGAGCCAGTCGCGGCTTGGTCCCTTCGAGGCGGACGACGTGAGTATCTCGACGATCTGTCCGTTCTGAAGCACGTAATCGATGGGCACGATGCTGCCGTTGACCTTGGCGCCTATCATCGAGTTGCCGACCGCCGAATGGATGGCGTAGGCGAAGTCGATGGGGTTGGAGCCCGCGGGCAGCGACACTACGTCGCCGTTGGGCGTGAAAACGAAGGTCTCGTCGTCGAAAAAGTCTATCTTGAGCGGACGGAAGAATTCATCGGCGTCTTCGGGGTCTTTTTCGGTCTCGAGCAGGGTGCGTATCCATTTGAGCTTCTGATCTATCAGTTCTTTCGCCTGTTCGCCGCTCTTGTATTTCCAATGCGCGGCAAGGCCGTATTCCGCGACCTCGTGCATTTCCTCGGTCCTTATCTGCACCTCGAACGGTATGCCGTCGTGACCGATGACGGTGGTGTGCAGCGAGCGGTACATATTCGCCTTCGGCGTTGAGATATAATCCTTGAATCTGCCGGGCATCGAGTTGAATTTTTCGTGTATGACGCCGAGCGTCGTATAGCACTCGAGCTCCGTGCTGACGATTATCCTGATCGCGTAAAAGTCGTATATCTCGTCGAACGTCTTGTTCTGATTGAACATTTTGCGGTAAATGCTGTATATCGACTTGATTCGCCCTTCGAGGCGGTAATTTATGCCGAGCTCGTAAAGGCTGTCGCCGATGGTACGCTCCGCCTTCTGTATAAAGCTGTCGTTTGCCGAAAGGCGCGCCTGTATCGAACGGCTGATCTCGTCAAAGCCTATCGGGTCGAGATAATGGAGCGACAGGGTCTCGAGCTCCTGCTTTATCTTCTGGATACCGAGTCTGTGCGCGAGCGGCGCGTAGACGTGCATCGTTTCAAGCGCGACGGTACGCTGCTTTTCCTCGGAACGGTAGTTGAGCGTGCGCATATTGTGGAGTCTGTCCGCGAGCTTGATGAATATGACGCGCAGGTCCTTCGACATGGCAAGGAACATCTTGCGCAGGTTTTCGATCGATTCGTCCTGCTTGGTCTCGAATCTGATCTCTTTCAGCTTGGTGACGCCGTCGACGAGCTCCGCGACCTCTTTGCCGAACTCTTTTTTGAGTATCTGTATGCTTGCGAGGTCACCGCAGTCCTCGACGGTATCGTGAAGGAGCGCCGCGCAGACCGAGTCGGTATCGAGCTGCAGGTCGGCGACTATCCCCGCGACCGCGATGGGATGGATTATGTAAGGCTCGCCCGAGCGGCGTTTCTGGTCGGCGTGGCACTTGTCGGCAAAGTCAAAGGCTTTTTTTATCTTGGCCAGATTATAGACCGCGGGCTTTTCGGAAAGCTGTTTATATAACGGTTCAAAAAGCTCCTCTGACATTTTTACTCCTTTCGATATGGCGGTCGCAAAACAATGTTTTACGACCGTGTTACTCGCGCTTATCGCGCTTCGCTTCACTTCGTTTCGCTCGTTTGGTCGGCGCGAGGACGGGCTGAAAGCCCGTCTTGAAGGTGTTTTTGATTCGGCAAAGCCGAACCAAAAACGGATTTTTATTTATAAACGGATTTTATTTATATATTGGTAAAACGGGGTTGAAACGAATTTTCGGCTTTTTATATATGC
This sequence comes from Eubacteriales bacterium, assembly GCA_045600105.1. GTDB lineage: Bacteria > Bacillota > Clostridia > Oscillospirales > CAG-382 > UBA1206. The sequence continues at coordinate 49,189 of JAZRXG010000005.1, forward strand.
TGTCATTGTACGCGTTTTCTGACGCGTTTGAGTATCTCGCTGTTTTCGAGGTCGACCTTTGACGAATGCGGGAACAGCTTGATCTCGAGCAGATCGACGCCTCTGACGTGTATCGTGTCGGCAAGTCCGAACTCGGTCATGACGTCAAGCACGGTCTTGATGGCGCAAAGGTCTATCTTGCGCTCCTCGACGGTCTCGAGACGGTGCATGAGATAGCGCACCGAAATGCGTTTTCTTTCGTCGCCGAGCTCGCGTTTGAGCGTGCGGAAGATCTCGCGGAAGTCGTTGATGGTGGGAACGCATCTGAACGGGATCGGTGAATCCGACTCCCTGTCGCATATCGATTCATAGACCGAACGCGAAAATTCTATTTCGTTCTTCTCGCTTTCGCAGGGACGTACCGCCTTGATGAGCAGCTGCGGATAAGTCATACCGCGGTATTCGTTGACGCCGAGCGTGCAGGCGATGTCGCACACGTTGCCGCGGCAGAACGGGAATTCGCAATGGCTCATGCCGAAATAAACGGCGTTTATCTCGCGCTTTCCGTTCGGGGCTTTTACGCGGAGTCTGATATGCTTGTCGCCCGATATCGAGGCGATCTCGCTTATGTACGCGTTGCGTATGATGAACTGCGGAACGGCGTTGGTAAGTCCGAACGGTTCGAGCATGAGTATCTCGGTCGCGTTTTCGGTGGTTATTTCGTCAAACATCAATTCGCAGTCGATCTCGACGGGCGGCAGGGTGTTTTTGTGCTCGAGCTGTTCTTTTGAAAGCTTTTCGAACCTTTCAATAAAATCGGGCAGGTTTTTGCGTTCAATCGAGAGTCCCGCTGCGAGCTCGTGTCCGCCGTATTCGACGAGCAGGTCCTTGCAGCTGCCGAGAAGCTCGGTGAGGCTGAGCCCCTTGACGGAGCGTCCGCTTCCCTTGCCGAGGTCGCCGTCAAACGAGAAAAGTATGGCGGGCAGCGCGTATTTCTCGGAAATTTTGCTTGCCACCACCCCGATGACGCCCTGATGCCAGTCGTCCGAGCAGAGGATATAGCTGTATCTGTCACCGCGGAAAGCGCCTATCTGCTTGGTCGCTTCCTCGAAAATGAGCTGCTCGGTATTCTGACGTTTTTTGTTTATCTCGCAGAGCTCACGCGCGAGGTAATCCGCCCTGGCGTAGTCGGTCTCGAGCAGAAGGTCGAGCGATTTGCGTGCCGACGCGATGCGTCCGGCGGCGTTGAGACGCGGCGCGAGAACGTAGCCGACGGTGGAAGTATAAACCTTTTTTCTGCCGTTTTCGTCGGTGACGCCCGTGTTGTCCATGAGTGCCTGAAGTCCCACACGGTCGGTGGTCTCGAGCTTTTTAAGTCCTATATCGACGATAAGTCTGTTTTCGTCGCATATCGGCATGACGTCAGCGACCGTGCCTATGGCAACGAGGTCGGCGTATTCCGAAATTATCTTATCAACGTCGCCTTCGAGGGCGCAGATGAGCTTGAACACCACGCCGACTCCGGCGAGCTGCTTGAACGGATAACCGCAGTCCGGACGGTGCGGGTTGACGACCGCGCAGGCGTCGGGCAGCTCGTCGCGGCAGTTATGGTGGTCGGTTACGACGACGTCAACGCCTATCGTTTTGGCAAAAGCTATTTCGTCGATGGCGGTGATGCCCGTGTCGACGGTGATTATGAGGTCGGTGTCCTTCGCGATCTCTTCGATGGACGCCTTATTGAGGCCGTAGCCTTCGGAAAGACGCTCGGGTATGAAGCATCTGCATTTTGCTCCGACAGACGTGAGATAGAGATAGAGCGCGGTCGTCGAAGTGACGCCGTCAACGTCGTAGTCACCGTAAATACATATAGTCTGACCTTTTTCGACGGCTTCTCTTATCCTCGCGCACGCCTTGTCCATATCCTTGAGCAAAAACGGGTCTCCGAACGTGATGTCCGCCTTGTCAAGGAAACGTTTTGCGCTTTCCGGGGTATCGTATCCTCTCGAAACAAGTATTCTCGCGGTAAGCCTGCCGATGCCGAGTGACAGCGCAAGCTGTTCCTCTTTTGATTTGTCAACCTGGGAAACGACCCAGTTCTCTGCCGGCATACGCACACCCCTTTCTGATAAATAATCATTAAATTTCTTTTTTAATATACGAATATCGCGACGCTGTAATCTCCGCTCGGGAACACGCCCGTGATCCCATCCGCAAATATCAGATCGAGCGGAACGGTGTAGTCGCAGTTTTTGGTAAATTCAAGGTCTTTCAGGTCCGCCACCGCTCTGAACGACGAAGACGTCAGCGTGTTCAGCGTATCCTTGGGGCCGCAGAGCCATATATTCATGTTCGCCGTCGTGACGGTTATCGTGAATCCTTCGGGCGCGTTGACGAACTCGCACACCTCGGAGGCGTTGATGGGAAAGCGGCGCTTGACGACGTCGTTGAATATTATCGTCGCCCTGACGGTGAGGTCGTCGTCAACGGCTTCCAGTCCCGCGGGCAGCGTTATCTTCTTTTCGATCGTCTCGGTGGTCAGCGTGTTTTCGGCGATGTTTATCTTGATCTCGTCAAGGCTGTCGACGTCTTCGACAGAGCCGCGCACCGTGATATATTCCTTCGACAGCGTTATGCTTGCCGATTCGGTGCTGAAGTATCCGCCAACGAAATAGACTTTTATGGGAATGTCGGCGGTCTTGTATACGGGGACCTCGACGTTGACCGACGTATCGACGAGGCGGATATAACTGTTATTGACTGGAGCGCCGCCCTCGTTGTAAAGCGAAACGGGGACGTTGAATTTTGCCGAATTGACGATCTTGCCGGGTTTGACCACGCCGTAAGCGTAGGAGATCTTCGATATCTCGGCTTCGGGTCCCTGCACCGTAACGGTCACGGGAGCAGTCGTGAAATCGCCTATCGAATATCCGTCGGACAGCGAATAATCGCTGATATCTATGCGCACGGGTATCTCCGCCGTGACTGTTCTGTCGATGTAAACGACCGCGTTGTCAACGCTCAGCGACTTGACCGAAAGGTTGTTTTCGTCGGGAAGCACCACCTGTATCGGCAGCGTGTTCTTTCCCGGTTCGGTAACTTCGGAAACGTCGACGAAAGAAATTATATCGCTGTCACGCAGTTTGTTGACCACGCTCTGCGGACCGGAAACGACCACCTTGACGGATATTCCCGTATCCGAAAGGATGGTGAGCCCCTGATTTTCGGAAAGAACGCTTTCGCCCTCTATCTTTACGCTCACGGTAAATTCTTTCTGATAGTTCGGCGAATCGTAGCCGAGGACGTAAAACCACAGAAGCAGTGCCGAAATAAACGCGAATATCAGAGCGAGAAAAGCGTGGCTCTTTTTCTCGGTCGTCTTTTTTTCGTAAATAAGTTCACTCATCAAAGCCACCGTTCCCCTCATCGTCGTCGTTTTCCTTGCCGAGGAAGCCGCCCTTGTTCTTCTTTTTGACGTAAGGCTCGATCAGAAGCTCGTTCAGGTACCTTTCGAGTTCTTCACCGGTGAATCCGCGCTTGAGCTCGCCGTTTATCGCAACGCTGACCGTGCCGGTCTCCTCGCTGACGATGATGACGGTGGCGTCGCTGTTTTCGGAAATGCCGATGCCCGCTCTGTGACGGGTGCCGAGGTCCTTGATTATTTCGGGATTGGTCGAAAGCGGCAGGAAGCAGCCCGCGGCGTAAAGACGCATACCGCGCACCACCGCGGCGCCGTCATGCAGCGGCGCTTTGTTGAAGAATATGTTGCCGAGCAGGAATGACGTTATCTCGGCGTCCACTATCGTGCCCGTCTTTATGACGTCGCCGAGCTTGGTCGTGCCCTCGATGACTATGAGGGCGCCCGTTTTGCTTTCGGAAAGTCTTTCGACACCTGCCGAAAGCTCGCTTATCGCGATCCTGTATTTTGCCGCAGTCGACTGGTCGAGCTTGCTTCTGAAGCCCTTGAGCGGTTCGCCGCCCATTTTTTCGAGCATGCTGCGGAGCTCGGGCTGAAAAACGATGAGGATGGCGATAAGACCGACGTTCACCACGTTTTTAAGGATGAAATACGTCGCCCTCATGTTCGCGAGTTCGCTTATGAAAAGCACCACGAGCAGCACGATGACACCGATGGCGAGTTTTCCCGCTCTGCGTTCACGGACGAATCTGAACAGGAAATAAAACATCAGCGTCACGATGATTATATCGAAAATATCCGCGATCCCCACGGATCCGAGCTGATTCCAAATATACTTAAAATCTATCATCCGAAAAAGTCTGCCTCCTCACGATCATTTCCGTCCCCGACGGAGACGCGTTTTATCTTTTGAAAAACGCTTTTATGAATTTGCTGACCGCTTTCCCGCGGTGGCTGACGCCGTTCTTTTCGTCCGGCGTCATTTCGGCAAAGGTCTTGCCGAACGACGGACAGAGAAACACGGGATCGTAGCCGAAATCGCCGTCTCCCCTCGGTCCTCTCGTTATATATCCGTCACATTTTTCCTCGACGGTAAAGCTTCTGCCGTCGGGATAGACGCAGCATATCGCGCACGCGAAATACGCGCTTCTTCTTTCGTCCTCGACGTCCTTCAGTTCTTCAAGCAGCACCGCTATCTTGATGTCGTAGCCGACGTCGCCCGCGTAGCGTGCCGAATAGACGCCGGGCCTTCCGCCGAGAGCGTCCACGCAAAGCCCCGAGTCGTCGGCGATGGTGACGCATCCCGTCTTTTCGCACACGGTCTTTGCCTTGATGAAGGCGTTTTCGGCAAAGGTTTTGCCGTTTTCTTCTATTTCGCCGTCGAATCCCGCTTCTCTCATCGAAACAAGGCGGTATTCGTCACCCGTAAAGGGCAAGAGCAGTTCGCGCATTTCGGCGACCTTATGTCTGTTCCCCGTCGCCATTACGATAGTCGTCATAAAAATTCCCCTTCGGTCTTCAGTCCTCGAACATCGCGTTGACGAAGTCGCGTCCCGAGAACGGCTGCAGGTCTTCCTGTCCCTCGCCGACGCCGATCAGCTTGACGGGGATGGAGGACATCTGTCTTATGGCAAGCACGATGCCGCCCTTGGCTGTTCCGTCGAGCTTGGTGAGCACGATTCCCGTGACGTTGGTGACTTTGGTGAATTCAGCCGCCTGTGAAAGACCGTTCTGACCGGTGACCGCGTCAAGAACGAGGAGCGTTTCGCAGTTCGCCTCGGGAAATTCGCGGCTGATGACGCGTTTTATCTTGGCGAGTTCGTCGATAAGGTTCTTTTTGTTGTGGAGCCTGCCCGCGGTATCGACGATGAGCACGTCGGAGTTCTGCTTTTTGGCTGCGGCGCAGGCGTCGAACACGACTGCCGCGGGGTCCGCGCCCTCGGACTGGCTTATCATGGGCACTCCGGCTCTGGTCGCCCAGATACCGAGCTGCTCGATGGCGGCGGCTCTGAACGTGTCCGCTCCGCAGAGCATGACTTTTTTGCCCTGTCTCTTGAGCATCAGCGCGATCTTGCCGATAGACGTCGTTTTGCCGACGCCGTTGACGCCGACGACGAGGATGACGGTCTTGCCTCCGACGTTCAGCGGAACGTCTTCGCCTATCATTTCGTAAAGTATCTCACGGAAGACCTCGCGCGCTTCGGCGGTCTTCTTTATCTTTCTTTCCTTCAGGCGTTCCTTGAGCGTTTCGGTTATGGTCTCGGACGCTTCGACGCCCACGTCAGCGGAAATGAGCAGGTCGAACAGCTCCTCGAAAAAGTCGTCGTCCACGTTTTCGGAAGACGAAAACAGCGAGTTTATGGGTTTGATGAGTATGTCCTTGGTCTTTTTGAGACCGTTTTTGAGTTTTTCGAAAAATCCCATTATTTATATTACCTCTGCGTGATTTATTGTTGTTTTTCGTCGTATTCCTTGAATTTCTCGCCGAGAGTGGCAAGGTCGAGACGCAGGAATTCCGACACGCCCTTTTCGCGCATCGTGATGCCGTAAAGGACGTTGGCACGTTCCATGGTGCCTCTGCGGTGGGTGATTATAAGGTACTGCGTGTTTTCGCAGTGTGCCTTGATGTAGTCCATCAGCTTCGCCTGGTTGACCTCGTCGAGCGCCGCCTCGATCTCGTCGAGCACGCAGAACGGTGCCGGGTTTATCTCCTGCAGCGCCAGATAAAGCGCTACCGCGGCAAACGACTGCTCGCCGCCGGAGAGGAGCGATATGGATTTGATGGATTTTCCGGGCGGGTGCAGAATGATGTCGATGCCGCTTTCAAGCGGATTTTCGGGGTCGGTGAGCTCTATTCTCGCGCTTCCGCCGCCGAAAAGCTCGATGAACACTCTGTTGAACGCGCTGTCGATGCGGACGAACGTGTCCATGAACACGGTCTCCATCGTGGTGCTGAGGCGCGATATCTCGTTGTCGAGCTTGCGGCGCGTTCTGTTGAGGTCGTCTATCTGCGTCCTGAGGAATTCGTGGCGCTCCTTCAGCTCGCGGTATTCGTCGACCGCCTTGACGTTGATGGTGCCCATCGCCCTTATCTTGCCCTTTACCGAGTTGAGGCGGGACGGCATCTTGTCGCGGTCTTCGGGCGGGAGCCTGAATTCGTCAGCCGCCGAATACGAAAGCTCATATTCTTCCCAGAGCCTCGCGACCACGTTGTCGTACTCGTCCTGCGACGCCTGCTTGCCCGTTTCGAGCTTGGTATAGCTCTGGAAAGCCTGCTCGCGGCGGGTCTGCGCGGTCTTCAGACGGAATTTGCGGTCGGAGACCGTCTTTTCGCGCTCCTCGAGTTCTTCGTCGATCCTCTTCTTTTCTTCGATTATATCGTTCTTCTGCTCTTCGAGAGACACGAGCTTTTCGCGGTTTTCCTTTACGGATTCCTCGCCGAGCCTGATCTCTTCTTCGTAGTTTTTGATCTCGGTCCTGATCTCTTCGAGCTTTTCGTCCTCTTCCTTAAGTCTATCCTTCAGCTCGTCGAGCCTGTCCTCGGCGGATTCGGCTTTTGCGTTGAGAGAGACGAGCTCCATGCCGAGCGACGCGAGCTGTTCGCGGATGACGTCGGCGTCCTTCGTGATGTTTTTCAGCCTCTCGTCCGCGTCGAAAACGTCTTTTTCCGCCTGCTCTTTCGCCGCCGTAACCGTCTTTTCTTCGTCGTCGAGTTCGTCGAGCCTCTTTTTCAGAGCCTCTTTTTCTTCCTCGGTGCGTCTGTTCGAAAGGAGCAGCGCGTTGTATTTGCTCTCTTCCTCGTTGAACGTCGCGAGAGCGAACGAAAGGTCTGCCCTTATGCCGTCCGCTTCCTCGGTCAGCTCCTCAAGGAGCTCGTTCTTTTCGGAAAGTTCGTTTTTGAAGGATTCTATCTTTCTTTCGGCGCTTCTCTTTTTGAGTTCCGCTTCCATCAGCGCGGTATTGAGCGCAGTGATCTCTTCGTCGAGCTTGTCGATATCGGCACTGCGGGTGAACAGCCCGACCTTTTTCTGCGGTGAACCGCCGGTATAAGAGCCGCCGGCGTTGATTATCTGACCGTCCTTGGTGACGATCTTGACGTTATATCCGCATTTTGCCGCCATTGCCGACGCTTTGTCGAGGTCTTCGGCGATGACCGTTCTGCCGAGCAGCTCGTCGGCGATGCCGCGGTATTTTTTGTCGCAGCTGACGAGGTCGGCGGCGATGCCCACGAATCCGTCGCACGAGGAAATGCGGGACGCGTCGTAGCGTCTGCCCTTTACGGTGTCGAGCGGAAGCACGGTGATACGTCCGCCGCCCGTGGTCTTGAGGTAGCGGAGCGCCGCCTTGGCGTCCTTTTCGGTCTCGGAGACGATGAACTGCACCGAGCCGCCGAGCGACGTTTCGATGGCGACGACGTATTCGCCCTCGGTCGAAAGGAGGGACGCGACCGTGCCGTGAAGCTGTATCGCTCTGCCGTTGTCTTTTATTTTGCCCTCGGACGCGACGCGCATAACGGTCTTGACCGAATCGGAATAGCCCTCGAAGAGGCGTTCGAGCCTGAGCAGCGATTCGCGCTGCTGCTCCGCCGCAGCCGCTTTTATGTTGGCTTTCGATACTTCGGACGTGTATTTTTCGCGGTCGGCTTCGTTTTCGGCTATCTTTTTGTTTATTTCGGCGATCTCCGCCTTAAGAGACGCGACTTTCTCGCTGCTTGACGCGTCTTTTTCGGCGTAGTTGTCTTTGGCGAGTCTCAGTTCGTCGAGTCTCGCCTTGCTCTGTTCAAGCTCTTCCGAAAATCCGCTTCTGTTCTTTTCGCCCGCGTTGATGAGCGCCCTGCACGACGCGGCTTCCTTGACGATCTCGGTAAGTCTCGCCGCGGCGGATGCTATCTTTTCGTTGTCTTCGGCTTTTTTCGCCTCGGTCTCGCGTCCGGGGGCAAGTATGGCGTCGCGTTTTTCTTCGAGTGCCTTGCCGTCACGCTTGAGCTGTTCGGCGGAAGCGAGTATCTCGTCGAGCGAACGCACGCACGCTTTTTCCTGCTCGGATATCATGGTACGGCGGGCTTCGGCGTAGGCTTCCTCTTTTTTGTTGCTTTCTATTTTTTCGGCGTAGTGCTTTGCGTCGTTTTCGAAAACAGAGTTGCTGCGCGTTATTTCGGCGATCTCCGACGCGATGACCGCGGCGTTTTCGTCAAGCTCCGACTTATGCTGCATCAGCGCGTAGCCTCTGACGTTGAATTCCTCTTCCTCTTTTTCAAGCGACGTGAGTTCGTCCGTCGCAAGCTCGAGCTCGAGCTTGGACGACGCGAGCACTCTTTCGGTGTTCGAAAGATTTTCGCGCAGCTCGTCGATTTTTTCGAGCCAGATGGTGATCTCGAGTTTTTTCTTCTCTTCGGCGAGGACCAGGTATTTTTCGGCGTTTTCAGCCTCTTTTTTGAGCGGTCCTATGCGGTTGTCGACCTCGGTGAAGATGTCGTTTATTCGTTCGAGGTTCGCGTCCGTGTCGCGCAGCTTGCGTTCCGCCTCGGTCTTTTTGTAGCGGAATTTGCTTATCCCCGACGCTTCCTCGAAAATGCTGCGTCTTTCGTCGGTCTTTGCCGAAAGCACCTCGGCGATCTTGCCCTGACCGATGACCGAGTAGCCCTCGCGTCCGATACCGGTGTTGTAGAACAGCTCGTAAACGTCCTTCAGACGCACCTGCTTTTTGTTGATGTAGTATTCGCTTTCGCCCGAGCGGTAGTATTTGCGGGTTATGACGAATTCTTCCTCGTCGGAAAGGCGCATTTTGGGAGCGACGTCATCGACGGTGTTTTCCTCGGCGATGATGCCGTTTTTTGTCATATATTCCTCGGAAGTATCGAGATAGAGCGACACGCAGGCGTAGTTTGCGGGCTGACGCTTTGCCGTGCCGTTGAAAATGACGTCTTCCATCTTGGAGCCGCGAAGGCTTTTTGCCGACATTTCGCCGAGCACCCATCTGATGGAGTCGCTGATATTGCTTTTTCCGCTTCCGTTGGGGCCTATGATGGCGGTCATGCCGCTTTCAAAGGTCATCTTCGTTTTTTCGGGGAAGGACTTGAAGCCCTGCATTTCAATGGCTTTGAGTTTCAATTCTTTATCCTCACATCGTATTCTTTGAGTCCGTCGGTTTCAACGAACCTGACCGTTTTGCCGAGAGACGAAAGCCTTTCGCGGTTTCTGCCGCCGTGCCCTATGCACTTGGAAAGGCTGCCTTTGGGAACGAGAAGCGTAAGCTCGCTTCCCTCTTGTTTTTCCGCGATATCGCGGATCATGGAATAGTATATCTCGCCTTCGGCAAGTTCTCCCATCGCCGGATGGTTGGCACCGAAAGGAGCGGCTGTCATATTTTCGGACGAGTAGAGCCCGATACGCAGTATCTTAACTCCGCTTTCGATGAACACCCTCGCGCAAGAGGCGCAGCGCGCCAGCGCGTCTTCGATGGAAAGCGGCGTATATCCGCCCGAAAGCGTCATATCGTAAAGCGGCGTATTCTCGAACACCACGGTCGGATAGATGCGCGTGGTATCGGCGCCGAAAGATACGATGTCCCGCGCGGTCTTCACCTCGTCGTCGGCAGTCGAGCCGGGAAGACCTACCATCATCTGCCCGCCGGTCTCGAAGCCGTATTCCTTGAGCAGTTTTATCGCTTTTTCGCTGTCTTCGACGGTGTGTCCGCGCCTGCAGACGTCGAGCACCTTCTGCGACGTTGACTGAACGCCGAGCTCGACCGACGTGACGCCGTATTTTTTGAGTATATCACAAATATGACGGTCTATGTAGTCGGGACGTGTCGAGCAGCGTATGCCTTTTATTTTTCCGCCGAGATACCCCGACGCTTTTTCGAGAAGAGCCGTCATGCGTTCCTCGCCGATGCCCGTGAAGCTGCCGCCGAAAAACGCGATCTCCGCGTCGTTCCCGAGGGTGTCGAGCGACGACTCGATTATGTTTTCCACACGTTTCAGTTCAGCCCCGAGCTCGGGTTCGGCTCTGTCGACGCCGGTTATCTTGGTCTGCGAGCAGAACACGCACTTCATCCTGCAGCCGAGGTGCGGTATGAAGATCGGGATGTTGCTATGCGTTTTCATCGTCGGGGAAAAGCCTTAAGGCTTCCTTTGCCGCCATCTGCTCCGCGTCGGACTTGCGTTTGCCCTTTCCCGTTCCGAGCACGTTCGAGTTGAGACGCGCTTCGACGGTGAACGTCCTGTCGTGAGGGGGTCCCTCTTCGGCGATAAGGACGTATTCGAGCAGTTCCTCGGGCATTTCCTGCGTTATGCGCTGAAGACGCGATTTGTAGTCCTCGGTACCTTTTTTCATTGATTTCTTCACTTCGCCGACGATGCGCGGGAGTATGAAATCCCTTGCCTTTTCGATGCCGCCGTCGAGATATATCGCGGCGATGACCGCCTCGAACGCGTCGGAAAGTATGGATTTGCGGCTTCTGCCGTTGGTTATCTCCTCGCCTTTGCCGAGCATGAGGTACGACCCGAGGTCGATGTCACGCGCGAGCGACGCAAGCGTGTTCTCGCACACCACGGCGGCTCGTATCTTCGTGAGGTCGCCCTCGTCGAACGACGAGTAGTTGCGGTATATATAGTCGCTCACGACGACGGAAAGCACCGAATCTCCGAGGAATTCGAGCCTTTCGTTCGAGGGGAGGATGCCGTCGAAGCCGCGTTTTTCATTGCAGTACGACGAATGCGTGAGCGCGTTTTCCAATAAAGTGACGTCGGTGAACGTATAGCCGATTATCTTTTCGAATTCGTGAAAACGTCCGACCGGATAAATTTCATTCATTGCGTATGTTTTCCGAGGCGGCGATATGCTCCGCCATTCCTTCCGCTATCTTTTCGTTGAGTCCCGACAGAACGTAGTCACGCGCCTGACGGATGGTCGCCTCGATGCTCTTCGGTTCGGCAGAGCCGTGCGACTTTATGACCGGCTTCGCTATCCCGAGGAAGGGCGCTCCGCCGTATTGCTTGTGGTCGATGCGTCCCTTGAAGGACTTGAGGTCCTTTTTGATCATGAGGTACGCAAGCTTGTTCTTTATGTTTTTGCCGTAAATATCCTTGAGGCTGCCGAGGAAGAACTGTCCCATTCCTTCCATCAGCTTGAGCGTGACATTGCCGGTGAAGCCGTCGCACACGGCGACGTCGCAGAAACCGTTGGGCAGGTCGCGGCCTTCGCAGTTGCCCACGAAATTGAGTCCGCTCTGCTTGAGCAGCGCGTATGTCTCGCGGTAGAGCTCAGTCCCCTTGCATTCCTCGCTGCCGTTGTTTATCAGCGCGACGCGCGGATTTTTGACGCCGAGCAGCTCGCTGAAATAAAGCGAGCCCATTTCGGCGAATCTGAGGAGTATTTCGGGCGTGACGTCGGTGTTTGCGCCCGAGTCGACCACCATGAACGGGCTGCCGAAGTTGACGATGGCACCGAGCGACGCGCGGCGTACGCCCTTGTGACGCTTGACGTAAAGCGTCGCCGAGGTGAACAGCGCACCCGTGTTGCCCGAGCTTATGAAGGCGTCACCTCTGCCCTCGCGCAGCAGTTCGCAGCCGACCACCATGGACGAATCCTTTTTCTCTTTCTGCACGACTGACGGCTGGTCTTCCATCGTCACCACCGAAGACGTATGTACGACTTCGATGCCGATGCCTTCGGTGTCGAGTCCGGCAAGGATATCGCGCACCTGCTTTTCGTCGCCGGTGAACACGAGATCGGTCCCGTATTTTCCGGCACCGGATACCGCGCCTTCGACCATGGAACGCGGCGCGTTGTCGCCGCCCATGGCGTCAACGATTATCTTTACTCTGTCCATTTACTTCACTCCATCCGCAGCTGATGCAGCTCACGGTGTTCTTGTTCTTTTTCTTCACGAGCATTCCTCCGCAGGACGGGCATTTCTCGTCGAGAGGCACGTCCCAGGTGGCGAAATCGCATTTCGGATAATCCTCGCAGGAGTAGAAGACCTTCTTTTTCTGGCTTTGTTTGATGATTATGCTCTTTCCGCACTTGGGGCATTTGACGCCGGTATCGCGGACGTAGGACGCCGTGCTCTTGCATTCGGGATAGTTGCGGCAGGCGTAATACGGACCGTAAGCGCCCTTGCGGAGCAGCATATCGCTGCCGCAGTTCGGGCATTTCTGCGGACCGATGATCTCTTCCTCGGCTTTGGGAGGGGCAGGGACTTTTTCGGTCTTGCCGTCGGGCGCGAGCTTTTTGGTGTTGCGGCAGGCGGGGAAATTGGGGCAGGCGGCGAATTTGCCGAATCTGCCTTCCTTGACTATCATCCTCGCGCCGCACTTGTCGCAGATTATATCCGTTTCGATCACGGGCTTTTTGTAGGTGACCTTGTCGATGTTCTTGTCGGCGTGTTCGAGCTGCTTTACGAAATCCTTGTAGAACGCGTCGATGACGCCGATGTAATCGGCATTGCCTTCCTCGATGCTGTCGAGGTCGCTTTCCATATTGGCGGTGAAGGTGTAGCTGATTATCTTGGGGAAATATTCCTTCATGAGCTTGGTGGTGACTTTGCCGAGCTCGGTGGGATCGAGATACTTGCCGTTTCTCTGTACGTATCCTCTCGAAATGATGGTGGTGATGGTGGACGCGTAGGTGGAGGGTCTGCCTATCCCCTTGTCTTCGAGCATCTTGACGAGCGAGCCTTCGGTGTATTTGACGGGAGGCTGGGTGAATTTCTGCTCGGAGTTTATCTTTATCTTCTTGAGAACGTCGCCTTTTTCCATCGGCGGAAGCTTGGCGTTGCCTGCCTCGTCGCCGTCGTCGATTTCACCGTAAACCGCCATGAAGCCGTTGAATCTCACGGTCCTGCCGGACGCCTTGAAGGTGTAGCCCTCGGCGCTGATGTCGGCGGAAACGGTGTCGAATTCGGCGGCTTTCATCTGGCTCGCTATGAAGCGTTCCCAGATGAGCTTGTAAAGACGGTACTGGTCGTTGTTGATGTGCTTTCTCGCTTCCTCGGGAGTGAGGGTCGGGTCGGACGGGCGGATGGCTTCGTGCGCGTCCTGGATGCCGTGCTTTGCCTTGTATATATTGGGAGCGGACGGATAGAACGCGTCGCCGTATTTTTCGGTGATGAATTTCTTTGCCGCGTTCCTCGCTTCGTCGGAGATGCGGACGGAGTCGGTACGCATATAGCTGATGAGACCGTGGACGCCTCTTTCACCGAGGTTGATGCCCTCGTAAAGCTCCTGCGCCAGCATCATCGTTCTCTGCGACGAGAACGAAAGACGTCTGTTCGCTTCCTGCTGGAGGGTCGAAGTGGTGAACGGCGGCATGGGCTTGCGCACCTTGACGGATTTTTTGACCGATTCAACTGTAAACGAGCCGTTTTCGACGGCGGAAAGCACCTTGTTCACCTCTTCCTCGTTGTGAAGATCGAGCTTTTCTTCGCCTTTGCCGTAGAAACGCGCCTGAAATTCCTCGTTTTCCTTATTCGCGAGAGTCGCCGACACGTTCCAGTATTCCTCGGGAACGAAGGCTTCTATCTCGGCATCCTTTTCGACGATGAGACGGGTGACGACGGACTGCACTCTGCCGGCGGAAAGCCCGCTTTCGATCTTTTTCCAAAGGAACGGAGAGATCTTGTAGCCGACGAGTCTGTCGAGTATGCGGCGGGTCTGCTGTGAGTTGACGAGGTTCATGTCGATGTCGCGCGGATGCTTGAGTGCTTCCCTGAACGCGCTCTTGGTGATCTCGCTGCAGGAAATGCGCTTCGTCTTGGCGGGGTCGAGCCCGAGCGCCGTCTTGAGATGCCAGCTTATCGCCTCGCCTTCGCGGTCGGGGTCGGTCGCGAGAAGCACGAGATCGGCTTTTTTCGCTTCTTTTTTGAGCGAGTTGATGAGGGGCCCCTTGCCTCTGATGTTCATATACTGGGGCTCGTAGTTGTTGTCAACGTCGATGCCGAGCTTGCTCTTGGGCAGGTCGCGGACGTGGCCGACCGAGGCGACGACCTTGTATCCCTTGCCGACGAAGTTTTTTATTGCGGGCACCTTGTTGGGTGACTCTATGATGATAAGTGTGTTCATCCGATTTCTCCTGAATGATTTTTTTATTTAACGCGGTATCTTCCCTTTTCGTCCTGCGCGATGACTCCGCACAGTTCGAGTATCGTCGCCGTTGACATTGCGTCACTGGCTTCGAGCCCGGTAAGCGCGATTATTTCGTCGATGTAAAGCGCGTTTTCGCCTATCGCGGTGACGACCTTGACCTCGTCCGGTTCAAGCTCGCCGATCTCCGGCGCAAACAGTCTGTTGTCTTCGCTTTTCCGTAATTTTGTTTTCTTTTCCGGTTTTTCGTCCTTCGGTTTTTCTTTCGGTTTTACGTCTTTCGGCGGAATGACCTCCGCTTTTTCCGTTTTTTTATAAACGGCGGACGTGTCCTCGAGCGTCGTCTCGACCGCGTGTATCTTTGACGGGAAAACGAGCTCGGCTTTTGACAGCACGTCGAGCGGACGGTACGCGAGGTTCACGCCCTTCCGGAGCAGCATATTCGTGCCCGAGGAGTTTTCGCTGCCGGCAAGTCCCGGAAGCGCGTAGACCTCTCTGCCCTGCATGACCGCGGTCTTTGCCGTTATCAGCGCGCCCGAAGTCGAGCCCGCCTCGGTCACGATGACGGAGGACGAAAGTCCCGATATTATCCTGTTCCTCGACGGGAAGCAGGAGGCGTAGGTCGTGCAGGACGGGTAGTATTCGCTGACGACGAGCCCCGTACTGACGATCTTGTCGTAAAGATCGATATTTTCACGCGGGTACGGTCTGTCGATCGCCGTGCCGAGCACCGCAACGGTGTAGCCGCCGTTCGCGACACATTCCCGCTGCGCTTCGCCGTCGACGCCCGCCGCCATACCGCTGACGATGACGGCTCCCGATCTTGTCAGCGACGACGCGAACCATCTCGTGGTCTTTCTGCCGTAGTCGCTCACGTTCCTCGTGCCGACTATCGCGGCAAGGTATTCGTTGTCCAGATTTTTCAGCTTTCCGCGGTAATAGAGCACTACCGGCGGCGAGGATATTATCCGCAGCTTTGACGGAAAGAATGCGTCGTGATATGTCAGTACGCCGACGTTCTTTGCCTTGCAGTCGGAATATATCGAAAGCGCTTTGTCGAGCGATTTGTCGGCAAGACGTTTTCTTTGCGAATCGGCAAGCTTCACGCCGTTGTAATCCTCTTCGTCGTAGACTTCTTTCGCCGAGGAAAAGCGCGCAAAGACGGTCGACGCCGCCCTGCTGTCGGTGCCGAGCGCAAGTGAAAGCCAGATATAATATACCTTTTCATCCATTGCGGACCATCTCCCACATAACGACGGCAGACGCCGCCGCGACGTTCAGGCTTTCGGTCTTCCCGCTCATGGGGATGAGGACGCGCTTGTCGCAGGCAGCCGCAAGACCGTCCGTGACGCCGTTCCCCTCGTTGCCGAAAACGAAAGTGTCGTCTTTTTTTATATCGAACGAGCCGAGGAACACCGTTTCGCCGTAAAGGCTCGTGGCGAAGACCCGTTTGCCGTCTTCGCGGAGCGCGAGAACGTCAGACGTGAGGTCGTCGGTGACGCGGATATCAGACGCGAAGATCGCGCCCATGGAGGCGCGCACCGTTTTGGACGAATAAACGTCGGCGCAGTCGGAGCTGACGGTCACGCGGCCGACGCCGAGAGACGCCGCCGTGCGTATTATGCCGCCGAGGTTGCCCGTGTCGCGCACGGATTCGAGCATTATTCCGCCGCCTGCCGGAGGAACGCCCTTTTTTACGTTGGGAAGGAACGCCGAAACGCACAATATCCCCTGCGGCGACTGCTCCGCCGTCAGCTTGGCGTAGACCTCTTTGCTGACCTTGTACGTGACGTCGTCGTAGGGTGAGATGAGGGACGCGTATTTTTCCGCCGCGTCTTCGGTGACGAACAGCGAAACGGGAGTGTGCCCGAATCTGACGTATTCCTCGAAAAGATGAACGCCTTCGAAAAAGAAAAGCTGTTTTTCTTCTCTTTCCGACCTGTCCTTCAGAAAAGAAACGGCTTTGATCTTTTCGTTCGATCTCGATCCGATATACTGCACTTCCCCGCCTCCTCAAAATAAAAGCATACTATTATATACTATTATATAATAGTACGCTTTTTCGCACTTGTCAATATTTTTTGCCTAAAATAACTCTTTCAATTCCATTAAGATCCTTGACCGTGGCGGTGTTGTAGCCTTTTTCGCGCATTATGCGTGAAACGTCGCCCGCCTGATCGTAGCCGAGCTCGTAAAGAAGCACCCCGCTGTCCTTGAGTATGATGTCCGCAAGGTCGGTTATGCGTCTGTAATAGAGCAGCCCGTCCTCGCCTCCGTCGAGCGCCGTCCTCGGTTCGTACTGTATCTGCTGCTGCAAAAAATCGATATCGCTTTCGCGGATATACGGCGGGTTGCACACGATAACGTCAAATTTATCTTTTTTCTGTTCGAGAAGCGCGTAATAATCGTCCTCGTCGAGCGCGTCGAAGCGTTTGACGGTCACGTTTGAGAACTCCTCGAGGTTGTCCTCGGTATACGGCAGCGCCTTGTAGGAAAGCTCGAGGGCGAACCCCGTGACATCCTTGCGGTTTGCCGCTATCGCCGCCGAAATACATCCGCTGCCCGAGCATATATCGGCGAACGAGCCTCCCTGCGGGATGACGTGCAGCGCGGTCTCGGCAAGCGTTTCGGTGTCGCACCTCGGGATGAAAACGCCTTTGCCGACTTTTATCTTTCTGCCGAAAAACCAGCAGCTGCCCATTATGTACTGGACGGGCACACCGTAGCCGAGCTCGTTGACGGCGTTATCCATTTTGGGACGCAGTGCCTCGTCGAATTCCTCATCGCCCTTCAGAAGCAGTTCGGAACGGTCGACGTTCATGTAATGGCAGAGCAATATATCGCACAGCGGCTCCGCCTCGTCGCCGAAGAGCTCGCGGAGCGTGTTCTGCGTGCGGCGTCTGTATTCATTTATTTTCATTTGTTTCTTCTTTCTTTTCCGTGTCTTTTTCTTCTTTGGCGGGCTCGTAAGGTATCTCAAAATCGGGGAATTCCTTGCGGAGAGCGCATTTGATGGAGATGATCGCCACTTCCATCATCGAGTCGTCGGGCTCCTTGGTGGTGATGCGCTGCATCCAGAGTCCGGGAGCGGAGAAGATCTTTGTCACGATATTGTCGTGCTTGCCGGCGTACATGATGAACTCAAAGCCGATGCCCACGATGACGGGGAGAACGAGCAGCTTGAGAGCGACGCGGAGCAGTGTGTTGGTGTGCGGGATTAGCGTGCCGACGAGTATGGATATGATGAGAATGACAAAAATGAACGAGGTACCGCATCTCGGGTGGAAGCGCTTCTGCTTCTTGACGTTTTCGACGGTGAGCTCCTCGCCCGCCTCGTAGCAGAAGATCGACTTATGCTCGGCACCGTGATACATGAACACCCTTTTGATGTCCTTCATCAGCGACACGAGGTACATATAAAGCACGAAGATGGATATCTTTATCACGCCCTCGATGAGCGAGTACCAGTTGCCGACGGTGAACAGATATTTGTCGATGAGCTTGGTTATGAACGCCGGCAGCCATATAAACAGCAGCAGCGCGAGCCCCACGCCGAGGACGGCTCCGATGACCGACACGATGGCGATGAGCGACTTGCCGAAATGCTTTTCGAGCCATTTTTCAAATTTGGTAGGTTCTTCTTCCTCGTCGAGTCCCGACATTTCGGCGGACGCCGTGAGGGTCGACATCGACATTACGAGCGTTTCGATGAAATTGACGATGCCGCGAATGAACGGGATGCGGAAGAATTTGTATTTATCGCGGAGCGATTTGGGTTTTGAAGTCCTGACGACGACCTTTCCGTCGTTCATGCGGCGCACGGCGATGGCGATGTCGGTCTTTGACTTCATCATCACGCCTTCCATGACCGCCTGCCCGCCGACACATCCGAGCCGCGGGTTGCGTTCTTTGTTCTTACTCATTATTACTCCTTTTATGGTTTATGGTGTTTTTGCGCCGTGATATCCGCGGCGGAAACGATTTTTCAAAACAGCGTCTGAATTCACTTTGAATGTTTTTGCAAATACTATTGAATTTTCGATGATTACATATTATAATACATACGAACGGAAAAGTACAGAGGAAATTGTAAAATTTTTACGGCGGTGAAAAACGTATGGAAGAAAACACGCTTTTTTCAAAAAACGATCAGTCGTTCATATGCGCGGGCTGCGGACGCGAGGTGCCGCCGCTCGGCTACTCGTCGCGCAATCACTGCCCGTACTGCCTCTGCTCGCTTCACGTTGACATCAATCCCGGCGACAGAGCCGGCGACTGCAAGGGGCTTATGGTCCCCGTCGGCGTCAGGATCGACGGCAAAAAAGGATACGTAATCACGCACAAATGCAAAAAATGCGGCTTCGTGCGGAACAATAAATATCAGAAGGACGACGACACCGAGCTTCTCATCAAGCTTTCCAACCCCTATAACGTAACGGAGAAATAACATGGTGGAAGAAAAAACGTTGAAAAAAGATATATTGAATTATGTCAACTTCTCGCTTTGCGTGATGCTCTCGTTCGCCGGCAGTTATTTCACTCTGTCAAGGCTCGGCGAATGGCGGACGCTGTGCATCGTGATCGCTTTTGCCGTCGCGAACGCGTTCATAAAATCAAAATGGTATATCAAAGCCGCCTGTTTCGGCGTGTTCGGATATATTCTGCACTCGTTTTACGGCGAAGGCTTTGCCGAAAGTCTGACGTGCGCTCTGTTCTGCGCCGCTGTCATGCTCGTCTGCTGCGTCGCGGCGTTCCTTTGCAAAAAGAAAAAAGCGCTCGGCGTCATCATCGCGTTATGCTTGATTATGTCAACCGCCGTCGCTCACGTCGTTCTGTTCGGTTCGCCCGTTTCGGCATTTGAGGCAGACGAAAAATTCGGCGCTTATCTTGCCTCCTCCTACGCCGAAGGAACGGTCGAAAGCACCGCCGTGCGCTTCGACAGAGCGTCGGGCTGCTTCGTCTGCGGCGTCAACGCCGTGACCGAGCCGACCGAGGTCTTCACGCTGAGATACGAGAACGGAAGGATAGTCGACACGTTCGGACGTCATTTTGAGCTTTCGATGATGAAAAAAGGCAGGCTCGACGTGGTGAACGCTCTCCGCGCCGTTTATCCCGACGACGGATTTGCCGTCGAAAGCCACTCGATACAGGGCTTCCGCTTCATAAGGACCGAAAGCTCGGTCGGCGACGCTCCCACGGACGCAATGGTATTTGACGTTTATATTTCGGCGTACCTCACCGTCGACGATTTCATCGGTAAAGCCGTGTCGTACATGAGGACCCTGCTCGACGCCGGCGTAAACGTGAACAAGATAAACTTTTACGGCGGAAGAGCCGGTCTTTATTACCGCAGACTTACTCTTGACGGCGCGTACCTTCCGTACGATACGACGGTGAACTTCGTTCCGCACTGCTTTGCGGACGCGCTTGCCGCGAGACTCGTGAAATACGGACTCCCCGGACTTGAAAAGCCGGAAAAATAAACAAAAATAAAAAAACAGTGATTGTAAAAATTCGGTTTTCGCGGGATTCGTTTTTGGGGCGGCTTTGCTGCCGCAAAAACACCTTTAAGACGAGCGGAACGCTCGTCCTCGCACCGATCAAACGAGTGAAACGCAATGAAACGAGTGCGATAAGTGCGAGTGCCCAATTGTAAAACCGCGTTTTGCAATCGCAGAAAAAAGGAGTGTTTTATACTATGGCAAAACTCAGAATCGGCGTCGTAGGCGCCGGAAACATCTCGCAGAACGCTCATCTGCCCGCTTACAAATCCGTCTGCAACGCGGAAGTCGTCGCGATCGCCGACATCAACATCGACCGCGCGAAGGAAGCCGCCGAAAAGTTCGGCATTCCCGCTTACTACGGCTCAGTTGAGGAACTGCTTGAAAAAGCGGACGTTGACGCGATCGACGTATGCACATGGAACTGCGGCCACGCGCCCGTAGCCATCGCCGCCGCCAACGCCGGAAAGCACGTCATCTGCGAAAAGCCCATGACCGTATCCGTTGAAAAAGCGCTCGAGATCAAAGAAGCCGTCGACAAGGCAGGCGTAAGATTCATGCTCGCCGTCCCCGGCAGATTCGGCAACGAAAACATCTATCTCCATGATATGCTTGAAAAAGGCGAGCTCGGAGAAGTCTATTTTGCCAAGACCGCGTACGTAAGACGCCGCGGCACTCCCTCCGGCTGGTTCACCGACCTCAAGACCGCGGGCGGCGGCCCCGTTATCGACATCGGCATCCACGGCATCGACGCCGCGTGGTATCTGATGGGCTGCCCGAAGCCCGTCCGCGTTTCCGCCGCGACCTACGGCTACATCGGCGATTATCAGACCAAGGGCGTTGACCGCTGGAAAGGCACGCCGTCGCCCGACAATCAGTTCGACACCGAAGATTCCGGCAACGGCATCATCCATTTCGAAAACGGCGCGTCTCTCATTTTTGAAGCAAGCTGGGCGATCAACGGACCGTCCAATTCCTCCACCCAGATATTCGGCAGTAAAGCAGGAGCGAGCCTTTCTCCGCTCGTCATTTACGGCGAGAGAGACGGCTATCTTTCCGACGATACCATAACGATGGGTCAGCCCGCCAACAAGTTCGCGCGTGAGCTCACTCATTTCGCCGACTGCATACTCAACGACAAGCCCTTCAAATATCCCATTGAGCAGGCGATCCAGATGCAGAAGATGCTCAACGCCATCTACGAATCCGCAGCCACCCACAAGGAAATCGTCATCGACTGACGCGAAAGGAAGAAAACACCATGATGAAAACATGTATCTCAACCTATTCCTTCTGGCCGATGTACGCGAAATGCGGCTGGACGCTGTTTGACGCCATCGACAAGACAGCGGAGCTCGGCGCGGACGCCGTTGAGTTCGTGCTTGACGACAATCCTCCCGACGGTCTCACGCTCGGCGAATACGCCATCAAGCTCGCGACCTACGCTCATTCCAAAGGACTCGCCACCCCGATCTACACGACGGGCGCGAATTTCTGCACTCCCGACGTTAAAGCCGAGATAGAAAGGGTCAAAAAGCACGTTGACGCCGCTGCCGCCGCGGGCATACATCTCATGCGCCACGACATCACCCACGGTTTTTACCCCGGATACGACGGAGTACGCACGTTTGAAGCCATTCTCCCGGGTCTTGCCGACGCGATAAGAGAAGTTGCCGAATACGCGCAGAGCAAGGGCGTTACGACCTGCTCAGAAAACCACGGCAGACTCGTTCAGGACAGCGACAGGATGCTTGCCATCTTTACCGCCGTCAACCATCCCAACTACAGATACCTCTGCGACATCGGCAACTTCGGCGGTGTCGACGAGGACTGCGCGGTCGCGGTTTCCAAGCTGCTCCCGTTCGTCGTGCACGTTCACGCAAAGGACTGCTTCTGGAAATCCGGTATGCTCAGAAATCCCGGCAGAGGCTGGGGCAAAACGAGAGCCGGCAACTACCGCCGCGCCACCATCTACGGTCAGGGCGACGTGCCGACCTATCAGTGCCTCTCCATCATCGCCGCTTCGGGCTATGAAGGATACGTCTCTCTCGAATTCGAGGGCATCGAAGAAACGATACTCGGCATCAGCGCGGGACTCGAGAACCTGAAGAGAGATATTGCGGACATAGGGTAAGTAAGAAGTAATAGCGAAGAGTGAATAAGTAAGGAAAGGATTTCCGACCGAAAAAGTCGGAAATCCTTTCATATTTTGCTTAATGCTTTTTATCGTACAGCAGGTTCACGGCAAGTCCGCCGATGACGGTACGGTTGCGGAAGCCCACGCAGCCGCCGGTCACGGTTTCGTACCAGTCGGTGAACGGGAGTCTGTCGGGCGTTTCGGTGATCATTTTCACTATCGCGGCGTAGGTCTCGCGGCAGTAGTCTTCATCCCCCATGACGGTCGTCCACGCAAGCCAGTCGGTCTTGGTGTAGTCTTTTCTGCTGTCGAGCGGAGTGCCGTAGGCGTTGCGTTTTGCTCTGTAAACGGCGGTCTCGGCTTCGTACACGCTTTCGTCAAACAGACCGAGAGAATATATCTTGTCCCATATAATATTATATTTAAGGCTCCAGCCCACTCCGTCGAAGGTGAGGGCGCTGCCCGCTTCGCCTTTGGTGTCGTTTACCCAGTTTTTCGCCATTTTCTTTGCGATACCCGTATATTTTTCGTCGCCGTAAAGCTTGCCGAAGCAGGCGAGCGCGACTATCGCTTTGAGAGAGAGGTTGCAGTTTTTGCCGAGGTGGCCCGCGAAGTCGTCGGTGCAGAGCTGATTTGCGGGGCAATAGCCGTTTTCGGCAAGGTAAGCCGCCCATTTTTCGAGCAGATCGCGGTTCTCTTCGGCAAACGCCGTGTCGCCGTCCTCAAAAGCCGCGGCAGCCGCGCATATTATGGCGTTGCCGCATTCCTCAACGGGCATCTGGGATTCGTGTTTATACGTTCCGTCCGCGTTGAGACCGTAGACCTGTCTGTCAAGCAGCGGGAACTGTCCGCAGTCGTGGGGAGCGTAGTCAAAATCCCACATCGGAGTACGGGCAAAAGCGAAGAGCGGGCGCAGCATTCCGCGCACGAGCTCGGGCTCGTAGGTGAGATAGAGCGGAATTGACGGATATGTGACATCGAGCGTGGCGCCGCAGCCGTTGCTGAAGCATTCCTTTGAAATGAAATAGGGCTTTCCGTCGCACAGCGCGAGCTTGTGAGCGCCGACCGACTGACGGCAGGCAAGCGTCGCGGCTTTTACGTAGTCGTCACCGTGAACGGACGCGGCACGGGTGAACTCAAGGTCGAACTGAAACGCTTTTGCGGCGTAGGACGCGAATTTCGCGTCGGCGTCGGCAAGCATCCCGTCGAACGAGGCGTATTTCGTCTTATAGTAATCGTCGCACGGAACGCCGAGGAAGGTGATGGCTTTTATATCGTCGTAACCGAGCGTGAAGTGATCTTCTTTTTTGTTCGAGAACGCGCCGATAAAGCCCTTGCCGCAGAACGAACCGTCGTGAAGCACGTGGAGATAACCCCATTTCGCGGTGACTCCGTCGCCCGACTCGGAAAGCACGTTCTGTTCGGCTGCCCCGACGAAAGCGTCTCTGCCGTTTTTGCGCGAATACGTTTCGCCGTCCGAAACGAGAGACGAAGAAAGAAGTATCTCGACTTTTACGTCCTTTTCGCTTTCCGCTTTATACGAAATATACGACACGGGCATGGTGACGGTGGCAAGATCGTCGAAAAAGTAAGGCGTGAAGAACGAAACGGTGAGTTTCAGTCCGGCGTTTTCGAAGGTGTATTCGGTAACGTGCGGAGTGATGACGCAGTCGGTCTGCGGGATCGGCTCTATCGCGTTGTTTCCGCCCAGAAAACGGTATCTTTTATTGCCGACGGTGACGAAGCCGTCAAGGCCCGCACCCTTCCCCGCCCAATGACGCGCGGGCGTCGTGAGCGTGTCTTCAAAAGACCAGACGCTGAAAAAGGGATCGCACGTGATAAGCGGATAAGCCGCCGCTCTCGTTCTCATGTTTCATACCTTCCTTTGCTTTTATTTGCTTTGATTCTATCACGGACGGCGGTATTTGTCAACGAAAATAACGTCGGATATCGTCAAAATCCTTGCGAAACGGAAAATGATGTGATATAATAATATAATAAAATCTGAAAGGAAAGCGCGTTTATGAAATCACGTATCGCACTTCTTACGGTGATCCTCATGATGGCAAACCTGCTTTTTGCTTTTCCCTCGTCAGCCGACGGGGTCAACGCCGCTCCGACCGTCATTCCCGCGGTAAGGGAATGGAAAGGCGGTGTCGGACACTTCACGCTTGAAAAAGGGATGAAGGTCGTCCTTGCCGAAAACGGCGTGATTTCCGACGCTCAGAAAAACATAATCAAAGAATATTTTGCCGATATATGCGGCTTTGACGTCGATATCACCGTCGGCAAAGCGTCGGCGGGCGATATTTCCCTGTCGCTCACCGAGAACGAAAAGATCGGCGGCGAAGGCTACACAGCCGTCATCGGCGACACAGCCGTCATCGAAGCCAACACGTCAAAGGGACTCCTTTACGGTGTCATCACGATGCTTCAGTCGCAGTACGCCGACGGGTTCGTACCCGTGGGCGAGATCGTCGACTACCCGGCTTATCCCGTGAGATCGGGCATGATCGATGTGGCACGCGCCTATTTCCCGCTTGACTACGTTGAGGAAATAACCAAATATTTCGCGTGGTTCAAGCTGAACGAGATACATCTCCACATCAACGACGTCGCGTCGGGAGGAGTGGGATATTTCAGGCTTGAAAGCGACGTACCGGGGCTCACCGCCGAGGAGCATTACTCCAAGGACGATTACCGCGCGTATCAGAAACGTGTGCTGGAGTACGGCGTTGAGGTCATCACCGAGATCGACACCCCCGCTCATTCCACTGCGTTCGCCAAAGCCGTCCCGGAGCTTATGTACGACGGAAGACATCTCGACATTTCCAAGCCCGAAACGATCGAGTTCGTCTGCAGGCTGTTTGACGAATACATCACGGGCGACGACCCCGTTTTCGTATCGAAAAAGGTGCATTTCGGCACCGATGAATACCCCGAAGGCCACAATGAGGAAATGCGTGCCTACACCGACGCACTGATAAAGCACATCAATTCGCGCTCTTACACTCCGCGGTTCTGGGGCTCGTTCGGAAACGACGGCTTCAACGGCAAAACGCCGGTTTCGTCCGACGCCGAGTGCAACTTCTGGGCGGTCTCGCTTTCGGATTACAACACGCTTTTCAAAATGGGCTACGACGTCATCAACACCTGCGGCCCCGTGCTCTACTGTGTGCCGGGCGGCAACTACGGATTTGCCGACTACTACGACCTCAGGACCCTGTACAGATCGTGGTTCGTCAACTATATGGGCTACGATTCCTCCACCTCGGTCAGATATGACGACCCGCAGCTCAAGGGCGCGTCGTTCGCGCTCTGGAACGACCTTTTCGGAAGCGGCGACGGCTTTTCGGTATTCGACATTTTCGACAGGATAAAATATCAGGTCTGCCTCATTTCCGAAAAAACGTGGTGCGGCGAACAGACACGCAAGATAAGTGCCGACGACTTCGTAGGACGTTTTGACGTCCTTTCGGTAAAGGCGGGCGGAACGGATCCGGCAAGGAACGCCGTCTTCCCCATTGACGAGAGCAATATTTCGTCTTACAAATCGGTCGGATTCCCCTATACGTTTTCCGCCGACATCACCTACAACGGCGGGAACGCCGACATACTCGACGGCAAGGACGGCAAGGTCTATATCAACGCCGCCGGCAGGCTCTGCCTGAAACGCGAAAAATACGTCTTCACCTTCGACCACGTTTTCAAAAAAGGAACCGACTGCAACATCAGACTCGAAGCGACCAAGACGCGCACCCTGCTCGTCGTGGACAACAAGTGGTTCTATGACACGACGCAGACGACGAAATACAGCTCGTCCTTTGTGCTTCCGCTCGAGAAAACAGGCAGCGAGGGCTGCGAAGTGAGGAACATCAGAATAACCGCAAGCGATTTCGTCCCCGGCGACCATATGATGGGCGGCAACGTCGCGCTCGGCAAAAAAGTGACCGTCAGCGGGCTTGAAGTCGACTACGGCCTCAACGAGCCGCTCGCGGTGGACGGAAACATGAGCACCCGCCTTTCGTTCGCAAGGGACAAGGACGAGCAGTGGATGATAGTTGACCTCGGCAGCGTCATCGACATCGGAAAAATAACCATCCACTTCTTCGAGCGCACGCCGGCATACGAAGTATACGTTTCGGAAGACGGCGAAAATTACACCAAGATATACGAAGCGTCGGGGCTTCCCGAAGGCGTAAGAGGCGAACACGACGACATCGTTTTCGAGCCCGTCAAGGCAAGATACGTCAAATACGTACAGCTCAAACGCTGGTTCTGCAAGGACTACAATACCTATTACAGCGGCGGGATTTCGGAGTTTGAAGTATATTCGGCGACACTTCGCCGCGACGACCTCATTGCGGAAGCCGAAAGCATTGACGACGAAAACGTCAAAAAAGCGCTCCGCGCGATAAGCACCTATGAAAAGAAAGATAAAGTCTACCGCGAACACCTCGACGCTCTCTATGAAGAGCTCGAAAACGCGATAGAGCTTTACAAAAATCCGCCTGCCGAGGAAAGTCTCCCCGAAGTCAGCGAGGAAGCGGACACCGACGTTTCCGCCGGAAGCGCGGCAGTATCGGAGGACGCCGACGAATCGAAGACGTCGGACGGCAGCGGAAAAGGCATGGCGATAGGCTCTGCCGCCGCGGGAGCCGCATTCATCGGAGCGGCAGCCGCGATAATTGCAAAAAAGAAAAAAGAAAAGAAATAATTATATTTTGGAGCAGAACTAATGGATATCATTGCAAGACTCACAAGTGAACTCGGAATCAGACAATCGCAGACCGAAGCCGCCGTCAAGCTGCTTGACGAAGGCAACACCGTGCCTTTCATAGCGCGTTACCGCAAGGAAGTCACGGGGTCGCTCGACGACGAGGTGCTGCGCAACCTCAGCGAAAGGCTCGCTTATCTGCGTTCTCTCGACGAACAGCGCGAAAAGGTACGCGCGTCCATCGAACAGCTCGGCGTTATGACCGACGAGATAAACGCCGCCCTCGACAACGCGGAAACGCTCACCGAGATCGACGACATCTACCGTCCCTACCGTCCCAAGAGAAAGACGCGCGCGTCCGTGGCAAAGGAAAAGGGACTGCAGCCGCTTGCCGACCTTATTTATGAGCAGGACCCCAAAACGACGGGCATACTTGAGATCGCATCGTCGTATATCAACGAAGAAAAAGGCGTCGCCACCGCCGAAGAAGCGCTTCAGGGCGCTCTCGACATAATCGCCGAAACCATCAGCGACAACGCCGAAGGCAGAAAACGCATACGCTACGTCTGCTCGCAGAACGGCTTCCTCCACTGCGTGGGCGACAAGGAAGACCTCGGCGTTTATGAAATGTACGCCGACAGACGCGAACCCATAAGCAAAGCGCCCGGTCACCGCGTGCTTGCTATGAACAGAGGCGAAAAAGAAGAATTCCTCAAGATAAATATCGAATTTGACAAGGCGAAGGCGATGAAGATACTGTCGTCAATCCACGTCAAGGGCAGCTCCGAAGCGAGCGATTACGTCACTCAGGCAGCCGAAGACGCTTACGACCGCCTCATCTTCCCTTCCATCGAACGCGAGATACGCAGCGAGCTCACCGACAAGGCGTCCACCGACGCCATAAAGGTGTTTGCCGAAAACACCCGTCATCTGCTGATGCAGCCGCCCGTCCGCAGCTGCGTCACCATCGGTCTCGACCCCGGCTACCGTACCGGCTGCAAGGTCGCGGTCGTTGACGGAACGGGCAAGGTGCTCGACACGGGCGTCATCTACCCCGTACCTCCCCACAACAAGATAGCCGAAGCGAAGTCGATAGTCAGCAGATTCATCCGCAAATACGGTGCCACAGTCATTGCCATCGGCAACGGCACCGCGTCGCACGAAACCGAGACTTTCGCCGCTGACCTCATCAAGGAGATAGGCGGAGGCGTTTCGTACATGGTCGTCAGTGAGGCAGGCGCGTCGGTCTACTCGGCGTCCAAGCTCGCGCAGACCGAATTCCCCGACTACGACGTCACCCTGCGCTCGGCGGTGTCCATCGCGAGACGTCTGCAGGACCCGCTTTCCGAGCTCGTGAAGATAGACCCCAAAGCCATCGGCGTCGGACAGTATCAGCACGATATGCCCGAAAAGCAGCTCGGCGAAGCGCTTGACGGCGTCGTCGAGGCCTGCGTCAACTCGGTCGGTGCCGACATAAACACCGCGTCCGCTCCCCTGCTCTGCAGGATAGCCGGCATCAACAGCACCATCGCCAAGAATATAGTCGCCTACCGCGAAGAGAACGGCAAGTTCATTTCGCGCGCCGCCCTCAAAAAAGTCCCCAAGCTCGGACCCAAAGCGTTCGAGCAGTGCGCGGGCTTCCTGCGTGTGCCCGACGGCAGAAACGTTCTTGACCGCACCGCCGTCCACCCCGAAAGCTACGAAGCCGCCGAAGCGATACTTTCGCACTACGGCTACACCGACAAGGACGTGGCGCAGGGCAAGGTCACGGGGCTCAGCGAAAAAGTGGCGTCCGACGGAAGCGCGGCAATAGCCAAGGAGCTCGGCATCGGCGAGCCTACCCTCATCGACATCGTAAAAGAGCTCGAGCGTCCCGGACGCGACCCGCGTGACGAGCTGCCGCCTCCCATGCTCAGAAGCGACGTAATGGGGATAGAAGACCTCAAGACGGGAATGGAAATGAAAGGCACGGTCAGAAATGTCATCGACTTCGGCGCTTTCATCGACATCGGCGTCCATCAGGACGGCCTCGTCCACGTCACGCAGATAAGCGACAGATTCATAAAGCATCCGTCCGAAGTGCTCAAGGTGGGCGACATCGTCACCGTATGGGTCCTCGGCGTCGACACCAAAAAGGGACGCATATCCCTTACGATGAAGAAGCCCAAGGATCAGATATAAAAAAAGCGCCTTCAGAACCGTGACACGGTTTTGAAGGTGATATCCCCGCTTCGCAAAGTTTATACGAAATTTACGGAGGAAAAGCTCATGCCAATCAACGATATAACCGCGCCTTACGAATACGTTGTGCCGCAGGCCAACGAAGGAAAATACAAAAAACGCCGCATACTCCTGATAATCGCCTACATCCTCTTCCTGCCCGTCGTTTTCACGCTCATGATACTGCTGCCGTTCGGCAAGCTGATGATACCGCTCATGTGCCTCGGTCCCATCGCGCTCTGGATGATCGTCTTCTTCACGTGGAGATACGTCAGCATCGAATACGAATACTCGGTCGTTTCGGGCAGGGTGACGTTCGCGGTGGTATACGGCGGCAGAACGAGAAAAGAAAAGCTCACCTTTGCCCTCAAGGAATGCTCCGTGATCGCCCCTCTTGACGAGGACGGCAAAAAGCGCCTTGATTCTTTCGCTCCCGACACCGTTTACAGCGCTCTTCCCAGAGAAGACGACGAGGACGCCTATTTCGCGTCCTTCACGAACGAGGACGGCAAGCGCGCAGCCTTCAAGTTCGAAGCGACCAACAAAATGATCTCCCTCTGCAAGCTCCACAACCTTGCCGCGACTACCGCGAAAAAAGTGAGATATTGATATCCGTCGCAAAACGGCGTGTGAGGTGAATTTATGGCGTTGAACAGAGTTTGCCCGAAGACCGAATTATGTATTGTCGGCGGAGGCATTGCCGGGATAAGCGCCGCGATCACCGCTTCGCGCCTCGGGACCAAAGTCGTTCCGGTGCACGAACGTCCCGTATTCGGCGGAAACGCGTCGGGCAATATACGTATGTTGATATGCGGAACGCAGCAATACGCCTATAAAGAAACGGGGCTGAACGAAGAGATAAATCCGTCAAATTTTTATTTCAACCCCACCAAGAACTATTCTTTGTGGAACGCTCTTCTTTACGACAAAGTCGTATCCGAGCCGAATATCACGCCTCTGCTGAACTGCACCTGCTTCGACGCCGAAACGACGGGACATTAACTCTTCACTATTACTTTTTCACTGTTTCTCGGGACGTCGAGGACGCCGTCCACTGCAAAGCAAAAAAGGATTTCCGCATTTTTTCGCGGAAATCCTTTTTGCGTATTTAGATATAAAATATATTATATGTTTTTCTTCAATTCATCAAGTTCGTCTTTGATTTTTTCAATGAATTCTTTTTTCTTTTTGGAATTCAAAAAATCATATTCGCTTCGTCCAACAAGGTAATCGATTGATACGTTGAAAAAATCAGCAAGACGTATTAATGCTTCGCCATCCGGTGATGTTTTTTCGGTTTCGTAATTAGATATAGTGCGTTGATCAATTCCGGTTGCATCCGCTAAATCTTTTTGTCGCATATCACGATCTTCTCTAAGGTCTTTGATTCTATTTTTCATTTTTTCTCCAATATCATAGCTTTTTTCTTTTAATATACTATTTTTTTAGTAAAAACTATTGACATTCCAATATTTAACATATATACTATATTCATACCAAGATTTTAGTATCCGGATGTAAGTATTCAATTAAAATAGCAGAAATTATATTGGTTGCTTGTTGCTATGGTATTAATTACAAAATAATTTGCTAGTATCGCATGTTATACTGTTATATTTTAAGGATGATTTATTATGAAAAAACTTTTATTTGTTTATTTGCTATTTTTCACTTTTTGTTTGACAAGTTGCAGCCTATTAGATGATATAAATCCTAAAGATGATGCTTATTGTTCTTCTGGAAACGTATCATTAAAATTCAATTTCGTCTCAAAATATTACTTCTTAGAATCCACAATTACAAACACCGGAAGCGATGACGCAGATTATGTGACAGTTTATTGGTATTATGTAGATAATTACCAGAATAAAAAGTATGAACGGCAAACTTATATTGGGACAATACCTGCCGGGAGCTCGGTTATTTTTTCATCAAGTCATTTTTTCGATCATTATGGTTGCGGGATAATAGATTACGGTATAAGCGAAATAAGGTGGGATTAAAATGCTTTTGTTTATTATTGTCATTCTGATTAGTTTTGCAGGATGGAAAATATTATATAAAATTATTGCTGGTTCTGCAAAGCAAGCCAAAAATTATAAAAATAATTATAAAGAAGATGTGAGAACACATGCGTTAATTAACACCATAAACAAAACGCAAGGTAATAATGCTCACGTTGATCAAGATTTAATTAACCAACAACAAAACGACAAAAATGGATACTATTTTTGGCTGTTTATTACTATTGCTATTATTATATTTTTCGTGATTATATTCGTTACTTCCAAATAATTTCTTTTGTAAATCATAAATCGACAATAGAAAGTCAAATGTCGAAATGCAAAACCGAACCAAAAACCCACACATCAGTATAGCACATCCAATTTCATAATTTCCAATCACAATCAAAACGTCGGGAACGCCTCCACTACAATATAATAATCCCAAATTACAAATCACTGAAAGCGAGAGATTCATAAATTGAAAGCAAAAAGAAATGAAATAATTGTTTATATTATTGTATTGATTATTTCGGCACTTATTATATATTTTTTGGCAGAAACGCTTTTCCGTAACCATTTCGGTCTTCTAAGTGAAAAAGAACGTTTGGCAGCTTTGAACGAATACAATGAATCTCATTATATAGAAATGCACATTTATAAGTGCGGAAATTGCGGAACCGACTTTATCTGCGTTGACACTGAAACGCCTGCTTTTCAATGCTGCCCTGAGTGCGGAGCACTGTGGAAATAACATTTGACACTAAACGATATTCTTAAAAAATCAATCACTCCTGACTGAAATCGGGACGTCGAGGACGCCGTCCCCTACAAAGTCAAAAAGGATTTCCGTATCCGCGGAAATCCTTTCTTATTCGCTTAAGGCTTTTATGCTTTTACGCGATTTTTTCGTTCTCTTCTTTTTCAAGAACCGTATAGGCTATCTTGCCCACGAGGGTCTTGGGAAGCTCGGTCCTGAACTCGATATCGTAAGGCATTGCGTACTTTGCGATATGCTTTGAGCAGTACGCGAGGATGTCTTTTTTGAGCTCTTCGGACGGCGTATAGCCTTCCTTGAGGACGACGAAGACCTTTATCTTCTGCATCTTGTACGGGTCCTTGACGCCGATGGCGCAGGACATCTGCACGGCTTCGTGTGCGTCGACGATGTTTTCGACCTGCGACGGATAGACGTTGTAGCCGCTGGTGATTATCATGCGTTTGATACGCTGCTTGAAATAGATGAAGCCTTCCTCATCCATATATCCGAGGTCGCCCGTGTGCAGCCACACCCTGCCGTCTGCGTGGACGCGGAGCGTATTGGCGTTTTCCTCGGGCTTATTGAGGTAGCCGAGCATGACGGAGGGGCCGGAAAGGCATATTTCGCCGTCGGTGCCGTAGTCGACCTCCTCGGTCGTTCCGGGGATGCAGATGGTGTAATAGGTGTCGGGATACGGGAAGCCGATGGAGCCTTCGCGGTACATATGGTACGGCGTGAGGCAGGACGCGGTCACACATTCGGTGGTGCCGTAGCCCTCGCGGATATGCACGGGAGAGCCGTGGTCGTCGAGGAATTTGTCGAACTTCTTTTTGAGCTCGATCGAAAGCGAGTCGCCGCCGGAGAACACGCCGCGCAAGAAATCGAGCCTGACTCCGTCAAGCGAATCGTCACGCGTGAGCGCCTCGAACAGAGTTGGGACGCCGGCGATGAAGTTGGGCTTTTTGGTCTTGATGAGCTTTGCGTAGTCCTTGACGTTGAAACGCGGAACGAGTATGGATTTGCCGCCGCTCATCAGCATTGTATGTACGCAGACGCCGAGTCCGAAGCCGTGGAACACGGGCATTGCCGCGAGCATCGAAAGTCCGGGGACTTTATAGCTCGACATTGCCTCGGTCTGAAGTCCGAGCGCGTTGAAATTGAGATTGGAAAGCTGGATGGCTTTGGTGGTGCCGGTCGTGCCGCCCGAGAAAAGGATGACGGCAGCCTCGTTTTTGTCCATCGAATACGCGTAGCCGTCTTTAACGGACGAAGCGCCTTTGACGAACGTCTTCCAGAGCATTACGTTTTCGCTTTCGTTGACCCTGGGGTTCTTTCTGCCGGCGGTAAGAGAAAAGCCTATCTTCTTGAGAGGGGCAAGCTCATCGCCCGCGGACGTAATGACGAGCTTTTTAAGGCTGACCTGCGGAAGCACCTCGGCGAACTTGGGGTAGAACTGGTCGAGGGTGACGGCGTATTTGCTGTCAACTTCCTTGAGGTAAAAGACTATTTCGCCCACCGCGGAAAGCGGATGGATCATGCTTGCCACCGCGCCGATGCGGTTGAGGGCGTAAAGCATATAGATGACCTGAGGCACGTTGGGAAGGCAGAGGGTGACTCTGTCGCCGCGTCTGACGCCGAGAGCGTAAAACGCTTTTGCGGTCTCCTCGATCTTTTCTTTAAGAAGTGAATACTTTATGTTTCTGCCCATATACGAAAGCGCGACGTTCGACGGATATTTTTCCGCCATTTCATAGACTCTTTCGCACATGGTGCATTCGGGATAATCAAGTTCAAACGGTATATCGCCGTAATTCTTGAGCCACGGGGTTCTGAGCGGCATTAAGCTGACCTCTTTTCAATGGTATATTCAATGACGGATAGTAAGATCTATCTCAGGTATGAAGGACGCGGGTTTGTCAAGATCCTCGGGATGCTCGAAGAAATAACGGAGCACCTTGAGACTGCGCGCGAAATAAACGCCGTCGGCGATACGTTCGTCGATGGTGAGCCCGAGCTCGAGCGAGTCGCGCATTTCGTAAGTGCCGTCGTCGTTATAGAACGGGCGTAACTTTTTGGTGTTGATGACGGCAAAGAACGAATTGGTTCCCCAGTTGCCCAGATGATGGTAGTCGGCGTGCATATTTATCGAGCCGAGGTTGGTAACGAAAGCGGTGGTGTAATAAGGATCGGCGTCGCAGGCGGACTTGGGCATCTTGCCGTGACGGTCGAGCCAGTGCATGACCTTGGCGACTATCTTGAGGATGGGGCCTGGTATCTTGGCAAGCGTACCGATCTTATCCATGGCGTCGGAGCCCGAATCTTCTGTGGCTCTTGCCTTGGTGGCGACCTGCTTCACCTTGGCGTTCAACTGATCGACCGGCGACACGTCGCTTTCGGTATCGTACGTCATCCTCACGAGGACTTCCTTGGAAGCATCCACGAACTTCTTCTTGAGAGTAAAGGATAACGTGATGTCGTATCTTTCATAAAGCTTGTAGTTCGCGTAAAAACGGTTGAGCCACGGACGCATCTGGATGGTCTTTGCGATAGCGGCACAGGTGAAATGGAAAAGAGTATATTTGAACTCGGGGTTGCCCTCGTTCTTTTTTGCAAGGAATTCGTCAACTTTGGTTATGTCGAGGATCTCGTTGAGGACCGCTTCGTTATCGGCGCGGTTAACGATCATATACGACATGAATACGTGCATGGGGTCTGCGTCACGGACAAGAAAAGCGTCTTTTCTGTCGCCGAAGCGGCGTTTGCGTTTGGGTTTTTCGGAAGACATAGTACCACACATCCAATTCTTAAGAAATTCTTAACACCATTGAATGATACCATAATACGACTGAAATGTCAACCTTTTTTTCGCTTTTTCCGTTTTTTCAACACCCGTTAACAAAACTCAGGCGTTCTTGTCGCGGCTCTTGAAAACAAGAGAAAACATCACGGCGAAAACATTCGGATTCTTTGCAGCGTCACAAACGAAAGCCCATACCGCTTTAATGACATATATGCGTCGAAAAAGCCGTATAGACTTTGCGTTTTTATTGTATGACTCTACTGGACAATTTTTCTTATTTCAAAATATTGTCCAATAGACAAGTGATTACAAAGATTCCATTTTCAAAAAATCGCATAGCTTTATATGTTGGACTGTGCTGGTGGAATAATCAAGTTCATCATTGCTGATGAGTATTTTTCGGCAGGAATTATCCATATTATTCAGTGCTTTGAATTCACGGTTATACGCCTTTTCCTCCGCAACGGACAAAGCCACCTGTATATAATACTGTTTATTTTCTTTTATGGCAACGAAGTCGATTTCTTCTTTTCCGTTGAAATAAACCTGTAAGGAATACCCCATATATACAAGCTCATTATAGACTATATTTTCAAGATTATGAGAAAGGTCAAACCTGCCGTTCGTGCAGCGTATTGAATTCAGGCAAACGTCTTCGTCGTACGTCTTCTGATAATAGTTCAATTCACGCTTTGCTTTGCCGGAATAAAGCCGTACCGTTTCAATCGCAAACGCCTCTTCCAAATAGCCGAGATACTTTGTGACAGTCGTTACAGAGCAAGGAAATCCATTTGATTTCAGGTAATCGTTGATAGATCTTGCGGAAAATACTCTTGCGTTGGAAATGAGAACATAATTTGCGATTTTACGGAACGTATCCGTTTTTCGGATGCCATATCGATTGATGATATCATTGATGATAATCGTTTCGTTCAAATCGTTCAAATATATTTTTTGTGCTTCCGTACCGTCAAATTCAAGTCGTTTCGGAAATCCGCCCCAAACGAGATAATCGGTAACCGACACATATTTGCCGAGTTCTTCGGCGTATTCACAAAGCTCTTTATACACAAAAGGACGAACGCGAAAAGCAACATATCTTCCCGAAAGTTCTTTTGTGAATTCCTTTGATAAAAGTTTTGAATTAGAACCGCTGATAAAAACAGAGCAGTCATGAAGTCGTATGGTACGGCAGGCAACCGCCCAATCTTTAACACGTTGAACTTCATCGAGGAACACATAACATTTCCCGCTTTTTCTGTGCTCATCGACATAATTTATCAGTGAAACCGCGTCAGGCAGCGTCATCAAAACGGAAGCGTCTTCAAAATCAAGATCAATAATGTTATTCGTTTTCGCTTTTATCTCAGACAAAATTTCGTCAAGAATCACTGATTTTCCGCAGCGTCGTATTCCCGTAATAATTTTGATCAAATCGCTATCGTAAAAATCACGAACAGGGGCAATATAATGCTCTCTGTAAATCATAAAAGTATTTCACCTCGAAAGCAGTATATCACAAGCAAAGCAAAAAGTCAACAAAATCATTCATTACTAATGGACAATATTGCAAATATTAAAAAATCGTCCAATATGCAATATGCTTTTCTGCGGCAGAAAAATGACTGATGCTCAAGCGTTCTTGTCGCGGCTCTTGAAAACAAGAGAAAATATCACGGCGAACGAGACCGCCGCCGTTATCCCCGCGGAAGTTGCCGAAAGCCCTCCGGTGAGTACGCCGAAAAGTCCGTTTTCGTCAACGGCGTCCTTCACCCCGTTCGCGAGCAGATAGCCGAATCCGGTGAGCGGCACCGTCGCGCCCGAAGACGCGAAAGAGACGAGTTTTCCGTAAACGCCGACTCCCGTCAGAACGACTCCGGCGCAGACGTAGGCAACAAGTATCCTTGCCGGCGTGAGTTTGGTCTTGTCGACGAGGATCTGGGCTGCGACGCAGAAAGCGCCGCCGACGAGAAAAGCACGCAGATATTCCATTATACACACTCCAGTTCGATAAGATGCGCCGTCGCGGGGATGGGCAGCTTCTGCAGCACCGTACGCGGCGAAAGCAAAGCACCCGTGCCGACGAGCAGCATCCTTTTTATTTCTTTTTTCACTATCTTCGGCAGAAAATACGCCGCGGTCACCGCCGCCGAGCAGCCGCAGCCCGAGCCGCCCGAGTGGACGTCCTGTTTTTTCGCGTCGTAAATGAGCACGCCGCAGTCGGTGAGGACCGCCGTTCTGTCAAAACCGCTCCTGTCAAGCAGCTCGCGTGCTATCTCAAGCCCCTCTTCCCCGAGGTCGCCCGTGGCGATGACGTCGTACGCCGACGGCACTTCACCCGTGTCGGCAAAAAAACGCAGTATGGTGTCAACAGCGGCAGGGGAAAATGTCAAGGGTAGACGATAAAAATTCACAAATTGTTAAAATTCCTTTATTTATGCGGGTTTCCGGACTTTTTATATGGGTGCCGCTATGGGTGGGTTACTGTTAAGTTTAAACCATAAGACGAAAATCGGGGCATTTTTGCTTCCAAAAGCAAAAAATCGGAGGCATCACACCTCTGATTTTTTGTATTTCCGCAGTATTTTACCCGTCGGAAATCACAACGAAAACAATTTTTGCCTTTCCAAAATGCACTCTTCTACCCGATCAAGTATCAAATCTCTGTCCCTTTTGGGGTAATAATCGAGAAGCGGTTTCACTCTGTCCGCGATTTCCACCCGGTCATATTTCCTGATTTTCAGTATCGGGCCTGTCAATCCTCTCGCCGTATTCATCTGTCTTGTAAAAGACGTTCCCATCGGTCTTGCGATCGATTTTTTTATGAGCGCCTTCGGCGCTATGTCAAAGGGCAAAAAGCTCACACCCGAAAGAAGTCCCGCTCCGTTGTCGAAAATGGGGCAATAGGAATATCCACCGTCTTTTTCTATAACGGCTATGTTGTTCAGGTGTCTGTCGTCATTCAAAAAAAGCGAGTCCACTTCAAAAATCAAGGTGAGATACTTCGGAAAATCCGTAAGTCCCGTGATTTCCGCCGTAGTGTTTGCCAAATACTCAACTCTTTTTTTGTCGCTTGTAAATTTCATCAGTTTTTCTTTCAAAGGACAGCCCAGATAAAGAGTCAGCAATCTGTTGAGCGTAACGATGGATTCTCCGTCTTTCAGAAAATTT
This sequence comes from Eubacteriales bacterium, assembly GCA_045600105.1. Taxonomy (GTDB): domain Bacteria; phylum Bacillota; class Clostridia; order Oscillospirales; family CAG-382; genus UBA1206. Next base: position 86,975 of record JAZRXG010000005.1, read on the forward strand.
CCGCTGACGCAGCCCGTTCTGTCTCTGCCGTGAACACGAAAACGCGTCATGCCGTACCGAACAAACGTGAACGGCGTATCCGTTTCGATATTGCTGTCTTCCAAAAATTCGGAAATGACCGTTTCGGCAAGGCTTTCGTAACCGAATTGATCGAGCTTGTACCAGCAGTCGGTTTCTTTGTCGTACCATTTTTCCTGATTTCCTTTTGACGAGGTTTCGGCTATTTTTTCATCGGAAACAAGTTTTATCTCCATCAAAGTACCTCCCATTCAAGATGAATGCCGTCTTCAGCCATAACGCCCTTCGTTTTTTTGATAATTTCGATCGGCTCATATGAATCTATTCCAAGCGCATCCAGATAATCTCTGATACCCGCACGACTTTCCGGAACGCAGCGTTCTGCAAGAAAACTTTCATAATCCGAAAAATCGGGTTTTTCGTTATTTCCGAAAGGCGTTTTCACCATATTTTCCGTATGATCTTCGTGTTTCACCGTTTTGTCGGTATAGTCGGCACAAACGGACGAACAAAAATTACCACCGTCAAAAATGTTGAGCCTGACGAGCTTGTGACCGAGCTGCTTTTTGTTTTCGATAAATTCGCTTAAGTTTTCCCGCGGTTTGACCGTAATGCTTTTTCCGTCAAAGGATAAATCTATATCATTATTCACAAGTTCCAATTCATTCACCCATTTTGACGGTATTGTTATTTTGTAAGTTTTTGAATTTTTTCCGGCATTACCGCCGGCTTTCCCGACGATCAGTTTTGTATTTCTCGTTTCCATCATATCATCACCGATAATACTATATCATATTCGTAACGAATAGTCAAGGCTTTTCAATACGCACGCAAAGATACGGCTGATCTGACGCCGTGCTCGGATCAGCCGCAATTTCTTTACGCCGTTCTGGCGATTTCTTTGTTCAGTTCGATATACTCGATGACTTGCTTATACGCATCCTTGAACTTTAAGTCGATTTCGATTTTGTTGCCTTCGAAGACACGTATCTCCTGCACCAGTTCCACGAGCATGGCTCGAGTCAGGGTATCAAAATTGCCGTACTTTTTGAAATGAGTTATGAACTCGTTTTCCGCGCTGATCCCTTTTTCGATCTCGGCGGCGTTCTTTTCGAGGTTGGCGATCATCGCGTCAAGAGATGCGATCTTCTCGCTCATATTCGCTTTGATGAGCATATATTCTTCCTGCGAAATAACGCCGGCTTTCCAGTCGGGGTACAGATCCACCATATTCCGCACCAGCCTATCACGTTCCGCCTGCTGTGTTTTCAAAAGCTTCTGAACGTGGTTCGATTCTTTTTTGCGTACGGGACTGTCGTTGATCTTTTGCAGGACTTCATCCAGCGACACCACCGTCCGGACTACGGTCTGCAGGTACACAAGCACCGCTTGTTCCAGCTTGTCGATGCGGATGGAATGATTCGTGCAGGCACCGTTATGCATTTTTCGCGCAGTCGTGCAACGGTAATACCCGTAAACGCCGTAGGCGTGATTATTGAATTTCCGATTCATTGCACGGTGACACGAGCCGCATTTGATCAGTCCCGCAAACAGATACACGTTCTTATTGTTCGGCGCTTTGCGGATGTTCCGGTTGAAAAGCGACTGCACCTTATCGAAGGTGTCACGGTCGATGATCGGCTCGTGCGTTCCTTCGACGCGGTACCATTCATCTTTCGGAACGGCTTTCGCACGCTGATCTTTGTAACTGATATTGCGGTTTTTCCCCTGCACCATCGTGCCGGTGTACATTTCGTTCGTGAGGATACGCCGCACCGACGTGTCGGGCCACAAGCCGTCATCGGCGGCTCCGACAGGGTGCTTGTAGTTCAGTCCTTTCAGTTTCTTATACATCGACGGATTCGGGATGCCCATTTCGTTCAGATCTTTGGCAATGCCGACAATGCTCTCGCCGCCGATATATTTTTCAAAAATCAATTTTACCGTAGGCGCCGCATCCTCGTCGATGATCAGTTTATGATGATCTTCGGGATCTTTCATATAGCCGTACGTCGGGAACGAGCCGATGAATTTTCCCTGCTGGCGGTTGACGTTAAGCGTACCGCGCACGTTCACCGACGTGGTCGCCGCCACGCTTTCGTTGATGACGTTGGTGACGCCGAGCGTGATGCACTGCGTTGCCGCGCTCATATTATTTGAAAAGGTATCATAACCGTTGTTCAGTGCGATGAAGCGCACGCCCAGACGTGCAAATTCATTCGTTATCAGCTCGCCGCCCTGCGAATAGTTACGTCCGAAACGGGAAAGGTCTTTGACGATCACGCAGTTGACACGTCCGGCGTTGATATCCTCCATCATTCTCGTGAAATCCGGTCGGTCGAAATTCGTTCCCGACCAACCGTCATCCACGTAGAAATCGTAGAAGGTGATATCGGGGTGCAGTTTGAGATATTCCTTGAGGATCTCACGCTGTGAAACGACGGAGTTGCTTTCTCCCGCCATCTCGTCTTCACGGGAAAGACGAATATAAAGAGCAGCCGTCCAAGTCCGCAAACTTTGAGAAGGCTGCCCCAAATAGTCAGAATATTTTACATTTGACATTATGCTTGCCTCCATAATTTATTTTTTACAGAGGCGATATGCGATCAACACTTTACGGTTCGTATTATACCATATCGCCTCCGTTTTTGCAATAAATTTCTCAAAAATATGCGATGGCAATTTTATCCCGTCTGAAAAACGGCGGCAATGGCATCCGTTACCGTCTTTCCGTCTCCGTATTTTACCCTGACGGTAATATCGCCCACCTTGAAAAGATACGGGTCTCCTACCTGTCCCATAAAATCTTTGACACGCTCGACAACAGACTTGCTTGTGTCAACATTTATATTCCGCAAATCAACAAGGGAAGCGGTGTCGTGCGATGAAAAATCTGCCGCTTTGCCGATTGCGTTGGGCATAAGTGGGGCGTTCAAATGTGCGATTTCGATATTATCTATACTTTTTTCTTTTTTGTTCATTCAGTCACCTTTCCTATAAGAAAGGCTGCTTCAATAAAAGCTGTAAATAAATGTCGGCGAAACAGCCGGTATTGTTTTCATTTAAATTTCGTTATTTTTGTGTACTTTCAAAAAGTCATTGTAATACGTCAACGCTTTTACAACGTATGTTTCCATCATTAGAGTAGTATACTCTTTTGGAATCAATTTATGCAGTCTGTCATACGAAAAGGAGTAGAATTTCGGCTGCCGTCCGGAAGCAATAACTATTTTATTCATTGTTTCCTCTCTTTCTTTTTGTTTTTATGCTTGTCCGTAAAAGGGTTTCAGAGGAAGAAGCGAGCGGAATTGATGGGAAAAGAAAAGAAAAGAGTATGAGAGAAAAAGAGAGGATAAAGAGGTTGGCCCCGAAACATTTAAAATGGCTATCGGGAAATTAAAAGCCCGAAAAAGTGCCTTTTTAGGCGTTTTTTGGGCTTTTCCCGAATCGGCAGCCCAAAAACAGCCCCAAGAAAACGTTCAGGAGCGCCCAGCTCCAAATAGTCCCAAGAGAGCTGACAGGAAATCTGCAAAAAAAGAATAACAAAGGGGCTGTAGCAAAACAATAATTGCTACAGCCTCTGTTTTGATTGATAAGGATACGAAAAAAAGGCAAGAATTTCGCAGAAAAGGTGGATATTTCCAGAAAAAAGGCGAACAAACAAGGCATCCGCCGAAAACGACGC
>JAZRXG010000006.1:0-119709 GCA_045600105.1 Eubacteriales bacterium
AAAATTCTCCGCTTCCTTTTTGCATGTTGCTTCGATTTCTTCCTCACTCATTTTGTTTCCACACGAGCAAAGCAAAACCAGCATGGATGTTGCCATCAAAAGAACGATAACGCTTTTTAATCTTTTCATATTCCTAATATATTCCTCGTTTTTATATTTGCTTCATTATATATTCACTTCAAATTCTTTGCCGCATCTCGGGCATTTTGTTGTATGCTTTCCCGGTTTGTTCGGGAGTCTGAGCGTTGCGCTGCACGAAGGACAAGTTCTGAATTTATAAACGTCGCGTTCGGTGTAATCGGTCTGTTTGGTACCCGATGAAGAAGTTTTGGATTTTGAAAACGACTGCTTTATCTTTGAGAAGAATGCTTTGATCCTGTTCCATACCTTGAGATACGCGGCGTTCTCGCGTTGCCTTGCCGGAATATTCTTTGAAAACGCTCTGAAAAACGCGTATACAAGCAAAAGCAGCTCCGCGATATAAAGAATCCACGATAACGCGAACACGTTGATGAACGATACAATCAGATATATAACGATGAGCGCGAGCCCGAACGAATCGAATCCGTAGCGTCCGTACATGAATTGTCTGATTTTTTGGATTATCATTTCTGTCCTTTCAGCTGATGAGCGATGTCCCTATCCTTTCGCCGATGCTCACGACCGTTTCGATACCTTCCGACGAATTTTCAAGTATGTCGGCATCGATCGACGCCGCGCCTTTTTTGAGGAGTACGACTATTGTCGAACCGCCGAACTCGAACATTCCCTTTTCGTCTCCGCGCCGGTATTCGCAGGCTTTATCGTTGTTCTTTATCCTGCCGATAAGCATGGCGCCGACTTCGACCTGAACGGCTTTGCCGAAATGACGGGTCTCCATGACCGTATATTCACGGCAGTTCTGCTTGTAGAAATCGTATCTTCCGAGGGATATGGGGTTGACGGTGTGGAGTACGCCTTTGATATACGTGTTATCTCCCTTGCTTCCGTCGTCAAAATAGCAATAGCGGTGATAGTTATCGACGGTGAGTCTGAAAACGAGGCAGTATCCGCCGTTGAATTCTTCGGCAAGCTCCTTGTTTTTGAGAAGCTCGGCAACGTTATAGGGCGAGCCCTTGATGAAAAATATGCTGTTGTCATCGATGGGATAAACGGTGAGCTTGGAATCGCACGGAGCGATGAGCGCATCCGTATCGACGCATATATTCCTGCATTCGGGCTTTAAGTCACGCGTGAAGAACTGGTTGTAGCTCTTGTACTTGAGGTCTTCATAACGCGACATATCGATATTCATATTTTTTATTGATTTTTTGATCCTGCCTTTTGAAAGACGCGAGTTCATATAAGAACCGACGATCTTTGCGGTGGTACGGCGGTAGAGCACTTTGAGGCACACGCGTCCCGGAGCGCTACTGTAAAGGAAGTTCAGCGCTTTTTCTTCAGGGACGGGGACAAGCTCGCCGTTTTCCCTTCTTTTGACCATGGAATCCATTCTAATCTTTCCTTTTCATTTTGAACCAATGCGAGAAATAGTTTACTGAAAATACGAGGAACGATATGATAAGAGCAACGTAGCAGTTGAAGAATCTGATGAGCAGCATCGCGCTTGCCGCCTTATCTTCACCGAAAGTGGAAGTGTACATCATGATGATCGCGGCTTCGTTGACGCCGATACCGCCCGGAAGCGGGAGCGAGTCGACCGCGAGAGCTATGAACACCTGCACCGCGAGGAAATACATGAATCCGTATCCGGTGTTGCCGAGAGCTCTGTAAACGATGAACGCGACCGAGAAAAGCGCGGTGCGCTGCACGAAGACTATGGCAAAAAGCCTGACGATGAGAAGAGTCCTGCCTTTTAGGTCTTTTGCCGCCTGCTGATAGTCGTCGAGAGAACTGTTGAACGATTCAAGACGCTTTTCGGGATGTTTGACGATGTGGAGCTTGGCGCCTATCCTGATGATCCATTTGCAGAAATTATACGTGAGATCCCTTTTGAACATCGAAAGGAGACCGACGGCGATAACGAAAGAAGTGACGAAAAAGCCGAGGAACCACAGAACGATGAACAGCGGGCCCGCGTTGTACCATGTGGGAGCGAAGAATATGAGTGCTATGAGGTTGAATACGAGCAGGACCACCTTATAGACGCAGGTGTGCACGAACGTCGAAAGCGTGCCCGCGGAAGCGGGGATGCCGTCCTTGTTCATATAGTATATGACCATGGGCTGACCGCCGGAGGCCGAAGGCGTGATGCCGCAGAAATAAAAGTCGATGCAGGCGTAAACGAAGCCTTTCGTGAGGCTTACGCTGCAGCCTCGTATCTTAAGAAGCGTTTTCGCGAACAGTCCGTAGCAGAACAGATAGATGAAAACCATCGAAAGCGCAAAATACAGATAGTTGATGTTCACGCCTTTGAGAATGCTTACGATGGTGTTTATTTCAAACTTTTTATATAGTATATAATAAGTGACGGCAAAAAGCACCAGAAAAAGCAGGGCGCTCAGTATGATGCTTCGGGTGCCGTTTTTCTTCTTTTCCATACTCTCTCCATTATAAATTTATGCTTCTTGATTATACTATCATTTCTTCGTGTTGTCAATACAAATTTTTTTTACTTTGTTTTCAAAAAATTCATGACTATTTTGACACAATCGGTCAATTCGTTCTTGACAAAGGCACACAAAAAATATAATATATTGTAAATATGTAAAAATGCGTTATTTTGATTTTCAGGGAGAAAACAGTGAGTATCAAGAAGATGTTCGTGCCCGAGTGCATCTACAACAACATATACGAGATAAACGCCGATCTTCTCGTTTCCGCCGGAAAAAGAGGACTCGTTTTCGATATCGACAACACGGTCGCTCCTTACGAAACGGCGCGGCCCACTCAGGAAGTGAAGGACTATTTCTCTTCTCTCGTGGACGCGGGAATGCAGATCGCGTTCGTATCAAACAACAAAAACACGAGGACGGACGTTTTCAATGAGGAACTCGGTTTCTTCTGCGTTACCGACGCTTCAAAGCCGTCGCCCAAAGGCGTGCTCAAATGCATCGACCACATGAAGCTCGAAAAAGAACAGATGCTTCTCATCGGCGATCAGATCTTCACCGACTGCCTTGCGGCTCACCGCGCGGGTATCGAATGCTATCTCGTCAAACCGATAAAAGACAAAAAGACGCTGTTTTTCAGATGCAAGCGCTTTCTGGAAAAGCCGTTCATAAAGATATATCACAAGAGAAAGGCAAAAAAGGCCGAAGCGAATGAAAAAGTGTAGATTCGGTCCCGCGGGGAACTCGGTATCGTTTTACGCCGAAGGCCACAAATCGACTTCCGAGGCTTTCGGCTGGCTCGCGTCGCGCGGGCTTGATTCATACGAATATCAGGCGGGCAAAGGCATATACGCGTCGAACGACGCTCTGCGCGAGATCGGACTCGCCGCAAAAGAAAACGAGATCTGCGTTTCGCTTCACGCGCCCTATTACATATCGTTATCGTCCGTCGAAGACGAAAAGCGCCTGAACAGCGTCCGCTATATCCTTCAGTCGGCAGACGCCTGCGAGCTTATCGGCGGCAGCGTGTTCGTCGTACATTCGGGCTCCGCCGCAAAGCTCGACCGCGAGGAAGCGATGAAAAAAGCCGAAGATACTTTATTTATGACCGCTCTCGCGCTTGACGAGGGCGGATTTTCCTGCCGTGCGGGACTTGAAACGATGGGAAAACTCAACCAGCTCGGAACGCTCGAAGAGGTTCTCCGTTTGTGCAGGGTGAGCAGAGAGCATTTCCGTCCGGTAGTCGATTTCGGGCATCTGAACGCGAGAACGCTCGGAGGTCTTGCGTCTAAGGATGACTTCAAAAGGGTTTTCGATACGGTCGCTTCCCTGCTCGGGCCCGACGAAGCGGATGATCTCCATTGCCATTTTTCAAAAATCGAATACACCAAAATGGGCGAGAAGAAGCATCTGACTTTTGACGACGCGATCTACGGCCCGTCGTACGAGACGCTGCTTGACGCGGTGACCGAGCTCGGTGTTCATCCGAACGTGATATGCGAATCGGACGGCACCATGGCGGAAGACGCGCTAACCATGAAAAAGTATTACGAAAGCAGAATAAAATCCATCTGAGGTATAAAGCATGAAATTCAATGAAATCATAATCAAAACAAATACGTTCGGTTCCGAGTTCCTTGCGGGAGAACTCATCGTGAACGGGATAACCTCGTTTTCGATAGACGACCCGAAGGATTTTCTTGAGATCGTCGAGGAAAAATCGGTACCTTTCGATTATTACGAAAGCGACCTTATCCCCGAAAACACCGATGTCGTGACGGTCACGGTTTATCTTACCGATAACGAGCAGGGAGAGGCGAGAAAAGCTTTTCTGCTTGAAGCGATAAACAAAATGAAGTCCGATACCGTATACGGAAACGTCGAAGTCGAGTATTCGGAAAGCGACGACAAGGACTGGGAAAACAACTGGAAAGAGTTTTTCCATCCCACGGCGATAGGCGAAAAATTCATGATAAAGCCGTCGTGGGAGGACTGTGAGCCCGGCGACAGAAAGGTGCTTGAAATAGACCCCGAATCGTCTTTCGGCTCGGGACGCCACGAAACGACCAAGCTTTGCCTTGAGATACTCGAAAAGCAGAAGCTCGAAAACGCCTGCGTTCTCGATATGGGCTGCGGCAGCGGCATACTCGGCATCGGCGCCTGCCTGCTCGGCGCTTCAAAATGCATCGGCGTGGATATTGAAGAAAACGCCGTTGAGATAACAAAGAAAAACGCGGTCATCAACCACATTCCCGACGGCGTGCTTGACGCTTATCTCGGCAACATCCTGGACGACGAAAAACTCGTTTCCATCCTTGACGGATACAGATACGATGTCATCGTTTCGAATATCGTCGCCGACGTTCTCGTGATGATGCTTCCCATATTCAAACCCATGCTCAGGGATAACGGCAAACTCATCCTGAGCGGTATCATCGCCCCGAGATGCGAACAGGTCACGGACGCGCTCAAGGCAAATGATTTCAAAATTCTTGATATAAAGCAGGAAAACGACTGGATAGGAATAGAAGCGGAGAAAAACTGAATGAACGAAACGGAAAAACTGATGCGCTCTCTTGAGGAGCAGCTTGTTTATCATTCAAAAAAATACTACGACGATGACGCACCGGAGATCAGCGATTACGAATACGACATGATGTTCGAACGTCTCAAAAAGCTCGAGGAAGAATATCCCGCGTATGCTTCCCTTTCGTCGCCCACCAAACGTGTCGGCGGTCACGTTGCCGAAAAATTTGAAAAAGTCACGCATCCCGTCCGCCTCGGCAGCCTTACGGACGTGTTCGATTACGAAGGCGTGGGAGCGTTTGAAAGATCGATGAAGGAAAAGTATCCCGACGACGATTTCGTGGTGGAATACAAGATCGACGGTCTTTCGGTCGCCCTCGAATATATTGACGGCGTGTTCGTCAAAGGCGCGACGAGAGGAGACGGACTCGTGGGCGAAGACGTTACCGAAAATCTCAAGACCGTGCGCTCGATACCGCTTGTGCTCAATGAAAAGCTGCCTCGTCTGATAGTCAGAGGCGAGGTATATATGCCGCGTAAAGCGTTTGAAAAGCTCAACGAAAAACGCGAGGCGGCAGGTCTTCCCGCGTTTGCCAATCCCAGAAACGCCGCGGCAGGCTCGCTGAGACAGCTCGATTCGAAGCTTTGCGCCGAAAGACATCTTGAGATCTTCGTTTTCAACGTGCAGCTCTGCGATACGCCGCTGCCCGAAAAACATTCGGAATGCCTTGAGTATATGCAAAAGCTCGGCTTTACCGTGTCGCCCGATTTCTCTGTCTGCACGGATAAAGACGGAATGATCAAAAAGATAGAAGACATCGGAGCAAAACGTCCGTCGCTTCCTTTCGGCATAGACGGTGCTGTCGTCAAGCTCAACAGCGTGGCTCACCGTGAGGAGCTCGGTTTCGTCGGAGCCGTTCCCAGATGGGCTGCAGCTTATAAATATCCGCCCGAAAGCGTTTATACCGAAGTTACCGACATCGTCATACAGGTGGGACGTACGGGTGTGCTGACTCCCAAAGCGATACTGAGGAGCGTGAATGTCGCGGGGTCCACAGTTTCCGCGGCGACTCTCCACAACATCAATTATATCGAACAGAAGGATATAAGGATAGGAGATACGGTGCTGTTACGCAAAGCGGGCGACATCATACCCGAGATAGTATCGGTCGATTTTTCAAAACGTCCCGCGTCTTCCGTTCCGTACGTAATGCCGGAATACTGTCCGTCGTGCGGAAGCAGAGTCGTTCACGAGGACGGTGACGCGGCAGTCGTGTGCATCAACACGTCGTGTCCGGCGCAGCTCCACAGAAGCATAACGCATTTCGCGTCAAAAGAATGTATGGACATCCGCACCCTCGGCGAAAGCGTCATCGAAACGCTTATCGGCGAAGGACTGCTTGCGTCTCCTGCGGACATTTATTCGCTCGATCCCGAAAAGGTCGCGGCTATCCCCGGACTCGGCAGCATATCGGCGGCGAATATAATCAAGTCCGCCGACGGATCGAAGACCCAGCCGCTTTCGCGCGTGATATCAGCGCTCGGTATCCCGCAGGTAGGCGAAAAGGCGGCGAAAACGCTGGCGAAGCATTATAAAACGATGGAGGGGCTCATGAACGCTTCGGCGGAAGAACTTTCGTCGCTCAACGATATCGGTCCGATAACGGCGGAAAACGTCACGGAATATTTCGCGTCCGAGCAGAACGTGACGCTCGTGAAGCGTCTTGCCGAAAGCGGCGTGAACATGACCGAGCCTGATGACAGGGTCGGAAACGTTTTCGAAGGGATGACGGTGGTCATCACGGGCAAGCTCAATTCGCTCGGCCGTGACGAAGCCGAAGACCTCGTTTTCAGAAACGGAGGAAAAGCGGCGTCAAGCGTTTCGTCAAAGACTTCCCTGCTCGTCTGCGGAGAAAACGCGGGCAGCAAGCTTTCGAAGGCTCAGAGCCTCGGTATAAAAATCATCAGCGAAGAAGAATTTTTGAATATCGTCGGAGGAAAAAACAATGACTAAGAAAATGCTCAGAAAATACGCCGAGCTTATCGTAAAAGTCGGTGCGAACGTACAGAAAAAGCAGGAAGTGTTCATTGACGGTTCTGCCGATCAGTACGAATTCATCACGCTCCTCACCGAAGAAGCTTATAAAGCAGGCGCGAGCGAAGTAACGGTGAACTGGTCGTATCAGCCGATAACCAAGCTCCATTACAAAAAAATGTCTCTGAAGAAGCTCTGCGAGTTCCCCGCGTGGAAAGAAGAAAAGCTCAAATATCAACTCGAGCGTCTTCCCGCAAGGATACACGTACTTTCGGACGATCCCGACGGACTGAACGGCATCGATTTTGAAAAACTCGCGAAAACCAACAAAGCCGTGCTTCCGAAGATAAAGCCCTACCGCGAAGCCATGGACAACAAATATCAGTGGACCATTGCCGCGGTTCCCTCAGCGAAGTGGGCAAAAAAAGTATTCCCCGGCGAACGCACCTCGGCTGCTGTTGCAAAACTTTGGGACGCTATCTTCGCCACCTGCTATATTGACGCCGAAAACGATGCCGTAAAAGCGTGGGAAGACAGAAACAATGCGTTCAGAACCAAAAAAGAACTGCTCACTTCCATGCACTTCGATTATCTGCACTACACTTCTTCCAACGGCACGGATTTCAAAGTATGGCTGATGCCCAATTCCAAATGGGGCGGCGGCAGCGACACCACTCTCGGAGGAGTCGAGTTCAACCCGAATATGCCCACTGAGGAGGTTTTCACCGCTCCCAAAAAAGGCGGAGCCGAGGGCAGGATAGTTTCCACGAAGCCGCTTTCCTATAACGGAGCGCTTATCGAAAACTTCGAATTCACCTTCAAAGACGGCAAAGCCGTCAGCTGGAAAGCCGAAAAGAACGGCGAAATACTTGACAAGATGCTTTCGATGGACGAAGGCGCTGCGTATCTCGGCGAGGTCGCGCTCGTTCCCAAGGATTCGGGCGTGAACGATACCGGCATACTCTTTTATGAAACGCTCTTTGATGAGAACGCTTCGTGCCATCTCGCTTTCGGCAGAGGATATCCCGACACGGTCGAAGGCTTTGAAAGCAAGACCAGAGAAGAGCTCGCTTCCGAAGGCCTCAACGATTCGCTCATCCACGTCGACTTCATGGTCGGTTCCGACGATATGAGCATCGACGGGTATAAGGACGGCAAGGCATTCCCGATATTCAGAAACGGAACGTGGGCTTTCTGATATAAACATAAACAGATACGTTCGGACGTGTGACCGCGGGACGACGAGTTCCGCGGCCGCGCTTTTTTTCTGCTTTAATATAAAATGCTTGACATATCGCAAATAATCGTTATAATAAATTATGTATACTAATATGCTTATAATAGATAAATTTCTTCGGAGGAATCGTATCAATGAGCATTATTGAAGGTATCATCTACGGCGTGATACAAGGAGTCACGGAATTTCTCCCGATTTCGTCATCGGGTCATCTGGCGCTGCTGCAGAACTTTTTCGGCGCTGTCGATATGGAGTCCAATTACTTTACGTTCACGGTGCTTCTGCATCTCGGTACCCTTGCCGCGGTCATCGCGGTCTTCCGTGAAGACGTATGGGAAATGATAAAAGGGTTTTTCACGTTCATCATCAAGGTCTGCCGCGGCAGGCTTTCAGAGGGGCTTACCTACGGCGAACGGATATTCATCCTTGTTTTCGTCGCAACGCTTCCGCTTTTCATCGCCGTGCCTTTCGCGGATACTCTCGGGAATTTTTCATCGGTAAGCTGGCTTATAGGGCTCATGCTTCTGATAAACGGCGGTCTGCTTTACGTTTCGGATAAACTCACGAACGAGCGTCTTACGGTGAAAAAAGCCCGTCCGGGTCACGCGCTTATAGTGGGATTCATGCAGCTCATCGGCTCGATACCTGGCATTTCGCGTTCGGGTTCGACTATAATCGGCAGTCTTTTCCTCGGCTTCAAAAAGCAGGACGCCGTCAAGCTTTCGTTCCTGATGTCCATCCCCGCCATTGCCGGCGCTAATATACTCAAGCTTTTCGAGCTTTCCGAAAATCCGCTTCCCGACGGTTCCGTACCTGCCGTCATAGCGGGCGTTGCCGCTGCCGTACTTTCGGGATTGTTTGCGATCCGACTGCTTGAATACGTAGCAAAGAACAGAAAAATGTCGGTTTTTTCGCTTTATTGCGTGATAATCGGGACTTCCGCGATAATAAGCGACATAATCATCTGATTTCAGAAAAGGAATAAAAATGGGAAACAGTAAAAAAGATACGAATAAAAAAACAAATTCAAAAGCCGTAACAAAGAGCACTTCCGCCGCCAAAAAGGCGCCGGCAAAGCAGGTAACGCTCGACGAGACCGTGCAGAAAGAAAAGAAGCCGATGAATTATATGCCGTACCTTCTCGGCGTCATCGCGCTCCTTCTCGTTCTCCTCATGACGATGTCCGACACGGGGCTTCTCGGGAAAACTCTGAAGCCTGTGTTCGGAGGGCTTTTCGGCTACGGCGCGTACGCCATACCCGTTTATCTCATAATAATCGCCATTTTCTGGAAGCGTGACCGCGAGAAAGGCTCGGTTTCGGGCAGATGTTTCCTCTGCGTCGTCAATTTCATTTTCGTACTTACGATAATCCATATACATACGGCAGACGATACTCTGCTCAAATTCAGCACCGAACTCGCAAGGAATTTGTTTGTAAAAGGCAAAGACGGGGTCGGCGCCGGACTCCTCGGCGGACTTATCGGAACGGGACTTTACTGCCTGCTGCATACGGTTCTTACGCTTATAATCAGCTATATTGCCGCGATCTGCACGTTTATATTCCTTATCGGAACCACTCCCTTACGTATATTCAAGGCCATCGTTTCGGCTTCCAGCAGCGCTTCGGCGACGAGACGCGAACGCGAGAACGTAAAGACCGAAAAGGAAAAAGAACCCAAGAAGGAAAAGGAAAAAGAAAAAGAAGCCAAGGGCAAGCAGGAGGGCGAAGAGAACAAAAAGCCCAAGAAGCCCGAGGTGATATATAACGTCGAAAAGAAAGATCCTCTTGACGATATAGACGTTCCCGGAGTTGTCCCTTCATCTGACAACGACGGAAGCGAAGCGAGAAAAGCGCAAGAAAAAGCCGCTGAGGAAGCAAGAAGAGCCGCCGAAGAGGCGAGAAGAGCCGAAGAGGCGAGAAGAGCCGAAGAAGCGAGAAAAGCCGAAGAAGAAGCCAAGGAAAAAGCGAGAAAAGCAAAAGAAGCCGACGACAAGGATTATGAATCCATGTTCCGTGAAGCCGACGGAGACGCTCCCATCATAGACGAAGGGGATAACGAGAACGGCGGCGCTTATGACGCGGCAGCCGAAACCGAACTCGGCAAAGCAAAAGAAAAGCAGGATAACGCAGCCGACGCGGACGGCGAAAACGCCGGCGCGGAGGTTATCGAAAACACCGAGGTCGTCGCCGAACCCGTCGAACCGCCTTACGTTTTCCCGCCGATCACGCTCCTTTCCGAAGGCAACAGCAATTATCTCAAGGGAAGCATGCAGAACACCGAGATGACCGGCAAAAAGCTCATAGACACTCTGCACACCTACGGCGTCAACGCCACGCTCATTTCCACCAGCCGCGGACCGGCAGTCACGAGATATGAGATACAGCCTGACGAAGGCGTAAGAGTCAGCCGTATCGAAGGACTTTCCAACGATATCCGCATGAGACTTGCCGCCACCAGCGTCAGAGTCGAAACCAACATACCCGGAAAAGCGGCGATAGGCATCGAGATACCCAACGAGACCCCGTCGATCGTCAAGCTCCGCGATCTTATAGACAACGATTACTACCGCAACCATCCGTCCAAGCTCCTCGTCTGCCTCGGCGTAGACGTCGGCGGCAAGCCCATATATTTCGATATTCCCGATATGCCGCACCTTCTCATAGCAGGCGCTACCGGTACCGGTAAATCGGTGTGCATCAACTCCGTCATCATTTCCCTGCTCTACCGTGCGAAACCCGACGAAGTCAAGTTCATTTTCATCGACCCCAAGAAGATAGAGCTTTCCTGCTACAACGGCATTCCTCACATGCTCATTCCCGTAGTCAACGAGCCGAGGACAGCCGCGGGCGCTCTCAACTGGGCAGTTACAGAAATGGAAAGACGTTATACTCTCATGGAACAGCTCGGCAACGCGCGTAAGCTCGAAGAGTACAACGCTATGATAGAAGGCGACCCCGAAAGAGAAAAACTCCCGAACATAGTCATCATCATCGACGAGCTCGCCGACCTGATGATAACCGCCAAGGACGCGGTAGAAGATTCCATCTGCCGTCTTGCTCAGAAGGCGAGAGCCGCCGGTATATATCTCATACTCGGTACTCAGCGTCCGTCGGCAGACGTTATCACGGGTCTTATCAAGGCAAACATCCCTTCAAGGATAGCGTTCACCGTTTCGCAGTCCATCGACTCGCGTATCATTCTCGATGAGAACGGAGCCGAATCCCTGCTCGGCAACGGCGATATGATATTCGCTCCCGTCAAGGAAAGAAAGAAAATGCGCGTTCAGGGCGCTTTTGTCGACGGTAAGTCCGAAGTCGCTTCCGTCTGCGCGTTCGTCAAGGGTGCCGCTCAGGTTTCCTACAGCGAAGACGTCATCCGTCTTATCGAAGAAAACGCCAAGCTCTGCGGCGAAAAACCGGGCAAAAAATCCGCCGATTCGGTTCCTTCCGGCGATACGTCAGAAGATCCTCTGTTCCTCGACGCGCTCGCCATCGCGATAGAATTCGAAACGATGGCGACTTCCCTCCTCCAGCGCAAGCTATCGGTCGGATATTCGAGAGCTCAGAAAATGATAGATATGATGGAAGACCGCGGATACGTCGGCAAGTTCGACCCCGCCACGAAGAAACGCAAGGTCAACATCACACGCGAGGAATACGATGAACTTTGCCTCAACAAGGAGAACCACGATGCGTAAAATTTCATTTGCCGTCGTATTACTTATGATCCTCGTATGTCTTGCGTCGTGCACACGCTCCGCGGAAAGGATAACCGACCACCGTGCCGTGCCGATACAGAAGGCGATCGACGGAGTCATCGATTGCGACACCGCAAAATACCGTTCCGCGTTCGCCGACGATTACGACAAAGCCGTTTCCGCGTCGTATGAACTTACCGAAGGAATGGCTTTCGACGCGTTTCTGAAAGACATAGTGCTGCTCCCCGCGAAGGACGCGCACAAGGATAATCTCGGAAAGACTTACGGCATTGAGTTCATCGTTGAGAACGTGGACGAATACACGGTCTTCGACGTGCCGCAGGAATACGCCGATTATTTCATCGATTATTCAGACTATTCGGTTTACGATTACGAGCTCGATATTTCCGCCATACAGAAGGTCGCCGTGATAAGCGGAAAACTCAATAAATGGGGTTACGACAGTTTTTGGGACGACGAGAAGGACGAAACGGGCAGCGCGAAATTCATCACGATATGCGTCGGTGACGTCTGGTATCTGCATCCCTGCTACTACTTCACAGTATTCAATTGATATGACGGACAAGTCAAACAGCGTAAACGTCCGCAAAAGGATAACCGTCATTTTGCTTATGACGCTTGTGATCGCCGACGCGGTATTCATTTTCGTCAATTCCTCACTTGACGCGGATAAATCGTCGAACGAATCGGGAAAAGTCACGCATATCGTTATAAGCGTCTTCCATCCCGAATACGATTCGCTTTCCGAGGAAGAAAAGACTGCTGTCTTTTCCGAAGTCAGTTCTGTCGTCAGGCAGATCGCTCATTTTGCCGAGTTCGTTCCTCTCGGTCTGTTCGGAACGCTTCTCGTTTTCGTTCTCGCCGAAAAAAACGAAAAACGAAAATTTTACGTTATAGGCACTTTTGCTTTGTGTGCCGCGTACGCCGTGACGGATGAGATACATCAGCATTTTACCGACGGCAGAGCCGCGGAAGCAGTCGACGTTCTGACCGATTCACTCGGCTCGTTATGCGGCGTCGTCATCGCTCTTGCACTGTACGGTATCGCAAACGCGGTCAGAAGATCAAAAATAAACAAAAGAATATAAAAACGGAGATATGCCGTGAAGCATACCTCCGTTTTGCTTTATTGCTTATCAGTTCTTTTTATCGAGCAGCGAATAGATGTACGGATTGAGGATCTTGTCGTTGAGTATCCTGGTCGATTTGATAAAGTCCTTGTTGACTTTATACGCGACCCCGGAACGGCTTCCGTTCTTGCCGTCCTGGAGAGAACAGTAATATTCGCCGTTGCCGAGACATTCGAAGCCGTAAGGAGTGGTATATTCATAGGATTCGACGATCTCGGTGAGTTCGGGGTTGAAGCAGAAAAGCGTATCCTGAGGATCGGTCTTCTGGGATTTTGCGTAAGTCGTGATCCAGAAGCAGCCGGTGTCGGCTTCGTAATCGAGGTTCTGGATGCCGAAAATGGTATTGCCGGTTTTTATGCTGTGAACTTTTTCGACCTTGTTGTTTTCGTCGAGCTGAAGTATGTACTGTTTGTCGTATTCGGCTCCCGATTCAACGGCGACCGCGACGAACATTCTGATGTCGTTTGTTCCTGGCGCTTTGCCGAACGCGATTCCGTCAATGCCGCGGAAACCGCCCATATTTTCTTTTTTATACTGCTTGCATTCGGGGATTTCGATCTTTTCGAGAAGCTTGAGGTCGAACGCGTCGTAAACGTAAACGTAGAAAGCGGACCAGTCGCCCCAGTAGGTCCAGGGGGAAGGATCAGCCATAAAGCTGATGTAAACCTTGCCGTCGTGATAGTCCATGCCGCCGAGGTGACCGTGATCGTAGCAGCGGGTCTGGCAGATGACAGTGCCGTTGATGGTGGTCTTTACGACGCTGTTGGTGAACGACCAATACATGAATTCATGCTTGTCATCCGAGGTGAATCCCTGCATGTGCCAATCCTGATTGAGACATTGTACAAATTCCATAGTTGAAGCTCCTTTATTTTATATAGCCTTTGATATCGGGAAATCCGTATAATTCTTCATAGTCGCGTCCGAGATAGCACGCGAACGTGGTGACCGTGGTGTAGCCGAGCCTGTCGTAAAACTCAAGATCGCGCTCCGTCACTTCCTTTTCGAGCACGAACTTTTTCGGCGGCTTCGTCCACGACGAATAAAGCGAGTTGTCGAGCCAGTATTCAAGCGCTTTCGCTTTTCCCATTCCGAAATATTCAATAAGTTTTTTCGCGTCGTTTGCCGAGGAGGCGTTTATTTCGTCCGCCATCGGCTTGTGAAAATCACGCTCGAACGGCGCGTATTCGAGGAATATGCCGTCATTGGGGCATATCTTGGTCGGAACGACGGTCGTATCGACGTAAGCGAGGTACGATTCCTCGGCGAGCGGATCGATCCTTCTGAGTCCGCGAAGCACCGCGTTGTATATTATCATCGCCTGATCGGAAGAAGACAAAGCGGCGCAGTCTTTGCAATGGCAGCATTTGTCTTTTACGTCGTCGAGCCAAAGATTGTATCTGTGATCGGACGGAGGGAGCGTTTTGGCGATGAAAGACGCTTTTTCGGAAATGATCTCAAGTGCATCGGCGTTTGAAGCGCAGCAGTTGTAATCGGGGTTCCTGTTCCCTTCCTCGTCAAGTCTGAAATATTCGGGATGTGTCCCGAAAAGCTCACGAGGAAGCAGCATCGACATCGCGTGCATTTCGTATTCAAAAGCAATGCCAGAGCTTATCAGACGGTCCCTGACGGCGTTTCCGTCACCGGGCAGACCGTTTTGCGCAAGATCGAGCACGCGGTCGTGCGAGCCCTGACCGCCTACGGGGTGTATGCCGAAAAGATTTATATCCGACGAAAGGACTGTTTTCTCCCAGCTCGGGGTCAGTTCGTCGGGATGGACGATAACGCCTTTTTCTTTTATCATATTTATCACCACGTTCATTATATCATCGGTACGGTCTGTTGTCAATCCGTTTTGATATTTATTATATTTGTCTTGACAATCCAAGCGGAAATAATGTATAATATATACTGTATACAAATAAATACAGGAGGAATGTAAAATGCTCCACGCAAAAAGAGCTCTGCTCGTTCTGCTTGCGATCTCCCTGCTTCTTCCCTGCGTTTCGTGCGGAAGCGGAGACGGCGCGTCTTCTGCCGAAGCATCGGCTGAAGTATCGGAAATATCGGAAGTCACGAGTGAGGAGGTTTCGGAAGCTGTGAAAGACCCCAATTTCATCATCGCCAAGGACGGCGAGGTATGCGTTCAGATACTCATCGCGAACAACGCTTCGACCAAAGAGTATAATGCCGCGAAGGACCTTGCGCATTATATCAACAAAATGGTCGGTCAAAAACCCGAAGTTATCCGCGAAAGAAAAGCCGAA
This sequence comes from Eubacteriales bacterium, assembly GCA_045600105.1. Lineage (GTDB taxonomy): Bacteria > Bacillota > Clostridia > Oscillospirales > CAG-382 > UBA1206. The sequence goes on from JAZRXG010000006.1 coordinate 15,468, forward strand.
GAAGGCAAAAAATATATCCTTGTTGGCGAATCCGATCATACGAAAGCACTCGGCTTTGTCAAGCCCACGGGATATCCGGGAGACGAAGAAGTCATCGTCAGACAGACCGGCGACTATCTCGTATTCATGGGCAACGACGACGGCAACTTCAACGGTACGCAGTTTGCCGTGAATATGTATCTCGAATCACTCGGCTGCGGTTGGTACGGCGTTGACGAGCTCTGGCAGGTCATCCCCACCCTCACCGACATAAACGCGACAGGTGTCGACATCCATCACATTCCCCGCTTCAGTTCGCGTATCACGCGCGTTCAGGATACCGCCGTTGCCGACAAATGGTATATAGGCGGCGAAAAATCGCTTACCGGACACTGGCTGTTCCAGATCGCTCCCGCATCCATGTATAAGGACCATCCCGAATGGTACGCGCTCACCAACGGAAGCAGAGATCCCTCGGGCTACGATTACTTCCAGTTCTGCTATTCCAACGACGAGTTCGCCGATTACGTCGCGTCAAAGCTTGAGGACTATTTCAAGGCGAACCCCTTGATAATTTCGATGACCATTGCCGCCAACGACGGCTGGGACGAGCATTTCTGCGAATGCGACAAGTGCAAGGCCCTCGGCAATACTTCAGACTGCATGGTCAATTTCGCGAACAAGGTCGCAAAAAAGGTCGCGGTCAATTACCCTGACAGATCGCTTCAGATCTATTCGTATCACATGACTTATAATCCGCCCGTCAACAGCGTACCGCTCGAACCCAACGTCGAGCTTATGCTCTGCCGCGAAGCGAGCCTCACGCGTCCGCTCGATACGGATTATTTCAAAGAAGGCAAGGATCCCATCACCCGCAACACCTATACGAGAAGCTGGCGCGAAAACGCGCTCGAATGGATCGAAAAAACGAGCTGCAAGAACGTTTCCGTATGGTGCTGGTACTGCATTGCCGCCGACAAGAAGGAATGGCAGTTCATTCCCTGGGTACAGGGCGACGTTGCCACCCGTGACATTGAGGTCTGGGAAAGCCTCGGAGTCAAATACGTCTTCTACGATCAGGGACCTCTTGCCGGATATAACGAAGACGAATCGTCGTTCTCGCTCCGCTGGCCGCTCTGGTACGTTTCTTCCAAAGCGATGTGGACGGATGAAATGACGGGCGAAGAAATACTGAAGGACGCGTGCAGCAAGCTTTACGGTCCTGCCGCCGACGCAATGTTCGACTATTACAAAGCGCTTGCCGACTGCAGCGAAAACTGCACCGCTTACAGCATGACCTGGGTACCTCCCACGGTCAAGGAAGTATACTTCAAGAACAAAAAAGACCTTCAGGCAAAGATCGACGCCGTAAAGGATGTTCTCAGCGAATGCAATGATACCGAAAAAGAACGTATCAGAAATCAGCTTGAATACTGGAACAAGCTTTACGACGTCATAAAAAGATAACCGCACATAAAATTTATCGGGAGAGCGTCTGCTCTCCCGATTTTGATATATTCGTGATCCATATTCAATCCAAAGGCGAAACGCCTAAATATCCGTCGCTTACGGTAACGTAATGAAGTATGATTATAAGAAATGCTGCAAGAGCAAAGCAAAACACGGCGCTTATGATGTGATGACGTATCGTCAAACCAAGGTATCAATGCCATGAGAGCAGTGTAAACGGCGGTGATGAGAGCAAATAATATAACTTTTTTCCAAGTCATGTTTATTGAACCGAAGCATTTTTCAATTCTTTTCATCCGATATTCCTTTCTGAAATCCGTTATATTATTGTTATATTATATCATAAGTAAGGCGATTTTGCAATAGCGATAATACTTTATATTGTACCCGTTTGTTGATAATAACGATTTTGATACCATATTTTCAAAAACATATTGACAAAGGTGATTTTCGCGTATATAATGACAACGTAAATTTTGAATCCATCGGGTGCTGGCGGAATGTGAATTGACACAGTGCGTCCGAAAGGAAATATTACCGACCGTCTGGGTAACCCGTTTTTCAGGTTACCCTTTTTTATTTTTCAAAAAGCAGAAAGGATGTTTTTTATGAATTTCGAACAATGGAACGGATTTGTAACGGGTGAATGGCAGGAGAACATCAACGTCCGCGACTTCATCGACAAAAACTACACCCCGTATACCGGCGACGCTTCTTTTCTGAGCGGACCGACCGAAAGAACGAAAAAGGCACTTGCCGAGCTTGAAAGACTCAAAAAGCTCGAGCAGGAACGCGGAGGCGTCCTCTCGGTAGATACCACCACCGTATCTTCGCTTTGCAACTATAAACCCGGCTACCTCACCGACAGCGACATCATCGTCGGTCTTCAGACTGACGAACCGCTCAAACGCGGAGTCAACCCCTTCGGCGGCATCAGAATGGCGCGCAGTGCCTGCGAAGCTTACGGCTACAAGCTTTCGGACAAAATAGAAGAATACTTCACCTACCGTACCACTCACAACGACGGCGTTTTCAGAGTATATACCGACGAAATGAAAGCTGCACGTCACTGCGCTCTGCTCACCGGTCTTCCCGACGCTTACGGCAGAGGACGTATCATCGGCGACTACCGCCGCATCGCACTTTACGGCATCGACGTCCTTATCGCCGAAAAGCAGAAGGACAAGAACAAAGCCGGCGACAACTATATGAGCGTCGACAACGTCAGACTTCTCGAAGAACTCTATCAGCAGATCAACTTCCTCAAAAAACTCAAGGAAATGGCTGCTCTTTACGGATACGACATTTCCAAGCCCGCGTCCAACGCGCGTGAAGCGATCCAGTGGACCTATTTCGGCTATCTTGCCGCGAACAAGGAACAGAACGGCGCAGCGATGTCCTTCGGACGTACGTCCACGTTCTTTGACGTGTATATCGAACGCGACCTCAAAAACGGTGTTCTCGACGAAGAAGGAGCGCAGGAGCTCATCGATGACCTCGTTCTCAAGCTTCGCTGCGCGCGCCATCTCCGCACGCCCGAATATAACGAGCTTTTCGGCGGCGACCCGATGTGGATAACCGAAAGCATCGGCGGTATGAGCCTCAATCACAAGACTCTCGTTACAAAATCCTCGTTCCGTATCCTCAACACGCTTTATGACCTCGGACCCGCTCCCGAACCCAACCTCACCGTTCTCTGGAGCCACGCGCTTCCCGAAGGATTCAAGAAATTCTGCGCGAAAGTATCCTGCGATACCGATTCGATCCAGTACGAAAGCGATGATCTTATGCGTACCCGCTACGGCGACGACTACGCGATCGCCTGCTGCGTTTCGGCAATGAAGGTCGGCAAGCAGATGCAGTTCTTCGGCGCCCGCACCAACCTTGCGAAGCTTCTTCTCCTTTCCATCAACGGCGGTGTCGACAATATGTTCGGCACTCACATAGGCCCTCAGATGGAGCCCATGCACGACGAATATCTCGACTATGCGAAAGTCATGGAAAGATTCAATATTTATCTTACGTGGCTCTGCAGGCTTTATGTCAACACGATGAACTGCATACACTATATGCACGATAAATACGCATACGAAAAGACCCAGATGGCGCTTCACGACACCGACGTCGAACGTCTTATGGCTTTCGGTGTTGCAGGACTTTCGGTCATCACCGACTCGCTTTCCGCCATCAAATACGCCAAGGTCAAGCCCATCGCCGATGAAAACGGCATTATCGTTGACTTCGAGACCATAGGCGACTTCCCCAAATACGGCAACGACGACGACAGAGCCGACGAGATCGCGCAGGATATGCTCGTACGCGTACACGAAGAGCTCAGGAAGACTCCCGCTTACCGCGGAGCGATCCACACTCTTTCGGCACTCACGATCACTTCCAACGTTATGTACGGCAAAAAGACCGGTTCCACTCCCGACGGAAGAAAGAAGGGCGAGCCTTTCGCACCCGGTGCCAACCCCATGCACGGACGTGAGACCAACGGTGCGCTCGCATCCCTCAACTCGGTTTCAAAGCTTCCCTATTCGTCTGCTTCCGACGGCATTTCCAACACCTTCTCGATCGTTCCCGACGCTCTCGGCAAGACCGATGCGGAAAGGATCGACAACCTCGTTTCGATACTCGACGGTTATTTCCTCAACAACGCTCACCACATCAACGTAAACGTCATGAACCGCGAAACGCTGCTCGACGCTTACGATCATCCCGAAAAATATCCCAACCTCACCATCCGCGTTTCGGGCTACGCCGTAAACTTCGTCAAGCTCTCGAGAGAGCAGCAGAAGGAAGTCATTATGCGTACCTTCCACACTGCCGTCTGATATGACGGGACGCATACATTCTTTTCAGAGTCTCGGCACGGTCGACGGGCCTGGTGTCAGATGCGTGGTGTTCGTTCAGGGATGTCCGCTCAGATGTATCTGCTGCCACAATCCCGATACGTGGGATTTCAACGGCGGCGAGACTGCCGACACCGACGCGCTTGTGAAAAAGATATTGAGATTCAGACCGTATTTCGGTGAAAAAGGCGGCGTGACCGTTTCGGGCGGCGAACCTCTTATGCAGCCGCTGTTCGTATCCGAACTTTTTGAAAAGCTTCACTTACACGGCATAAACACCGCGCTTGATACGTCGGGCTGCGTTTTCAACGAAAAAGTCGAAAAGCTGCTCGAAAATACTGATACCGTTCTTCTCGACCATAAATACGCGGATGAGGATTCGTATTTCCGAAATACGGGATGCCGTCTTTCGGACGCCGAAAGATTCCTTGACGAGCTTGAAAAAAGAGGCATCGACACGTGGCTCCGCCGCGTGATAATCCCCGGAAAAAGCGATTCCGAAGCATCCGTGAGAAGTCTCAACGAAGTCGCGCTGTCGCACTCCTGCGTCAAAAGGATCGAGCTTCTCCCGTTCCGCAATTTATGTGCCGAAAAATACGTATCCCTCGGCATCCCGTTCCCTCTTGCCGATACCCCGACTCCGGCAAATTCGCAGATAGACGAACTTTATAAACTCATTTCGCCCCAGTACAGATAAAAAATCAGGAGTGATTATTATGAAAAAAACTCTGCAGGACGTCCTTGCCCTCTGCAGCGAAAAGAACGTACGCATTATCGATTTCAAAATGACCGACATCGACGGAAGATGGCATCATCTTTCCATTCCCGTGAGCAGACTCACCGAAGACACGATGAAATACGGCATCGGTTTCGACGGCTCGAACTACGGTTACGCCGCCGTTGAAAATTCCGATATGGTATTCATCCCCGACCTCGACTCCGCCGTAATCGATCCTTTCAACAGCATTCCCACGCTTTCCATGATAGGCGACGTTATGGTCATATCAAAACCCGACAACAAGCCGTTCGACCAGTATCCGAGAAACGTCGCGAAACGCGCCGAAGAATATCTCAAAGAGACCGGCATCGCCGACAAAATGATCATCGGTCCCGAATACGAGTTTTATATTTTCGACAGTGTCAGATATCTCAACGCTCCCGATCACACGGGATTTGAGGTCGAATGCGAACAGTCCGAGTGGAACAGCGGAAACGAAAACAACAACAACGGTTATATCGTCGGACACGCCAAAGGCTATCACAACGCGCTTCCCATGGACATCAACGCCGATCTCAGAAGCAAAATGTGTCTGCTTCTTGATGAATGGGGAGTAAAAGTAAAATATCACCACGCCGAAGTAGGCGGCTGCGGACAGATGGAAATCGAAGTGACGATGGACGAAATGTCGAAGCTTGCCGACGGCACTATGGTCGCAAAGTACATCATCAAGAACGCCGCCGCGGCGGAAGGCAAAACGGCGACCCTCATGCCCAAGCCGATCGCAAAGGAAGCAGGCTCCGGAATGCACGTTCACATGCAGCTTTTCAAAGACGGTGAGCCCGTTTTCTACGATAAGAACGGCTACGCCGAACTTTCGGAGACCGCAATGTATTTCATCGGCGGACTTCTTACCCACGCCGCTTCCCTCTGCGCCATCACAAACCCGTCCACCAATTCCTACAAGCGTCTTATCCCCGGCTACGAGGCGCCCGTTACCATCGGATACGCAATGTCGAACCGCTCGGCTGTAATCAGGATACCCGCGTACGCCAAAGCCCCCAAGGACAAGAGATTCGAACTCCGCAATCCCGACGCCACCTGCAATCCCTACTACGCTTACGCCGCGATACTCATGGCGGGTCTTGACGGTATCGAAAAGAAGATCGATCCTCACGCAAAGGGATGGGGACCTTTCGACTTCAATCTGTGGGACCTTCCCGAGGAAGAAAAAGCAAAGCTCGGAGGACTTCCCAAAACGCTTTCCGAAGCCCTCGACGCTCTTGAAGCCGACCACGACTACCTTACCAAAGGCGGCGTCTTCCCCGAACGTCTCATCAGGACGCTCATCAAACGTGCGAGAGCGTGCGACGACGTCGTTATGCACACGCCTCACCCTAAGGAATTCGAGCTTTATTACGATCTTTAATAACAAAAGACGGTCTGTACGCTTTGTCAGACCGTCTTGTTCGTTGTTCGGTGAATCTTCTATTGACAATCACATTATCCGCGGGTATAATTAAACAAATAAATGTTTAAGGATACAGATATGTACGATGTTGAAAACTACGCTTTTCCGTCGATAGTGCTCGGCAAGGACGGAAAGATAATCGCCAAGAACAAAGCCGCGGCAGTCTCCTGCCCGTTTTTCCGAAAAGGCTGCGGGATCAAAAGTCAGGTCTCACTTCTTGAATACGCCGCGATATTTATGCTCAAATGCGGCGAAAGTATGCCCGTGACGCTTAACTGCGGAGTTGACGCCGTGATATTTTTCGACGGTGAGTCTTATCTGCTCCGCACGAATGTACTTGGTGTCAACGTAAGAAAAGAACTTTCGTATCTTTGCGACATAAGAGAAAAAGGGCTGAGGTATTTCGAGTTTCCGTCGTTCATCAGCAACAAGACGCTGCTCCGTCATTCATTTTTCATTCAGAAGTGCATGAACGAATATATAAAATACATAATGACGCCGTCTTCCGTTCCGCACATAATGGTCGACTTAAGCGTGACTCTGCGCGATATAATAAACGCCTGCGCCGAAAAACTGAAATGCACGCGTCTTTCGGTGAACGCGGAAAGAATCGACCACTCGTGCTTTGTGATAGCGGCAAAATCACATATTGAATATATGGTGATGATGTCGATCGCGCTTTTGTTCTATTTGGCAAAATCGCGTCATGTCGCGGTGAATCAGCTTTATACCTTCAATCGCGTGTGTCTTTCGTTCCGGACGGACACCGACGCCGATAAGCGTATCGTGTCAATGATCGCGAAAGCGATAAACACCGGCGAAATATGCGGTGAAAAGAACGAGCTTTATTTCTACGCGATGTATATCCGCACCATAACCGAGCTTCACGCGGGGAACGTATATATGGAACACGACACGTTCTCCGGCAGACTCGAAATAAGGATAACCTTCCCGGCGGTAAAAGACGATACCATTACATTCGAAAACGAGATCCCCATACTTGCCGAATACGCGAAGCTTGCCGAAACGGTGTTTTATACTCTCGTGGAAGGCTTTGAACTCGGAGGAGAACCGAGATGAACGGGAGCGAATTTGCGATCGTCGTCGAAGACGGCGGCGACAGAGCGAAAGCCGTTTCTCTTTCTGAAAAGACCGGTGCCGCCGTATACGATATACGGCCCGATACTTTATGCGTGGTTTTCGCGTCCGACGGCGTCTCGCTTTCGGGAAGCGGACTTACGTACAAGGGCGACTTTTCCGCAATGCTGAAACGCGTTTCAAACGGAAAACTCAGCCACGAAATGCTCGTTCACGCCGCGAAGACCAGAACCGAAAATCCCAAAGCGGTGGACGCTTCCGCGGGGATGGGCGAGGATTCGTTCCTGCTCGCGTCTTACGGCTATGACGTCACGATGTACGAGCAGAATCCGGTCATCGCGTGTCTGCTCGCCGATTCACTTGAACGCGCGTCTTTTGACGACGCTCTCAAGGATACCGTCAGCCGTATGCATCTCATCGAGGGCAACAGCATTTCTTTAATGCCGTCGCTTCCGTTTTCACCCGAGATCGTTTATCTTGACCCGATGTTCCCCGAACGCCGCAAATCGGGCCTCATCAATAAAAAACTTCAGCTTATACAAAAACTCGAGAATCCGTGCATAGACGAAGAAGCACTGCTTGACGCGTCGATCGCCATACGTCCGAAAAAAATAATAATCAAGCGTCCGCTGAAGGGCGCGTATCTTGCGGGAAGAAAGCCTTCATACACCAACGAGGGCAAGGCGATACGGTACGATTGCTTCGTTTTCCCCGAAAATTTCTGATATCCGAGGCGGAAATATGCGTTCTCAATATCTCAAAGGAATGTATCACGGGCTTCCCATCGGGCTCGGATACCTTTCCGTTTCATTCGGTTTCGGCATACTCGCCGTCAAATCCGGTCTGAACATTGCCGAAGCGACTTTCATTTCACTTACGAATATGACGTCCGCGGGTCAGGCGGCAGGCGTCGGCATAATCGCGGCATCGGGAACGATAATCGAAATGATCCTGACTCAGCTGATAATCAACGTGAGGTATTCCCTCATGGCGATCTCGCTGACGCAGAAGCTTGACGATTCGTTCACCACGCCTCAGAGGATACTCGTTTCGTTCGGCATCACCGACGAGATATTCGCCGTCGCGTCGTCGTACCCCGGAAAGCTCGACACGGTCTATATGAAAGGGCTTATCCTCACCCCGATGATAGGCTGGGTGGGCGGCACGCTGCTCGGAGCCGCCGCAGGCGAACTGCTGCCGATGCTCGTCACCGATTCGCTCGGCATACTTCTCTACGGAATGTTCATCGCAATAATCATACCGCCGTGCAAAAAGCAGCCTCCGGTCATCGCCGCCATAATCATCGCCGCGGCGGTAAGCACCGCGATTACGTTTTTCGCGCCGTTCATTTCGGCGGGCTTTGCCGTCATAATCAGTTCGGTCGTGTCTGCGATAATCACGGCCGCCGTCTTCCCCGTAAAGGAGGATGAACAATGAGCATTATAGTATATATGGCGGTTATGGCAATCGTGACGTATCTTATCAGGATGATACCGTTCACCGCGTTCCGGAAACAGATAGAATCGCGCTTTCTGAGGAGCGTGCTTTATTATCTTCCCTACGCCGTGCTTTCGGCAATGACCTTCCCCGCGATATTTTATTCAACGGGAAATGCCGTAACGGCATACGTCGGTACGGGTATCGCGCTCGTTCTCGCATATTTCGGTCTGCCGCTCATAGTCGTGGCGACTTCGGCTTCCGCCGCGGCTCTCATCTGCGCGCTGATAATATGAAAAAGCGTCCTTCGCTCATAGCGCGACCGTGCTGATGCTTTTGCTCCGACGATACCTGACGCCGAACGTACGGAAACAAGACACAAAAAACAATTTAAAAATATCGCTGTAAAACTATTAAATCAAACATATATAGAGAGGCATATTATGTATTATTCACCGCTTGTAAAAAAAGCAAGTCTCATTTCCTTCGAGGCACACAAAAACGACCACGATCAGAGCGGATATCCTTATATTTTCCATCCTGTGCTTCTTGCTTCCGAGTTCGAAGACGAGGACTGCGTCTGCGCTGCCCTGCTGCACGACGTGATCGAGGACCACGGAGATATGTTTTCTTTTGAATATCTCGAAAAAGAAGGCTTCGGTCCCGCGGTCATCAATGCGCTGAAGCTGCTGACGCACGACAAAGGTGTGGAATATATGGACTATGTAAGAGCCATATCCGTGGATCCCATAGCCAGAAAAGTCAAACTCGCCGACCTGCGTCATAATATGGACGATCGCAGATCGGACGGAAAACCGTTCTGGAAAACGGGACTTTACAAAGAGGCTTATGCCCTTCTTTCGGAAATCGACGCACGGTGATCCGTGAAAATAACATATAAAAAACGGAGACTCGCTCCGTTTTTATAATTTATATTTTGTAAATTAAATATTAGAAAAAGATAATTATGATTCCGGAAGATCCTGAAATCAATGTTCCAATTAGAATAATGCCCACGACAAAATTCAAAATGTTTCCCGTTAAAAACAAACCTATAAGAACGCAAATCAAATAATCGGCAATTGCAACAATAAACGGTGATGCTATGCTCATGATTATTCCAGCAAAAGTTTTTGCTGCACCTGTTATCACGCTGAAAACAACAGGAATTATAAATACGGCATATATTGCTATCCAAGGAGCTCCTTCTTCTAATGTCCAAAGACCGCCCGTAATATCTATTAACATATTGTTTGCAGAAAAAGACAGACCAAAGGCAATAAAGCCGCATATCAATGCGCTTCCAATGTTTATCTCTTTATTTTTCATATTTTATATCCATTATAAAATTATAAACTATGGATGTAACTGAAATCAGTTACATCCACTCGATTTGGTTGCGGGAGAAGGACTTGAACCAACGACCTCCGGGTTATGAGCCCGACGAGCTACCAACTGCTCTATCCCGCGATATAGAATATATATTATGCTTACGCCGTTTGTTGACAATCTGGTGCCGGACACCGGGCTTGAACCGGTACGAGATTTGAGTCTCACGGGATTTTAAGTCCCGGGCGTCTGCCAATTCCGCCAGTCCGGCGAATCAGCATCTGATATAATAGCACATAGATGACGTTTTGTCAATACGTAAATCAAAGATTTTTCAAATATTTTTGTCGTGAACCGAAAAAGCAATGAGAACGGCGTTTGGGCGCCGCTCTCATTTCAAGCGTTTACTTGTCTTTTGCGTGTTTTCCGTCCGATATCGGGATATCGTAAATATCCTCAAAACTTGCGTTTTGCTCATCGTTTTCGGGAACGAACTGCGTAAGTCCCGTACATTCATTTGCCGACACGACGTCGTTCGGTACGGAATACGGACGGTTTCTGACTTCTTTTTTCTTTTTCAAATACTCTCACCGGGTATTAGTATACGCGGTCAGTCGCGGTAATATGTATAATACGCCATAACGGTCTTTTCCCTGCCCTCGATCTTGTCGATGCCGGAAAGCACGACACCTTCGAGACTCAGAAATTCCCAGCACGACTGAAGTGAGTCCACCGGACAGCGGAAAAGCGTCTTTTCGCCGCATATCACCGAAAGGTCTTCGCCGTAAACGGAAATAAAGCCGTCTTTACCGATGACCTTGTCGCAGTTATCCTGTCTTTCAAGTACGTATTTGAGATGTCTGCCGTTGAGTTTGGCAGCCATATAGCGTTTGAACTCAACGGAGTCGGTATCTTTCGGTACCTTTTCCTTCTTTTTGAAAAGTCCCATAATGCCTCACGTCAATCGTCTTTTTTGATGATTTCTTTTATGTCTTCTTCGGTTTCCGCGGTGAAATACATCGGACGCTTTTTGGTTTCAAGATAGGTTTTGGAAAGATATGTTCCGAGTATACCCGTGCAGAAAAGCTGGATCCCGCTGACGAACAGCAGCACGCATATCATCGACGGCCAGCCTGCGGCAGACGCAACGCCGGCGAGATCGCGTATTATCACGATGATTATGCCTATGATCGAAAGCAGGCAGAAGAAGAATCCGAAGAACACGGCAAGCGAGAGGGGCGCCGTGGAGAAAGCCACGATACATTCGATGGAATACTTGAACAGTTTCCAGAACGACCACTTCGTCTTCCCTGCCACGCGCCGGATATTGTCGTAGGAAAGCCATTTGACCTTGAATCCCACCCAGTTGAAAATGCCTTTGGTGAATCTGTTGTATTCGGGAAGGGCGAGTATCGCGTCGACTACCCTGCGCTTCATCAGCGAAAAGTCGCGTGCCGCGGGAACCATTTTGACTTTTGATATCTTATTGACTATTTTATAAAACATATTCGCGAAGAACGAGCGGATTATCGGCTCGCCTTTGCGTGTCTTGCGGCGCGTCGCGACGCTGTCGTAGCCTTCGTTCTCGATGGCGGAAAGCATTTCGGGAAGCAGAGAAGGCGGGTCCTGCAGGTCCGCGTCCATTATCGAAACGTAATCGCCTCTGGCGTTTTCGAGTCCGGCGTACATAGCCGATTCTTTGCCGAAATTGCGTGAAAACGAAATGTATCTGACCCGTGCGTCGTTTTTTGCGAGTTCCCTGAGTACGCCGAGCGTGTTGTCCTTCGAGCCGTCGTCAACGAAAAGAAATTCAAAATCAACGTTAGTCATTTCGCCCGCGACTCTCGTTATTTCTTCGTAAAAGAAAGGGATGGCTTCCTCTTCGTTATAACACGGCACTATCGCCGAGATGAGCTTTTTTCTTTCTTCCATGATACTTCTCCGTTACGTTTTTTCTTATTTTAACATACACGTAAAAATGTGTCAATAGTCAGTATTGATTTTTATTTATATTGACAAACGCCGCATTTAATGATAAAATAAAACGAATATGAAAGGAAGTCGGTTACATTGAACGATTACAAGTCTTTCAGCACGGAAAGCGTAAATGAAAAAAGCAAAAATATAGACAAAATGTCTGCCCTTGAAATCGCGAAAACAATAAACGACGAAGACAAGACCGTTGCCTTTGCCGTTGAAAAGGCGCTGCCGGAGATCGCGGAAGCGATAGACATACTCGGCGACGTTCTGAAAAACGGCGGACATATATTTTACGGCGGAGCCGGTACGTCCGGACGCCTCGGAGTGCTTGACGCTTCTGAATGTCCCCCGACCTACGGTGTCACTCCCGACGTCGTGCAGGGTATAATCGCCGGAGGCAGAGCCGCTGCTTTCGAATCGGTCGAATATGCCGAGGACGACGAAAATTCAGTGGTCGCACAGATGAAAGACGCGGGATTCTCTTCCAAAGACGCTTTTGTAGGAATTTCGGCAAGCGGAAGCGCCGCGTGTGTTCAGGGCGCGCTGAAATACGCGCGTTCGCTCGGATGCCCTACGGTCGCCGTTTCGAACAACGCCAATTCCCCGCTTATCCCGCTCGCGGACGTTTCCTGCATTGCCGTGGTCGGTCCCGAGGTCATCAAGGGCTCGACCCGTATGAAAGCCGGAACCGCGCAGAAAATGATGCTCAATATGCTTTCGACAGGCGCGATGATAAAATACGGACGCACGCTCGGGAACCTTATGGCGTATATGGTGCCTTCCAATATAAAGCTCGTCGACAGAGCCGCGCGAATGATAATGGAAGAGACCGGCTGTGACAGAGAGACGGCGCTCGACGCGCTGAAACGCAGCAACGACGTCATTGCCGACGCGATCCTTGAATTAAGAAAATAACATATAACGGAGGTCAATCATGAAAAAAAGGATTCTTTCGTTTGTTCTCTCGCTGCTGCTTCTGATCCCTCTCGCGATCGTTCCGACGGCGGCAGCCGATGAAAAATCGGATATCGCGTGGAACGAGCCCGCCATCCCCGCGGACGCCGGTCAGAAGATCGATCTCACGCAATACCGCGTGCAGTTCGGCGAGTCGGACGGTGCCGTTGAAGTCGAATGGACGTACGACGGCAGCGCAGTCACTTCGTTCACTCCCGATAAGGCGGGCGTTTATACGCTGAGCGCAAGATCGGAAGGAAACGAAAAAGAAATATACGTCGTTGCGAAGGACGCGTCTGAAAAAGAATACGTTCTGTATTTCAACGACTTTGACAGCGAAGATTCGATAAACGACTTCGTAAAGCAGACGTCTTTCGCTTCGCGTTATTCCGTTTCCGATTCCAATCTTATCATAGATGCCACGGGTCAGGATATGGTAAGGATAAACCTTCCGAAATGGCTTTCGGCTTTCGGCAACTATGAAATATCCGCGTCGGTCAGATCCACCGATGAAAGAGATACCGCCCGTTGGAACTCCATCTCATACAGATCCAAGGACATCTCGTATCCTTTCTATCACATGTGCGTACGCAAGAACAGCTCGGCTTCCAACGGCGTCGAGTACGCCATCCGCACTCCGTCGAACGCCTGGGACGTCGTTTCCACCGGCGGGACGAAGGCAAACCAGAGCGGAACTACGTATTACAAATACGACGTACAGGTCAAAGGCGACACCATCAAATACGCTATTGACGACGTTGACATCATTTTCAACGGTGACAAAAAAGCGTATCAGTCCGGTTCTGTCGGATTTATCGCGAACTACTCGAAAATGCACATCGACTGGGTCAAGGTGACGCTGCAGCTCACGACACCCGAGATCGTCGTTCCTCACACGCTCATCGTTCCGACCGAGACCGTCGACAATATCAGCAACGCTCTCGTCAACGTCGCGGACGTCGTTTCGGCTGACGGCTTCGATCACCTCGACAACGCCGCCACGGCGATAATGCACGTAAAAGGCGACGATATCGTTGACAAAGACGGCAATAAGATAGGTGCTCTTTCGGACGCTTATAAGCTCATAGGCGACGACGTGATCCCCCTTTTCTACTGCACTTCCAACGAAGACGCCGATAAAGCGGTCAAAGTAATTTCCGCAAACGACAGCGCGTACTATGACGCCGGTATCGTAAGCAGCGACGCGTCGGTCATCGCGTATTCGCGTAAAAAACACAGCAAAGTGCGCTGTGTGATCGACCTCAGGAATATGTTCGACCACGTTCTTACGGGCGAAGACATAATCAAAGTGCGCGAACTCATCAACTCGAACAACTGCAAGGTCGGCATACTCGATTCCTCGTGCCTCAGCCAGGCGGTCGTTTCCGAGCTTCGCTCGCACCTCGTTACGATATGGGTCTATGACGACTGTGAGACCGTCGGCGACGCGATAAGCACGCTCATCCTCGGCGGACACGGTATCGTATCCCCTGCTCCCGACACGGTAAAGGAATCATATTCATTCTTTGAAAACCAGACTCTCACCCGCACACCCGTCGTTATCGGTCACCGCGGCAACCCCACTCAGGCACCCGAAAACTCGCTTTCGAGCTACCGCATCGCTTATGAAAACGGCGCGGACGTCATCGAGACCGACGTTTACCTTTCCACCGACGGACGTATCGTCGTAATGCACGACGGCGATATTTCGAGAACGACCACGGGTACCGGAAACATCGAGACAATGTCGCTCGAAAAGATCAAATCGTTCAGCCTCTGGGGCGAGAATCAGAAATACAAGAGCAAGTTCCCCGATGAAAAGATCCCGACACTCGACGAAATATTCGAATTCATCAAAGGCAAAGACATAAAGCTTTTCATTGAGATCAAAACCTCCAAGGCGATAGCCGCCAAGATCAATTCCCTTGCCGAAGAATACGGCGTGCTCGATCAGATAAGCATTATTGCTTTCAGCATCGATCAGTGCGCGAATATGGAAAAAGCGTCTCCCGCGGTCTCCGCAGGCTGGCTGACGAGCGGCATCGCATCAAGCACTACTTACAATATGGCGTGCTCGGCGTTATCAACCGTTCTTAAGAACGTTGTCCCTAAAAACACTACCATAAACCCCGCCTACAGCGGACTCACTTCTTACTTCGTTGAAGCCGCAAACGACAGGGGACTTACGGTATGGCCCTGGACTTATACTGCGTCCCTCGGCGACAGATTCTGCTACGCGTTCATGTCCGGCTTCGGCGGGCTTACCACCAACGACGCCCAGTATACAAAAACGACGGTCAAATCGATATCCGTCAACGAAACGCTGTTCGATCTCAAAGAGGGCGAAGCAGCCGGATTCAGCGTGGTAAAACATACCTACGGCAGGATCGATACCGATATAACCGATAAAGTACAGTACAGCGTTATTTCCGGCGATGACGTAATTACGGTGAAGGACGGAAAGATCATCGCGCTCAAGCCCGGCACCGCGAAGATAGCCTTCCGTCAGTCGTTCGTGCTTCCGCAGGCCTCCGAAAATTACAAATACACCCTTTATACAGACGTCGTCACGGTCAATGTGGCTTCCGGAAAGCCGCTCGACAAGATCACGCTTTTCGATGACAGCGATTACGTTCTCAAGGACGGCATAATCAAGGGCGTCAGCGCAAGCACCAACGCCAAAAAGCTCGCTTCCAACATAATGAACCCCGTTATACGCATCATGAACGGAGACACCGAGCTTTCCGATCACACCATTGCGGGTACCGGGTGTGTAGTTGAAGCGTACGAAGGCGAAAAACTCATCGACAAAGCAACGGTCGTCGTCAAGGGCGACGTCGACGGTGACGGAAAACGTACCGAAACCGACTGCACCGCCATAATGGACGCCATTTTCGAAGACGTCAGCGACGCCGTTACGTTCTGCGCATCAGACGTTGACGACGACGGTACCGTTACCGTGACCGACTATATTATGAGCAAGCTTGCTTCATGCAGTAAGTATTCGATAGATTAAAGGAGAATATAAAAATGAAAAAACAGGTTTTATGCTTGATCCTCGCACTTTTCACGGTTGTTTCAATGCTTCTCGTTTCCTGCGGCAATGATGAAAAAGACGAACCGAAATCCGACTCCGGCAAATCCGAAGCGGCAGAATCCACAGAGGAATCCAAAGAAGAGTCCAAAGAAGAGTCCAAGGAAATAATCATTGACAATGAAAACCTCACTGCCTCAGTGGACAAATCCGCATCCGACGACGGAGAGATCATCACCGTCAAGGTTGCGTTCAAGGAAGAAAGGACCGACAGCGCGATCGGAGTTGACTACGTGTACGACGACGCCGTTCTCGAGCTCACCAAAATCGAATGGCTGCTTGATAACGCGACTATTTCCGGTACGGAAGTCGGTGAACTTGCTGTCATCGCGTTTGTCGATCCCAAAAAAGTAAGCGGCGATTTCATTGAGTTCACTTTCAGGGTCAAAGACGGAGCTGCTGCCGGAAAGACAGTTTTCACCGTTACCACCATCCTCGAGGAAGATATAGGACGTCTTGAATACGAAGCTGATATAAATATCACCGTCGGCTGAAAAAAGAACATAATCAAAAAGCTTCGCTCAACGCCGAGTGCTCTTAAGGACACTCGGCGAACGATGTGTTCCACTGCGTGGAACGTGATGTACCTTACGGCGTGATGTTCGCCTGTGGCGAGTGATGTGCGCCTCGACGGCGCGTGAATGGAACACATCACATCACTTTTGCGAAGCAAAAACATCACTGTGAGCATAGCGAACAACATCACTTGCCCGTCAGGGCAAACATCACTAAAATGCTATGTCGAAATAAACACCTGCTGAAAACCAAAAACAGACTGATTTTTTGATTTATCAGTCTGTTTCTTTATTAAGTGCGCACTTACTCACCACTTATGTGGCATTTGTACTTTGAAACTGTCCTTTAGAACACCGTTTCAAAAGGCGAAGTTTTTTGCATTTATTTTTGTTAAATACTATTGCATTTTTATGAAAAATATGAGATAATAGATATAAAAGGAGTGATTTTGTCTTTGGACGACAGTATACCGCGAAGTATTATTCTCGTATTACTCTTAGCGGCTGCAGGTTTCTTCGCGGCAGCCGAAACAGCATTTTCCTATTGCAACGCCGTCAGGATCAGGCTTCTTGCCGAAGACGGCGACAAGAAGGCGTCCCGTGTGGTCATCCTTCTTGATTCCTACGAACGCACGGTCGTGACCCTGCTTATCGCGATCAACGTTATCCACGTCATTGCGGCGTCTATTGCCACGGTAATGGCGGTCGAGCTTATGGGCGACGTCGGTTCAGTCGTATCAACTGCGATAATGACGGTTGCGGTCTTCCTCTTTTCGGAGACCATCCCCAAGAACATAGCCCGTGCCAACGCCGATTCGATGTCTCTCGGCATTTCCCTTCCCATCCTGTTTTTCTTCCGCCTTTTCAAGCCTCTCGCAGTCTTCTTCCTTTATCTCGGTGAACTCGCCAAGAAGTGCATGAAGATAAAAAGCGAGCCTGCAATAACGGAAGACGAGCTTGCGTCCATCGTCGAAGACGTCGAGGATGAAGGGCTCATAGAGCACGAGGAGACCGAGATCATCAAATCCGCGATAGAGTTCGGCGACATCAGGGCGTCGGATATCATGCTTCCGCGTGATAAGATATCGGCGATCCCGATCAACTCGACCCCTGAAATGATCAAAAAGATCGTGATAGAGGAAAAATATTCGCGTTTTCCCGTATACGACGGAAATATCGACAACATCGTCGGTATAATACAATCCACTTCGTGTCTGTGGAATTTCGTGAAAAACAAAAATTTCAGAATCAAGGAACTGCTCACCAAGCCGTATTATGTTCTTCCCGAAACGCTCGTAAAAGACGTTTTTGAAGGAATGGGCAGAAAGCACACTCACGTTGCCATCGTCCGAAATGCCGAAGGCAGGAACGTGGGACTTCTCACGATGGAAGACATTCTCGAAGAGATCGTCGGCGAAATATACGACGAAGACGACGAGACTACGTCCGAGGGAGGTGCCGTATGATCGATATTATCATAGGCGTCGCCATCGTACTGTTCGTCATTCTCTCGGCGTTCTTCTCTTCCGCTGAGATCACTTACGCCAAAGCGAACGCCATCAGGATAAAGAAGCAAGCCGAAGAAGGCGACAAAACGGCTAAAAAAGAGCAATTCATAAACGACAATTATACCCGTTCCCTTTCCACCGTACTTATCGGCAACAACCTCGTCAACGTGGCAACGTCCTCGGCGGCGACGGTGCTGTGCGTCAGATATTTCAGTTCGGCTCTCGGCGAAGGCGGCGCGTCTACCGTTGCTTCGGTCGCCGTGACGCTGATCCTGCTTATTTTCGGTGAGACTCTTCCCAAGATAATCGCGTCGGCGTCTCCCGACAGACTCGCGCGTCTCTACGCGTCGCCGATGAGATTTTTCATGGTGATCTTTTTCCCCGTCGTGTGGATAGTCGACAAATTCGTTGATAAGCTTTCTCCTCTCTGGACTCCCAAAGAAAAAGCCCCGGCAGTCACCGCCGAGGAGCTTATCGAGATCGTCGAGGACATCGAGGACGAAGGCGGATTCACCGAGGACGAAAGTGAGCTCATCAAGTCGGCGATAGACATTACCGATACGACGGCGATGGACATACTCGTACCGCGTGTCGATATGTTCGCGATAGATATCGACGATTTCGACACGAGCGGCATCACGAACGAATTCTATAAATATTCCCGTATTCCGGTTTACCGCGAGTCGATCGACAACATAATCGGCGTACTTCCCGTCAAGCGTCTGCTCCGCGAGCTTGCCGAAGGCAAAGACGTGAACATCGAGGAAATGCTCATTGAGCCCGTGTTCGTTCACATGACGAAGACCGTATCTTCGATAATGGACGAATTCCGCCGTGACCGCAAGCAGATGGCGATAGTCGTGGACGAATTCGGCGGCACTCTCGGAATACTGACGACCGAGGACATAATCGAGGAGATCGTCGGCGATATTTTCGACGAGCGAGACGAAGTCGAGGAAGACGAGATCCGCGAGATCGAAGAAAACGTCTATGAGGTCGACGGCAGCACGAATATCTACGATATGTTCGAGCGTCTCGACTGGGAGCCCCACGAGTTCGAGACCGAGTACACCACGGTCGGCGGCTGGGTCACCGAAATGCTCGACAAGTTCCCCTCTGTCGGAGATACGTTCGAATATATGCGTATCAACGTGACGGTGCTCAAAGCCGCGTCGATGCGCGTCGAAACGGTAAAAGTCGAATATACGCCTCCCGAAGAAGAATCCGAGGAAGACGAAAAAGAAGAATAAAGCAAAAACGGTATCCGATTTTCCGGATACCGTTTTTATACTAATTATACTAAGTTTATTAAGTCGACTGCTCTTCGATCTTGGATTTTCTCATGTAAATCTTGTTGATGATATCATCGGCAAGCGAATCGTTGTGAGTGTGGAACGTATATTCTTTGCCGTCGGTATCGGTGACGAGGAACCAACTGAACGCAACATTGTAATTCTTTTTGCCGGACGTCTTTTCCGCGTATCCGTCCTTGAGCACGACGGAAGCGACGTTTTCGTACGGAAGCGCGAGGAAGTCGGTCTTCTGATAACTTTCGTCAATGAGTGAAAACTCCTTCGTCATGACGTAAAGCTTTTTGGAGCAGGCGACGAAGCAGGAAGCCGAATAAATCTCGGTCCTGAAGGATCCGTCGAAGCCTTTTCTGAATTCCTTTACCTGTTCGCCTTCGTAAACGTAGCTTTCGGCAATATACGTATCGAGGATGTGCGGAGTGCGTTCAAGCGACGTTATCTTCGCGTTCGTTTCCGCTTCGAGCGTCGATATGAAAGTCTTTGCCGACGTGTCAAGTTCCTTGTCCTTGACGGACGAAACGAAGAAGCACACAACCATGACGAGTCCGACTACAGCGACAACAGTGAATGCATTCAGTATCCAATCATACCAAAGTATCTTGGAAATAACGAAAAACGCACCGATCACCGCAAGTATTATGCCGATTATAAGAGTTTTTTTGCTTTTGTGAAAATAGGAAAAATTGGTTTTGTACTGCATAACGCATCAACTCACTTAATAATTTGCTTATATTATACACGATATCCGGGGTTTGTCAATAACTTTTTGGTTGACTGAGCTTCTACTCGATCGCGTAAATATACCTGAGCTTCAATTTTTTGAAAAATCCGCTTGAAGAGTAAAGCTCTTTCACGCATTTTTCGGTGCGTGAGAGCATCTCGGCGTACTCATCGCGTTCGATGCCGTGCTCGGAATACTTTGCTTTTTCGGCAAGCTCGTAGAGACGGACGTCGTTCTTTCCGCCGTGCTTTGCAACAGAAGACGCGTACTTCCATACGTACAGCGCCGACTTGTTTATATCGTCGTCGTCAAAGCGTCTGCGTCTTACGGCAAGGCGGACGGAACGGTTGACGATGACACCCGCGAGAGCAAGAACGATAAGCAGAGCGGAAATGATCAGCAATTTTATTCCGGTGCCCATTCCGTGCGTATCGCCGATAACTTCGGAGCTCGTTTCGACGGAGCTTTCGGGGCTTTCGGACGACGTGTGCGGCTGCGGCCTGACGCGTGAAGTTTCGGATTCTTCGGCAGAAGAGCTCTCTTCGGAAATTTCGCTTTCGGATGATTCTTCGGAACTTTCAACGGGAGCCGAAGTTTCTTCGGGCGGAACGTATCCCGCACCGTATCCGGGCGTGACGTCAACGGGTATCCAGCCGAAACCGTCGCAGTAGACCTCGACCCATGCGTGGGCGTTTGCGTCGGTGACGCTGATATATCCTTTTGAAGCGTCGTAGTTTTCTTCACTTGCCACGAAGCCCGTAACGTAACGCGCGGGTACTCCGAGAGCGCGGAACATGAGAGTCGCCGCGGTCGCAAAATGAACGCAATACCCCTTTTTGTTCTTGACGAGGAAATAGTCGACGAAGTTATAAGATGACGGAGTTTTGCCCGGGGTCAGCGTGTAGGACGCTTTATTGTTCAGATAAGCCGTGACGGCGTTTATTTTTTCGTTAAGGCTTGACGTGGAGTAGATGCCGTTCATCGAATGGACGGCATTTTCTATTGAAGATATCCTATCGTACTTAAGAAAATATCTGCGTACGAGCGACGCGTATTCCGCTTCGGTCTTCGTATATTCGTCTTCGACCTTTGTCTGAGTCAGGTCTGAATCTGAATACGGAACGTAAAAGCCAAAATAATCAAAATAATCGTCTGTAACGTGATGCGAAAACGGAGGACGGTAGTTTACCGACGTTTCGGCGTCGACCAGCTCGATAGTCATCGTGTGATACGAATAGCGGTTGGTACTTCCCAACGCGTTCAGCGATATGACGTCGGTGTCGTATATGCCCGAAGCGGAGAACAGATTTTTTTCGTCATTAAGAAAAGCGGGCGGGAGTTCGTACCAGACGTCACCGTAGAAGTCGCCGCGGCTTCTTCCGCGGATGAGAATGCTGCCGCCGGTGTAATCGGTGTAAACGCGCATCACTTCTCTGCCCGACGGATTTCTGTTGCCCGTCTTTCTCAGGTCTTCGTTTCCGCCCGGATCGAGTATGAACTCACCTTCCGAGGTTTCGGTCTCAGTTCCTCCGGGACCTATCACGACGGTGTTGTTGATGTTGAAAAACTTTATTATGCTTTCGCTCGCTTTTTCAACGAAATCGGGGCGTTTATATTCGTCGGGAGGAAACGCCTTGATGATAACGAATGACAGAACGAGCATGAGCGGAAGCGTTACGAGGATGCCGTACGCCCCGTGATCCCTTCCCGAGTGGCGCAGGATCGAGGTGACGATCAGCGTTATCCAGAACACGAGTATGGCGCACACCGCGAAAGCCGAGGGCGCCGTGTTGAGGATGAAAAGGCACATTGCGAGCCACGGAAGCGTTACGGAAAACGGTACGATGAAATTGACATCGTTCGCGATGACGGGAACTAACACCAGCATGAGAATGACGGCAAAGAATATAAAGAAGCAGGTGTTTTCTTTTGATACGGAGTAATAAAACAGCTCGCGCTCGTCGTAAAACGGAATTATCCAATCGGCAAAATGATTGTATCTGATGAGAACGAAGCTTGCCGACGATCTGAAGCCGTTTGCGAAAGACTCGAAGTTGAACGCGAGAGCGGCAGCGACGGCGGCACCGGACAAAGCGAAAAGCGGAACGGAGATTTTCTTTCCGAAAAGCGAAATGAACGAAAGCAAGGTGCCGCAGACAACGCAGGAAAGAACGACGTAAGCGCCGTTCACGTTGATGCCGAACGCGGTCGTCACGCAGAAGACCGAGCCCAGAACGCCGCAGAGCGACAGAGCCAGAACGGAAATAAAGCAGGAGAAATAAGACGCGGGTGATTTTTTCATAGCGCAATATCCTCCCTGCCGCTTACGTGGTACTGCCATACGAATCCTTCGATGACGTATCCTTCAAGCGTTTCTCCGTTCGGCGTGATACGTATGCCGAGAAGCTCGTCGAAAAGTGAGCGAATATCCGTTTTTGACGTTATTTCGCAGTTCTTTTCATTATGCGTGAGCGGATCTCTCCATACGGTAACGGGGGTTATGTGAAGATTGACGAGACAGACGAGAAGCCAGTAAAGACGCGAGAGCGAACGGCAGACGTTTGCGGTATTGCCGAACATATCGATCGTTATGCAGGCTCTGCCGTGTTCGCAGATAAGCGGCTCACGTACCATGGGCTTTCTGCGTTTTGCCGTCATTTTCCAATGTATGAGGTTAATCGGGTCGCCGACGCGGTACGAACGTATGTCGTAGTCCTCGGCAAAGCCGCCGCCTCTTTTGGGCTTATATACGATCCCGGTGAGCTCGCTTACGGGAATAACGGGGCGCGGTTCTATCGGGAGAGGTTTCGGCATGACCGTCATGAATAGCGTGAGTTCGGTTTTTACGACGCGGCGAAAAAGCCCCGTGTAATCGTAAATGATCACTTTCGGGAAATCGCATTTTATCCTTCCGCACTCATTCGTTCCTATGGGGAAATTCCCCGAATATCCGCGGCAGCCGTATACGTCGTATCTGCTTTGCGGAACGAAAGAACCTGTCATTTCGTTTTCATAGCCGAAATACATCGCCATGCACGAAACGGGGATAAGGCGTTTGCCGGCAACGCTGACGTACAGCGACGCGCTGTCGCCGCATTCGACTCTTTCGGGCAGCCGCAGGACGACTTCGGGCTTTTTGCCGAGAGGAAGCGTGAAAAGCAGCGAAATGAGCGGCACGGCAACACAGAACAGAAGGCAATAGAAAGATATCACGCCGCTGTACAGAATGTAAAAAAGCACCATGAACAGCAGCAGAACAAAATAAATAATCCTACGTTTAAGCATAAATCATCTTGCCGATCGATCATTATAACTTCGGAAGCGGAGTTTCGGAAAGTATGCGGTTCACGACGCCGTATTTTCCGTTGATGCTTTCGGATGCTTCGGGAGCGTAAACGAGTCGGTGTCCCACGGTCACATTGAAGACCGCGCTCACGTCCTCGGGGATAACGTAATTGCGTCCGGCGTACCACGCAGCCGCCTTAGCCATCGAAGCAAGCGCTATCGTGGCGCGCGGAGACGCGCCCTGCGTGATGAAACGGTCGCTGCGCGTTGCGTTGATGAGTCTGACGATATAATCGAGCACGGCGTCGCTCACGAAGACTGATGCGACCTCATCCTGCATTGCGACGAGTTCGGACGAGCTTATAACGCCGTTGACTCGCGACAGAATGTTGCCGGCGTTCTTTCGTCTGAGCAGTTCCATTTCCTGATATGGGTCGGGATATCCTATCGACACTCTTACGGTGAAGCGGTCTATCTGCGAATCGGGAAGCATCTGCGTGCCGGAGGCGCCGAACGGGTTCTGAGTCGCGATGACGAGGAACGGCTTTTCGATCGCGTGGGAGATACCGTCTACCGTTACCTGACCTTCTTCCATCGCCTCGAGGAGAGCGGACTGAGTACGGCTCGTGGCACGGTTGAGCTCGTCCGCGAGGAACACGTTGCAGAAAATGACGCCGGGCTTGTATTCGAGTCTGCCGGTCTCGCTGTTAAGCATCGAATACCCAACTATATCTGACGGAAGAACGTCGGGAGTGAACTGCATCCTTCCGTAGCGCAGATTCATGGCTTTGGCAAAAGCGAGGGCAAGCGTCGTCTTGCCGACTCCGGGGATGTCCTCAAGAAGAACGTGTCCTTTTGCGAGAACGGAAAGCATTATCGTTTCGACGAGCGAATCACGTCCGACGAAAGCTTTTTTTACTTCGTTAATAACTTCAATGGCTTTGTTCATTATGAATATCCTTTCGTGGTTTCTATATAATATAGACGAGAAAAATCTTGTGTTTGTGACGGAAATACGAAAATGTTTTTATTTTGTTTACAATTATCACTCTTTATTATGCATTATATAGTATATACGCGATTTTTTCAATACATCATTTGCATTTTTCTTGACAAAAAGGCGATTCACGTATAAAATATACGAGAAATAATAAAAACAAGGAGGATAAAATGCTTACTGACAGAATATCAAAATTCAAAAGCGGATTTTTGCCGGGACTTCACACCGAGCTGCGTGCTCAGAAGAGCCTTTCTTCAGGAGTATCCATGATCTCGGGAAATCTCACCGGCAACAATAAGAGCGAAAAATCGGGCGTTTGCGCCAGAGTTTACAAAAACGGCGTTTACGGCTTCGCGTCGAGCGCGGTATACGATGACGAAACGGTCAGAAACGTCATCAAAGCGGCAGGCGACAACGCCGTATTCATGGACAAACGAGCCGGCAAAAGCAAAAAACAGTTTCCCGCAATCCCCTACTCGTCGAGAATGGCATTCACCGAACCGAACGCGGTTGAACAGAAGGTATACATCGACTATATGAAAGAAGTCGACGCGTATATCACGGGCAAATATCCCGACCTTGCGAGCCGTTACCTTTCCGTCCGCGAGGACAGTATGGAAAAGCTCCTCGTCACCTCCGACGGAATGGACAGCCATTTCGTCGCTCCGAGAAGCTATTTTTACGTTTTCCTCAACGCTGTGACAGCTTCGGGCGTTCCCGTTGAACTTTTCAAAGCGTTAGGCGGCAAAGGCACTTTCGATCAGAACTTCGACGATCCCGCGGCAATTTACGGTGAGATCGATTCCCTTTACGAATCGCTTATGAAAAAGCGCGAAGGCGTTTATGCCGAACCGGGTCTCAGGACCGTCATCCTCGGCAGCGAAATGACCGGAATGATCTCGCACGAGGCGGTAGGTCACACAGTTGAAGCCGACCTCGTTCTCGGCGGCTCCGTCGCAGGTCCCAACCTCGGCAAAAAGGTCGCTTCCGACATCGTCAGCCTCAGCGACTTCGCCTATGAGGCATTCGGCAAGGAAGCTCCGCTTCCCGTTTACGTAGACGATGAAGGCACCCCCGCGACCGACTGTCCTCTCATCAAGGACGGTATACTCGTCGGCTATATGAACAGCCGCGAGACCGCGGAACGTTTCGGAATGGCTCCTACCGGCAACGCGAGAGCTTTCGCCTTCTCGGACGAACCCCTCATCCGTATGAGAAACACCGCCATCCATCCCGGCAAGGACAAGCTCGAAGACATGATCGCTTCTGTCGACGACGGCTATTATCTCGTCGCGAGCGGCAACGGTCAGGCGGATACCACCGGCGAATTCATGTTCGGCGTCAACGAAGGCTATGAGATCAAGAACGGCAAGATCGGCAGAGCGATACTCGATACCACCGTTTCCGGCGTCGCGTTCGATATGCTCAAGACCGTCGATATGATATCCGACAACGTCGAATGGGTCAGCTCCGGCTACTGCGGCAAAAAGCAGCCCATGCCCGTCGGTATGGGCGGACCCGAACTCAAATGCAAGATAATGATAGGAGGCAGATGATATGAGCAAACTTTCGTCAAAAGCACTGTCCTGCCTTGATAAAGCAAAGGAACGCGGCGCTGAAAAAGCGTTCTGCTCCGTCACCTCGAGCGTCGTTCACGAATTCAACGTAGACGGCGGCGAGTTCTCGCTTTTCAGGACACTTTTCAATCAATCGCTTTCTCTCACCGTTTATAACAAAGGCAAAAAAGGCAGCGTCACGCTCAACAAATACGACGACGAAGCAATTTCCGCCGCCGTTGACAGCTGCATTGCCCTTTCGGAATCCGCACTTCCCGACGAAGCGTGGGACATCGCTCCGGACGCCGGCAAAGCATCGTTCACCGAAGGCGAATACGAGCTTGACACCGACAGACTCTTCAACAGGACCGAAGAGCTTCTGAACGATATAAAGACCCGTCATCCGCTCATAATCATGGAACAGATGATAGTCAAGCATACGGCTTACGATCAGTTTTACGCAAACACCAACGGCACGGAATTCGACACCAAAGGCGGTCAGTACAGCATCGATCTTATGTTCTCCGCTCACGAAGGCGACGCGACTTCTTCTTTCTACGGCAGCGGCGTGATATGCGACAGCCTTGACAAGCCGTTCATTGAACTCGGCACGATTGACAAAGACCTTTCCGATGTTGAAAAACAGATATACACCGTACCCGTCGAAGGCAAATTCGTCGGCACCGTGATCTATCCTCCGCAGGCGCTCAACGAAATGCTTTATACCGCGCTTTCGAATTTCACGGGCGATATGGGCATACTCGACGGCACGAGTATCTGGAAGGATTCGCTCGGCAAAAAGGTCGCTGACGAACGTGTCACCGTCAGCGTTTCTCCGCTCGACGAACGCATTATATGCGGCGAACGCTACACCGGCGAAGGATTCATCTCCGAAAACTACGACGTCATCAAAGACGGCGTTCTCGATTCGTTCACGCTGTCTCTTTACGTCGCGAACAAGACCGGAAAAGAAAGAGCGAAGAACTCTTCGTTCTCACTCGTTATGAAGAACGGCGACACTCCTATTGAAGAGATCATCAAGGGAGTCGAAAAAGGCATAATCGTCGGACGTACCTCCGGCGGTTCTCCCGCCAACAACGGCGATTTCTCGGCGGTTGCCAAAAACAGCTTCTATATCGAAAACGGCGTCATCAAGAACGCCGTGTCCGAAACGATGATAAACGGCAACCTCGCGGATATGCTCAAAAACGTCCGCGCCATTTCGAAAGAAACCGTCTGCGACGGTACGAGCGTACTTCCCTACGTCGCTTTCGACAATATGACCGTTTCCGGCAAATAAGCGGACAAGCGCAAAAAAGCAGGCTGAATTTCAGGATTTCAGCCTGCGATTTTTTTATTTTGAGCCCATAACCGTACTTCGGCCGCGGAGATAAGTTTTTATGCTTCCGGCATACAAATTTGAAGTAAAACTCCTTGATAATCAAAGCTTATCGACGTTTAACGCAAATCATAACGGATAACAAAAATAAATAACGGAAAACGGGATCATTTAACGAAAACGTCTCAAAAAAAGATAAAAGCGTATTCCGGAAGCAACGGAAAAAGTGTTTAATCAAGAACGCTGTCATCGACCGTAAAGTAAACGGTCGAGTTTACGTGGTCAAGCTGAAGCTGTGCTTTGTCGAGCTCGGCTTTGTATCTGTAATAATCGCTTTCCGCCTGTTTCGCGTCGTAGTTGATATAGCGGTAATCGATTATCGCGTTGTTTCTTCCGAATCCCGACGCGTTTTCGCGCGTTTTGGGAAGACGGGTCATCATGGCGAGAAGCTTGCCGCAGCGTTTGGTGAGCTGCGGGATATAGACAAGCGCCTGGTCGATAGTCATATTTATCTGCGGTACGACCGTAGTTGTGTTGAATACGCTTATAGTGTGCTTGAGGATGCGTATTTTTTCTTCGAGCTCGTCGATCCTTGAACTCGTTTCGGAATAATCGTACTCGGGTCTGACCGTTTCGGGGTCTTCGCCGAGGGCGGCGAGGAATTCTTTGCTTTGCTCTTCGTTATAAGTGACGGTATACAATTCGTCGTTCAGTTTTTTCAGAAGCTTTGCGGCTTCCGCGGAAGTCATTTGTGCCATTTTTTTACCTCGTTCAGTATTATTATGCGTAGATCAGCCAGATAAGCAGGTATCCGACGGTGACAGCGGAAAGCGTGAACGGAAGACCGTATTTCATAAACGTCCTGGTTTCCACGGTGTAGCCCGCCTTGCGGAGTATGCCGATGCCGGTTATATTAGCGGATGCGCCGATGGGCGTAAGGTTGCCGCCGAGGGTCGCTCCGCACAGCAGACCGAAATACATCAGATTCGGGTCGATGCCGAGTTTACCCGAAAGGACGGCGATAACGGGAAGCATCGTCGCGGTATACGGGATGTTGTCGATGAACGCCGATATGAGCACCGACGCCCATACGATGACGGTGTAAACGACGAAAACGCCGCTTCCGCCGAGTTTGGCGAGAGTGCTGCCGATAAGGTCGATGACACCGGCTTTTTCAATGCCTCCGATGACAACGAAGAGACCGGCAAGAAGTCCTATGGTGTAATAGTCGATCTCCTTGACCGCGGTTTTGAGCGAATCGAAGCTGTGCTCCTTTATGACGTCGCGCACGATGCCGACGACGAAGAAGAGGATGCAGATGATGCCGTTCGTGATGTCGGGCTTATAGAACTGTCCCGCGGCGGCACCGTCTTTGTACGGGATGAAAGAAACCGCGATGAGGGTGACGATTGTTCCGACGAGAAGAATAGTCGGGAATTTATCCTCGACCTTGGTACGGGTCTCCATGGTTACGGGCTGATTTTCCTTGCGGAACATGAAGAACAGAATTATCGTCGCGACAAGCGCGCCTGCTTCGACTATCCAGAACATACCGGGCTTCCCCTCCGTGAAGAAAAAGTCCATAAAATCGAGGTTTGCGGCTTTTGAAAGCAGTATCGACGTCGTGTCGCCCACGAGAGTCGCGGCGCCCTGAAGGTTCGACGAAACCGCGATACAGATTATCGACGGAACGGGTGAGATATCGAGCTTTTTGCAAAGCGCGAGAGCAACGGGAGCGATCATAAGGACGGTCGCCACGTTATCGACGAACGCGGATATGAGTCCGGCGAACACGCTGAGCGCGAGCACCGTCCAGCGCACGCTTTTGGTTTTCGAGATAAGAACGTCCGCCATAAGCTTGGGCATACCCGATTTGATGAAGAGCGACACGGTCCCCATCGTTCCGGCGATCATCATGAGCACGTTCCAGTCGATGTCCTTGAGCGCTTCGATGAATGAATACGAATAATCATCGAAAATACCTGTGATACCGATGATGACGAACACGAGTGCCGAAGCGCCCGCGATATAGGGGCGCGCCTTCTGGAACGCCATCATACAGACGTACGTGACCGCGAACAGGATCAAAGATATCGTTGTGAAGTCCATAAAAACTCCTTTCGATTATTAATTGCGCAGGCTGTGAAGAGGTGCGGGGATCCTTCCTCCGCGGGAAATGAATTCTTCTGAAGATTCGGTGTGTACGGGGATAACGGGGGCTTCACCGAGAAGTCCGCCGAAATTGACCTTGTCGCCGACTTTCTTTCCGATGGCGGGTATCACTCTTACGGCGGTGGTCTTGTTGTTGACGACGCCTATCGCCGCTTCGTCGGCGATTATAGCGGAAATGGTGGACGCGGGAGTGTCGCCGGGGATGGCGATCATATCAAGACCGACCGAGCAGACGCAGGTCATCGCCTCGAGCTTGTCGATGGTGAGCGTGCCGGAGGACGCCGCGGCTATCATTCCCTCGTCTTCGGAAACGGGGATGAACGCGCCCGAAAGTCCGCCGACGTGGGACGACGCCATGATGCCGCCTTTTTTGACGGCGTCGTTGAGAAGGGCGAGAGCGGCGGTGGTTCCGTGAGTTCCGCATCTTTCAAGTCCCATCGTCTCAAGTATGCGCGCCACGCTGTCACCGACCGCGGGAGTGGGAGCGAGAGAAAGGTCAACGATGCCGAATTCGACTCCGAGCCGCTTTGAAGCCTCGAGCGCCACGAGCTGCCCCATTCGCGTTATTCTGAACGCGGTCTTCTTTACGGTTTCGGCTACGACGTCGAACGGCTGACCTTTGACGGCCTGCAGAGCCTGATATACGACACCGGGACCGGAAACACCGACGTTTATCTCACATTCGGGTTCTCCGACACCGTGGAAAGCGCCCGCCATGAACGGGTTGTCCTCGACGGCGTTTGCGAAAACCACAAATCTCGCGCAGCCCGAGCAGGGCTTGTCAGAAGTTTTTTCGGCGATTTTTCTGATTATGACGCCGAGCTCCGCGACGGCGTCCATATCGATGCCGGCTTTTGTCGAGCCGATGTTTACGCTCGAGCACATTATGTCCGTCGACGCAAGTGCTTCGGGAAGCGAATTTATAAGGTTTCTGTCGCCTTTGGTAAATCCCTTCTGAACGAGAGCGGTGTAGCCTCCGATGAAGTCCACGCCCGTCGTTTTCGCCGCTTTGTCGAGAGCGACCGCGAACGGAACGTAATCGTTCGTATCGCTCGATTCGGCAACGAGCGAGATCGGGGTCACGGAAATGCGTTTGTTTACTATGGGGATACCGAATTCACGTTCGATCTTTTCAACGGTGGGAACGAGTTTTTCGGCTCTTTTCGTTATCTTGTCGTATATTTTGGCAACAGCCCTGTTCTTGTCGGAATCGGCGCAGTCACGCAGCGAAACACCCATCGTTACGGTGCGTACGTCAAGGTGCTGACGGTCTATCATTTCGATCGTCTGAAGAATTGATTCGGTATTTATCATCGTTTATATCCTGTGCATCGCGTCGAATATATCCGTTCTCTGGATACGGATATCGAGTCCGCGTTCTTTTCCGTATTCGTTGAGCTCGTCTCTGACGGATTCCATATCGGGACCGCCTTCGAACATTTCTATCATCATCATCATGGTGAAGCAGCCCTGCATTACAGTCTGGCTGATATCGAGAATGTTGATGTTGAGGTTTGCGAGTTTCGTGCAGACGCCGCCGATTATGCCGACGGAGTCGTGACCGATTACCGTTACGAGTGCTTTCATTGGATCAGTTTTTCCTTTCGATTTTCAAATGACCTGGAATATATAAAATTTCAAATAATTCGTTTCGGGGACGCCCCAGAGTATGGGATGATCGGGTCCCTGGGTGCGGGCTTCTATCTGTCTGAGCTGAACTCCGGCTTCAGCCGCTGCGGAAGCAATGTTCTTGACGAACAGCTTGTCTTCCATAAAATGCGAACACGACGCGGTCGCGAGGTATCCGCCTCTTTTAAGCAGCTTCATGGCGCGGAAGTTTATCTCCTTGTATCCGTGCGACGCGGAAAGAATGGTTTTGCGGCTTTTGGTAAACGCGGGAGGATCGAGTATTATTACGTCGTAGTCGCGCTTTCTCTGTTCGAAAAGCGTCGGAAGAAGGTCGAAAATATCGGCGCAGACGAAATCCATTCTGTCTTCCATACCGTTGAGGACGGCGTTGTGACGCGCACATCCGAGCGCCGTCTCGGATATGTCGCAGGCGGTGACGCGTGTCGCTCCGCCTTTGACGGCGTTGAGGGCGAACGAGCCCGTATGCGTGCAGCAGTCGAGCACCGTCTTCCCTTTGCAGAGGCGTGACACGGCAAGACGGTTATATTTCTGATCGAGGAAAAATCCCGTTTTCTGACCGTTTTCGAAGTCTACGAGATATTTGATGCCGTTTTCGACGATATGCGTATACGTTTCCTCAGGATGAGGGATGCCCTCGTACCAGCCCTTGTATTGTTCAAGCCCTTCGAGTTCACGAAGAGCCGCGTCGCTGCGTTCGTAAACGCCGCTTACGGGATGGCCCATTTCGGAAAGGATATCGACCGCGTTTTTGTAAATGATATCTTTTATCCGATCCATACCGAATGAAAGGACTTCCGAAACGAGAATATCGTTGAATCTGTCGAGAGTGAAGCCGGGCATTCCGTCCGCTTCGCCGAAAATAAGACGGCAGCAGTCGAAGTCGGTTTCCCCCATTACGGTAAGACGGTAATCGAAAGCGTATTTCAGTCTTCTTCTCCAGAACGCTTCGTCAAACAGATCGTTTGCGTTCGTCGATATGACACGTACGAGTATCTTGCTTTTTTCGCTGATGAGCCCCGTACCGAGATAGGCGCCTTTCGACGATACGACGTCGGCAAGCGCACCGTTTTCATATTCGCCGTCACGGCTCACGACCTCTTCGCCGTAGACCCACGGATGACCGGCACGAAGCGATGCTTCGGCCTTTTCGGTCACGGTGAACACGGGGTATATCCTTTTGTTTTTCATATTTCCGAAACGTCACGCTCCTTGTCCTTGATGCATTATACATTAACGAAAACCGGGTGTCAACACCTTTTTCCTTTATGTGCCTTATCTAAAACATAGTTTTAGATAAGGGGAAAGAATATTGTCTTGACATTCTCGCAAAGCGGTTTTATAATGAGTACACGGAAAAACGAATCCAAAAAGGAACCGGAGGTATGTTCATGCGAATAAAAGCGATAATACTGCTCGTATGTTTCACGCTTGCTTTTTTCGTTCTTTCTTCCTGCGGAAATGACGAACCGTCTGCGTCCGTCACCCCGTCGGACGACGTACAGACGTCATCTTCCACGCAGTCAGACGTTTCCGAAAACGTCGCCGACGAAGAAAGCAGCGAAGCCGAAACGGAGGAAAGCTCGGAAGTGATCGTTGAAAGAACGTGGCCGTACGTCACCGGCGACTTCATCCAGCCCTGGGCGTTCTCGGCTCTCAACGCGAAAAAATGGGAACAGCACTGCGACTATCTCGTTGAAGCAGGCATCGATACCGTTGTCCTTCAATGGTCCGTCACCGACACCAACGGCGAAATTGACGGCGCTTTTTATCCCTGCACGCTCGACGGCAAGAAATTCAATTACGTAATGGTCGAAAAGCTTCTTGAAGCCTGCGAAAAGAAAGGCATCAAGGTATTCATGGGCCTCAACGCTCCGTCCGACTGGTTCGAAATGACGCTTACCGACGCCGAATGGTGCAGACGCGAAGGCGAGCTCGGCGTGAGAGTGGCGCGCGATCTTTATGATAAATACAAATCGAAATATCCTAACGCTTTTTACGGATGGTATTTCAACCCCGAATATTACGGAGGCATCGGCAACACCGAACATGGCGCCGCGTTCCTCAACATATATCTCGACGGACTTACCGAGATCGACCCGTCGCTTCCCTTCATGATGTCCCCGTTCCTTCGCATCGCGTGCTCTCCCGAAGACACGCGTGACGAATGGATCGAGATCTTCAAAAATACACATTTCCGCGAAGGTGACATTTTCTGCTGTCAGGATTCCGTCGGCGCGGGCGGCATTCCGCTCAAATCTCTTGACGCGTATTTCAAATGCCTGAAGGAAGCAGTCGACACTAAAGAAGGACTTCATTTCTGGGCAAATAACGAAAACTTCACGACGACCGGCAAATCGTCCGAAATGGAAAGATTCGCAGATCAGCTCGAGATTTCGGATAAATACGTCGAAGGTCACGTAACTTTCGCGTATTCGCATTACTACGCTCCCGATATCGTCGGAAACACGCGGCTGCACGAGGAATACGTACACTATTACAACACCGGCGAATATACAAAACGCCCGGAAAACAAGTTCGAATACTACGAGGGAGCGAAAACACTCGTTTCAAAAGGCAAAAAATATACGGGAACCATAAGCACCCGCGGCGACAAATGGGACGACGACGGTCAGAAGCTCACCGACGGCAAGATACTCGACGCCAACGGAAACAGCACGCTTTATTTCGGAACGGGTGCCGACAGCTTCGACGTTATCATCGACCTCGGCGAAAAGGTCGACAACATATACGAATTCGACGTTTACAACGCTTTCGGAACGTGGGGCATTTCGAAAATGGAAGCCGTCACCTTCTACGTTTCGGACGACGGCAAGAACTGGACTCAGGCGGGCGACACCGTTGAATCGTACACGCTCGACGTGAAAGAGACCATCGGTGAATGGCAGCTTTATGAATTCAGAACGGTAACGCGGGAGGCGGTAAGCGGCAGATACGTGAAAGCGGCGCTTGAAAACAGCGGCTGGCTCTGGATAAGCGAGATCTGCGTATATACTTACGACGAACTCGAATGACCGGATATGAACTTGAGATTCTTGAAGCGATACACAAGCTCCAATGCCCGTTCCTTGATTTTATCATCCCGAAGATATCGTTTCTCGGCAACGCCGGAATGATATGGATAATTTTCGCGGCGGTCCTGCTCTGCTTCAAGAAAACGCGCAGATGCGGATTTGCCGTCGGAGCCGCTCTCATCATTTCGCTCATTCTTGACAATATCATCCTCAAAAACGTCGTTGCCCGCGAAAGACCGTTCACGGTCGATCCGAGCATCGAGCTTCTGATCCCGAAACCGACCGACTATTCATTTCCGTCGGGACACACGCTTTCGAGCTTCGCCTCGGCGACCGCGATGATGTATTACGAACGCAGACCTTACGGCCGGATCGCCCTTGCCTTTGCTTTCGTGATAGCGTTCACCCGTCTTTATCTCCGCGTACACTTCCCCTCTGACGTACTCGGAGGCGCCGTCATCGGCGTCGGATTCGGTTTTCTCGCGATAATCGTTACACAATACGCTTTCAAAAAAATATCCGCACGTCGGACCATAAAGGAGAACTGACATGGCACTTCTTCAGGTGAAATTCTTTTCAAACGTACTCGGCAAATGCGTCAGCATTGAAGTATGTCTGCCGCAGACCACCAACGGACAGATAGGCATGGAGGGCAAAGCAGAAACTACTTTCCCGACTCTTTATCTGCTTCACGGAATGAGTGACGACGAGACTATATGGGAACGCCGCACCTCTATCGAAAGATACGCAACCGCAAAAGGCATCGCGGTCGTCATGCCGACCACCGAGCTCGGATGGTACACCGATATGGAATGCGGCTATCAGAAGTATTACACCTTCGTCGCGAAGGAGCTCCCCGCCGTCTGCCGCGGATTCTTCAGAGGTATGTCGGACAAGCGCGAGGACAACTGGATCGCCGGACTTTCGATGGGCGGCTACGGCGCGCTCAAGATCGCGCTCAACGAAAGCGAGACTTTCGGCAAAGCGGCGGGACTTTCGGGCGCTTACGATATATGCAAATATCCCGAAACGCCTTACTGGCAGTCGATATTCGGCGAAGGAGACGTTCGCGTGAAGCACACCATCAAAACGGCTGTTGAAAGGCTCATCGCCGAAAACCGTCCCAAGCCCGACCTTTATATCTGCTGCGGCACCGAAGACGGCCTGCTTTCCGCAAACAGAGATACCAAGGCACTTCTTGAAGAAAACGGCTTCAACGTGACCTACAGCGAATCGTCGGGCTGTCATTCGTGGGAGTTCTGGGACAGAGAGATCCAGCCCATCCTTAAGTGGATGACCGAATAATGCATCCGTATTTACACGTTTTCGGTCTTGAGATAGGCACGTTCCACGTTTTCGTTTTCCTCGCGTCCTGCGCCATGCTCGGAGCGGCGCTGCTCATGAACAAAGGACACGAAAAGTTTCTTCTCCCCAAGATACTCGTTTCGGGCGTCGCCGCCTTTTTCGGCTCGGCGATATACGACAGTCTTTTCAAGATCGCCGAAAGAGGCGCGTTCACTCTTGACGGAATGGCGTTTTACGGCGGACTTATCGGAAGCGCCGCGATGTTTTGGCTTCTCGTCAGAAATGACAAGCGTTCGCCTTTTTCTCCGCTCGAATGGCTGAACAGAATGGTCATCCCGTTCTGCACGTTCTGCGTGTTCGGACGGCTCGGCTGCTTTTTCGGCGGCTGCTGCTATGGAATGGAATCGGATTCGTTCCTTGCGCTTCATTTCCCCGATAACCCCGCCAAGGGCGTCCTGCATTACGGGAACGCCTGCCTTCCGACGCAGCTTTTCGAATGTATCGGCGTTGCGATCCTCATACTGCTGTTCGTTTTCGTGATAAAAAAAGAACGCTTCATGTGGTACATGACGCTGTATCCGGCACTCAGATTCGTTCTTGAATTTTTCAGAGGCGACGACAGAGGCAGTTTTTTCGGCATACTGTCACCCGCGCAGTTCACGTCGGTGATACTGATACTCATCCCGACGGTTTACTTTATAAAAAATAACGTAAAAAAGAGGCAGACAAATGAATAAGATAAACACAGCTATAATCGGGCTCGGAAGCAGAGGCCTCTGGACTCTCAAAAACATCCTCTGCGAACGCGAAGACGTCAATCTCGTTTTCGTGTGCGACGAATACGAAGACAGAGTTCAGGCGGCGAAGGATTTCGTGAGTCAGCGCAAGGGATACGTTCCCGAGGGCAGCACGAACTGGCACGACGCGGTGGACTCCCCCGACGTTGACGTCGTCGTCAACTGCACGGCGTGGGAATCGCACGCCAGTATCTCGATCGCGTCGATGAAAGCCGGAAAACCCGTCGCGATGGAAGTCGGCGGCGCGTATTCGATCGAGGACTGCTACGCCCTCGTTGACGCGTATAAAGAAACGGGCATCCAATGCATAATGATGGAAAACTGCTGCTTCAACCGTGAAGAGATGATGGCGCTCAATATGGCGCAGATCGGCGTTTTCGGCAAGATTGTCCATTGCGACGGCGGTTATCAGCACGACCTGCGCGACGAGATAACCCACGGACACGAAAGACGCCATTACAGACTCCGCAACTACAAAGCGCGCTGCACCGACAATTACCCCACTCACGAGCTCGGCCCCATAGCAAAGGTCATGGACCTCGGAAATGCCACGAAGATGACCAAGCTCGTTTCCATGGCGTCCGGTTCCTGGGGACTCAACGACTACGCCGCGACCCGCGATGACGTGGACAAGACGCTTGCTTCATATCATTTCAATCAGGGCGATATCGTGAAAACGATGATAAAATGCGGCGGCGGCGAGACCATCACGCTCACGCTCGACACCACGCTGCCGAGATGCTATTCGCGCGGGTTCACCGTGAGAGGCACGAAAGCGGCGTATTTTGAGGATGCCGACGGACTTTTCCTCGACGGCGTACACAGCGAATGGAGCAAGGACTACTACAACAACAAAGAGAAATACTTTGAAAAATACGACCATCCGCTCTGGAAGAATCAGGCGACGCAGAACTATTCGTCGGGACACGGCGGAATGGACTGGCTCGTATATGACGACTTTTTCGCAAACTTCATCGGCAGGGGCTACAAGCCCTTCATCGATATATTCGACACCGTGTCGTGGATGGCGATAACTCCCCTTGCTTCCCAGTCGATCAACGGCGGCAGCGTCCCCGTGGATATCCCCGATTTCAAAGAGTATTTCAAGCGCTGAATCAATGAAAGTGATCAAATTGAATACCCGCATCAGATACGATGACAGTACGAATGATATTGTGATCGATTTTGATGAAGACGCGGAACAATACACGATCCATTTATGCGAACCCGAATTATACGAATCCGATTTTACGGAAAACGTGTTTCATTTGGGGTATCGTTTTTCGGACGAGACATCCTCTCGGACTTGCGCAAAGTTTACGGATTGGCTGGACGGGACGCTTAAAACCCGTCCTTTCAAAGCAGAATACGAACAAATTATCTGCAAGCCTCTTAAATTACTGGATAAGTCAGTGGGATTAAAAAATTTTAAGTGTTTCGTATATCCTAAATCAGATATGAGTGCGTTAGTAAGCAATATGATTGATTACTGTGAGGATATGTGCCAGCACAATACTTTTGGCATAACGATCGAGTCATTAAAAGATCCGCCGTGTCGTCTGACCGCCGATGATCCTTATACCAAAGCGCATAAGATTTTGTCGGAAAATAATAAAATACTTATTATCGAAGATATAAATGCCACGGGATCTTCATTGAAGGAATTGATCGGGATCGTAAGAAGTATCAATCCGAGATCGGAAATTTATATTTTTACCCTTGTTTGCAATGATACACACATAAAGAAATAGATGTAAAAAAATACGCGGCATATCGTTCTGATATGCCGCTGTTTTGTAAGTTTTTTTATTTAAATTTATATCCGCACTTCCAACAAACATCGTTACCGAGAAGATTTTTCGAACCACATCGCGGACACTTTTTCAAATATTCGCTTGATTCTGCTGTAGGGGGCTGATTTTCGTCTGTCGAAACTTGCGCACTGACATTAAATTTGTATCCGCAGCTTAAACATACTTCATTGAAATACGGATTTTCCTGACTGCATTGCGGGCATTTTTTAACTTGTACTTTGCCGTTAAATCTGTTTTTGAAATCATATGTGTCGGTTTGAGATGAAGTTGTATTTTGATCATTATTATATTTCTGAATAAAATCCTCAGCAGATACTTTTACCACGATTTTTTCGTTTCTTATCATATCTTCTATATTTTCGACCGATTCAATAAGTGTACCGAATCCGGCTAAAATGCCGTAAAGAATAATTCCGCCAAGCGAACCTATAAAAATAACACCTAATCCCCAATAATTGTCATCGTCCAAAAGCAGACTTCCGAAAATAAAACAACTTAATATGTCAAGAATCAATAAAATATAAGCTAAAATTCTTAATCCTTTTCCGATGTTTTTTTGATTATAACCGTACGGGTTTATCATACTTTTTCTTTCCTCCGAATTTATGCGTTTTGCATAATTATTTTGTTTTGTTCAGTATATCATTATGTTCTTACTTTGTCAACAAAAAGCTCTTACGTTTCTGAAGCGTAAGAGCCTTTTTCATCTTAATCTCTCGGGGGGAGAGTTATATTCAGTTCCTTTGCTGCCTTCTCGAGAATGTTCATCGCGTTAACGATCTGCTCGGGTTTATGGTCGGAAATGACGCAGAAGCGGAGTCTCGCCTTGCCCTTGGGAACGGCGGGATAAACGGCGGGCGGTACGAACACGCCCATTTCCATCAGCTTGTTCGAAAGCAGATAGGCGTTCTCGTCGCTGCCGACGAGGATGGGGATTATCGCGGTTTTGCCCGCGAGGCAGGTGTTGAAATTATGCTTTTCGCATTCCTTCATAAAGACGTCGATGTTGCGTCTCATATTCTCCATGATGCTCGGGTCGCGTTTGAGGAGTCTGATAGCTTCGAGACTCGCGCCCGCGAGCGCCGGAGACATACCGACCGAGAAGACGAAGCCGGGGACGTTGTAACGGAAATACTCGATGATGGGACGGGGGCCGGCGACATATCCGCCGCAGGTGCCGAGACCTTTGGAAAGAGTGCCCATCTTGATGTCGATATCCCTGCCGTCGAGCCCGAAATACTCGTCAACACCGCCGCCGGTCTTACCGATGACGCAAGCCGAGTGCGCTTCGTCGACCATGAGGAAGCAGCCGTATTTCTTTTTGAGCGCGACGTACTCGGGAATGGGAGCGATGTCGCCGTCCATGCTGTAAACGCCTTCGACGACTATGAGCACCTTGGAATATTTGTCGCGGAGATTCTTCAGTATCTCTTCGAGCGCTTTATGATCGTTATGAGGGAACGCCTTTGAGTCGGCGTCCGAAAGGCGGCAGCCTTCGTGGACGGAATTGTGGATGATGGCGTCGTAGAGGATAAGGTCGCCTTTGACGCAGAAGTTGCCGACTATCGTTACGTTGGTGGAATGTCCGCCGACGAGAACGAGGGCGTCCTCGGCGTGCTTCCACTCGGCGATCTCTTTTTCGAGTTCGCGGTGAAGCATTTTTTCACCGGCGAGAAGTCTTGAACCGCTGGCGGACGTGCCGTATTTGTCTATCGCCGCTTTTGCCGCTTCGTTGACTTCTTTTCTGCCCGACATACCTACGTAGTTATACGAGCCGAAGTTGAGAACCTCCCTGCCGTCCATCAGCGACGTATCCTTGAGCGGTGATTCGTGGCAGATGAAATACGGGTTTTTCGCCTTTTCCATATCGGCAAAACGGGTCACAAAATTCTTGTATTCTTCACTTTCGGTAAAATCGTTGACCTTTACGACTTCGTTCTTTTCTTCTCCCTTTATTTCTTCGCCTTCGCGGAGCTTGGCGACTACGTTCGCGAGGTCGCTCACGGTGGTGCAGTATTCGTACGCTTCCTCGGGTATCTGGATGCCGAACTCGGATTCGACTTTTATAAGCGCGCCTATCCTGTGCAGGCTGTCGCCGCCGAGGTCGTCGGTGAAAGTGGAATCGTCCTTTATAAGGTCAATATCGATGTCAAGCTCCTCGGCGAAGCATTCCTTTATCTTCTGCCTGATGCTTTCATCGGCGTTTGCGGACGGAACGAACATCTTCGTATTCACGGCTGCGGTCTTTTCACTTTCGTTGTTTTCGGTCTTTTCGTTCTTCACTACGTTGTAAGTAACCACGTTTTCACCGACAGAAAGGTTCTTGTATCTGATCTTTCCGTTTTCCACGCCGTCGCGTATTGCCGCGCGTTTGACTTTGATGGTGCTTGCCGTCGGAAGCTCGTCGCTCGTGACAAGTATCATTCTGGCGCGTTTGAGCGGGCGCAGCGTTCTGTTGCGCTTGTCGATCTGAGACGCGAGTTTTGTTAGGAAGATATTATCCTCGTATTTGTCTCCCACGTTCAGAATGAGCGTCACGAGTTCGTCATTGTTCTTCTTGAGTCCGAAAACGGCAAGCTGTTCGACGCCTTCGATTCCCGCGAAGGTATCCTCGATCTCATCGGGATAAACGTTTTCGCCCGATTCACCGATGATGACGTCCTTGATGCGTCCTTCTATCCACATTCTGCCCTTGTCGCCTATCCTCACGACGTCACCCGTCGCGAACCAGCCGTCCTCGTCAAGAGAAGGAGGAAGCATGATGCCGTTTTCGAGTCTGCCGATGTGCATGGCGTTGCACTTTATGCGGAGCTCGCCTCTGTTCGGGTCGTTTCCGTCGGGGATTATCTTGTATTCGGATATCGGGAGCGGAAGTCCGACGCTGCCCGAAAGGCGGGTCTTAAGGTCTATCTTGTTTTCGTAAGACGTTATGGCGGTCTCGGTCATGCCGAATCCCACGGTCACGGCGTAGCCGAGCGCGTTGACGGTCTTGAGATGTTTTTCGGGCACGTGAGCGCCGCCGACGACTATCTGCATCATGCTGTCGCCGAACAGATTGGAGTTGACGGACCTGAACAGTTTTTTGCCGACCTTGAGTCCCCATCTCGGGTTTATCCTCTGGCAGGTCAGCGACAGCCACGACATGAATTTGAACGCCGTCCTCTTGAAGAACGACTGCTCGGAAACCTTTTTGGTGATGGTATTCGATATGGAATTCACGAGGAGCGGAACGGTCAGTATCATCTGAGCGCCGCATTTGCGGCAGGTCTCCATGATGGTCTGAGGCGCTCTGTCCTTAAGATATATCTGCGGATAGTTCTGGAACGGGGTCGTTATGACGTTGGTGAGGATGCCGAATATATGATTGAGCGGAAGGAAGCTCACCGTCTTTATTTCGCCCGCGCCTTCATAGGTAAGGCAGGGGTACGGCTGATGATGCGAAAAGCCTATCGCCTGACGGCACATCGCTTCGCCGTTATAAACGTATACCCTCGACGTCGAGGTGGTCCCCGAAGTGCAGGCGGCAACGAGGTCAGCCCAATCGGGCTTATAGGACGCCGAAGGCGCGTCTGCGCTCCCCATGACTTCTTCCGGGGTCAGCTGGGCGTAAGGAAGCGCACGCTTTCTGCGGATGACGAGCGAATCGGCGCCCGCCTGCTTCATAAGGTGATCGATGCCCTTGTCGTCGAGCGACGGATCGAGAAGCAGCGCTTTGCGTCCGGAAGCCAAGAGTCCCCAGAAAATTATGGGCCATTCCTTGCAGGTGTCCACGGCGATACCCGTCCAGCCGTCCTTTTTGCCGAAACCGAGCTTTTGTATATTTTCAGATACGGCAAACGAACGGTTCTCGAG
Source organism: Eubacteriales bacterium (assembly GCA_045600105.1). GTDB lineage: Bacteria > Bacillota > Clostridia > Oscillospirales > CAG-382 > UBA1206. The sequence goes on from JAZRXG010000006.1 coordinate 57,709, forward strand.
ACAGGCGTAATCGTACGTCTTGACTTCTCCGTCCTCGAGCCATATCGCGAACGTCTTTTCTTTTTCGAGGCAGAGCACCTCGAACAAATGTCTGAAATTCAATTCTTTTTCAAGTAATGCGGTTTTTTCTGCCCAGGTCATTTTTTCTTCTCCTTCGGTGCGTAGTAATTTGCAATGATCCTGTCGAAAGTTCTTGACGGGAGTATTTTTTTGAGCCATACGGACGAACGCTGCGTGAGCGTCGCGACGATCCTGCGTGAAGGCGGAGTCTTTTTTGAAAGAAGCTTGCAGACCGCTTTGGCGATCTTCGTCTGTTCCATTCCGTTCGATTCGTCGTGATGGATCTTTTCCGTGCCTGCCTTGTAATATTCGGCGTAAGGCGAAGAAGCGTCTTCGGAAAGTGCCGCTTTCTTGCGGTATTTGTCGCTTCCTCCTCTGCAGTCGCCGGGTTCGATAACGGTGACGTAAACGCCGAACCGCTCAGTCTCCTGACAAAGCGCTTCGCTCCATCCCTCAACGGCGTGCTTGGAGGCGGTGTATGCCCCCTGGAACGGAATGGCGAGCAGCCCGTTGATGGACGAAAAGTTGATTATTCTTCCGTATCCCTGCTTTCTGAAATAAGGCAGCACCGCCTGAACGGTTCTGACATCCCCGAGAAAATTGGTGTTCAATATCGAAGAAAGTTCGTCTGCCGGAACCTCCTCACAAGAGCCCATCGTGAAGAAAGCCGCACAGTTCACGAGAGCGAAAAGCTCTCCGCATTCATTTATTATGCCGTCGACGGCGTTTTTAACGCATTTTTCGTCGGTTACGTCAAGATACACGCCTTTGCACAAAGCCGGCGGTTCAGCACCGTTTCCGAACGATCTTGCGCCCGCGTATACGTTGTATCCGTTCGACGCGAGGTATTCGGCGACTGCTCTTCCGAGTCCGGAAGAAGCACCGGAAACGAGAACGTTTTTGTTCATACAGCAAAGCCTCCTTTTTTCGGAACGTAGGCATTATAACATTTCACGAAAATAAGTCAAGGCGAACTCTTGATTTTTCCTTATAAAATGGTATAATAAACCATAAAAATCCCTTTAATTTACTCTTAATTCGTAAAGTTGGGATCACACTGTTAATAACCGTTAAAAAAGGAGAACGTTATGAAAAAATTCTTATTGCCGGACAAAAAACAGTACAGAGCGAACCTTCACTGCCATTCGACTCTTTCCGACGGACGCTTCACTGTTGAGCAGCTCAAGGAAGCGTACAAGTCGCACGGGTATTCCATACTCGCCTACTCCGACCACAACAAGCTCATTCCGCACAACGATCTTGCCGACGACGGTTTTCTGCCCATAACCTCGATCGAGATAGATATGACGGAATACGCCCCCAACTGGCTTTACGCGAGAACGTATCACATAAACTTCTTCTCGAAGGACAAAAACAGGACAGAACTCATCCACGTTGACAGAGCGTACGACGTGAACGTCGCGAACGATATGATAGAGCGTGCCGCCAAGGAAGGCTTTATCGCACAGTACAACCATCCGCGCTGGTCGCTGCAGCAGCCGGACGATTTCCTGCCGCTCAAAGGGCTGACGCTTTTCGAGACCTTCAACACCGGCTGCGAGATCGAGATGGCAAACGGATACGCCGATTACGAATACGAGCTTATGCTGACCAAAGGCAGCCGCGTGTTCCCGTCCTGCACCGACGACAACCACGACGCGACGACCGACCTTGATTCGCCCTATAACGATTCGTTCGGCGGATTCGATATGATATGTATGGACGGTCTCGGCTACGACGAGTTTTTCAAAGCAGTCGAAAAAGGCGATATGTACGCGTCCACCGGTCCCGAGATAAAGGCGCTTTACGTTGAAGACGGCAAAATACACATCGAGTGCACTCCGGCGAAAACGATAATGCTCCGTACCGACGGGCGTCTCAGCGGACCCGTTCATTCGAATAGCTGTGACCTTACTTCCCACGACTTCGTTATCCCCGCCGACGATTCGTGGAGCTTTATTCGTTTTGAGGTATGGGACGACAAGGGCAAAGCTTTCACCCGCGCTTACGACGTAAGTGAAATAAGATGATGAAACGTAAATTAAAATACTTATTTCCGATTTTTTGGGTGACGGTCATGCTTATGAATATGTTTGCGTGTTCGGGCAGCGGTGACACGAGTTCGGATGCCGATACCTCGTCCGGGCAGGACGTCGAAGTATCGGAGGTTATATCTGCCGAAGAATCGTCTGACGCCCCCGAAGACGCGCATTGGATAACCGTCGGAGATACCGAATATGGGATCCCCGACGAAAACTTCAACGTTGATGAAATAACGAAAGACGGTATCTACGTCACAAGCAACGCGTCTCGGACCGTATCCCCGAAATCGTCTTTGCCTCGCAGAGACGTCGTCGTCATGGACGGTAAAGTCGTTTACGCTCCGGAGACGGGAATAAACGCGATAATGCCGAACTGCGGAGGCGTCATCATAACTTTTGCCGGCAGTTACTCTGACGTGCCGTCCTCCCTTTCCGAAGGCGATACGATAAAAACGCGTGAACTCGACACCGAGTCGTACGGCGGATATCACGTAACGATAGACGGTGTTTTCTATCCCATCGACATAGTGAACGGCATAAGGACTCCCGAAGGCGTCACGGCGATATACACGAGCGAATACGGCGATACAACCGGCACTAATCAATACGGCATCGAGATCGCCGTCTCCGACGGCAAAGTCAGCGCGATAGAAACCGGGACAGGAAACATGGCGATACCCGAAAACGGATACGTGCTCAGCATCCACAAGGACGCCGTCAAATACAGCCGTTCGCGCAGAATAAAAAAAGGAACGGAAGCTTCTCTGTTCCTCGGCGTTCCTAACTATTACTGTGATACCCTCAAAATAAACGGAACAAACACCACGAGGACAGAAAACGCGCTCATCCTTTACAAAGACCGTTCATCGACGCAGACCAATCCTTACGGATTCGAGATAGCGGTCGATGAAAACGGATATATGGTCGCTTCCGGTCACGCGGGAAATATCGCGGTACCGAAAAACGGATTCGTTCTTTCGGGTCACGGAACGAACGAGAAGCTCCTTGAAAACTGTTATATCGAAGGCGGCAGAGCAACGCTGCTGGATGACGGAAAAGTCCTCGTTCATTATGCTCCCGACACGATACTCATAAGCGAACTCAACCGTTTTGAAAGGCTCGAACAGGAATATCTCGCTTTGCGTTCAACTCTCGTTCCCGTGTCCGCGAAAGAATACGAAGACGCGAAGAACGCAGTCGGCGAAACGAAAAGGCTTTGGGAAAACGGCGACGTGGGAAGTGCCGGCGAACGGTTTGAAAACGACGGAAAACTGCTCACAGAGCTTGAGATATCGCTCATTCAGTTCCCCGTCATCGAAAACCGCGGAACGTGGTACAGAAGCCGCGAAAAGAATGACGACGAAGTCCGCAAGGTCGTTTCCGATATGGCGTCGATGGGCATAAACACGCTTTATCTCGAAACGTGGTACAACGGCAGCTTCATCGGTTTTTCCGATAACGAGCTGATAATCCATTCCAAAGCGAACGGCGATTTTGACGCGCTTGAGGCGTTCACGAGGATCGGTCACGAATACGGCATCGGCGTTCACGCCTGGGTCGAAAACTTCTTTATCGGCACGGTCGAAAATCAGGAGCAGGCAAATATGAAGCTTGCGGAGCATTTCGACGGCAGATGGCTCGTTGACAAAACGGGCAAGAACACGTTCTATTATTCGGTTTCGAACACAAACTTCATCTTCATGAACCCGTTCGACGACGAAGTCAGAAGCTTTCTCGTTGATTTCTACGACGAGATACTCACCAAATACGACGTTGACGGCATACACCTTGATTATACGAGATTCCCCGAGCTCAACTACGGCGTGAGCGATTTCGGCTACAACGACGACATCGTCAAAGCGTGGCAGGAAAAAGAAGGCACGGCGCAGGATCCGGGATCGCTCGTTTCGGGAAAGCTTTACAGCAGCTGGATTTCTTTCAGAAAAGAGATAATCACGTCGTTCGTCGGCGAGATATCTTCGATGATGAACGAAAAGCATCCGGACGCGTGGCTTTCCGCAGCGGTATACCCCGAGCCCGCGACTACGTCGTCGCAGCTTTTTCAGGACCCTTACGAATGGGTTAAGCGCGGTTATACTGACGAGCTCGTTTCGATGACCTACACGGGCGACAACTCCTACGTCAAACGCAACGCTTCCGCTTTCGCACGCGAAGTCAAGGACAAATGCTTCTATTCGACCGGACTTTCCGCGTTCAGTGACACTCCGTGGGAAACACTGATATATCAGCCGGGAGAAGCGAGAAGCGCGTCTGCCGACGGTTTTTCGGTCTTTTCGTTCGCGTATTTCGATATTTCTTCCAATCTGCTCGCAAGAACGCTTTCACGTTCGCGTTCCGTCAGAGTCGACGACGCCTGCGGAATGATAAGTGCCGTATACGGCTATTACGAAGATGGCATTGAAGTTTTCGTTTCGGAAAGCGCGCTCGACAAGACGAACGCCGGAAAACTGACGCAATATCTGAATGCCTGGAAAGAAAAATGCGCGTCTCTTGACGTGAATGGCAGCGGATATCTTTCCGAACTGCGTGACGCCACAGCAACGCTGAAAGACGATATATCTTCCCTCTTTACCGACAAGACCGACGCCGCAAACGTCGTACGGCAGATCGAAAGAATGATATATTGCCTTGACATGCTGATCACCCGAAACGCGGGATAAAAGAAAAAAGACGGAACAGGGCACATCATTTGACCGTTCCGGTTATACTTTTTCAGATCATTTTGCGTAATGTTTGCAAACGTTATTCATAAAATCATTTTATATGCCTTCTGCGAAATAATACCGATCTCCTCCGTTTGTCAATAAGCATCCGGCGGTATCCTTACTTGTTTACTTAATTGCGATAAATGCGTATAATGATATTGCAAACGTCGGACGTTTGTGCTAATATGGAATCACAAACGGAGCTTTAGCTTATGAAAAAGAATTACACAAGAACCAGATTCGGCTGTTACGCCGTTAATTTCACAATGTCCGTGGCGGCAAATTTTCCGCCGCTGCTTTTCATTACGTTCCACGAGCATTACGGACTTTCGTTCTCCCTGCTCGGAGCTCTCATATTCGTGAACTTTCTGACGCAGCTCGGAATGGACCTGCTGTTTTCGTTTTATTCCCACAAGTTCAACATCGCGCGCACGGTCAAGCTGACGCCGTTCATCGCCGCCGCGGGACTTCTTATTTTCTCGCTGACACCTCTTTTCAAAGGATATGAATTCGTCTGTCTGCTCTGCGGCACTCTGGTGTTCGCTTCAGCCGGCGGTCTTGCCGAAGTGCTTATCAGTCCGGTCATCGCCGCCATACCGTCAGACGATCCCGACCGCGAAATGAGCAAGCTCCATTCGACCTACGCGTGGGGCGTTGTGGTCGTGATCCTCGCAAGCACGCTGTTCTTTTCGCTCTGCGGCAGGGATAACTGGCAGATAATCAGCTTTATCTGGATAGCCGTTCCTGCGGCTGCCTGCCTGCTTTTCTTCCGCTCAGACCTTCCGAAGCTTGAAACGCCCGAAAAAGCGTCGAGCGTTCTTCCGCTTCTCAGAAACGGACGATTCGTGACCTGCTTCTTCTGCATCTTTTTCGGCGGTGCCGCCGAATGTACGATGGCGCAATGGTGTTCTTCATATATCGAGTATTCGCTCGGGATACCCAAAACCGTCGGTGACGTTGCGGGGACCGCTCTTTTCGGTCTTATGCTTGCTCTCGGACGGACGCTGTACGCAAAGATCGGAAAACGCATTTACACCGTAATGCTCGTATGTTCTTCCGGAGCGTTCGCGTGCTACGTCATCGCGTCCTTGTCGCCGTTCCCCATTCTCGGGCTCTGTGCCTGCGCCTTCACCGGACTTTTCGCGTCTATGCTCTGGCCCGGCAGTCTTATCGTTCTTGCCGACGTATTTCCGTCACCGAGCGTCGCGATGTTCGCCCTGATGGCTTCCGGCGGTGACCTCGGCGCGGCAGTCGGGACTCAGTTCGTCGGGACCGTGACCGACCTGCTTTCCTCGTCCTCGCTTATTGCTTCTCTTTCCGCCGATATCGGCATTACCTGCGAGCAGCTCGCCATGAAGTCGGGCCTGCTTCTCGCGTCTCTTTTCCCTCTTGCCGCAACGTTGATTTTCGTATTTCTTTATAAATCTCAAAAAAGAGTGATGTATAGTGAAAACGCTTATCGAGCTTTACGATGAACGTCCGGTCGAGAACTTTCTTGCCGCCGAAGTATTCCGTCCCGAAAAAACCGTGTTCCTTTGCCCGTCAGAAGTCGCGCAGAGCGCAAAGATAAAAAAGAATTTCAGGTCTTTTCTTGCCCATCGCGGCATACCGACGGAAGCGGTCTTCATCGAATCAAGCGTATACGACACCGAAAAACTCAAAAAGCAGCTATTCAGAGTTACCGAAGAATATCCCGACTGCGTTCTGGACGTTACCGGCGGGACCGATTCCGCTCTTTTCGCGGGCGGTCTTATGTGCGCCGATTCAGGCATCCCCGCGTTCACGTACAGCCGCAAGAAGAACAGGTTCTTCGATATCATGAACGCCCCGTTTGCGGATGAGCTTGAATGCACCGTTAAATACGGCGTGAACGACTTTTTCATGATGGCAGGCGGCGAGCTCAGACGCGGAAGAGTCGACAACTCGATCCTTTCGTCGTATTCGGATAAGATAGACGAACTTTTTTCCGTATTTCTGAAATACAAAAAGAGCTGGACGAAGGCGGTCGATTTCATCCAGCGCGCGTCTCAGCAGGCACAGTATTCTCATTCGCTGAAAGTGAGTTCGGATTATGCCGTAAAAGGCAGCCGCGGAAAGATCGAATGTCCCGATGACGTGCTTTCGGAACTTGATTCGAAAGGGTTCATAAAATCGCTGAGGATCGAAAAAGGCGTTTCGGTTTCGTTCACTTTCGCCGACGCGAATATCATGTCGTGGCTGCGCGACGTCGGAAGCGTGCTCGAGCTTTACACCTATAAAGCCTGCGTTGACTGCGGAGTTTTCAACGACGTGGTGATGAGCGCAGTCGTCGATTGGGACAGAGGTCTTACGCACGACAAGATCACAAATGAGATCGACGTGATGGCAATGAAGGGCATCTTCCCTATTTTCATCAGCTGCAAGACGTGTGACGTTTCGACCGACGCGCTGAATGAGCTCGCGATACTCCGTGACAGATTCGGCGGCGGTATCGCGAAAGCGGCGATAGTCACTACAAAGCAATGCCGTTCCATAACGCGTCACAGGGCAAGCGAGCTTGATATCGCGGTCATCGACGCCGAAGATATAAAGACCTCACAGGTCGACGACGTCATAGCATCTCTTATGAACAACATAAAATAACCAAACATAAACAGACACCGCTTATCGCAGAATTGCTTTTCGCGGTGTCTGAATTTTTTCGTATAAAACGAAAACGGTGCAGTCACTTTCGGGGCTGCACCGTTACTTACTTATAAATGTTTATTTGAAATATTTGACCGCCGCTTCGAACATACGGATGTCATAATTGCCGGGTACGTTCTTGTAAAGGCCGCTGCCCACGCGTTCACTGTGTCCCATTTTGCCGAACACGCGTCCGTCGGGAGACGTGATGCCCTCGATGGCGTACATCGAACCGTTGGGATTGAAATGAACGTCATTGGTGGCGTTTCCTTCAAGATCGACGTATTGAGTCGCTATCTGTCCGTTTTCGGCAAGACGGAGGATAGTCGCTTCGTCCGCGTAGAAGCGTCCTTCACCGTGCGAAATGGGCACGTTCACGACGTCACCGACGTTCATGAGAGAAAGCCACGGAGATTTGGTGGAAGCGATGCGGGTACGAACGATGCGCGACTGATGGCGTGCGATGGTATTGAAGGTAAGGGTCGGGCAGTTCTCATCGGTATCGATGATCTTTCCGTAAGGAACGAGTCCGAGCTTGATGAGCGCCTGGAAACCGTTGCAGATACCGCACATAAGTCCGTCTCTGTTTTCAAGCAGATCGGTGACGCCTTCCTTGACCGACGCGTTGCGGAAGAACGCGGTTATGAATTTGCCGCTTCCGTCGGGTTCGTCGCCGCCGGAGAATCCGCCGGGAATGGATATCATCTGAGCGTCCTTGAGCTTGGAGGCAAAGGTTTCAACGGACCTGCGAATACCGTCGGACGTAAGGTTGTTGATGACGATTATCTCGGGTTCCGCGCCTGCGTCGCGTACGGCTTTGGCACTGTCGAATTCGCAGTTGGTGCCGGGGAACGCGGGAATGAGCACCTTGGGACGTGTGCATTTTACCGCGGGAGACACGCGTTTTTCGGTATTGAACGCGAAGTTCTTCACGTTGGTGACCGCGTCGGCGATGTTGCAGTGATACACGTCTTCGAGTTTGTTTTCGTAAGACGCAAGTATTTCGGAGACAGCGAGTTTTTCGTTTTTATAAGCGAAAGCACCGTCGGACGTGACTTTGCCGATGACCTTTCCGCCTCCGACGCCGTCTTCGACTTCGAGCACGAACGAGCCGTAGCATTTGCCGAAGAGCTCGTCAAGATTAAGCGAATCGTCGAAAGCAAAACCGAAACCGTTGCCGAACGACATCTTCATGACCGCTTCGGCGACGCCGCCCATACCGGGGGTATAACACGAAACGGCTTTGCCGCTTCTGAGGAGCGACGTGACTTTCACGAATACGTCAAGCAGTGATTTGGTCTCGGGAAGACCGTTTCCGTCATAGTCGGGAGCAAGGAATATTACCTTGTTTCCGGCTTTTTTGAATTCGTTCGAAACGATATCCTTGACCTTTTCGGTCGTTACGGCGAACGAAACGAGGGTAGGCGGAACGTCGAGTTTTTCAAACGAGCCGCTCATCGAGTCTTTGCCGCCGATGGCGCCGATGCCGAGCTCCATCTGTGCCTTGAAAGCACCGAGGAGAGCCGAGAACGGTTTGCCCCAGCGTTTGCCGTCTGTACCGGGTTTTTCGAAATATTCCTGGAAAGTAAGATAAACGTCCTTGAATTCGGCGCCCGAAGCGATAAGCTTGCAGACAGAATTGACGACGGAGATATACGCGCCGTGATACGGGCTCTGTTCGGTGATGAACGGGTCGTAGCCCCATGCCATGAGCGAGCAGTCGTCTGTATGTTTCTTTTCGACGCTTATCTTCTGTACCATTGCCTGTATCGGGGTGAGCTGATTCTTTCCGCCGAAAGGCATGAGCACCGTGCCCGCGCCTATCGTGGAGTCGAATCTTTCGGAAAGTCCGCGTTTGGAGCAGATATTGAGGTCGGAAGACATCTTCTTCATATTGTCGGAGAAGCTGCCGTCAAACGTCTTGCTTTTAAGCGCGGAAGACGCCGCGGTTATCTTTATGTGTTTGTCTGCGCCGTTGGAACCCAGGAATTCGCGGCTTATATCGACGATGACGTTTCCGTTCCACGTCATAACGAGTCTTGGCTCCTCGGTAACGGTCGCAACCGGGCACGCCTGAAGGTTCTCGCTGTCGGCAAGAGCGAGGAAAGCGCCGCAGTTTTCTTTTTCAACGACGACCGCCATTCTCTCCTGAGATTCGGATATGGCGAGTTCGGTGCCGTCAAGTCCCTCGTATTTTTTGGGAACCTTGTTGAGGTCGATATAAAGTCCGTCGGCGAGCTCGCCGATGGCGACGGATACGCCGCCCGCGCCGAAGTCGTTGCAGCGTTTTATCATGCGGCAGGCGGTCTTGTTTCTGAAAAGTCTCTGCAGTTTGCGTTCTTCGGGAGCGTTGCCCTTCTGAACTTCGGCACCGCAGGTCTCGACCGAATGAGCGTTGTGCGCTTTGGACGAGCCCGTCGCGCCGCCAATGCCGTCGCGTCCGGTGCTGCCGCCGAGAAGGATGACGACGTCGCCGGGGCAAGGTACCTCGCGGCGTACGTTTTCGGCGGGAGCGGCTGCGATGACCGCGCCTATCTCCATACGCTTTGCGGCGTAGCCGGGATGATATATTTCGTCAACGATGCCGGTTGCAAGTCCTATCTGGTTGCCGTAGGAGGAATAGCCCGCGGCAGCGGTAGTGACGAGCTTGCGCTGAGGAAGCTTGCCGGGGATGGTTTCGCTTACGGGAACGGTGGGATCGGCGGCACCGGTCACACGCATCGCGCCGTAAACGTAGGAACGTCCGGAGAGCGGGTCACGGATGGCGCCGCCTATGCAGGTGGCGGCTCCGCCGAAAGGCTCGATCTCGGTGGGATGATTGTGAGTTTCGTTTTTGAAGAGCAGCAGCCACGGCTGTTTTTCGCCGTCAACGTCTACGTCGATCTTGACGGTGCAGGCGTTGATCTCTTCGGATTCGTCGAGTTTATCGAGTTTCCCCTGCTTTTTGAGGGCTTTTACCGCGATGGTCGCGATGTCCATGAGGCAGATGGGTTTCGTTCTGCCGAGTGACTTGCGGAGCTCGATATATTCGTTATAGGTTTTCTGAATGAGTTCGTCCTCGAACTTAACATCATCGATAACGGTGAGGAAGGTGGTGTGACGGCAGTGGTCGGACCAGTAAGTGTCGATCATCTTTATTTCGGTGATGGTCGGGTCGCGGTCTTCCTTGATGAAATAATCACGGCAGAACTGAATATCGTCAACGTCCATCGCGAGACCGTAGTCCGCGACGAATCCGGCAAGCTCTTCCCTGCCGAGCTTTCTGAAGCCGTCCAGCGTCTTTACCGTCGTGGGGATAACGTAATCGGTCTTGAGCGTCGAAGGCTTGTCAAGCGACGCCTCGCGCGCTTCCACGGGGTTGATGACGTATTTCTTGATCTCGGCAACGTCTTTTTCGGAAACATTGCCGTAGAGCACGTACACTTTCGCGCTCTTTACGATGGGGCGCTCGCCCTGAGAGATTATCTGTATGCACTGCGACGCGGAGTCGGCACGCTGATCGAACTGCCCCGGAAGGTACTCGACAGCGAAAACGATCCCGTTTTCGTTGTCGATGCTTTCGGAAGCGATATCAAGCTGCGGCTCGGAGAACACGGTGCGTACGGCGTAATCAAAGAGCTCTTTGGTGATGTTTTCGGCGTCGTATCTGTTGATGACGCGAACGCCTTCAAGCGAGCTTATTCCGAGCAGATTGGTCGCTTCCGAAAAAAGGGAGCGCGCCTCTTCTGCCATTTCTTTTTTCTTTTCAACGTATATACGGTATACCATTCAAACCTCCATGGCCCTGAGTGCTCTCGCACCGATGTCATGACGCCAGAACGCGTTGCCGAACGTGATGCGTCCGACGCGTTCGTAAGCCGTTTCGAGAGACGCGGCGAGCGTTTCGCCCACCGCGGTAACGCCGAGCACGCGTCCGCCCGAGGTAACGAGTTTGCCGTCCTTGAGTGCCGCGCCCGCGACATAGACGTAATCGGCGACGTCATCGGGGATAGTTATTTCATAGCCTTTTTCGTATTTTTGAGGATAGCCGTCGGATGCCATTATGACGCAGGAAGCGTGCTTGTCCGAGAATTCGACGCTGCATTCCGCGAGTTTTCCGTCGGTGACGGCACGCATGACGGTGAGCAGGTCGCTCTTCAGGAGAGGAAGCACTACCTGCGTTTCGGGGTCGCCGAAACGGCAGTTGTACTCGATGACCTTGGGGCCGTCGGGAGTTATCATAAGTCCGAAATAGAGGCAGCCCCTGAATGTCCTGCCTTCGGCGTTCATAGCGCGGATGGTGGGAAGGAATATCTTCTCCATACATTCGTCGGCAATGTTTTTGGTGTAATAAGGATTGGGCGCGACCGTGCCCATGCCGCCGGTATTGAGTCCGGTGTCGTTATCGTGGGCGCGTTTGTGGTCCATGGACGAGATCATCGGGACGACGGTCTTTCCGTCGGTGAACGAAAGCACCGATACTTCGGGACCGGTGAGGAATTCCTGGATGACGATCTGATCGCCGCTCTTGCCGAACTGCTTGTCTTCCATGATGGAAACGACGGCGTCCTCGGCGTCTTTGCGGGTCATGGCGATGATAACGCCTTTCCCGAGCGCGAGCCCGTCAGCCTTGACGACGGTCGGTATTGGGCAGGTCTTTACGTATTCGAGAGCCTTCGCGGCGTCGTCGAATACTTCGTATTTCGCGGTGGGAATACCGTATTTTTTCATAAGGTTCTTTGAAAAGACCTTGCTTCCCTCTATGATGGCGGCGTTTGCTCCGGGACCGAAGCAGGGGATGCCCTTTTCTTCGAGTCTGTCAACGCAGCCGAGAACAAGAGGATCGTCGGGTGCGACTACGGCGTAGTCGATTCCGTTTTCGACGGCAAAAGCCACGATGGAATCGATGTCGGTCGCCTTTATGGCAACACATTCCGCGTCACGGGCGATACCGCCGTTTCCGGGGAGCGCGTATATCTTTTCAACGTCCTTGTTTTCTTTTATCTTTTTGATTATGGCGTGTTCGCGTCCGCCGCCGCCTACTACGAGTATCTTCATGACGGCTCAATGATGGAACAGACGCATACCGGTGAACGAAAGCACCATGCCGTATTTGTCGCAGCAGTCGATGACGGCGTCGTCACGAATGGATCCGCCCGGTTCGGCAACGTATTTCACGCCGCTCTTGTAAGCGCGTTCGATGTTGTCGGAGAACGGGAAGAAAGCGTCGGAGCCGAGTGCGACGTTCTGACGTGTGGCAAGGAACGCCTTCTGTTCTTCGGCGGTGAAGGGCTCCGGTCTTTCGGTGAAATATTTCTGCCAGTTGCCGTCAGCGCATACGTCTTCTTCGTTCTGGTTGATGTAGCCGTCGATGACGTTGTCGCGGTCGGGGCGACCGATGTCGGGTCTGAACGGAAGGTTGATGACCTTATCAGCCTGACGGAGGAACCAGGTGTCGGCTTTGGAGCCCGCGAGTCTGGTGCAGTGGATACGGCTCTGCTGACCGGCACCTACGCCGATAGACTGACCGTCGACTGCGTAGCAGACGGAGTTGGACTGGGTGTATTTGAGAGTGATGAGCGAGATTATAAGGTCTCTCGCGGCGCTTTCGGGAAGGTCCTTGTTTGCGGAAACGATATTGGAAAGAAGCTCTCTGTTGATCTTGAAGTTGTTTCTTCCCTGTTCGAAGGTGATGCCGAATACCTGTTTTCTTTCCTGAACTTCGGGAACGTAATCGGGATCGATCTTCACGATGTTATATTTGCCCTGTCTTTTGCTTTTGAGTATTTCGAGCGCCTCGGGATCGTAACCGGGGGCGATGATGCCGTCGGAAACTTCGCGTTTTATCATCTTCGCGGTGGTCACGTCACAGACGTCGGAAAGAGCGACCCAGTCGCCGAAGGAGCACATACGGTCGGTGCCTCTGGCTCTCGCGTACGCGCAGGCGAGAGGAGATTCGTCGAGACCTTCGATGTCGTCAACGAAGCAGGCTTTTTTGAGGGTATCGGAAAGAGGAATGCCGACGGCGGCGGAAGTAGGGCTGACGTGCTTGAAGGACGTCACAGCCGGAAGTCCGAGAGCTTCCTTGAGCTCCTTGACGAGCTGCCAGGAGTTGAAAGCGTCGAGGAAATTGATGTAACCGGGTCTGCCGCAGAGTATCTCTATGGGAAGTTCGCTGCCGTCGTTCATATAGATCTTCGCGGGCTTCTGATTGGGGTTGCAGCCGTATTTGAGTTCGAATTCTTTCATTTCCGTTCTCCTTTTATTTATTTTTGTTCACGAGACGTTCGTCGGTCTTTCCGCTTTCGAGGTCAACGAAACGTACGTAAAGAGATATTTTGTTGTCATTGTCGAGGACGTTCCAGAGGTTATCCGTGAACGTATCGATGTCGGAGCAGATAGCTACTCTTTCGGGTTCGCCGCAGAAGGTGGGGATGGGATTGCCGTCGCAAACGTAGGTGTGTATCATGTGTCCGAGACCGTTGAGGGACGGATATGCGAAGGTCTGTCTCGCGCAGGCGGAGCCTTTTTCGTCGATGCTCTTGAGAATGCTCATCTGATAAGTGAAATCGTTGTCGGCGAAGGTGAGTATTCCGCTGATCCTCGGAGTGAAGTTGGGAGAATCCGGTTCGAATTCGCGCTCTTCAAGAGACGCGGAAAAAGTCTTGCCCGCCTTGAGACCGTCGTAGATGGTATCGGTCTGGTTGCCGTTGGTGACGATGAGATTGTTTTCATAGCTGCGGACCGCGGCGTAGATGATGAGACTCGGGTCCTGAACTTTGGACGCGTCGAACGGTTCGGTGAATACTTCCCCGTTCTTTTCGGCGAATACGCGGTTTCTCGAGTTCGCGCTTCTGCCCATTATGAAATATGCGGCGACCGCTTTTTTGCCGTCATCGCTTTTGCCGATGACGATACCGCGTCCGGGATATGTGTTTCCCTCAAGGAGTTCGTTCAATGAAGATATTTTATAAATGTTCATATTTACTTTCCTTTCTTTTCGCATACGATGGACTTGGAAACTTTTTCGACCGATGCCGGAAGAATTTTCCATTCAGCCTGCTTCATAACGCGTTTCTGAAGCTTTTCGGGAGTGTCGCCCTTGCGGACGCGAACCGGCTTCTGCTCGATTATTTCGCCGCCGTCGGGTATCTCGTTCACAAAATGAACGGTCGCGCCCGTGATCTTTACGCCCTTGGCAAGCACCGCCTCGTGCACGTGGAGACCGTAGAAGCCTTCGCCGCAGAACGACGGGATGAGCGAGGGATGTACGTTGATGATGCGTTTGTCATACCTTGCGGTGAAGCGCGGGCTGAGGATGCTCATGAAACCGGCAAGAACGATAAGGTCGATATCGGCTTTGTCGAGTTCCTTAATAATGCGGTCTTCAAACACTTCCTGGCTGCCGCACACTTTTTTCGACACGGTAACGGCGTTGATGCCGGCGTTGTCGGCACGTCTGAGCGCGTACGCGTTTTCGTTGCTCGAAACGACGAGAACTACTTTGCCGCTCTTGATGATGCCGGATTCTTCAGCGTCGATTATCGCCTGCAGATTGGTTCCGCCTCCGGAAACGAGGACGGCTATATTCGCTTTTCTTTTTTCCATTTTTTCTCCGTTTTGCTTTATCAGCAGAAGGTTATCTTTTCTTCCGATTCGATTATGTCGCCGATGACGTAGGCGTCAACGCCGTTTGCCTTGAGTATTTCAAGAGACGTGTCAACGTCGGACGCGGGGACGACGACGCTCATGCCGACACCCATGTTGAAGGTGTTGAACATATCGCGTTCGCAGATATTGCCTTTTTTGGCGATGAGATCGAATATGGGGAGCACTTTGACGGAATCGCGTTTAATCCTCGCGCCGAAGCCGTCGGGAATGGAACGCGGAATATTCTCGTAGAATCCGCCGCCGGTTATATGGGAAATGCCCTTGACGCGCACTTTTTCAAGCAGTGCGAGCACGGGTTTGACGTAAATGTTGGTGGGAGCGAGCAGCGTTTCGCCGAGAGACTTGCCGCCGAGCTCGGGAACGGGAGACCTGAGGTCCGCGTTTTCGACGTCGAAAACTTTTCTGACGAGCGAAAAACCGTTGGAATGAACGCCGGACGAAGGCAGAGCTATGACGACGTCGCCTGCTTTCATTTCTTTGTTGTTGATGATCTTCGTCTTATCGACGACACCGGTGCAGTACCCCGCGAGGTCGTATTCGTCGATGGGATAGAATCCCGGCATTTCGGCAGTTTCACCGCCGATGAGAGCGGCACCTGACTGTACGCAGCCGTCGCAGACGCCCTTGACGATATCGGCGATCTTCTCGGGAACATTCTTGCCGCAGGCGATGTAATCGAGGAAGAAGAGCGGTTTTGCGCCGCAGCATATTATATCGTTGACGCACATGGCGACGCAGTCGATGCCGACCGTGTCGTGCTTGTCCATAAGGAACGCGATCTTGAGCTTGGTGCCGACGCCGTCGGTACCGCTGACGAGTACGGGCTTGGTGATGCCTTCAAGGTCAAGCTCGAAAAGTCCGCCGAATCCGCCGACGTCGGAACAGACGCCGGAAGTGAGGGTGGACGCGATATGTTTTTTCATAAGCTCAACGGCTTTATATCCGGCGGTGATGTCAACGCCTGCCGCCGCGTATACGTCGGAATGAGATTTTGTGTTCATTTTTATTCCTTTCCGTTCCAGCAATAGGTGCAGAGTTCGCATTCGTCAAGCCCTATCGCCTTGATGATGTTTTCGGTCGTCTGGAATTCGAGGGACGCAAAATTGAATTTGCCGCAGATGGCTTTTCTGAGGTTTTTGCCTCTTTCGGTATTTCCGTCGGAATATTCGTCGATGTGCCTGAATCCCTCTTCGCCTTCGAGCTCGAGGATGACTCGTCTTCCGATGAGTTCAAGGTCGCTCGTTGCGCGTGAGAAATTGAGGAACTTGCAGCCGTACATTATGGGCGGGCATGCCGAACGCATGTGGACGGATCTCGCGCCGTTTTCGTAAAGAAAATCGACCGTTTCCTTGAGCTGGGTGCCTCTGACTATCGAGTCGTCGACGAAAAGAAGGTCTTTGTCCTTGATGAGCTCCTTTACGGGTATCTGCTTCATCTTGGCGATTCTGTTTCTGTCCGCCTGAGAACCGGGCATAAAGCTTCTTGCCCAGGTCGGAGTGTATTTGATGAACGCTCTCGCGAACGGTATTCCGCTGCGCGTGGCGTAGCCTATTGCGTGAGGAGTTCCCGAATCCGGTACGCCTCCGATATAGGTGAGCTCGGGCAGACTGCCGTTTGCCATATCCTGTTCGGCAAGCAGTTCACCGTTGCGGTAGCGCATCATTTCGACATTGACGCCCTCGTAGGTCGAGGTCGGATAGCCGTAATAGCTCCACAGAAACGCGCAGATGCGCTTTTTTTTGCCGGGAGATACGAGCTGCTTCATACCGTCGGGAGAAAGCTCGACAACTTCGCCCGGACCGAGCTCCTTGACGTCCTCGTAGCCGAGCTTCTGATAAGCAAACGATTCAAAAGACACGGCATAGCCGTTTTCACCTTTGCCTATTTTAACGGGCAGACGTCCCATGCGGTCGCGTGCGGCGATGATCTTGCCGTCTTCCTTGAGTATGAGGATGGACGCCGTGCCGTCGATGGATTTCTGCGCGAATTTGATTCCGTCGGCAAAGCTGCTCTTCTGATCTATCAAAGCAGCAAGCAGTTCAGTTGTATTTATCTTTCCGCCGGTCATGGAGTCGAAATGTCCGCCGGAGAAAGAAAGGTACTGTTCTATAAGTTCTTCGGAGTTGTTGATGACTCCGACCATACAGATTGCGTACGTGCCGAGGTTGGAACGGACGAGCATGGGCTGAGGATCGCTGTCGCTGATGCAGCCTATTGCCGAGGTCCCCTGCATTTCCTCGAAAATATGTTCAAATTTGGTACGAAACGGCGCGTTTTCGATATGGTGTATCTTACGCTGCAGACCGATCGTTTCGTCGTACGCGGCAAGTCCGCCCGACTTGGTGCCGAGGTGCGAATGATAGTCTACGCCGAAAAACACGTCGGTAAGGCAGTCCTGCTTTGACGCAATGCCGAAAAATCCTCCCATTTCAATCCTCCGGATCAGGCAAAGAAGAGCTTGGACAGAGTCATCGGGTCAATATACTTGCCGTCTTTGTAAACGCGCATATTGCCGGACGCGATCTCGTCGATAAGCATTACCTTTCCGTCGGCGTCATAGCCGAATTCAAATTTGATATCGTAAAGAACAAGTCCTTTTTCCTTGAGGTCGTCAGCTACGATGGCGGTGATCTTCTGGGTCATGGCCTTGATGTCATCGTACTGTTCGGCGGTCATTACGCCAAGGTCGATAAGTCCGTCCTTGGTAACGAGGGGATCGCCCTTTTCGTCGTTCTTGAAGGTGGTCTCGACGTATGCGGGAAGGTCTGCGCCTTCTTCGATATAGTCGCTGTAACGGCGGTAGAAGCTGCCTACGGCTTTATGACGGCAGATGACCTCGAGCCCCTTGCCGAATACCTTTGCGGGGAGAACTTCCATAGTGGTGTTTTTGAGGTCGGCGCTGACGTAATGGGTCTTGATGCCGGCTGCGTTTACTTTTTCGAAGAAATAAATGGACATACGGAGGTTTACGTCGCCGACGCCGTCGATGGTGAGTCCGACGCTGTTTTCGCCCGGATCGAACACGCCGTCCTTGCCCGTGCAGTCATCCTTGAATTTGAGAAGGTAATTGCCGTTTTCGAGAGAAAAAACGTCTTTGGTCTTTCCGGTGTAAACAAGTTTCTTTTCCATAATGGTAAGCTCCTTTTTTATGTTTAATTTTTAATAATCAAAGGTTGGAAGCGATCTCGGCGTCCTTTTTGAGAACGGCAGCCGAATCGGACGCTCTTTTGGCGTCGAGTTTCGCGGCAAGAGACGCGTCTTCGACGGCGAGTATCTGCGCGCAAAGCAAAGCGGCATTGACTCCCCCGTTTATGGCGACGGTGGCTACAGGTATGCCGGAGGGCATCTGAACCGTCGAAAGAAGGGCGTCCATGCCGTCAAGAGCTGCGGATTTGCAGGGTATCCCCACAACGGGAAGCGTGGTGTTTGCGGCGATGGCGCCGGCAAGATGAGCCGCCATTCCGGCAGCGGCGATGATGGCACCGAAACCGTTCGCTCTTGCGTTGACGGCAAAATCGCGTGCTTCAACGGGCGTACGGTGCGCCGAAAAGATATGGACTTCGTAAGGTATGCCGAGTCCTTTGAGTGTGTCGATGGCTTTTTGTACGATGGGAAGGTCGCTGTCGCTTCCCATGATGATCCCGATCTTTTTCATTTTTGCCTCCTGAAATCGAATTATCTGAATTTATAAAAAACAAAGAAGGCGCACGCTGCCCCTATGAAAAACAAGGTTTACAGGTGCGCCCAGACGGTCGGCTTTCTATTGCGTTCCCCGTTCCTTCGCGGTGCTCCGCGTTTATCCGTCAGTAGCGGGGATCGGTATCAAAAATACATATACAATATATCACATCACAAGAGCGTTTGTCAACTGAAACCTATTTGTCATTTTGTATAATTTTTTGTACTTTTTCAATTGGCTTTTGTTTCACAGTATATGCAGCGGAACGTCTTATCTTCCTTATCGGTAAGTTTGAAGACCTGATCGAGCTCCTGTTCGACCGACGAGATACATCTCGGGTTCCTGCATTTGATGACGTTCGTCAGTATCTCCGGCAGCTCGATGGTCTTTTTTTCAACGAGAACGCCGTCGCGTATTACATTGACGGTGGCTTCGGGAGCGACATAGCCTATGACGTCGAAATTGACGGAAAGGTCCGCGTCGATCTTGATTATGTCTTTCTTCCCCATTTTACGGCTCGTGACGTTTTTGATGAGCGCGACCGAAACGTCGGCATCGTCGAGTCCGAGCAGATAATAGAGCTTCATTCCGCTTCCGGCGGGAATATGGTCGATGACCGTACCCGTTTTGATGGAATCAATAGTCATATCCTTCCCGCCTCCTTCAGAAGTTTGAGTATGAGCGCCATCCTCATGTATTTGCCGTTGAGCACCTGCTTGAAATAGCACGCGCGCGGATCGTCGTCGACCTTGACGCTTATCTCGTTCACACGAGGCAGCGGGTGCATGATGCAGAGGTCGCTCTTGGCGTTTTTCAGTTTGTCGGGGGTGAGTATATAGCTGTCCTTAAGACGGAGATAATCCTCTTCGTTGAAAAAGCGTTCGCGCTGCACTCTCGTCATGTAAAGCACGTCGAGGCTGTCGATGACTTCCATGAGGTCGGTCGTCTGGACGTATTCGAGATTCTTCTGCTTCAGGACGTCGTTTTTGATATAGCTCGGCAGCTTGAGCTCTGTCGGGCTGATGAGAACGAATTTTACGTTTTCGTATCTCGAAAGCGCGTTGATGAGCGAATGTACCGTTCTGCCGAACTTGAGGTCTCCGCAGAAACCGACGGTGAGTCCGTTGAAGCGGCCTTTTTCGCGTTTTATCGTAAGCAGATCGGCAAGGGTCTGAGTCGGGTGGCAATGACCGCCGTCGCCCGCGTTTATGACGGGGATGGACGCGTTCATCGACGCGACGTACGCGGCGCCCTCCTTGGGGTGACGCATTGCGATAATATCGGCGTAGCAGCTTACCGTCTTGGCGGTATCGGCGACGCTCTCGCCTTTCGCGGCGGACGAAGACGCTGCCGACGACATCGAGAGCACGTTTCCGCCGAGTTCGTACATCGCGGCTTCAAAGCTGAGGCGCGTGCGCGTCGACGGCTCGAAGAACAGAGTCGCGAGCTTTTTGCCGTGACATTTTTCCGAATACGCGAGCGGATTCGCTATTATATCCTCCGCGTCGGAAATAAGCTCGTCTATTTCTTTGGTAGAAAGGTCGACGATATCGATAAGGCTTCTCATTTATTCGCACCTATCCAGCTTTCATCGGACGGATCGTTTCTGAAAGCGATAAGACGTTTTATGTCTTCGGGCTTGATATAGCCTTCTTCGGCGGCAACTTCGGCGATGCAGTCGAAATCGGTGAGCGACACGTTCTTTACGTCTGCTTCGGCAAGGCGCACGAGACCCTTTTTCATTCCGTAGGTGAATATGGAAACAACGCCGAGAACGACCGCGCCCGCTTCGCGGAGCACGTTCACTACCTCGATGACACTGCCGCCGGTGGAGATAAGGTCTTCGACGACGACTACCTTCTGACCCGCTTCGAGTCTGCCCTCGATCTGATTCTGTCTGCCGTGATCCTTCGCGCCCGAACGGACGTAGCCCATGGGAAGTCCCATGATGTGTCCGGTGATGGCGGCGTGAGCGATGCCGGCGGTGGAAGTGCCCATAAGGACTTCAACGTCGGGATAGTTGGCTTTTATAAGCTCGGCAAGACCGTTTTCAATGTCGTTCCTTACTTCGGGAGCCGTAAGGGTAAGGCGGTTGTCGCAGTATACGGGGCTTTTGATGCCGCTTGCCCAGGTGAACGGTTCTTCGGGGCGGAAGAATACCGCTTTTATTTTAAGAAGGTCTTTTGCTATCGTTTTTCTGAGTTCCATATCCATTCTCCTTTAATCAACGAATTCTTTAACGCATCTTTCATAAGCGGCGACGGGATCGTCGGACGCGGTTATGGGTCTGCCCACTACGATATAGTCGGAGCCTATCGCTTTGGCGTCGGCGGGTGTCATTACCCTCTTCTGGTCGCCCACGTCGCCGTCGGCAAATCTGACTCCCGGTGTCACCGTGAGGAAAGAACCGCCGCAGGTGTCGTGGACTTTTTTTGCTTCGAGGGGCGAGCACACGACGCCGTCGAGCCCCGCGTTCTTCGCGCAGAGCGCGTAATGCATGACGACTTTGTCTATCGGTTCTTTTATGAGAAGGTCGTTTTCCATAGCCGCCTGATCGGTGGACGTGAGCTGAGTCACGGCGATGAGGAGCGGTCTCGTTCCGTCGGGACGGGTGAGTCCCTCAAGCGCCGCCTTCATCATCGCGGTGGTGCCGGAAGCGTGAAGATTGCATATATCGACGTCGAGGCGCGAAAGCACCGACATCGATTTTTTTACGGTATTGGGTATATCGTGAAGCTTGAGGTCAAGGAATATCTTGTGACCTCTTTTTTTGATCTCTTTAACTATCTGCGGACCTTCAGCGTAGAAAAGCTCCATTCCTATTTTAACGAAAGGCTTTTTGCCCGTGAATTTGTCAAGGAACGCGAAAGTCTGCTCGGCGGACGCGAAGTCGCACGCGATGATTACGTCTTTTCCCATCAGTGTTTTCCTCCTGCTATATCACTCAGTTTTTCTATTCTGTATTTATCCATTACGGCGGGTAAGTCTTCTGTTATCTTTTTGCACGCGAACGGATCGACGAGGTTTGCGGCGCCGACTTCAACGGCGGTCGCTCCGGCGTACATCATTTCGAGCACATCTTCGGCTTTTGACACGCCGCCCATTCCTATGACGGGAACGTTTACGGCGTGAGAGACCTGATATACCATACGCAGCGCTACGGGGAAAACCGCGGAACCCGAGAAGCCGCCCATCACGTTCTTTATGACGGGTCTGCCCGTGCGGAGGTCTATCCTCATTCCGAGCAGCGTGTTTATAAGGCTTATTCCGTCGGCACCCGCGTCTTCGCACGCTTTGGCTATCGACACGATATCGGTCACGTTGGGAGACAGCTTGATGATGACCGGCTTTTTGGTGACCTTTTTGACTGCCTTGACGACGCTTGCCGCCGCGTCCTTATCGGTACCGAAAGCCATTCCGCCTCCGTGTACGTTGGGGCAGCTCACGTTGACTTCAAGCCAGCCGACCTGTTCCTCGGCGTCGAGACGCTCGCAGGTGGAAGCATATTCGTCGACCGAAAAGCCGCTTACGTTTGCCATTACGGGCTTAGAAAAGCATTTTTTCAGTTTAGGCAGTTCCTCGGATATGACCTTTTCGACGCCGGGGTTCTGGAGACCTACGGCGTTTATCATGCCCGCGGTACATTCGGCGATACGCGGAGTGGGGTTGCCGAAACGCGGTTCGAGCGTCGTTCCCTTGAACGAGAACGTGCCGAGGCAGTTTATGTCGTAAAGCTCGGCGAATTCATATCCGTAGCCGAAAGTGCCCGAAGCGGGTATAACGGGGTTGTCGAGCTTTATCCCGCAGAGTTCAACGCTCAGCCTTCCCATAATATCTCCTCCTTTTCGAGCACGGGTCCGTCCTTGCAGATACGTTTGTATCCGGTGACGGTCTTGCAGCTGCATCCCATGCACGCTCCGAAGCCGCAGCCCATACGTTCCTCAAAGCTGAACTGACCGCTCGTTTTTGTCGCTCTGTAAACGGCTTTGAGCATGGGCTCGGGACCGCAGGTGTAAAAATACGTATAGTCTTCGGGAAGCGCGTCGGTGACGAATCCCTTTTTGCCGTAGCTGCCGTCGGCGGGCGTGACCGTCACGTCACAGCCGAGGGACGCGAATTCTTTTTCATAAAACATTTCGTTTTTCGTATTGAAGCCGAGGACGACGGACACCTTTTTCCCTTCGGAAATCAGCTTTTTTGCAAGCCCGTAAAGCGGAGGCACGCCGACACCGCCGCCGAGAAGCAGCGGTCTTTCACCCGACAGTTCGGTATCGTATCCGTTGCCGAGTCCCGTCAGAACGTCGAAAGCATCGTTTTCCTTCGCTTTTGACATCTGTTCGGTGCCTTTTCCCACGATTTTATAGATGATCGTGAGAACGTCGGCTTCCCTGTCGCACACCGAAATGGGGCGGCGCAGATAAAGACCGTCGAGTTTTATATTGACGAACTGTCCGGGACGCGTGATGTCATCGAGGCAGCCCTTAAGCTTCATTTTGTAAACGTTTGACGTGAGCGCCTCGTTTGAAACGACGCTCAGTTTTACATCCTTCATTTTCTGCTCCTATGCGTCTATTGTGGAGATGGTGAGAGTGGTCTCTTCGAGTACGTCGAGAAGCACTCGTACCGTGTCGAGCGACGTAAATATCGTAGCGTTCGTTTCGGTGGCGAGTCTGCGTATCTGATGGCCGTCACTTGCCTGGTCGGAAGCGCCTACGTCACGGGTGTTGATGATGTACGCGATATGTCCCTGACGGATTGCCTCGGGTATCTCGTCGCTGCCTTCGCTGATCTTCTTGAGTATGTGCGTGCGGATCCCATTCTCCTTGAGGTATTTCGCCGTGCCTTCGGTGGCTTCGATATTGAAGCCGAGGTTATAGAAGCGGCGGATGAGCGGCAGCATTTCGGGCTTGTCGCGGTCTGCGACGGTGACGAACACGGTGCCGTAGTTCTGGAGATGGGTGCCCGCTGCCTGAAGCGCTTTGTAAAGAGCGCGGTTGAGCTTGTCGTCGTAGCCTATCGCTTCGCCGGTGGACTTCATTTCGGGAGACAGATAAGCGTCGAGACCTTTTATCTTATTGAACGAGAATACGGGAACTTTGACATAGAAGCGTTTTTTCTCTTCGGGGTAGATCCCGAATATCCCCTGCTCCTTGAGAGTCTTGCCGAGTATGACCTCGGTGGCTATATCCGCGAGGCTGTAGCCCGTGGACTTGGAAAGGAACGGTACGGTACGCGAAGAACGCGGGTTGACCTCGATGATGTAAACGTCGTCATTTTTGTCAACGATGAACTGGATGTTGTAAAGACCTCTGATGCCGATGCCGAGTCCGAGCTTCTTTGCGTACTGAAGGATGATGCCCTTGACCTTGTCTGAAATGGAGAAGGTCGGGTATACGCTGATGGAGTCGCCCGAGTGTATGCCGGTACGTTCGACGAGCTCCATGATGCCGGGGACGAATACGTCATAGCCGTCGCAGATCGCGTCGACCTCGACTTCCTTGCCCTCGATGTACTTGTCGACGAGAACGGGCTTGTCTTCGTCTATCTCGACCGCGGTCTTGAGGTAATGCCTGAGCTGTTTTTCGTTTGCGACTATCTGCATCGCTCTGCCGCCGAGAACGAAGGAAGGACGCACGAGCACGGGGTATCCGATGGTCTCCGCCGCTTTGACGCCGTCTTCTATTTTGGTGACGGCGCGTCCGGTGGGCTGAGGTATGTTGAGCTCGAGAAGTATCTTTTCAAAGCTGTCGCGGTTTTCGGCTCTTTCGATAGCGTCGCAGTCGGTGCCGATTATCTTTACGCCTCTCGCCACGAGCGGTTCGGCAAGGTTGATGGCGGTCTGTCCGCCCAGTGACGCGATGACTCCGTCGGGTTTTTCAAAGTCGATTATCGCCATGACGTCTTCGGGAGTGAGCGGCTCGAAATAGAGCTTGTCCGCCGTCGTGTAGTCGGTGGATACGGTCTCGGGGTTGTTGTTGATGATGATGGCCTCGTAGCCTTCGCGTTTTATGGTCTGTACGGCGTGAACGGTGGAATAGTCGAATTCGACGCCCTGACCTATTCTGATGGGGCCCGCTCCGAGAACGACGATCTTCTTTTTGTCGGTAAGTCTCGAGTCGTTTTTGCCCGAATACGAAGAATAGAGATAGGCGATATAAGTCCCGGTGTGGAGAGTGTCGACCATGCGGAAAATCGGGGTTATGCCGTTTTTCTTTCTCTTTTCGTATACTTCTATCTCGGAGAGATTCCAGAGAGACGCGATATATTTATCGGAAAAGCCGATTTTTTTGGCTTTTTTGAGAGTGGCGATGTCGTTGACGTGTTTTCTGAGTTCGTTTTCGGTATCGACTATCTTCTTGAAGGATTCGAGGAAGAGTTCGGTTATCCTGGTTATTTCGTGCAGCTTCGCTATACCGACTCCGCGGCGGAGCAGTTCGAAAATCGCGTAGACGTTGTCGTCCCTGCATTCGGAGATGTAATCGAAAAGCTGTTCATCCGTGTAGGAATCGAATTTCTTGAGTCTGAAATGGCACACTCCTGTTTCGAGTGAACGAACCGATTTGAGCATACATTCTTCAAGAGTGGAACCGATGCCCATGACTTCGCCGGTGGCTTTCATCTGAGTGCCGAGAGTGTTGGGAGCGTCGGCGAATTTGTCGAACGGGAATCTCGGGAACTTGGCAACGATGTAGTCGAGGCTCGGCTCGATGGCGGCGTTTCCGCCTGCCACGGGGATATCCTCAAGCAGCATTCCGAGCGCTATCTTGGCGGTGACTCTTGCTATCGGGTAGCCGCTCGCCTTGGAAGCGAGCGCGGAAGAACGCGAAACTCTGGGGTTGACCTCGATGAGATAATAATTGCTGCTTTCGGGGTCGAGCGCGAACTGTACGTTGCAGCCGCCTTCGATCTTCAGCTCGCGGATTATCTTTATGGCGCTGTCGTTGAGCATTTTAAGGTCGTGGTCGTTCAGTGAAAGTATGGGGGCAACGACGATGGAGTCACCGGTATGTACGCCGACGGGGTCGACGTTTTCCATGCCGCATATCGTGATGGCGTGGTCGCTGCTGTCGCGCATGACCTCGAATTCGATCTCTTTATATCCCTTGACGCTCTTTTCGACAAGTATCTGATGTACGGGAGAAAGCTTGAAGCCGTTGGACGCGATCTCTTCGAGTTCCGCTTCGTTATAGGCGAATCCCCCGCCCGTTCCGCCGAGAGTGAACGCGGGGCGCAGAACTACGGGGTAGCCTATCCTTTCGGCTGCCGCCTTCGCTTCGTCCATATTGTATGTAATCTCAGAGGGGATCACGGGCTCTCCGATGGATTCGCACATTTCCTTGAACAGCTCTCTGTCTTCGGCTCTTTCGATGCTTTCGCTGGAGGTACCGAGAAGCTCAACGCCGCATTCGCGGAGTATCCCCTTTTTCTCAAGCTGCATCGCAAGGTTGAGTCCGGTCTGTCCGCCGATACCGGGTACGATGGCGTCGGGACGCTCGTAGCGGAGTATCTTCGCCATATATTCGAGAGTGAGGGGCTCCATATAGACCTTGTCGGCGATGGACGTGTCGGTCATTATCGTCGCGGGGTTGGAGTTGCAGAGGATGACCTCGTACCCTTCTTCCTTGAGCGCGAGGCACGCCTGAGTGCCCGCGTAGTCGAATTCGGCCGCCTGTCCTATAACGATAGGACCCGAACCGATGATGAGAACCTTTTTGATGTCTGTTCTTTTTGCCATTTTATATTA
This sequence comes from Eubacteriales bacterium, assembly GCA_045600105.1. Lineage (GTDB taxonomy): Bacteria > Bacillota > Clostridia > Oscillospirales > CAG-382 > UBA1206. Next base: position 84,274 of record JAZRXG010000006.1, read on the forward strand.
TCTCCTAACAGTAAAATTTCAAGCTTTGTAAACCGTTTTTCCATCCGAAACGGTGAGGACGCATTTTCCGTATACTTCGTATCCTTCGAACGGAGTCGACCTGCCCTTTGACAGGAAGTCGTTAGGATCGATGACGTATTTTTCCGAAAGATCCCAGACCGTGTGATCGTTCCCCATGGGGATGCCGAACCTGCGGCGGGGATTTACGGCAAGAAGCTCGATGAGCTTTTCAAGCGTTATGACGCCGGTTTTCACGAGATTCGTGTAAAGCAGCGGGAACGCGGTCTCGAGTCCCACGATGCCGAACGGGCTCTTTTCGAGTCCGTGCGACTTTTCCTCCGCACCGTGCGGCGCGTGGTCGGTGGCAATGATGTCGATCGTGCCGTCGATGATTCCTTCAATGAGCGCTTCTCTGTCGCTTGCGGAGCGCAGCGGAGGATTCATCTTGAATCTGCCGTCTTCTTCGAGAACACTTTCGTCAAGCAGCAGATAGTGCGGAGCGGTCTCGCAGGTGACATCGACGCCCGCGGCTTTTGCTTTTCGGATAAGGTCAACGCTTTCTTTGCACGATATATGGCAGACGTGGTAGCGGGCGCCCGTTTCGGCAGCAAGCGCGAGGTCGCGTTTTATCGGTCCCCATTCGCTTTCGGAACATATCCCTCTGTGTCCGTGAGACCTTGCGTATTCCCCGTCGTGTATGTAACCTCCGCGGAGCAGGCTGTTGTCCTCGCAGTGCGCGACGATGAGTTTGCCGAGCGACTTGGCTTTGAGCATGGCGTCTCTCATCATTTTGTCCGACTGTACGCCTTTTCCGTCATCGGAGAACGCTATGACGCTGCCTGCCATACCTTCAAGATCCGAAAGCTCTTCGCCCTTTTCACCCACCGTGATGGCACCGTAGGGATAGACGCTGATGACGGCGTCTTTTTTAATGGCGTCGGTCTCGGCTCTGAGGTGTTCGACGCTGTCGGGTACGGGGTCGAGGTTCGGCATGGCGCACACCGCGGTATATCCGCCGCGGGATGCGGCAAGCGAGCCTGTTTTTATCGTTTCTTTATATAAAAAGCCCGGCTCGCGAAAATGAACGTGTACATCGCAGAAGCCGGGAAAAACGGCGTATTCCTTATCGTGAGAGAGAGACAGAACGTCATCGGAAAATACGGGGAGAGAAAATCCGTCGGTCTCGTAAACCGTGATATTTCCGAATGTTTTTTTCATCTTTTTGCCCTCTCTTTCATTCAAACAAAAAGCCTTGCCGTCATTCGGCAAGGCGTAAAATACACACAAAGACAAACGCAGTCATACTGATGCGTTCGTGAACGGTATCTCAGACCTTGCCGATATCCCGTATCGGCTTAAAGATCGTCTTGGCATTATATTACCACACCTCTTCCGTTATGTCAATAGCCGACGCGGAATTTATTCCAACGTATTGCATTTTTCTTACAATGTGCTATAATCCCAATAGAAGGACGGTGGAGATATATGGAATTTGCCGTAAGAAAGTCGGTTCCCGGCGATATTGATGAGATAATGCGCGTTTATTCATCCGCGCGCGGCTTTATGAGGGCGCACGACAATCCGACCCAATGGATAGGTTACCCGACAGAAGAAACGGTAAAAAACGATATAGAAAGTTCAAATGGTTACGTCGTGACGTGCGGCGGCGTTGTCTGCGGCGTTTTCGCTTTTTTCACGACCCCAGACCCGACGTACGCGGTCATTGAGGACGGAAGCTGGATAAACGACGCGCCTTACGGCACCGTCCACAGAGTGGCGAGCGACGGAAAACACAAAGGCGTGCTTGCGTTCGTGATGTCTTACTGCTCTGAAATGATGCCGAACATACGCATCGACACTCACGCCGATAATTACGTCATGCAGAACGCTCTTACAAAACTCGGATTCGAAAAACGCGGGATCATACACCTGGCGGACGGTTCGCCGAGGATCGCCTACCAAAAAATTTTCAATAAATAAACTGGAGGAAAAACTAATGAGCAAAGAGATCAGACCGCTCCGGATACTCTCCGTCGGAAACAGCTTTTCAATGGACCAGCAGACTTACGTGCATCAGATGGCTAAGGCGGCGGGTCTTGACATCACCGTGGTGAACGCGTACATCGGCGGCTGCACGTTCAGACGCCATCTGAACGAGCTCGGTCAGGCGAATTATCAGTATCAGCTCAACGGCTGTGAAGTGGTGCAGGACGGCTGGCCGCTTGACAGATTCATAGAGCTCGGAAACTGGGATTTCATCACGTTCCAGCCCGGAACTTCCGGACTCAACCGCATACTGCCCGAAGAGCAGTATCTTCTCACTCAGGTGCTCGAATACGTCAGGTTCAAGAACAACGACCCGAAGACCGTATACGCGCTAAACTTTTCGTGGGGCGACTGCGACACTTCAACGCGTATGCTATACAACGAATATTTCGGCAGGAGCCGCAAAGCGATGCTCGCCGAATTTGAGAAATTCGCGAAAATTTCGGTCGAAAACGGCATGGAATACATTATCCCCGGCGGGTATGCCGTGGATATCGGTTATGATAAATACGGGCTCAGGATGTACCGCGACGGCTTCCACGCGAGCGAGCTTGCGAGATATATGCACGCCTGCCTCTGGTTCGAGTTTTTCACCGGACTTCCCGTTCCCGAAAACTATGAGCCCGAAAAGCCGTCCTATAACGGCGGAATCCTGCCCACCGCCGAAGAACGTGCCGACATGAGGCTTGCCGCGTCCGAAGCGCTGAGACGCGTGAAGGAATGGGCAAAATGCCCCGAGATATTCAAATAATCGGTGTTCAGAATGGAAATAATCGATCTGCACTGCGACACCATAATGGAGTGTCATTTCGCGTCCGAGACGCTCAGAACGAGGTCGGGACATATCACGACCGAAAAGCTCGTAAAGGGCGGTTCTCTTGCCCAATGCTTCGCGCTCTATCTCACCAAAGGACATCTGCCCGACGAGGAACAGTGGACGCTTTATAACGATATGTATGCCACGTTTCTGAAAAACATGGAAGAGAACGCCGACGTGATAAAACGCGCGTACAACGCGCAAGACATTCTGAAAAACAAGGAAAACGGATTTATTTCGTCGCTGCTCACCGTCGAGGACGGCGCGTGCGTGAACGGCAAAGCCGAAAGGCTCGTGAAAATGCGCGGCGACGGCGTACGCATGATCGCGCTTACCTGGAACTACGAAAACTGCTTCGGTTACCCGAATTCAGCCGACGCTTCGCTCCACGCAAAGGGGCTCAAGGAATTCGGAAAAGAAGCGATAGGCATGATGAACGACCTCGGCATCATAGTTGACGTGTCTCATCTTTCCGAAGGCGGATTTTGGGACGTTGCGAAGCTCACCGGGAAGCCCTTCATCGCGTCGCATTCCTGCGCCCGTGCCCTCAGGAACCATCCGCGCAACCTCACCGACGAGCAGCTCAAGGCAGTCGCCGAAAAAGGCGGCGTCGTGGGAATAAACTTCTTTTACAGCTTCCTTACGGACAAAGGGAACACCACATATATTTCCGACATTATAGCCCACATGGAACACATCCGCGACGTCGCGGGCATCGACACTCTCGCGTGGGGCTCGGATTTCGACGGCATCGGAGGCTCGCTCGAGTTCGGTGATTTCGCCGGCTTCCCGATGATACTCGACGAGCTTTCAAAGCATTTCACATCCGACGAGATAGACAAGATAAACAAAGGAAACTTCCTTCGCGTATTCAAAGAGCAAAACGCTTGATTTCAGGCGAATATAGTGATATTATAAAAATAATGTGAGTTCGTGACCATCCTCACCATAATCAAAACTAAGGAGACCCCCGCAAAATGAATGAAAAAACCAAATACCTCGCGCAAAGCGGAATGACAGCGTCGCTTTACGTGGTGCTCACTCTTATCAGCACGATGCTTTCGCTGTCGTCGGGAATGATACAGGTCAGGCTTTCGGAATGTCTGTGCGTGCTTCCCGTGTTCGTACCGTCCGCCATCCCGGGGCTTGCCATCGGCTGCCTCGTTTCGAACCTCGTTTCGGGCTGCGTTATATGGGACGTGATCTTCGGCACTCTCGCGACTCTCATCGGAGCGGTATGCGCGAGGCTTATGAAAAAAGCAGGCATCTTTGCCGTCATCCCCAATATCATCGCAAACGCCGTTGCGGTGCCGCTGATACTCACGTACGCGTATCACATCGAGGAAGCGTTCCCGATACTCATGCTGTCCGTCTTCATAGGCGAAACGGTTTCGTGCTTCGGCATCGGCTGGCTGCTTTACGGAACGCTGAAAAAGAATGAACAGTTATGGAAATAAACAGGAGGAAAATATGCCGAGAACGATCACGGTAAAAGGAACAGGAACCGCGTCGGCGCCGCCCGACCTGACCGTCGTCACGATGACGCTGAAAACGGTCGACAAGGAATACGACGTTTCACTTACGAAGTCCGCCGAAATGCTCGAAGGACTTCAGAACGCACTCAAAGACATCGGATTTGAAAAAAGCGATCTCAAGACTTCGTCGTTCAACGTATATACGGAACGCGAAAGCGTCTGCGACGAAAGAGGAAATTACAGAAGCGTTTTCGCGGGATACGCCTGCGTCAATTCGCTTCGCCTCGAATTCGGGTTCGATACTTCCCTGCTTTCGAAAGTACTTTCGGCAATTTCGGGCTGTATCGCCGACCCCGAGCTGAACATTTCATTCACCGTAAAGGACAAAAACGCGCTTTGCGAAGAGCTGCTGAAAAACGCGTCTTTCGACGCCGCGAAGAAAGCGTCGGTCCTTGCTTCCGCTTCGGGCGTAAAGCTCGGAAAACTGCTTTCCGTAAGTTACGATTTTTCGTCCGTTTCCTTCGCGTCGTCCACGTCCTACGCGTGCGACAACGAATGTATGGGCAAAGCACGTGCCATGTGCGTTGACATCACTCCCGAGGACGTGACCGCAAAAGAAAACGTCACGTTCGTGTGGGAAATGGCGGAATAAGCTTCCGATAACGTAAAAACCTCGCAAAAGAGTGATGCTCTTCCGCGAGGTTTGCTTTTTGTTTTATACGAGTCCGCCGAAATAAGAGACGAGCGCGAGAGTGAGGCAGGCGGCTGCCGCGGAGATCGCAAAGATAACGTGGACGGTCCTGTGCATCGAAAGTAAGCCGAAAAACTCACGGATGAATCCGTTGGGCCAGAAATACCATTTCGTTCCGCTCGCTATCCCCTCGGCGTCAAGTCCCGCCATACGGGCAAGTATACCGCTGCGGAACACGTGGAAATTCGTCGTGGCGAAAGCAGCCTTAGCGTTCGGTTTCATACCGTCGATGACACGCTTCGAGAAAAGCATGTTTTCATAAGTATTCCTTGATTCCTTTTCGGGATATACCTCGTCTGTCTCGGCACCGTGGGAAAGCAGGTAAAGCTCGAGCGCGCTTCCTTCGCTCATCACTTCGTTTGCCCCCTTTCCGCCGGACGGAACGTAAACGCACTTTTTGCCGGAGGCTATCTCCTGATCCCAAGCGAAGCGTATGGCTTTGTTTGCGCGTCCCTTGAGAAGCGGCAGAAGACCGCCCTTTTTATCGATGGAGCAGCCGAGTATGATGACGCAGTCTTTGTCGTACGACGGCTTTTTCCGCACCGCGGCGTATCCCATTATCATACATCCGGCGAGTATGCACTCGAAATAGCACATCAGAAGCAGCAGAAACATCGGTATGAAAGTGTTGAGCAGCACCGACACGCGCGATGGCGAACTGAATACCGTTTTTTCGAGAACGCCGGACGCGGCGTATATCGCCGCCGTGCCGCCTATATAGAGAACGCCGAGCAGTATGCTGAGCAGGTTTTTGGGTCTGAAGCCCTCGTGACGGATGAGCGACGCGTTGCTGATGCCGAGCACGATACATATGACGCACATCACGGGGACCGCGATATTCGCGAATCTGAAGGGAAAATCCTTGACGAGCTCAAATATTGATCGGTACGATATTTCGTCTGCCGCCGATGAAAATCGGAAAAACAGCATATCCGCCGCGAGCGGTACCGTAAAGAATATACCCGCGATATACAGCACGTTGCGGTAGGAATAAAATATCTTTTTCACTCCGGATGCGAGCAGAAAAGCAAGGATCACGGGGATAAGCACGAAAAGCAAAGCGATGAGGTCTGTCGCGAGACGAGCTTTGCCGAGAAAATACATCGTCACTATAAGCGCGGATACGACAAACGCCGCCGCAAGCACTCCGAGAAACGCGAAAGGAAAACGTTTTTTCAAATTTTTCACCTCTGTGTACCGTATATTATATCACAAAGTCACGTTTTGTCAATCGTTCGAAAACCTTTTATCTTATTGACAAGTACGGCGCGTTGTGATATATTTTCACTATAAACAAAAACGAAAGGAAAAAAGGTATGAAAAGAATTTTATCTGTTTTTCTTGCTTCCCTGCTCTGCTTCTGCCTCTTTGCCTGCTCGGGAAGCGATGAACCCAACGAAAACGTTTCAAAAGAAGAGTCTTCAGATGAATTTTCGCTTGTTGAAGAATCTTCCGAAGTTATCCCTGCTCACGAACCGTACGTCATTGCTCACACCGCGGAAAGCAAGGTAACTGCCGATGGTCTCGGTCTTATCATCCGCGACGTCAGCGGTATCGATTTTGAGCTTGTCGAAATAGCCGGAGAAGCCGACGTCCTGCCCGGAATGGACGTTGTCATCGGCGTCGTTCCGTCGTTCGTCGAACTGACGTACACTCCGTTTTATCACGGCGACAACGGCTACACTTCAAAAGACGGTATCGCATACATTTTCGGCGCGAACGCCGATTCGTGCGAGATCGCCGCGATGTATTTCATCTCCGACTGCGTTTCGGGTGACGGCATTTCCGAAGAGATAAACGAAAGACTCAACTTCAACGGCTTCCCTTATGAAAACGCGACTCTCAACGGCAATTCGCTCAAGGATTTCACCATCGTCTGCGCCGTGACCGATAACGAAGCCAAGTACGAAGACGTAGGAAACGAGCTCAACGCGTTCCTTCTTGCCGAAGGCAATTTCGAGCTTCCTCTTTCGACGTCGAAGACCGCGTCTTATGAAAAAGAGATCGTCATCGGTTATTCCGCAAGAAGAGGAATGCTTTACGACTCCAAAAAAGAAGCCGAATACGGGCTTGGCGATTACCGCGTTCTCATAAGCGGCACTAAGGTTTATATCGAAGCCAACAACGCCTGCGGCGCCTGGCACGCGATGCAGCGCTTTTCCGCCCTGTTCGCCGACGGTGACGTCACAGATCAGGAGATCACCGGAACGTGCGACCTCATCAAAGTCGCCTGCGTCGGTGACTCGATAACTCAGGGCAACAACTCCGCCGACTACCACAAGACCGCGTACCCCGTATATCTCCAGAGAATGCTCGGTTACGACTACTACGTCAAGAACTACGGCGCTTCGGGATATTCCGTGGTATTCGAAGACGAATATTCCTACAAAAAGAACGCCCGTTACAAGGAAGCGCTTGAGCTCGGCGCCGATATCATGATATTCATGCTCGGCACGAACGACGGCAACCCCTCCAACGGACTCAAGGAATGGGAAGGCACCGAACGCGAAACGAGATACTACAGCAACGTGAACGAATATCTTGATTCGTTCCTCGAGACCAACCCCGAAATGCAGATATTCATGTGTCTGCCCGCTCCTCTGTTCTCGCAGTCCACCCGTTGGGGCGACTGGGCGGAATGGGCTCGCCGTATCGAAGAATACGTCATCCCCCTCAACAGCAGGATAGCGGAAGAAAGAGATCTTCCCATCGTCGATATCCATTCGTGGGCTGTCGAGCATCCCGAAATGTTCCCTGACGGACTCCATCCGCTCGAGGAGACATACAAGGATTACGCGCAGAGAGTTTACGACGAAATAATCGATAAACTCAAGTATATTCCTTCCGAAGCAGAATAAAACACGACCGCCGGAAAATTAATTTCCGGCGGCGTTTTTATTACGTATTTTCTGTTATCACTTCGTCCATCGTGACGTCGTTTTCATCTGTCGGTATTTCGTTTCTTATAAGTCTGTCAAAGCAAAGACAAATCTTTTCAGCTTTTGTTTCTTTGAGGAATCTGTCGTAATATCCGCCGCCGTGGCCGAGACGTCTTCCGTCGTAAGACGCCGAAACGCAGGGGATGACCGCGAGGTCGATCACGCTTCCGTCGGCAGTATCTCCGCGGGCAGGCTCGGGGATGCCGTAGGCGTTTTTCACGAATCCGTCGGTATCGCAGATCCTTACCGCTTCCATAAAGCCGTTTTCCCCGCAGCGCGGAACGTAAACCTGCTTTCCGTCGGCAAGCGCATTTTTTATGATTCCTTCGGTATCGGGCTCGCCGCGAACGGAAATATAAACGAACAGCGAACCGCATTTTTTATAAACGCCGCTTTCAAGCAGCTTCCGTGTGATTTCCGCACTCGCTTCGGAACGGTATTCATCCGTCAACGACGCCGAAAAAGCGCGTATCTCACGGCGAAGATACTTTTTCGCGGAAACAATTTTTTCTTCGTTCATTTGAGCTCCTTTCGCATATATTCCGGCTCGTATTCCGCGTATGCGTGCTTTGCGTAAAACGCGTACGATCCGAACCGGACTTCTTTCGGTCCAACGGGATGAACGATGAATGCCGTCTTCACTTTCGCTTTCATATACGATTCGGCGTTTTCGATAAGTGCGCTGCCGATGCCTCTGCGTTTTAGTGACGGCTTAACGTACGGCCTGTGAAGAACGGCTTCTGTACGGCAAATAAGTATAGCACATCCCGAAAGCTTTTTCAAGCATCAAAAAATTTACATATTTTTCGGCAATCCTATTGCCAAAACACGGCAATTATGTTATTTTATATATTGCAGTTATATGTAATGCAACAGAAAACAGAGGTATCATTTATGGACAAAAGACCACAAGGCAGAAACAAAAAAACCGAATCCGGCAGCGTCGACATCAACAAGGGCCGCAAAGTCGGGACTTCCGGTCCCGTAGGCAGCGGCGGCAGAAACGGCGGCAGCGGCAACCGTGCCTCCGGCGGCTCATCCGGCGGATCGGGCGCGCTCAAGGCGCTTCCGAAGCTAAATCTCAAAACCATACTCATCATCGTCGCCGTGATCGTTGTGGGCTTCATCATTCTCAAAGCCTGCGGCGGCAGCATCTTCGACCTTTTCCCGAGCGGAAACAACACTACTCCCAACGAACCCGACAACACCAACTACGTTGATTATAACGACGCGCAGGTCGACCGCAATGTAGCGAGCGGCGCGAGGAACAAATTCTACGTTCCCGAAAGCGGCGACAAAGTCACCATCATGGTGTATATGTGCGGCACCGACCTTGAATCCAAATACGGAATGGCTTCCTCCGACCTTTCGGAAATGGCGAAAGCCACCATCGGTTCCAACGTAAATATCATCGTTGAGACCGGCGGCTGCAAGGAATGGAAAACGCAGGGTATCTCCAACTCGAAGAACCAGATATATCAGGTCGTATCCAACGGAATAAAACCCATCGAAAGCGACTTCGGCTCTGCTGCGATGACCGACCCCGCGAACCTCACCAAATTCATTGATTACTGCGAAGACAAATTCCCCGCAGACAGAAACATCCTTATTTTCTGGGACCACGGCGGCGGATCGCTTTCCGGCTACGGTTATGACGAAAAGAATCCTTCTTCGTCTTCCATGACTCTTGCCAAGATCAACACCGCGCTCAAGAACGCGGACTGCAAATTCGACTTCATCGGCTTCGACGCCTGCCTTATGGCGACTCTCGAGACCGCTCTCGTATGTGAAAACTACGCCGACTATCTCGTGGCTTCCGAAGAGACCGAACCGGGCACCGGCTGGTATTACACCCGCTGGGTCACCGAGCTTTCGGCAAACACTTCAAAGCCCACCATCGACATCGCGAAAACGATAATCGACGACTTCATCACTTCGTCCACCAACGCTTCCGCAAGCGCAAAAGTCACCCTTTCCATCGTTGACCTTGCCGAACTCCACGGCACCGTTCCCTCCGCGTTCAACGATTTCGCGGTAGACACCACCAACATCATCAAATCCGACGGTTATCAGCAGGTTTCCGAAGCCCGTGCTGGCGTTCGTCAGTTCTCGGCACAGAACAAGATAAACCAGGTCGACCTCGTTGACCTTGCGGAACGTATCGGAACGAACGATTCCAAAAAGCTTGCTTCCGTTCTCAAGAGCGCAGTCAAATACAACAGAACGAGTATGTCGCGCTGCAACGGCATCAGCATCTACTTCCCGTACGAAACCACCAATTCCATGAACAGCGCCGTCGCGTCCTACGACGCCATCGGTCTTGACGACGACTATACCAAGTGCATCAAATCCTTCGCGTCTCTCGAGCTCGGCGGTCAGGTAGCCGCTGCTTCGACTCAGACTTCATCTTCTTCCTCTTCGTTTGACCTCGGTTCTCTCCTCGGCACCATCACCGGCGGTTCCTCCACTTCTCCTCTTGACGCGCTCCTCGGCTCGTTCGGCGGAGGTGCCGGAAACGGCTTTGACGTTTCTTCCGTGCTCGGTCTTCTCGGTTCCTTCAAGGGACGCAGCATGCCGACGGAGCTTGAATGGGTAGACACAGACCTCGTTGCCGACAACGCCGAAAAGATAGCGTCCGGCTGCATCGATCCGTCTCACCTCGTTCCCGTCGAAAAGAACGGCAAAAAGGTCCTCTCCCTTACCGAAAGCGAATGGGAACTCATCTCCGCCGTTGAACTCAACGTATTCGTCGATGACGGCGAAGGCTACATCGACCTCGGTCTTGACAACGCGGTCGAATATGACGGCGACGACCTCATTCTCGGATTCGACGGAACGTGGCTCACGATCAACGACCACGTCTGCTCGTTCACCATCGTTTCTTCCGACGACAAGAACGGCGTTTACGCTGCAAACATCCCCGCTCTCCTCAACGGTTCCCTCGTTTACATTCAGGTAGTATTTGACAACAAAGCCGATACCGAGACCGTCACCGGCGCTTTCCCGATTTATAATGACGTCGACGTTCAGGCAAAAGGCATGATCGAGATCAAAAAAGGCGACGAGATCCAGCTTCTCTGCGACTATTACGATTACAACGGCAATTACGACGCCACTTACACTCTCGGCGACAAGTTCACCGTCGGCGGCAGCGGCTTCAAAATCGTCAACAAAGAACTCACCTCGAAGAATTTCAGCGTGATGTTCAGACTCACCGATATTTACGGCAACCATTTCTGGGTAAACGCCGACTGATCGGAACAAAACAACGCTCCGTGAGTGGAACCCATTTACGGAGCGTTTCCATTTTTCAAAAAGGCGGTATGATTTATGAACACCGAGATCATCAGAATAAACGACAGCACGTACAGGATAGAAAACGGATTCGTACGTTTCTTTCTGCTCGAAGGACGTGAAAGAGCGCTGCTCATAGACACGGGCGCTTCGTGCGGCGACGCGAAAGCTATCGCGGAAAGCCTGACGACGCTTCCGATAACGCTCATAAACACTCACGGGGACGGCGACCATACATCCGGGAACGCCGCGTTCGACGAATTCATCATCAGCCGTGAGGATCACGAAAATTGCAGACTTCACGAAAAATTCCCGTCTTCCCGCCCCGTCTTCCCCGCTGACGGCGAGATCATCAATCTCGGCGGAAGAAAGATAGAAATTATTTTCATTCCCGGACACACCAAGGGCAGCATCGCGCTGCTTGACATCGAAGGCAGGGTTCTGTATTCGGGCGACTCGGTGCAGAACGGAAATATCTATATGTTCGGTTCTCACCGCGACGTGAGCGCTTTTCTGCCGTCGCTTGAAAAACTCGAAAAAATGTCCGACAGATTCGACTTCATATATCCGTGCCACGGTTCTCCCGTACTCGGAAGCGACTACGCGGGCATCGTTGAAAAAGCGTGGAAAAAAGTGATTTCGGGAGAAATAATTCCGTGCAAAGAATCGCTTCACGGCTTCGTCATCGACCGTTACGACTGCGGCGTCTGCGGATTTTATATGTCAAAATGATCGAATACAAACTTATAAGAACCTCCCGCATAACCATTTCACTTGAAATAAAAGACGGTGCCGTTATCGTCAGAGCTCCGTACATAACGCCCAAAAAAGAAATCGATTCGTTTGTCGATTCAAAAAAGGACTGGATCGAAAGCAAACTCGCGCTTGTCAAAACGCGTATGAAAGACGCCGAAAATGCGGGATGTTTCACCTATGAAGAGCTGAACGAGCTTGCAGATAAGGCACTTGACGTCATACCGAAAAAAGTCGCCTTCTTTGCGTCTGTCATCGGAGTGACATACGGACGAATAACGATAAGAGCGCAGAAGACCCGCTGGGGCAGCTGCACCGCCGACGGGAACCTCAATTTCAACTGTCTGCTTATGCTGATGCCCGACGAAGTCGTCGACAGCGTGGTCGTTCACGAGCTCTGCCACCGCAAGGAAATGAATCATTCGGCGCGTTTCTACGCCGAAATTAAAAAAGTTTTTCCGTCGTACGACGTCTGCCGGAAATGGCTGAAAACAAACGGCCCGTCTCTTCTTTTACGACTGCAATGATTTTCGGAGGATCAGCAATGGAATTTTATACCGCTTCATACGAGCCGCGTCCCGTGAGACTCAACGAAAAAACGAGGCTTTTCGCCTGGGAATCACTGAATCACAGATACGGACTCGACACAGAAAAAACACCTTATGTCAGTCTTGATGACATAAAAAACTTCGATTCTCTTACGGATATTGACAAATATGACATTTCAGTAGAACGAATAGCGCGTGACTGCCCTATAAGAATATGCGAAAACGAACGTATCAGCGGTGCGGCAACACTCGGCATGGCAATAAATCATTGGGTCCCCGCTTCGTTTAACGGAAAAGTCTGGTGTTACGGAGTCAGTCATCTTACCGTTGATTTCGCAAAAGTACTGCGTATCGGCTGGAACGGGATAGAAAAAGAGGTCACTTCCTCACTTGACGGAAAGACCGACGAAAAAGAAAAAAGATTCCTCACAAGCTGTCTCCGCTGCATCAATGCGTTGCGAACGTGGCACGCGAGATACCTTGACGCACTTGAAGGAAAAAGCGAATACAAAGAAAATCACGAAAATCTGTTGAAAGTGCCGTTTTCACCGGCGAAAACTTTTCACGAAGCACTTCAGAGCATATGGTTCACGTTCGCTTTTCTCAGACTTTGCGGCTGCTGGCCGGGATTCGGAAGACTCGACGCAATGCTGTATCCGTATCTAAAAAAAGACCTTGCCGAGGGCAGGACCACTATTGAAGACGCACGCGATGTGCTCGCTCACTTTTTCATAAAGGGCTGCGAATGGATCACCGGCAAAAACGTCGGAAGCGGAGATGCCCAGCATTATCAGAACATAGTGATCTCAGGCATCGATGAGAACGGAAACGACGTGACGAACGACGTGACGTATCTCATACTCGACGTTATAGAAGAGCTTTCGATAAGCGACTTCCCGACTGTCGTAAGACTCAGCTCAAAAACGGACGAAAAGCTGCTTCGCCGCACGGCGGAGGTCATCCGTCACGGAGGCGGCACCGTTGCCGTTTATAACGAAGACATGATAATATCTTCGCTCACGAAATACGGTTATCCGCTGTGTGAGGCACGCGAATTCGCAAACGACGGATGCTGGGAGATACAGATACCCGGCAAAACGTGCTTCAGCTACGTTCCGTTCGATTCTTTAAGACTATTTCAAAAATACACTCTCGACGACTATTCGGGTGCCGTTGCCTACGACTGCTTTGAAGATATGTTCGAGTCCTATAAAGCGGCGCTCACGGATCAGGTCGGAGCGATTTTCGACAGAGCGATGAGATCGTTTGAATCTCCCGACGTTCCTCCCGAAAAAATGGTGTGGAAAGACGCTCTTCCCTGCACGCTCGTTTCGCTTCTCGAAGAGGGATGCATCCAAAAAGGTCGTTCGTATTTTGAGGGCGGTCCCGTATATACGGTCATTTCTCCCCATATCGGCGGTATTCCCGACGTGGCAAACGCCATGTACGCAATAAAAAAGTTCGTCTTTGACGAAAAAAAGCTTACTTTTGCCGAATTTACGGAAGTTTTGAAAAACGATTGGGAAAATCACGAGGAGCTGCGTCTTTACGTCAAGAACCGCTATTCGTATTACGGCAACGACAACGACGAGGTCGATTGCATTGCGTCCGACATACTCAGCGCGTTTTCCGCAATCTGCGCGTCGTTCGACGGGCGTTCGCCCATCAGTTTTCCGTCGGGCGTCTCAACTTTCGGCAGACAGATAGAATGGTCGGCGTCGCGGCTTGCATCGCCGCACGGCAGAAAAAAAGGCGACGTCCTTTCGGGCAACTGCTCTCCGACACCGGGAAGCGATGCCAAAGGCGCCACCGCGATAATACGGTCCTACTGCAAGTCTGACCTGTCAGAACAGGTCACGGGAGCGGCGCTCGATATGCCGCTGCTTCCGTCCTCGATAAAAGGCGAGGAAGGACTTGAAGCGATAATATCCCTGCTTCGCGGATTCGTCTGTCTCGGCGGCTGCTTCATGCAGATAGACGCCGTGAACGCCGATGTTCTGCGTGACGCGCAGGAACACCCCGAGAATTATCAGACGCTTTCGGTGCGCGTTTCGGGATGGAACGCACGGTTCGTCACGCTCAACCGCGCGTGGCAGAATATGATCATCGAGAGGGATACGAAATGAATATCCGTATAAGCGCCATACAGCGTTTCTGTATGCACGACGGTCCGGGTGTGCGCACGACGGTCTTTTTGAAAGGATGTCCGCTGAAATGCGCGTGGTGTCACAATCCCGAAACGCAGTCATTCGGAAATCGGGTCTATTACGACGAAACGAAATGCCTGTTTTGCGGAGCGTGCGCTGAAATATGCGAAAACGGATGCCACGTTTTTGAAAACGGAAAACACGTCTTTCGGCGCGAAAAATGCGTCTCGTGCGGGAAATGCGCTTCCGTCTGTCCGTCGTCATCCCTTGAGAACGATTCAAAGATCATGACGGACGATGAGGTTTTCGCGGAGGTCATGAGGGACGTTCCGTTTTACGGCAAAAACGGGGGTGTTACACTGTCCGGCGGCGAACCCATGGCGCACCCCGAAGAAACGATATCGCTTCTCGCGCGTTTCAAAAATGCCGGCATAAACACAGCCATTGAAACGTCCGGTCATTTTGACGAAAAATACGTTTCTCCGTTGTGTGAGGTCTGCGATATCCTGCTTTGGGACATCAAGGACACGGACGCCGCAAGGCACGGGGATTACACCGGCGTGTCTAACGAAAAGATACTTTCAAACCTGCGTCTTGCCGATTCGCTCGGCGCGAAAATCATCCTGCGCTGCGTAATGGTGGAAGGCGTAAACCACGAAAAAGATCATATTTCAAGGTTGTATGAACTTAAAAACGGTCTTTCGTCCTGCGTCGGCATCGACTTTCTTCCCTATCACCCGATGGGCGACTCAAAATGCCGCCTTCTCGGCATCGACGCGTCTTTTCACGGAGAAAGCCATATTCCGAAAGAACCGCTCTGGAAAACGAATAAAAAGTAATGGTGGATCATGATGAATACCGATTACAAAACAGAATGTCTTTCTTTTCTGCTTGACAGGTCGTGTCTTGCCGAAAAATACTATCCGCTTATCGCATACAGAGAAACGCTTGTCACTTATTTTACGGAGAATGGCTGCAAAAGAAAAAGCGATATTCAAAAGTTTCCTGATGACGTATTTGTAAAAACTGGGCTTGATGATACGCTGATAAGACTTTTCAGAAGGTTTCTCGCTCTTTACGATCCGTCGGCTCAGAAGTTCCGCGAAATAGAAAAGCTTTGTCCCGACGGCGAAACCGCCGCGTCTTTCAAAGAACTGTATCATCTGCCGGGAGTCAAGTACGTGCGTGCAAAGTTGTATTATCTTTCGGGATTCAGAACGCTCGAGGATATCGCGTCGTCAACGGTCGACGAGATACTCAAAAAGACGGCGGACACCATTGCCGAAAATGATCTTGACTGCATCGTTCCGCTGCCCAAAGAAGTCAGAACGCATATCGCGGTCGCCAAAGCGTTCACGCTGTAAAAATCATAGACATAATTTCCCTGCCTCTATGGTGAAAAAAGATACCCGCTGAGTTCTGTTTCAGCGGGTATCTTCATTCAGCACGTCAATCAGGGTATTTGTCTCTTCACTTCTTATTTTATCGGCAGCTGCACTTCGGTAAGCCAATCGCCGACGGACTCCTTGTTCCAAATGCCGTCAATATAGCTTTCTCTCGCAAGACCCGCAATTTCATAACCGTTCTTTTCGGCATACTTCATAATGTAAGAGTAGGCTTCGCCTATGTTATCGTATGCGCCCTTGTGATAAATGCTCAAAACCTTTGCGGCAGGCAGCGTTCTGAAGCTGATATGTTCGTTTTCTTTGCCGAAGGTCGTGACCGCCTCGTTATGACGCACCCGGACGTTTGATTCCTTATATTCACCGTCAGGATACTCGCAGAACTCATAAGGCGGCTCCGCGCATTTTATGCCGGGATTCAGCTTCAGACATTCCTCTCCGACAGACGGGATCCACTGCATGGCGTCTTCATATTTGTCAAGCACCGTTTCAGATGAATAAACGATCATCTCCGGGATCTCTTTCAATGGATAATCCGAGCTGTCTGAATGACCTGATCTTTGCCGCGGTTTCAAGCTGAACTGTTTCATAGAAACGGTACCCCGTCCATTCGTCAACGGACGCGGGGATCAGAAGCTTTTCTTTTTCGTAAAACCTTAACGCCTTTACCGTGGTATGCGATAACTTGGAGAACTCTCCGATCTTGAGCATAATTGCCGCCTCCATTTCCATCACGTAAGAGATCATATCTTATCCTCTTGGAGGAGAGTCAATGGTTTTTTCAATAATTTTTCCGAAATATTCAGTCGATATTTCTTAAGCAAGCAGGTTTGCCTATGCAAATTATCAAAAAGGGCTGTTTCGGCAGCCCTTTGATTTTATTTGTTGTTCGCGAGGAAAGCTTTGTATTCGTTCCAATATCTTTCGGCTTCCTTATATCCGGTGTGAGCGATGGAATCGGGGTTCGAGAAAAGTCCCTGAAAGATGAAAACGAGAGTGCGGTCAACGTAGGGAGTGACGGCTTTGAGCTGAGCTTCGAGACGCTTCCATTCGGCGGGGATAAGCGGAGTTTCCTTTACGTTGTCCTTGCCTTCCCACGTGAAGGTCTCGACGTCTGCCCAAAGGACGCTTCTCTGCGATTTGTCGTGCGCTTTGCGAAGAACGGAGAAAGCGCGTTCGGAGCCGGCGATATCCGTCGCGTAGCAGCCTACGGTGTCCTGATAAGCGATGATGTCAACGTCGAGCCTGTCAAGCTGGCTCACGAATTTGTCGTCGTATACGGCGCTTGACGTCCCGTAAGGGGCGGTGAGTATCTTTGCCTTCGGCATAAGCTCGCGTCCGAGCTTTGAAGATAAGTTGATGTATTCGATGAATTCGTCGTTGAAATACGGATGCAGATAAGATTCGTTCGCCCAGTACCAGCCGTAAAAGCTCTTGTGATGTCCGTATTTTTCGGCAAGCTCTTCCATAAGAAGGCTGCGGATCTTTACGTTTTCCTTGTCCATCAGCGGGAAACCGCCGACATAGTCGTTGGACATGAAGACATTCATTCCGAGCTTGTCGCAGGCGGTCATAACCACTTCGAGCGGGTCGGAGACCGCCATTTTCGCCTGAGGCGCAAGCTTGGTGGGGAACGTGGCAAGTCCGTCTTCGGCAACGGTGTTGCAGAGCACGATGTATTCGATGCCGACTGAACGCATATCGGCGATAAGAGCCTCCCACTGTTCGGCAGAATAGCCTATGCAGGCGTCGTTCCAGTAGTAGTGGCGTCTGTCTGCCCAATAGATCGAAAACCAGGTACCGGTGATCGGTTTGATGATACTCATATTTTGTCTCTCCTTATATTTTTTCTGAAATTTCCTTGCATTTCATGGCAAAGTCTTTTATCGAGGCGTTGTCGTAGCCCGTGATGCCGCTGCTGAACGTGTCGCGAAGCGGCGACGCGAAACGGTCGGGTATATTCTCCGCTCCGACGAACCCGCCCATGAATGAACCGACGGTGGCGCAGCTGCAGTCGGTGTCCATCCCGCAATGAAGGGCGGAACACACCGCTTCGGCAAAGTCGCCGCGGGAGCGGAATATGCTCGCGATACAGACGGCGGAATTGTTTATGGCGTGGACAAAGCCGTATTTTTGCATTTCGTTTTCAATTCTGTCATACATTTCTTCCCTGCTGTTTGCGGAAAGACCTATTTCTTTCGCTTTCAGCATCGACGCGTAAAAACGCGATCTTTTCGGAACGAACGACAGCGCTTTTTCAAAGCATCCGTCTATCGTATCCGTATTGAAAGCGGAAGAAATCAAAGCGGCGAAGAACATCGCCGAATATATGCCGTTCTTCTGATGCGAGAGATACGCGTCCGAAAACGCGGCTTTTGCCGCTTTGGCGGGTCTGCCGGCAGCGCAGTAAGCGTATGCGTCGATCCTTATCTGCGCGCCTATCCATTCACGGTACGGGTTGCGGTAAAAGTTGACCTTGCTCGCCTTCAGCGTTTCCATTGCGTTTTCGGGTCTGCCCCACGGACCGAACGAATCGACCGACGCGAAATTGAGATACGCCTGATTTTCGGCGGTGCAGATATATCTGTAAGGCAGATTATACATCCAATGCGCACCGACGTCGTAGGTGTCGAAATCGTAGCCCTTGCTTTGGAGCAGCTTGTATCCGAGCACGGTGAAGCGTATGTCGTCGTCCATCGGCATACCTTTAATATTTTCGTCTGTGGCGATCCCGTTGTTGGTCTTGTCGCCCGAATGCGTGGGAACGTAGCCGTTTATCGGGTATTTTCCCGCGTTCTTATACCATTCGGCAATGGACTGCGACGTCCACAGTTCGACGGGCTGTCCGAGAGCGCAGCCGACGCATCTGCCGAGCCACGCGCCGTGATATTTTGAAAACGGTATGTTTCCGGCTTCTCCGTCGGTGACGGGGGACGATTCGCCAAGTATTTCGTCGTACTCGCTCGGTTCAAAGTAACCGAAATCGCTTCTGTACGGTGACGATACGAGCTTGTCGTAAAGGACGTTCAGCCTTGCGATATCGCCCTTGCATTCGTTTATTTTTCCAATACATTCGTCTTTGTTTATGTCTCTGCCCTCCTCGACGAGTTCGTCGAGCTCCTCGCGGATGAGGACTTCGAGCTTCTGGTATCCTGCCACAGGTCATCACTCCTTTATTCGATTATATATCATCGATTCCGTCAAGTCAATACAAAACCGCTTTCATATCGGTCAACTTCGTCAAAAAACGGTTATTGACAATTCCGAAAAAATGTTATAATATACGAACGTAAAAAATACTACGGGATTTCGGATGGAGAAAATGAAAAAACGTATTTTTGCGGTCGCTTTTCCGCTCATCATCGCGTTATGCGCCGTCTTTGCCGCGTCGGCTCTGAGGCCATCCTGCGACGTTGACGGAAACGGAAAGGTTGATATGGAAGACTACATTTCGCTTCGTCTTTCCGAAAGCGGAAAATATACGCTTTCAAAGACTTCTTCGATTTACGCCGATGTTGACGGCAGCGGGAGAGTGGACAAAAACGACAGCGATTTTCTGAGAAGTTATCTGCTCGGCAAAATGTACAACGTCAACGGCTCGTACGATCTGCCGTGTCAGGACGTGAGGTCGTACACGGTGAGCACGATAGGCAAATCGACCTAC
Source organism: Eubacteriales bacterium (assembly GCA_045600105.1). Classification (GTDB taxonomy): domain Bacteria; phylum Bacillota; class Clostridia; order Oscillospirales; family CAG-382; genus UBA1206. Next base: position 104,111 of record JAZRXG010000006.1, read on the forward strand.
GACTCTTTTTTCAACAATTCACTTTTTATCGGTCACTCGATAACTCTGCACTTCAAGAATTACGTCGATTATATGCGTTCAAGTTATCCGTCGTTCCTCGGGAACGCCGTGTTCTTCACGTCGGGCAGCTTCTCCGCGTATCACGATTCGCTCGACGTTTCGGACGTTTCGGGCAAAAAATCGCTTCATCCGTATTATAACGGAGTCAAGATGACCTGCGCCGACGCGGTCGCCGCCTCGGGCTGCACGACGGTATACATTCAGGGGATGTCGCTCAACGAGCTCGGGCTCAACGGAGTCGACGGCACGTATAAATACACCGTCAGACTTTTTGATTCCATCAAGGCAAAATGCCCCAAGGTACGTATCGTCTTCCTTTCAAATACCTATCTCGTAAGCGATTTCAACGAAAGATACACATCGAAGAATTACAAGCTGACGAACGCCAACATAAAGAAGCTCAACAATATGCTTCTCGACTACTGCAATTCTAACGGGATCGATTTCATCGACGTTACTTCCTGCACTTCGAAAAACGGCGTGCTCGAAGACAAATACTGCATCGACAACGGCGACGGCGGATGCGGCTGCCACATCAACCGCACGGCGTACTGTTCGTGGATGGCGGTCCTTCGGAATTACGCCTATCTCAGGCACAACGGGATATATAAAAACCCGCCGAAATTCAACTGAACACAAAAAGCAAACCGTCTTTGCAAAACACAAAGACGGTCGTTTTTTATTCTGTTATTTCGCGACTGCGGTCTCGGGAGCAACGAATTTGAGTCCGAGAGCTTTCGCGACGTTGGCGTTTGTGCACATACCGTTGTAGATGTTGAGTCCGTTCGCAAGACCCTTGTCGAGAGTGACGGCTTTTTCAAGACCGTTTTCGGCGATCAGCATACCGTAACGGAAGGTGGCGTTGGAAAGTGCGACGGTGGAGGTGTGAGGAACGGCACCGGGCATATTGCCCACGCAGTAATGAACGATTCCCTCTTCGATGAAGATGGGATCGTCGTGAACGGTAACGTGGCTGCTCTCGCAGCATCCGCCCTGGTCAATGGCGATATCAACGATGACAGCGCCCTTCTTCATGAGCTTGAGGTGTTCACGTCTGACAAGCTTGGGGGTGGAGCCGCCGGGAACGAGTACGGAACCGATAACGAGGTCGGCTTCGGAAAGCGCTTTGCGGATATTTGCTTCGGTCGAATAAAGAGTGGTGACGGAAGCGCCGAATATGTCTTCGAGATATGCGAGTCTGTTGGGGTTGATGTCGAGGAGGGTGACCTGAGCGTCGATACCGACAGCCGCTTTTGCGGCGTAAGTTCCGGCAACGCCGCCGCCGATGATGACTATCTTGCCTCTCTGAACGCCGGGAACGCCGCCGAGAAGGATGCCTCTGCCGCCGAATTCTTTTTCAAGGTATTTGGCACCTTCCTGAATGGAAAGACGGCCCGCGATCTGGCTCATCGGACGGAGGCAGGGAAGGTTTCCGCTTGCGTCGGTGATGGTCTCGAAAGCGACTGCCTTGACGCCGTTCTTGAGGAGGGCGTCGGCAAGAGCGGGATTGGGAGCGAGGTGGAGATAGGTGTAAAGGATAAGTCCTTTTTTGAGATATTTATATTCGCATTCTTCGGGCTCTTTGACCTTTACGATCATATCGGCTCTCGCGAATACTTCGGCGGGTTCTGCGACGATCTCGGCGCCTGCCCACTTGTAATCCTCATCGGTAAAGCCCGCGCCTTCTCCGGCGTGAGTTTCGACAAGAACGGTGTGACCTTTCGCCGTATATGCCGATACGTTATCGGGCGTGAGCCCTACGCGGTATTCGTGATTCTTGAGTTCTTTTGTTGTTCCTATGATCATAAAAATGCTCCGTTCTTTTTTAAGAATAATGACGTCTTTTTTTGACAATCAATAGTATATTTGTATCACAATCGCATGAATTTGTCAATAAGATTTGATTCATTTTTTTCAAAAAACCGCGATTTTTTTCGTCAGAAATATATTTTTGTGAAGGGTTCGTGACACGATTATTTCAATTTTCGCCAAATCCGGCAAAATTTTCCATTTTGAAAAAACGGTTTGGCTCTTTACGCTTTCGTTTCGTTCATTTCGGAAACGAAAGCGGATTCCTTCACCGTCATTTCGACCCACGCGGGTCTGAAGCCGGAACGCAGCGCGTTCCGCACCGACGGGATATTCGACCACGCCGCGCAGTAAAACGGCACCCTTCCGCGCTCAAACGTTTCAGCCGCAAGTCGCGTCGTCAAAGCCGAACCTATCCCCCTTCCGCGGTAGTCGGGAAGCACATCGATTCCTATCTGCCACATGCTTTCGCAATCCGCGGAGCATCCCGCAAGGGCGATGAGCTTGTCGCCGTCATAAGCGCCGACGGCAAGAACGTCGAGCTCTTTTCTGCTTTCGCAGAGCGCGTTGCTCCATTCGGGGCGGTACAGCTCCGTCATACCGTCTTTTTCGATAAGACGCGTTTCGTATCCGCAGTCCGATAATTTAAGTTTGTCAGCGTCCGGCAGAAAATACTCAGCCATAAAGCATACGCGGCTGCCGAAGGACTCGAAATGATCGTTAAGAACGTGTAAGTTCGGCGTTTCGAAAAGATGGGCTTCGTCATATCCGTTTATGTATTCTTTCACGAAATCGGCGTGTTCCCCGCTCACCGACGCGACGACTCCACTGCCGTACGACACGATATTGCAGATAAACGGAAGGGTCAGATATTTACGCGCCGTATCACATTTTCGGGATATCACGACGGTGCGTTTTCCGTTTGTGAGGTCGTCGGGACCGCACGAAAGGTCGCAAGCCGACTGTTTCAGCGCTATGTCAAGAATTTCTTTGTTCGTCATTATTTTCACCGTCACAGTATTTTTTCGGCGGCGAAATAATCGTTGCCGTACATAAAGCATTCGCCGACAAATTCAAATCCGAGTTTTTTGTACGTCTTCAGAGCCGCCGCGTTCTGTTTTGCCGCGAGTATGTGAACGGCTCTGAATCCGCCGTTTTTAAGAACACAAAGCAATTCTCCGACCATTTTCGCGCCGAGCCCTTGTCCCGAAAGCTCTTTTGATACGGTTACGCGCGCAATTTCGCGGACATCTTCGTTTATTTTCCAGCATTCGAGAGAATCAAGCTCGTTTTCCGGCACGACGGACACCGCGCCGACTATTTTACCGTCGGATACGAAAACGTAAAGACAATCGTGTTCAAAATCGCACCGAGCATCCTCTCGCGTCGGATAGTATTCGTTCCAGGTGCAGCCTTCCCTTCCGACAGCGTCGGAATAAAGCGACACCGCTTCGGAAACGTCTTTTTCTTCTGCCTGTTTCAGATATTCTTCCATTATTTTTCCTTTACCTGATATCATATTTTGCGAAGAGCCGATGCAGACGCATCGGCTCCCGACTTATTCATTCGTTTATTTTGCCAACTGTCCCGGAAGTCTGAGCTTTACCTTTTCGGGAAATTTTTTGTCAAATTCTTCAACCTCGGCGTCATCGACGTAATACCCCTGAGGCGTCTGATATACGCCGGTGATGCCGTCGAGATAGCCTTTCCGGAGTTCGAGACACAGGAAAAAGGACGAATCCGCTCCTTCCGGCAGGTCGTGGTAACGTATGCCGAAGTTCGAAGCGTGATCAAATCCGCATTTTCCGTAAAAACGAATATTCCCTTCGAAAAGCACGGCGCCGAATCCCATGCTTCGCGCCTTCTCCAAAGAATAGTCAAGCAGCATTTTGCCATAGCCTTTTCTTTTGAGTTCGGGCGTGATGCAGATAGGCCCCATTGTGAGAATGGGAATCGTTCTGCCGTCATCGGAGTCGATACGCGTTTTCATGAACATATTCTGTCCGATGATCTTTCCGTCCTTCTCCATAACGAAATCGAGTTCCTTCACAAAATCGGGGTCATTTCGGAGCACGTGGATAACGTAGTGCTCGCTGCAGCCCGGACGGTATACGTTCCAGAACGATTCCCTTATGAGAAATTCCACGGTTTCACGGTCTTCCGGTTTTTCCAAACGAATGGTGACGTCATTTATATTCATTATTTATCCTCCTGAAAATTGTTGACTTCAATTACCTTTGCGGCGGGAGGTTCTCCGGATATCGGCAAACCTCCCGGTCAGCCGACACTCTCCGTTGCGTTGTACTTCTTCAAAAAGCACTCTCCTGAATAAATATTTATAATCACGCTTCCGCGGGACTATCTAAAAAAACGGTCACCTGCCGATACGCTTTTCCATACAGACGGCGTAGGTATCGACGTCGTACGGCGGATAATTTTCACATACGGTATATCCGCACTTTTCGTAAAATCGGAGCGCGTGCGTGTTGTTCGGTCTGCACTCGAGAATAAGCTTCGTATATCCGTTTTCAGACGCCCATTTTTCGAGATATTCCATGAGCTTCATTCCGTTGCCTTCGGTATTTTTGCGTGCGTAAACGCGTTTGACTTCACCGGTTTCTTCGTTCACGCGGCGTATCCCGGCGCAGCAGCACGGAACGCCGTCACGGTATCCCACGACGAAAACCGCGCCTTTTTCACCGAAATCGGCGTAATTGACGTGCATTTCTCCGTTGTGCCCAATCAAAGCCGTCAAAGTATCGGAAAGTTCCGAAAGCATCTTCTGCGCGTCGTCCGAAAGAACGGAAACGTTTTTGAATTCGATCATCACCGCACCTCGATTTCTTTATTAATAATAACACGATTTTCGTGATTATACAATAGTTTTTTATCAGACACAAGAACAAAAAAGCGTAAACGAAAAACCGCTCTGCCGGAAAAGCAAAGCGGTTTTGTTATGTGACTTACTGATTTTTCATTATTTCGCGTTCTTTTTCTTGATGAGCGCCGCGCCGCCGACACCGAGACCGCACGCCGCAACGATCAGAGCGATGATATCCATCGCGGAAGCTCCGCCGGAAGCACCGCCTTCATTGGGTACCGTAAACGCGTATTCGCTGTCATCGGTCAATTTGATCGTATACGTATCGACTTTGTTATCGGAAGCCGTTTTTTTGATGGAAAGTATGCCGACACCGTCTTTGCCGTCGATACCGTCTTTGCCGTCGATGCCGTCTTTGCCGTTAATACCATTGGTAACGTAGAAATACGAACTGCTGCCGTCGGTCATAAGGAAGTTGTCGTTTTTCTTTTCGCCGAAAGGGTTTTCGCTGTCGGGATCAAAATCGTTGGGCTCGCCCTTGTTGATGAGCGACGAGAGCGCGTCCGACGTTCCGACGTCTTCCGCGTGCGCTTTAAGCGGCATGAATCCCGAAACGCATTAATGAAATTATCATAATAAAGCACGGTATATGTGGATTTATCGATACAACGTTTTTGTCGGCGCTATCTGCTCGACAAACAAGGATTTGTCGCTGCCGCTTCAGCCGGGAATGAACGCATATCCTCTGCGCTGTACTTGATCTTTATATATCATCTTCCCTGTTCAATGCTCTGACTTTAATAACTTCGATAAGCTTTTTCACTTTTGACTCGGTGATGATTCCCGTCAATACATTTGTCTCGATAATATCCGCGTTCGGTGCAGAAGGTTTGAGTTCTGCTGCCGTATCACCGAATCCGCTGCTGCCTGCCGTGGCAAACAAGATGATTTTTTTACCGGAAAAATCATAGGCTTCAAGGAACGTGTTGATGATCGTCGGTGCCACATACCACCAGATCGGGAATCCGAGGCAAATCGTGTCATAAACGGAAACATCCAAATCGCCGGAAATCATGGCGGGACGGAAGCTCTTGTCGTTCATTTCCACGCTGCTGCGGGATTTCTTGTTCATCCAGTTCAGGTCTGCTTTGGTGTACTTTACCTCCGGCTTGATCTCGTAAATGTCGGCTGCTATGCTTGCGGCGACTTTTTCGGCGATCCCCGCCGTTTTGCCGCCGGCTGAGAAATAGGCTACTAACTTTTTGCTCACAGTTCAATCCTCCGTTTCATAATAGTACGAATAATCGATGCCCTTCATAATGATCATATCGTGCACCTCGTATTTTTCTTTTATTCAGTATAGCACTTTTCGGTAAAATAATCAATATTTTAATAATCATTTCAAACTAAGTGTAACTGAAATAATACGAAAAACTCCCATGGCGTTATGATATAACGTCATAGGAGTTTTTGAATACCCTATTCGGTTTTGCTTAAAGAAATTCGTTAATTCTCAAGAACGTCAAAGGCATTCAGCGTATCCTTCATCGCGGCGTTGAACGCGCCGAGTATACCCTGACAGTACGATTCGACCTGGTTGTTGTTCTTGAAATACAGATTGTTGTAATACTGTATGCAGTCGTTCCAGTTGAATACAACGGACATATCGATAAGGCGGTTTCTGGAAATAAGGTCGAGCATTTCGGTGGAATCATCGTCATCGCTCAGACGTTTCATTTTGAGGTTTCTTATATAATACTCGGACGTGACGCTTTCGTAGTTGGTATAAGCCATTGCTTCAAGGCAGAAGGTGACTTGTTTTATCTCTTCGTCTTCTATCGAGTTGGAAATGCCCAGAACGCCGAAGCCGTACGGATTGATCGTGGACGTATAGTGTTCCTGCTCGACATTGTATTTGGGGTACGGAAGTATGCCGTAGTGGAAATCGAGGTTTCTGATCTCGGGGCTGCTCATGCCTTCGATCTCACGCATAAAGAACAGTCCTCTGCCGTCGTAGAAGCAGTCGTACAATTTCTGATTTCCCACGTTGTCGTCCCATTTGTAGTATTCTTCGCGAATGGCAACGGTCTGGGTATCCGTCACTATGTCGAACACCTTCTGGAAAGCGTTGACGTTCATTTCGTCTGTCATCGCAAACACCGGAATGTCGTCGGCATCCTTCTTTACCTGCGGAGCATCGCACCCCATAACGAGCATATACGTATCAAAAGCAACTCCGACAAGTCCCCACATATCGTCTTCCCCGTCGGGATGCATAACCGAGTCACCGCCGTCATGAGCTACCGCCTTGATCATTTCGTACATGGCGTCGATCGTCCATTCGTTGTCGTATACGAGCTCGTAGGGAGTTTTTTTGAACGCGGGATCGGCTTTGTACTGTTCGACTATGTCTTTATTGAAATAAATGCACTTTATGAATTCATCGTCGGAAACGAGGATATCGCCGGTTATCAGATAAAGCTTATTGCCGATGGACATATCCTTCTGCGCAACTGAATCCCACCATTTTTCGTCAAGATTGAGGTAAGAATCCTCGATGTCGTATACATTCGTAAGATATCCCGCCGTGCTGACCGGAGCGATGCGGTAAGCACCGCCGCATATCACCTGATAATCCGCGATACCGCCCATATAGTCCTCTTCAACGCGGGTTATCATATCGATACCGCATATTTCGGCTTCGATTTTGAATCCGTATTCAGCTTCGAGCTTGTAGTTTCTGTCAAGAATGGCAAGGTTGACGGGGTCTTCGTTGAATTCGGTGTTTTCTTCCGAATCGACTTTACCCACGAACTGAGTGAACGCATAGTTGTCGCCGCCGCTGCAGGTAAGTACCTTGAGGGTATACCCGTCAACGATCCCTTCGGCGGGATCGAGATACGGCACGAGAGGCTTTTTTTCGTCTTCCGATACTTCGTCGGAATTCACATCCGCCTTGCTTTCATCAACGACCGCACCGCTTGAGGTGTCGTCCGTGCTTTCACCGCACGAAGCAAGAATAAGCGTCAAGAGCATTGCGGCTGTAAGCAATAATACTGTTAATTTTTTCATGGCGCACTCCTTATTTTTATAAAATTTTAATATTGTATTGCTTTTTTCAAATAAACTGGTATAATTTGATTATACTGAAAATATTTGCTTTTTCCTTGAAATTATTACTATTTATCAAAAATGCAAGAATATATAAAGGTGGATCACAGTGCTTCATACATCATCAAAAGAAGACATAAGCTTCTATTATCAAAAAAAGCACATTGCGAGAAACGTGAATATGTCTCAATCCACTCTCCACAGTTATTATGAAATATACTTTCTGCTGAGCGGAGAGAGACGGCTTTTCATAGGCAACAATCTGTATTGCCTGAACACTCACGACGCTGCTCTCGTTCCGAAAGATGTGCCTCATAAATACACTTCCGGTCTTAAGGCAGAGCACGAATATGTTCTCATCCGTATCCCCGACACGATGCTTGACGACGACGAAAAGAAGCTGTTTGAACATACCTGCGTTCATCTTTCCTCCGATGCCGCCGAACGTATGGAAAGCATTTTTGAAAGAATGGAATACGAATACGCTCACACCGACAGACATTCGGAGAAGATCATCATCGACTCTGTTCAAGAAATGCTCGTATTCATATCAAGAACGATCGAAAAATCAAGTATGCCGCCGGAAGCCGATCTCACGGATTCCATGGCGGACCGCGCGGCACGGTATATATGCGAGCATTACGACGAACAGATCACTCTTAAAGACGTAGCGGACGAGCTTTCGCTGTCAAGAGTGTATTTTTCGTCAAGATTCAAGCAGCTTACCGGATTCGGTTTCAGCGAATATCTCAATCAGGTTCGTATGGCAAACGCTTCGCGGATGCTGCAGTCAACGTCGGTTTCCATTACCGAGGTCGCATATAAGTGCGGCTTCAACGACAGCAACTATTTTGCGCTGATCTTCAAACGGATAATAGGCGTAAGCCCCAAAAAATACCAGCTTATGCAAAGCAAAAACGAAAAATAAAACAGACAGGAGACACAAAAAATGTACGTCAAGCCGTTTTACAGTTCCGACGGAAAAAGCGATCCTTTTTACTGCGGCGGCAATACGCGGATCGTTTTCCCCGACTCTTTATCGGACGAAAGAAAAGAATACCTTTCCTTTGCGCTGCGTGACACCGTGCCGAAAGGAAAAGCGGACGAAATCGAAAAGGTCTTTTTTGAGCTGAGGAAGCCGAACGAAAAAGACGCGGGTATTTCCGACAGCCTTATCGGTACGAGAAAAGACGAGTATGTCATCATATTCGGCAGCGAAACGCACGTCATCGCCGAAACGCCCGACACCCTCGTATACGGTGCGAACGCTTTCAGACAGGCGGTCGATTTCGGCGAAAGCAGCGGTGTCATTTACAACCATTCCGAATTCGTCTTCCGCGGCTACCGCGCGTATCTTCCCGGAAAAACGGGCATGGAGGATTTCAAAAAAGCGGTCGATCTTATGGCGTATTATCAGTACAACACGCTGATACTTGAAGTCGGCGGCGCCATGGAATACAAAAAGCACCCCGAGATCAACGAGGCTTGGCTCAAGTCCGTGGAAAAATTCCGTGCTGAATCCGGGCTCACCATAAAGGTACAGCAGATGTATTCGTGGGCTAAAAACTCCATCCACGCCGATAACGGCAGCGGCGAAGTGATGACGCAGGACTCCATCCGCGAGATCATAGCGTACTGCGCCGCAAGGGGCATAAAAGTCATCCCCGAAGTCCCCACTCTTTCGCATTGCGACTATCTGATGCTTCCTCATCCCGAATTCGCGGAACGTCCCTACGACAGCTATCCCGACACATACTGCCCCTGCCATCCGGATATATACCCTTACGTCTTCGACGTGCTTGACGAAATAGCCGACGTTTTCAAGCCGGAATACGTTCATATCGGTCACGACGAGTGCTATAACATAGCCACGGACACCTGTCCGAGATGCGCTGGCAAAGTAGCGTCCGACTTATACACGCAGGACATCGTAAAAATAGCTTTCCATCTCGAAAAGAAAGGCATAAAGTCGATGATGTGGGGCGAAAAGCTGCTTCCCGCGTTCATAAACAATATGCCTCAGGGCGGCTCCGAGCTCTGGTGGCACAACAAGGAAAACGGCGACCCGATAAGGATTTCGCCGTACCTTGCCGACTGCGCCTACAAGATACCGCGTCAGATAACGATGCTCCACTGGTATTGGGCGTATGACGAAAGATACGACGCCCGTTATACCGACAACGGTTTTGATATGGTGTTCGGCAATTCGTCGCTTGCCGAAACAGAACATTGGGACAGACGCAAGAAGCATTGTCTGGGCGCCATTGCCTCGAACTGGGGCTCGTTCGATGCGAAGTGTATGCAGCGCAATCTGCAGAATTTTGACCTCATCTACAATTCACGTGCGCTTATCGGTCACGACTACACCGACAGCGGCGACGCAAGATCGAGAATGATAGACGATTGTATGGACGAGTGCTTCCGTTTCACGCACAGATCCGCTGACAGCGACGTCATTACGGTCACGCATACCACGAGCTGCTCTTTCCCTTACAAAAGATTTTACGACGGCGTTTTTATGGATGACGAAAAATATATCCTCGGAAACTACGAAATCACGTTCGACGACGGTTTTATCGCTTCTCTCCCGGTAATATACGGTGAAAATATTTCCAACAGTTCAACGGAGAACAGAACGACAAAACTTGTCGGAGACAATTTTATTGATAAGGAAGCTCATTACAAAGCGTCAAGCTCGTACAGAGAGGTAAACGGCAGCGCGATACCTTTCCTGAAAGACGAAACGATCTTTTACAATACCGTTTACGAAAATCCTCACAAAGGACATAAGATAGCAAAATGGGAATACAAAAAGATCGTCGATGCCGACATTGAAACGATCGAACTGAAATAAACTGGAGTGTGACGGAATGAAAACAGGAAAACGCGTACTATCGTTATTCATAGCCTTGCTGCTGACGGCATCACTGTTCACGGCGTGCGGCAATAATGACGAAACTTCCGAACCTTCTTCGGACGGCGTTTCTTCCGATACCGGCGCAAGCGAAGGCAGCGCGTCGGAGGAGCTTTCCGGACCCACGGTCACGGAAGAATCGGAAGAAATTTCGGGAGAGGAAAAAAACATGAAAGAAGTAAGCATTTCAGTGGGAAAGACGTATACCACGTCCCTTCCCGCGTCAAACAGTTATCCCGACACCTACGGGACGGAGCTGACCGACGGCATGCTTGCGCCGCGTGACGGCGCGACGTATACCGAAAAGCGGTGCGTGGGATACGAAGCGGGCTCGTCGTCTCAGTTCACCGTTACCGTCGATCTCGGTCAGATCGAAAGCGGCATAACCCGTTTCGGAGCAGATTATCTTTCAATGCGCGAAGCAGGCGTCGCACCTCCCAAATCCGTGAACGTGAGATATTCCGACGACGGGAAGACGTGGTCAAAGCCGATGGCGTGCGTAATGCCCGAATACATCGACAGAACGATGCAGGAAGCGGTCTGCGTGCCCGAAGAAGAGGTGAGCTGCCGCTACGTGCGTTTCACGTTTATGGGCGGTCACGTCTGGCTTTTCCTTGATGAGGTGAACGTCTACGCAAAACGCGAAGTCGCGGACGAAAAAGCCGAGCTGCTCAAGAAGATAACCGAAAAATATATGAGCGAAACGCTCACGGCAGAAGACAGGACCGCGCTGCTTGATAAGATAAGCACGGGAAGCCCCGACAGAACAAAAGAAAAAATCAGCATAAAAGCGACGTATAAAACGTCCGTAAAAGCCTCGGACGATTACCCCGACGTTTCCGCAAAGCTCACCGACGGCGCCATGGGAACGCGTTTTGAAGACGGGACCTGGGCAGGCTACGAAGCGGAAAACGGACTTGAAGTCATCCTCACCCTTGACAAAAAGCACACCGACGTCGCCGCGTTCTCGCTTCACACCTGCGCCGTAAGCGGTGTCGGAGCGAAATATCCCGATTTCGTAACGGTATTCGTCTCAAACGACAACGAAAGCTGGACAGAAGCCGGCAGAACGTACACGACAAGAGCGGAACGCGAAACGTATGGATACGACCTCGTTCTGCCCTGCACGGTAGAAGCGAAATACGTAAAATTCGTACTTTCTCCGTCCGAAGACGGCATCTTCCTCGTTGACGAAGCCTCCGCTTACTATTACGGCGACATCGACGACGATCCGTCGGTATATCCCGCGCTCGAGTTCCCGAAGGTGGAAGAAAACGTGTTCTGGGACAAGAGCGAATCCGACTATTCGGCAAAAACCGACCTCATAAAAGGGCTCGGTCAGCAGATAAGCTGTATCAACGGTTTCTCCGTTGACGACAAGGAAAAGAACTCCCCCGTCACTTTCGGCGCTCTTACCGACGGCAAGACCGCTCCCGATATGGATATCCACGACGGAAGCTATTTCAAGTTCTATGCCGGAGGCGGCAGAGCCATCTTCTACGACGTCGGCAAGGTGTCGACGTTCGATTCCTTCGATATGAGCTTCGTTTACAGACCTTCATGGAGCGTCTACGTTCCGAGTGAAGTGGACGTCCTGCTGTCACTTGACGCGGTGACGTGGTACAAGGTCGGCAGCATGGCTCCCGAAGGAAAGTCAGACCCGCAGAAGGTCGAATCCCACCTCGATATCACTCCCGCGGCGGCAAGATTCGTGTGCTTCAGATTCAAAGCCAACTCGTGGGTGGGCATCGATGAGCTAAAGGCGAACGGGACCAAGGAAGTCCTGTCCTCGACAAAAGCCGTATCCGATGCCGGATATGAAACGGATCATCCGCTCGGCGGCGGTTCTTCGACTGGCTGGGCTAACGCGTCGCCCGATCTGCTGGGCGGCGCAAAGGACGTTTACCTTGCCTATCACGGCAAAAACCTCGCGTGGAACGCCGACGACTTCTATTATGAGATCGCTTACACGGACAAGGACGGCAAGGCGCTCGACACCATGTTCGACGGCATACTGTTCCTGATGGGCACCGAATTCCCCTCCGGTCTCGGCGGAGGTACCGGCGGCGTGCTGAATTACAATAAGTCCGACGCCGAATGGCTCGTCTCCTCGCTTTTCGCAAGCGATCAGAACGTATCCGCGCTTGAAATTTCGGCAGGCAGGCTCAAAAAAGAGCTGTCCCTGCCCGACGATTACAAGGTCAAATTCTATCTGTCGCTCTATTTCCCGAGCTGCAACGACTTCGGCGATATCGACGGCGACGGCAAGAGCGAGACCACCGCGACCAACGAAGGCAGAGCAAAAATACTCTGTTGGATTGTCGACAAGTTTGAAGAATCTCTTGCCAAGCAGAATTACGAAAACATCGTTTTCGGCGGCTATTACTGGTACAATGAATCCATCAGGGATAACGAGTCCGCGACCGTCAGCCTGACCGCGGAACACATCCACACCTACGACAGACAGTTCTTCTGGATACCGTATTTCTCGGCATCGGGCATTTCCGACTGGAGAGCCTACGGCTTCGACACCGCCTGCCTGCAGCCCAACTTTGCGTTCTCACTCGACACACCGACGTCCCGCGTGGCTGCCGCCTCGTCCATTGCCGAGCTTCTCGGTATGTCCATCGAGATCGAAATGGACGGCAAGGTCGTGTCGGACGAAAGATACAGGCTCCGCTATTACGAGTATCTCAAGCAGGGCGCAAAGCTCGGATTCATGGAAGACGCCATGCACCTGTACTATATGGGCGTCAAGCCGTACAGCCTGGCGAAATCCGAGTCGCCTGATATAAGGCAGATATACGATTATACCTACGGATTCATCAAAGGCACGCTTGAGCTGACTCCCGAAAAGCTTGACGACGCTTCGTTGACGACGGGCATCAACACCATAATTTCGGGAAATCTCATCGATGACGGACTGCCGCATATCTTTGAACTAATCGATCCGCCGTCCCACGGCACGGTCACGCTGAACGACGACGGCACGTTCGATTATTACCCCGACAAAGGGTATAACGGAAGCGACGTCTTCACGTTCCGCTATTCCGACATGCTTGACTACTCCGATATCGTTTCCGTGAACATCACGGTCGGCTGATATTTATATCATCCGTTCATAATATGCCAAAGGCTTGTATCATCGTACGAAGTACGATATCATACCGAAGGTATATCATCCGTTCAGACCATTCCCAAAAACGACAAAGCCGCTTGGGGTGAATTCAGGTCTGACAGTCCACCGGACTGCCATTCAATACGCACCCGTTCAAATCCCCCATCTTTTTACATCAATCGATAAAACAAAACACCGCCAACGGCGGTGCTTTGTTTTATTTCTGAAAGCAAGTAAATTGTGCATTTCGGGACTAAAAACAAGTAAATTATACGTCCGTCCGCCTGCTCGACAAACCGGGATCTGTCAATCACTGTGAACCGCTTCGGAATTCTTTTTCCAAATCAAACATTCACAATCATAACAATAAAATGCCGGAGAAGAGCTCTCAAGGAAATTTGTCAGCTTCACGTCACGTTTACTGAACGGATTCTTGAGGATCAGCACCACTTTCTCATAGGGGGAAAACAATACCCCTCTTGCTCCTTGAATGAACCCATCCTCCATATCCTTGCCGCAATATGGGCATTTCATTTTCTCGCCTCCGCAAATTCTGATTTGTCGAAATCATTATAACACAATTTCGTGAACTTTTCAACCGTTTTTGAGCAAAAAAGCCCTCGACTTCCGACTGCTGCCGGTTGCCGAGTGTTCATGAGTGATGTTGTGCCTTGCGGCACAGTGATGCTGCTCACTCCGTTCGCAGTGATGTTTTTGCCTTCAGCAAAAGTGATGTGACGTGTTCCGCCAAAGTCACTTCACGCGCGAAGCGCTCATCACGTCCGAAGGACACATCACGCACATAGTGCGCATCACGTTCCGCGCAAGCGGAACACATCGTTCAAAAAACGCACATTTGTCCGGTAGACAAATGTGCGTTTTTTGTTGGCCTGCCCTGGGGGATTTGAACTTTATTTAAATAGCTGAGAACATCTTGCGGCGATATTGTGTCTATTAAGTTGTCTTCAAAATATTTGACAGCACTTTTATACGCGGCTACATATCCATGCGCTGTACTAGGCGACACAGTTTTAGTATGTTCTTCTTTCCAATCGGCAGCGACTTCCGAAAATAAATAATGCTTTGCTGATGCGATTGTGAAAGCGTATATCGCAACCATAGTGATTTTGCATTTGAGATATGTTGTTGCGTGATATCCTCCGGTAAATCTTCTGAGAGCGATGAATATCAGTAAGTGTATAAGTGTAGCTGTGATTTGATTGATCATTATAACGGTATACCTCAGCTACGACTTCAACTGCAACGACGCGTATTTTGACGATATATGCCTGACGATCGAACCGGTGCAAACTTATGCATACGATGATAACGGTAACCTTACAAACACCAAAAACGAAAACGGCGATCAGAGCCTTCTTGAATACGCCGCGAACGGAGTCGACGTCGCCAATTTTACAGATACACTCAACTGCAAATACGAATACACTTACAAAAGCGTTGGCTCTGTCAATACTCATGCGGTCGAAACCGTCACCAAATAAACAGCGGCGGCAACACTATGCAGACTCTGCAGTATGAATATGACACATACGGCAACACGACTAAGAGCACGCTTTCTTCACCTGGCGTGACCGGCGTCGTCACCTCTTCTTCGTCGTATATCTAAAACGGCAATTTCTTATCCACCGTTACCGACAGCCTGGGCGGGATCACGAGCTACGGCTACGATTCCGCAAAGCTGCTCAAATACGTTCAGAACGCCAACGGAAAACGTACCGGATACCTTTACGACAGCCGCAACCGCA
>JAZRXG010000007.1:0-76908 GCA_045600105.1 Eubacteriales bacterium
TTCGCTAACTCTTGTTATATTTTTCCTCCCCCCTCAAAAAATTTTATCCTTTGAGGGGCTTTTCGTCATGCTCTTTTTGCTTCTATTAAAATCTTATATCTTTTTTCAAAAAGTTCTTGACTTTTAATAGTTAGTCACCTCGGAAAATAAATCAAATCGTTCAAAAAAACAAGGCAAACCCACTTTGATAAAGTGCGCCTGCCCCGTTTACGGTTATTACTTCGTATTACACGCCAAGCACCTTTTAACGAGGCGGCGTTTGCGGATCATTCCGCGGCGGATTCTTCTGATGTTTCGGAAACTTCTTCAGACGCTGCCGAGGAAGCTTCCTCGGAAGCTGCCTCGGAAGCTGCCTCGGAAGCCGGTTCGGAAGTGACTGCGGAAGTCTCGGGCTTGTTGTTTATGGAGTTGTTCTCGTTTTTGTCGGTGGTACCGATGATGAACATAAGAAGAACGAGAACGCCGAATGCTATTGCGACGATGGCGGTAGCGAGCTGAAGGAGTTTTTCCTTGGATTTGCCCTTGTTTTTGCCGTAGTAAGAATCGGTCTTACCGGTAAGGGTGCCGCTCAGTCCTCTCTGGTTGGATTTCTGGAACATGATGAGCAGAATGAGTGCCACTGCCATTGCGAGAAGAAGTGCGCCTACGATGTATTGAACGACCATTTTTGTTTTCCTCCGAAATATTTAATCAAAAAACCGATGCTTTGGTTTGCGTCAGCCGACGCTCAGATAAATATATCATATAATTTACGATTTTACAAGGGGATTTTTGAAAAATTCGTAAATTATTCATTTTTTCTTTTCGTTATTTTCGCTTTTTTGGTTTTTGCCCTGCTTTTTTGCCGCGTCCCGCTGCTTTGCGCGCTCTTTTTTCTGCGCGTTTGCGTTGCATCTGATAATTATACGGTAAACGAAGCAGCCGAGCAGCAGGATGAGATAGCCCACGAAGATGTAAAAGATGACCTTTATGACCGTTCTCAGCCATTTGCTCTTTAAGAATTTTTTGAATTTATCGAAAAGGTCGAGTATCTTGCTCTTTTCGACCGCGTTCGCGGTGACGATGGGGACCGACGCGATAATCTTGCCGTCGTATCTGAGACTCAGCGTTCCCACGACGGTATCCTTGGCGACGGGCGCTTCGAGAAAATCGGAATCGAACGAGGTCTCTTTTATGACGTCGGTCATGACGATGTCCTTGGGGAGCAGCATGTTGACTTCCTCGGCGGTCACGCAGCTTACGTGGTCAACGTTGTCGCCGGCGGTCCTGACGGGAAGCTCGCCGATTATCTGACCGGCTTCGATGAGGTTTATGTATCCGAACGACGTCGTTGCCCATTCGATGGTCTTTCTGACGTCTTCGTATGCGTTGCCGGCGGGGAACGAACGGGTGCCGTCGTTCTTTCTGTCTTCTCCGGGTGCGTTCATCACGACGAAAACGTAGCTGTAACCGTCGCTTTCGGCAGAAGTGATGAGGCAGTAGCCGCCGCTTTCGCTTGCCTGACCCGCGATCATGCCTCTGACGCCGCGCGTGTAGTAGTCGGTGATGAGCGATTTTGAAAGCAGGTAGTTCTTGGTGTGGAGCGTGCCGCCTCCGAGGGTGTACGAGGGCTGCTCGGAAATTTTCAGCAGATCGTTGTATTTATAGAACGCCGACGCAACAGTCGCGACGTCATGCGCGGTGGTGTATGCGACTCCGTTTCCGGGCTTCATTTCGGGGCTTACTATGCCGTAAAGTCCCACGGGATCGGCGTAATGCGTGTTGGTGCAGCCCAAAGACGCCGCTTTTTCGTTCATTCTCGTCACGAAAAGGGGAATGTCGCCTTTGGAAGCGTAGTACGCGAGCGTGAAGCAGGCGTCGTTGGCGGAAGAAATGAGCGTGCCCATCAGAAGCTGGCGCACCGTGTATGTCTCTCCGGGGCTGAGCCCGAGCATGGGCGCCGAAACGCTCGTGCTGCCGACGTTTTCTTTGCTCAGCACCTCGGCGGGAACGGTGACGACGGCGTCGAGGTTGTCGAGCATATCGAACGCGATCATTGACGTCATCAGCTTGGCGGATACCGTCGGCGTGACGTATAAGTCGGCGTTGCCCGTGTCAAACAGTACCTGATCGGTGTTGACGCTGCGGATGACGACCATATTCCCGCTCGTGATGACGGGTTTCGCCGTATCGGCGGAAGCGAAAATGCCGAACAGCGAAACTATCAGGGACAGCAGGAGAAACAGCGAAATATATCTTTTTCCGTTTTTCATGTCAGCCCCTCTTTCGTTTTTTTATATATTACCATAAATTTTTTACCCTTTTGTTAACCGCGTGCAAAATATTCTTTCACGTCTTCAACGTCTTTTGCGATGGCGTCCCCGAGCTCGGAAAGCGACGCGAACTTTTTTTCATCCCGTATTTTTTTGAGAAGCGTGGTCTTTATCTTTTTGCCGTAAAGCTCGCCTACGTCACCGAAAACGTGCGTTTCGCATACGGCACCTCCGTTTTCCGTGACCGTGGGCTTGACGCCTACGTCGGCGACACCGTTGAAGACGACGCCGTCTATCTCGCATCTGCAGGCGTAAACGCCGAACGACGGAACGGGAAAACCTTCGGGAAAGCGCTGGTTCACGGTGGGGAACCCGAGCGTTCTGCCGATATGTCTGCCGTTTTCCACGGTGAGAGTGAACGAATAGTCGTATCCGAGCAGCAGCGACGCTTTTTCCATATCGCCGTCGGCAACGTATTTGCGTATCAGAGTCGACGACACGATCTCGCCTCCGACCGTCACGGGCGGGAAAACGGTCACCGTCCTTCCGTGCTTTTCAAGCAGGGCCTTCAGCGTTTCGGCGTTTCCGCGCCTTCCGGCGCCGAACATAAAGTCGTAGCCGCACACGACGCGCTTCGCGTTGAAACGTCCGACGAGCACGCTTTCCGCGAAGACCTCGGGGGTCATGCCGCGGTACGCCGCGAAATCGGCGGTATAAACGCCGTCGGCACCGCATTTTTCGAGCAGTCTCAGCTTTTCGGACTGCGTGGACAGCATTTTTGAATATTCGTTTTTGGGGGTTTCGGCAAACGTAAAGACGATGAGCGGCACGTTTTCGGCGAGGGATACGGCCTTTGCTTTCGCAAGCAGGGAAGCGTGGCCGACGTGAACTCCGTCGAAGACGCCGATCGCCATTACGCATCCGTTTTCAAACGGCAGGTCGTTGTTGGTGATGATTTTCATGTTTTTTTCCGGATGGTTTCATAATCTTACATTATATAATTATATACCGCCTTTCGCGTTTGTCAATAAGGAGTATGAAAAAAGCGCCGCAAAACCGCAAAATGAACGGAAATTGTAAACAAACGCGCGTTTTCGTATGAGAAACGTTATTGAAGGCATACTAAACGCAAAGGAAGTGTTGTTTATGGCAGAGTATTCCTGCGTAATACTCGCGGGCGGAAAAGGCGAGAGGCTGTATCCGATCACGCGGAAAAGGGCAAAGCCGCTCTGCGTCATCGGCGGCGAAAGCTGCCTTGCGCGGTGCATCAGAAGCGCACGGTCCCTCGGCATCACCGACGTGGCGGTGACGGCGTGCTGCATGGCGGACGAGATAAAAAAAGAAGCGTCTCGCTTTGACGGCGTGAAGGTCTTCACCGAGCAGACGCCGCTCGGGAGTGCGGGCGGTGTCGCCGCGGTCTCGGACGGAAAAAAGTCGGTCCTCGTTCAGAGCGGCGACGGAGTGCACGGCTTCGACCTCGGAAAACTCATCGATTTTCACGAAAAAGGCGGTTTTATCTGCACCGTGGCGGTCACGAAGACCGAATTTCCCACCGAGTACGGCGTTGTCAGGGCAAAAGACGGCGTCGTGACGTCGTTCGACGAAAAGCCGTTCTGGTATCGGGTGCGGAGCGACCTCGTCAACACGGGCATATACGTTCTGTCGCCCGAGGCGGTGAGCCTTATCCCAAAAGGGAAAAAGTACGATTTCTCGCGCGATCTGTTCCCGCTCCTTTTTGAAAAAGGCGAAAAGATCGGCTGCGTCGAGCTCGAAGGCTACTGGTGCGACATCGGGACGCCCGAGTCGTTCTATAACTGCGCGATGCGCTTTTCGGACGGCGTGAACGACGTGTCGCCGTCGGCCTCCATCGCGGGCAGCGCTTTCGTGACTTCGTCTGTCGTGATGGAAAACGTGAAAATAGGCGAAGGCTCGGTCGTTGACGGCGCGGTGATATGCGAAAACGTCGTCATCGGGCGCGATGTGCTAATCCCCGAAGGGTGCGTCATCGGCGCGGACACCGTCATCGGCGACGACGCCGTGCTTGGCAGAAACGTGGTGCTCGACGCGGACACGAATATAAAAGAAGGAGAAAGTGTTATGAGAAACATCGGTTTCGGTTCCGAAAGGCGGGTCCTTTTCGAGCGCGATAACGGCGACGCGGGCATCTACGGCAGGTCTTTTCTGCCGTCGGACGCCTTCACGCTCGGCTCGGCTGTTGCGTCCTTTGCCGAAAACAAAAAAATCGGCGTCGTTTCAGACGGCAGCGAAATGAGCGAGCTGCTTTGCGGCGAGTTCGGCGACGGCGTGCGCTACGGAGGCGGCTCGCTTTACGTCCTCGGCAGCGGTTTTTCTTCTCTCGCGTCGTTCTGCGCCGTCGAATACTCTCTCGGTCACGCCGTTTTTGTGGGCGTTGACGAAAAATGCCGCGTCACGCTTCATATTTATTCTTCGAACGGCATGAGCCTTACGTCTTCCGAGGCTCACGGCATAAAGAACGTCTTCTTGCGAGGCGGCGGAGAAGCGCGTCCGATAGTCAAAACGACCGTCCCGTGCGATTTCGATTCGCCTCTTTATCTCTATTCGACCCGCCTGCTCGCGCAGTCGCCTTCACTCGACGGCTTTTCCGTTTCGGTCGAAAACGGCGGAAGAGCGTCGGAAGTGCTTTACGCGGTGGTGAAAAAGCTGGGCGCGGACACGTCGCACGACGGGCTGCCGCGCGTGAACGTCTGCGACAGCGGAAGATCTGCCGAAGCCGTGACCGAAAGCGGGAAAAAGCTCGGCAAATGGCAGCTTCTCTGCTTCCTGCTCGGGGAAGTGGCGCTATATCGGCGCAATCTTTTCGTCCCCTACGACACGCCGCTGACCGTGACGCGGTACGTCGCCGAAAAAGGGGCGTCCTGCGTCCGCGACGACGAAAAGGCGAAGGACGTCTGCTTCCGCGACGGATGCTTCATGGCGCTCACCGTCATCGATCTGCTCAAACGAAAAGGGATGACCTTTGACGACCTCGCGGCAAATATTCCCGAATTTATCGTAAAAAGCTCCGAATACGACTATCCCGAGAGCAAAAAAGCCGAAAAAACGCGGCTTCTCTGCGAGGAATGCGGCGGCAGCGACCCCGTTTTCGCGCTCGAGCACGGTTTCGTGCGGTTTTTCCCGTCGTCTGCCGGCGGTTTCCGCGTCATTACCGAGGCGACGGGCAGCGAGTTTTCGGATGAACTGTTTGATTTCGCTTTGAAAAAGCTCGGAGAAAAATAAACAAAAGAAGGGTTTCCGCACAGCAATGCGGAAATCCTTCTTTGATTTTCAAATGGAAATTGTCCTTGACGATTTCTTACGAAACGGTGAAAACCACGGTCAGCGTGCTGCCGTTCAGCGTGACGGCGGCAAAAATTGTGGGGTAATCATCCGAGCGTTTGTAAAGCTCAAAGACGTTATCCTCGTCGGTGCCGTCCCAGTTGCCGTTGTCGAAGGAAGTGATCACTTTGTCATAGAGATCGCTGTCGGCGTTCGCGCAGGTAACGGTGTGGGATGCCTTGTCGTAGGTGAAGGTGTAGTCGGAAACGCCGTAAATATCGTCTGCGGCGTAGCCGAGGTCGGCGAGGATCTGGTTGTAGGGCCACTTGCCGGCTTCATCCTTGCGGGTAACGGTGATCATTTCCCCCGCGTAGGACACCTTGAGGTACACGGTGTCGGAAAGCCAGAAAAGGCGGTTTGCGAATCCGACGGATTCCAAACCGTTGACGTATGCCATGACGTCGGAGGTTTCGGCGTCTGTGCAGGTGATGTTGATGCTGTTTTCGGAATCGTAAACGTCAAATCCGGAGCAGGCTCCCGTGAAAGCGGGGAATTCGAATTTGCCTTCGGTATAGGCGGCAAGGGCAGCAGCGGGCCAGCCGCCCTCGTCAGCGGGCTCACCCGAAGACGTTTCGACGGACGAAGCGGTGCTCGTATCGGTGCTTGCTTTGCTTTCGGCGCTTGTTTTGCTTTCGTTTCCGTTTTCATCGCTGCCGCAGGCGGCAAGAGAAACGACGAGAGACAGAACGAGAAGCAGGGTAATGATCTTTTTCAATTTCGTTATCTCCTTATCACAATTTTTGTACATTGTCATTATATACCTTCTCCGCGGTAATTTCAAATGGAAATGTCCGCGAAAAAAGAATAAAATAACGGTTCGTCCCGCGGGACGAACCGTTATGTCTGTTTGCTTTGCGTGATTATTTCTTGAAAGAAATGACCATTTCAATTTCGGCTTCTACGCCTTCGGCTTCGCCGGACATGCTTACGTACATATCAAGGTCGTCGCCATTGACTTTGAAATAAACTTCGCCTTTAACTCCTTCTTCTATCTCGCCCATAAGCTCGGTGAGAGCTTCTTTGTCGAGAACGAGCTTGCCGTCTTTTTCGGTGAAGGAGTATTCCGTGTCATCCATGTCATCGCCTTTGAACTGGACCTTGCTGCCGTTGATGACAATAGCGGCGTTGGAGTCTTCCATATCGAGGAGATCTCCGGCGTCGAACATTTCGGAAAAGTCCTGACCGGCGATTTCGTACTTGTTGATCTTGGCGGATTTGTATTTGTATTCGCCATCGTATTTGCCGCCTTTGCCGCAGGAAGCGAGCGCGAAAACGCAGGATGCGATCATAGCGAGCGCAAGGATAAGGGATAATGCTTTTTTCATAATGTACCTCCAAAAATTTTATATCACAAAGTGACTACAATGATTATATTCCGCGTTTTCCGAAATGTCAAGCAAAATCGGCAAAAAAACTCGTTTATCTTCTTTTTCCTCTGCCGTACGGCGTGCGGTGGGATCTGTCCGGCATGCCTCTGCCCATCGGCGGACGCGGAGGCATAACGGGAGGGCGTCGGGGAGCCACGGGACGTCCGACGGGAGGCGTGCGGACGGCAGGCTGAGAAGAAACTTGATTCCTGAGAGCCGAATACGGCGGATAAACCCCGTTGTCCAGCCCCTGCAGATATTCGGAAAGCGAAACGCCGAGTGAAGAAGCCGCGGCTTTTATCTCGGAGACCGACATTTTGTCGCCGAGTCTGTCGTCGTCTTCGCCTTTGCCGAAAAATCCGGCGATCGCGTCGACTACTCCGTCGTCCGACGACGCGTATTCGCGGATGAGCTCGTCACGGTCGAAAATGATGTTCTGCGCTTCGACTATCGGGTCGGGTATGTCGCGCGCGCTTTTGACGGGTATTTTTCCGCTTCCTTCGCGGAGCGCCGTGCCGCAGAAGTCGCATTTTGCGTTGTACGACGGGTTCGCGGCGTTGCAGGCGGGGCAATTCACGGTCCCGACGTCGTTTTCGTCGTTCACGACGACGTATTTCGTGTAGTATTCGTTAAGGTGGTCGACGGTGTAGAGCCAGTCGGCGAGCGCTTCTTTATATGGTTTGCACTTATCGCAGCATCCGGGGCAGTATTTGCACTCGGACGAGCAGTTGTCGCACGGCTTTTTCGATTTTTTTGTTCCTCCGCCGAAAAGTTTTGAAAAAAACGACATTTTTTCCGCCTCCAGTCTTTTACTGAAATAATTATATCACCGATATCGTCAAAAGTCAATGCGCCGCCCCACGGAACGGCGAAAATCGGCGCGAAATATGTTGACAACGTCGAATATTATATTATAATGAAGAAAAAAGCGTTCAAAAGGGGAAAAAGCATATGTTCGATCTGTCGCTCACAAGCAAATACGTTTCAAGGTCGATCTCCGCCGAGAATTTCACCGGAGAAAAAGGGAAAGGCGGCATGGCGGAGGACGGAAACGCGTCGTACGCCGCCCGCGAGCTCGGAAGAGGCTGGAAGGTGTCGCCGTATATCATTATCGGCTCGGGTGAAACGTTTGAGCTCGCGTCGATCGACGGACCCGGCATGATACGCCATATCTGGGAGACGGACAACGCGCCCGACAGACGCCTGATATTGCGCATCTATTGGGAAGGGAGCGAAAAACCGTCGGTGGAAACGCCGCTCAACGACTTTTTCGCCTCCGCCGACGCCGCGTCAAACGGCTACGCGCCCATATCGTCGCTCCCCGTCTGCGTCGGGCCCCGCAGGGGATTCAACTGCTACTGGGAGATGCCGTTTTTCAAAAAATGCAGGATAACGCTCGAAAACACCGATTCAAAGGCGCAGATGGTCTATTATCAGATCGACTACGTGCTCGGTGAGATCCCCGAAAACTCGGCGTATTTCCACGCTCAGTTCAGACGCGTAAATCCGCTTCCGTACAAGGAGGTATATACGATACTCGACAACGTGAAGGGCAGCGGCCACTACGTGGGAACGTATATTTACTGGGGCTCCAACAGCAACGGCTGGTGGGGCGAAGGGGAAGTCAAGTTCTATCTCGACGGCGACGGCGAATTCCCCACGATATGCACCACGGGGACCGAGGACTATTTCGGCGGTTCGTGGAACTTTGACGTTGACGGAGAATACCGCGAATTCAGCACGCTTTATACGGGGCTTCCGCGCGTCGCGAGACCCGACGGACTGTATAAGTCGAATCAGCGGTTTTCGCTCTACCGCTGGCATATTCCCGACCCCGTTTATTTCAAAGAGGATATAAAAGTCACCGTTCAGGCTCTCGGCTGGCGCAGCGACGGCAGATATCACCCGCTCTGCGACGACATTTCCTCCGTCGCGTTCTGGTATCAGGACACGCCGTGCGAGACCTTCCCCGTCCTCCCTTCCCCCGACGAGCTTGAAATAATATAAAAAATCGGAGAAATCATGGATAAAATCAAAAACAGCAGATGCGCGGGCTTTGCGGTGATATCCGCCGTTTATATTGCCGCTTCGGCGGTCGGCATACTCGTCTTCCGTGCTCTTTCGTTTTCGTTCGCGCCGGATCTGCTCATCGCCGACGTCGTTTCGACGGTTTTCACCTTCGTTTTCAGCCTTGTTTTCAAAAACGCGTCGGTCTACGACCCGTATTGGAGCGTTCAGCCCATCGTCATCCTCGTTTACGCATCTGTCACTCACGGACTTACGCCGCTTACGTCCCTTCTGCTTGCCGCAGTCTGCTTCTGGGGCGTCAGGCTCACCGCGAACTGGGCGTACACCTTCCGCGGGCTCACGCATCAGGACTGGCGATACACGATGCTTTGCGAAAAAACGGGGCGGCTTTATCCGTTCGTCAACTTCGCGGGCATACATATGTTCCCGACGCTGGTCGTGTACCTCTGCACCCTTCCCGCGGTCTTCGCGTTTGAGTACGGCGCGGAGTGCGGCGTTCTCAGCGTGATCTTCGTCTGCGTTTCGTTCGGTGCGGCGATCCTGCAGGGCGTTTCCGACGTTCAGATGCACGTTTTCCGAAAAAAAGCGCACGGCGGCTTCATCAGAACGGGACTCTGGAAGTATTCGCGCCACCCGAATTACCTCGGCGAAATACTCATGTGGTGGGGCGTCGGGCTTGCCGTCGTCAGCGCGATGCCGCAGAGATGGTACCTGCTCGTCGGCGCTCTTCTCAACACGGTGATGTTCCTCGTCGTCAGCATCCCGATGGCGGATAAACGCCAGTCGGCGAAAAACGGCTTTGCCGGGTACAAAAAAGCCACCCGAATGTTGCTTCCCGTCAAAAAATAACGCCCAAAGCGGCATAAAACGAAGGCTTCCCGCGTGATGGGAAGCCTTTTTGAATCGTAGATTCACACCCGTTTTGCTATCTCGAGCGCGAGAGCAAGCTTGTCCACGTTGTGGTTCGCGTCGGAAAGTCCTGACGCGTCATAGCCGTCGCCCGACAGCACGTCGCCCGTGACGAGGAACGTATAAAGCTCAAATCCGTAAAAATCGCAGACCGACTGCAGCCCCGCGGCCTCCATTTCCACCGCGATACAGCCCTCGCTTTTCCTTTTTTCCATCTGCCCGGCGGTCTCGCGCAGAAACGCGTCGGTCGTCCACGTCCTGCCGAGCACGTACGGCACGCGCAGGGACTCGAAGACGTCCTTCACAAAGGCGTGGTTTTTGATTTTTATATAGTCCGACGGCGGCGCGTAGTGGTACGACATCCCTTCGTCGCGGTACGCGTCGGTCGGTATGACGAACTTTCCCGCTGTCTTTTCAAAGTCGAGGCTGCCCGAAGAGCCGAACGTGACGAATTTTTCCGCTCCGCAGAGCCAGTTCGTTTCTATCAGACACTCGGAGGCGATCGCCGAGCCGATCGGCGACAGATAAAACGCGGTCTTCCGACCGTTTTCGTCAAACGCGTATATGGGTATTGAGCCGTTGCACGCGCCTATTTCGGCGATTTTTTCGCATTTTTTCGTATTCAGCAGAGCGTCGTATATCACCTTCGAAAACGTGACGACGCACACGTCCGCAAGACGCTTTTTTTCGCCGTAAATGTCGCGCAGCGTGATTATCGGTCTGTCGTTTTTGTCAAATGAATCGGTTATCATTTCGGTCATCTCCTTACTTTTCCGGCAGACGCTTCCGCACCGTCCGCCGCGCGTACATTATAACGCAAAAGCGCGGAAGCGTCAAGATTTTTCGGCGATTTTAGCGATGCGGCGTATTGAAAATCCGCACCGCGTGTGTTAAAATGAAATAAAGACGGCAGATGCCGCCGAAAAGGAGGAAAACAATGGATAATGGCGTAAAAGCGTATCCCGCACCGTGGGATCTGCACGGAAAAGGGTATATTTTCATTTATAAATTCAAAAAAGACTTCGTCGAGAAAAGCGGGAACGTCCCCGAATTCCTCAGGGGGAGCTTCAAAGGCGGATTCGGCAGCGTCATGCTCGTCGATTACGAAAGTTCCGACGCCGGTCCTTACGGCGAGCTGCTGTTCATCCCAGGAAAATTCGCTTACGGCGGCAAAAAGCTCGACACCATCAGCAAAATATACGTTTCGACCATGGAAAGCGTGGTGAACGGCAGGGCAAACTGGGGGATACCTAAGGAAAAAGCCGATTTTTCGTTTGAAAAGATAAGCGAAAAAGAGGAAAAAGCGACTGTTTCGGTGAACGGAAGGACCGCGGCGGAGTTCACGCTGAGGACGAAGAAGCTTTCTTTCCCCGTCAGCACCAAGCTGCTGCCGTTTCCGCTCGTCGAGGAGTACGATGGGAAGCGCTATTTCACGAACTTTTCGGGCAGCGGCAAGGGACGCTTTGCCAAGATCGTCGGCATGAAGATCGACCCCGAGCTTTTCCCCGACGTTTCGGCGTGTAAGCCCATCGCGGTCATCCGCGTCGACCCGTTCGATATCACTTTCCCCAAAGCGGATGTTGAGGGGTAAAAAGAGGCTCTGCCGATTGAGGCAGAGCTTTTTATACTGTCAGCACAATGGCTAAACTTTTTTATTATACTCAAGTTTACAAAATAAGCGTAACGCCACGACGTAACTTATTGTATGTAGACTTATTGTGTGATTCTGTATATAGTAAAAATTGAAAGTTGGTGAAGTATATATATGGATATTGTTAGAGTTTTTGGAATGAATCTTCGGAAATATCGAGTTAAAAATGAAATATCACAAGAAAAATTCGCAGAAATGGCAGGATTGCATAGAACTTATATCAGCGACATTGAGCGATTTCAACGAAGTATTTCACTTGAAAACATTCAAAAAATAGCAGATGCACTTGGCATTGAAACATATAAGCTTTTTATCGAGGAGGACGTAAAAAATGGCTAAATCTAAAGCAGAACTTTTTCTTGAACTGGCAAAGCCTGATGAAAATGGTGTAAGCAGATGGGTAATGACAACAGAGTTTACTGGAGAGTATGAACGTTTGAAATTGGGAAACGGATTTGATTTTGGCAGAAAAGAATCTCCTCTCGCCCAAAAATACATAATTGAGACAAATAAAAAACTAACTCCCGGTAGTGGAATCGACGCCATAAGGTTAAATGGCTTTAGAACTGAAGACCCATATACTCAATACATACGCTCCGATATAAAGGAGACCATTTCTAAAATGCGTTGTGTTGTTTTAGGTACATCAAATCCCGAAGTAGACCATAAAAACGGTATGAAAAATGAAGGCAGGGTAATGAAAAATGAGAAACAAGAGCTTTCTGATTTTCAACCGTTAAGTAAGGCTGCAAACGATGCCAAACGTCAATTCTGTAAAGAATGCAGGCGAACAGGCAAACGATACGATGCAAAAAGATTAGGTTATCCAATGTCGTATTATCTTGGTGGAGAAACACACCATAACGAAGAAGATGCTTGTATTGGGTGCTATTGGTATGATCCGCTGGAGTTCAAAAAGCATCTTAAGGAAAAACAATAAGTAAAAAGCTGCGGTATTACCGCAGCTTTTTGAATATAAAAATATATTCGTGGTCAAAAATGTAAAAATCACTTGCCAATGCACGATATCTCCAGATAGCTCCTTGATTGGCTTTTCCTCTGGTTCTGTCAAAATCTTTTACGAGAATCGCCTTTAGCAAAAATCCCTTTTTCATAAACAGATTCATACAGTAAAAACCAAGCGGAACTATTTGACTGTTAGCATATTTATCACCAATAACAACTGCACAATAACGATTTCGCTCTAAATATTGCGTGGTATTATCAATAACTCTTCCAAAAGATTTTAAAAAAGTATCAAGAGAGTCAGCATTTGATAAATCGTTAGGATTGCTTGAAAATTTTATTATGTCCCAATATGGCGGATGAAAAATAACAAATTGATATTTTTTTATACCAATATTGTCAAGTATTTTCTTTATATCGATATTTTGACTATCACCTATAAATCCGAGCGTTTTACATTCATCATTGTACTCCAAACGTATTCGTTCAAATGCTTCTTTAACGACATCTTCTTGCAAATCAAAACCTATTGAGTTTCTTCCCATTCTTTGGGCTTCTATTAATGAAGTGCCGCTTCCCATAAATGGGTCAAGTATCCAATCACCTTTTTTGGTATACCTCTTAAACATTTGCCTTGGCACTTGGGGAATAAAATTGCCGTGATAGGAAGCATTGTGTACACCGGAATTTTCTCGATGAAATGACCAAAAAGAATTTGTGAGTATGTCATCGTATTCTTTCCACTTTTTCGGGTCAATATCATTATACCAAGACATTATTTTTCTTTATCCTCCAATTGATTCAAGCCTTTCATAACAGCAATGCCTATGGCCTTTCCGAGTCCGCAGGGAACCGCATTTCCTATTTGAACAAGCTGCCATTTTTTTGAGCCTTGGAATATGAAATCATCTGGGAATGACTGCAATGCTGCCAACTCGCGAGGAGTTAAAACCCTTGGAAGCTTTGGATGAATATTGACACCGCCATGATTTTCTTTTACCGTACAAGATGGTTTATCCCAAGGAGACTTTTTCCAAGCATCTGAATAATTTCCATATAAACTCTGTCCTTCAGGCAGCTCTTTTATCTGTTGTATCATTTTTTCGGAATGCTTTGTAAAAATATGATTGATTTGCTTGTTTTCAGGGATGCTCATAAAACGTTTGATTCCCTCGCCGAGTGTCATATAGTTTTCAGGTGAAACCAATGGTTTCGGATGAAAATTTGTTAATCCATAGCGATTTCCGATAAAAATAACTCTGTGTCTGATTTGCGGTACGCAATAATCTGCACTGTTCAAAACCGTTACGTTTATACCATATCCGGCTTCTTTATAGTCCTCAATTATTTTTGCTTCAACCTTCCCATCAAGCATTGTACGGAGACCTTCAACATTTTCCATAACAACGTAGTCTGGTTGTATATGTTTAACGATTTCGAGCATCTCAAGATATAAACTGTTTCTGGGGTCGGTAATAACTCTATTTCCAGCCATACTGAAACCTTGGCATGGAAATCCGCCAACAATCAGATGAATATGCTTGTCTGCAACAGAATTATAAAGCTCTTGTTTGACTTCCGGTTCTCTTATATCACGAGTATGGACTTTTTCGTTAAATCCCTTTTGCTTAATAAAATTATATTCATATGTTTGGACTGCCTCTGGCATAATTTCAACGGAAGCGACCGGAGTAAAGCCGGCCATTGTTAATCCGCAACTCAGTCCTCCGGCTCCTGAAAACAGGTCGATGAAATTATAGCCATTGCGATAATTCGCGGTGGACCATCCGTCATATACCCACTTATCTGAAATGTCAATCCAGTTGACAGTATCACCAGTTTGCTCTTTGACTATTGTTTCTTTAAAGATGTTATCTTCTTCCGGATCATAATCAGAAATAAGCCATTTTTCATATTCATCTTTTGCAATTCGATAGCAATTACTGATTTTATAAGCTTTGAGTTTTCCCGAAGCTATGTGTCTTCTGATGGTTTTAATGCTTTGATTGGACTTTTCCGCAACCTCAGCAATAGAATAATACTCCATAATCATACCCTCCAAAAGCGGATGTGTCCATTATACATGCATTTTGTCCAATTGTCAAGAGGCAGTATGCAAATTAATAAGAACAATATCTGCGGAAGAAGGATTTGCTCTCGCGGCTCGACGCCTGCCCGTTCAAATATTTTTTACCATTGAATCGAATTATCAATGATATATCGCCTGACGGCGATATGATATACTTGCTTCGCAAGCATGATATATTTTCGCTCCGCTCAAATATGATATAATATCCGTTCCTTCATATGCCGAAGGCATATATCATCGCACGCAGTGCGATATCATACCGAAGGGATATCACCCGTTACGGCCCATTCCCCAAAACGGCAAAGCCGTTTCGGGGACCCCTTGGGGGCGGAACGGATATCATTGAAAAAAGACACCTGATGGTGTCTTTTTTCATGGCTGCGGAAGAAGGATTTGAACCCTCACAAACAGAGTCAGAGTCTGTCGTGCTGCCATTACACAATTCCGCAATTTATTATATTTTTACGCCGATTACATAAAATATAACGACGGGTGAATTCAAGTGGTGACCCGTAGGAGAATCGAACTCCTGTCTTCGCCGTGAGAGGGCGACGTCTTAGCCGCTTGACTAACAGGCCGTTTCAAATCAGCTTGATTATATTATCACACACGCATACGTTTGTCAATACATAATCGCAAAAAAATCAAAAAAATCTCGGAGGTGGGGCAAAATTCTGCCGAAAGAACCCTACAAACGCATTCCCGTCATACTTTTTTACGCCGCGTTCTCGCTTGCGCTGCTTTTCGCGTTCTTCAAATGGCTGCTTCCCGTGTTTCTGCCGTTCTTCCTCGCGTGGACGACGGCGCTTTTTCTTCAGCCCGTCGTTTCAAAGCTCGCGTCGTCAAAGATGCCGCGGCGTCTCGCGTCGGCGCTGCTCGTTTTTTTCACGGTCTCGCTTCTCGCGCTGCTTTGCTGGTTCGTTCTGTCGCGGCTATACAAGGAGCTTTCGCTTTTCGCGTCTGCCGCGGGCGACTTTTTCGCGCGGGCGTGGGACGACGAGGAGTACGCTTCACGCATAATTACCGAGATCGACTCCGCGCTCCCGTTTTTTCATTCGTCCGAATGGCTCGAAAGCGCGTGGAAAAGCCTCGGCGAACGCTTCAACGGCGCTTCCGTCGGGCTGATAACGTCGCTGACGACGCGCATCCTGCCCATCATCGGCGGCGTTCTGTCGTTTCTCCCCGACGCGATAATGTACGTTTTTGTTTTTTCGCTTTCGTGCTATTATTTCACTTTCGATTTCGATTTTATCAACCGTTCGGTCTCGCGTCTGCTGCCGAACGGCGCCAAAAAATTCCTCTCAAACGCCAAAAAAGGGTTCAAGGGCACGCTCGGCGGACTGCTGAAAGCCTATTTTTTCATCATCCTCATCACGTTCACCGAGCTTTTCATCGCGCTGTCACTCATCGGCGTGCGCTATTCGCTCGTCATCGCGTTCCTCACGTCGCTCGTTGACATCCTTCCCGTGCTCGGAACGGGGACGGTGCTCATCCCGTGGGGGATATTTACCCTCGTTTTCGGACGGACGTCAAAGGGCATCGCGCTGCTCGTGACCTACGGCGTCATCACCGTCGTGAGGGAGATCATCGAGCCGAAGATCGTGGGGAAGACGATGGGCATCCATCCGCTTCTGACCCTCGTTTCGATGTACGCGGGTCTGCGCTTTTTCGGCGTCATCGGGCTGCTCGCTTTTCCAATGCTCGCGACGTTCGCGAAAAATCTTGTCGTGCGGGGAAGCGAAAAGTGATTTCCATTTGACAAAAACGCCCGGCTGTGGTATTATCGTATCAACGAAAACGCAAGGACGTGCGACGACATGGAAAACAAAAAACCGCTTGGAAAAATCAAAAATTTCATCTGGGATTTCGACGGAACTCTGTTCGACACCTATCCGTATACGATAAACTGCTTCTGCGAAGCGGTGGAGAGGGTGAGCGGAAAACGCCCCGAATACCTTGAAATATACAAATATATGATGCAGACGATAGGTCACGCCTTCACCGCCTACAAGCAGCTCCTCGGCGATGAGAAGGACGCGGAGATACGTGAAGCCTACCGTTCCATACGCGTCCCCGGTCCCGGGACCGAGGGCGACCCCTTCCCGTACGCGAAGGAGCTGCTCGAACTCATCTGTGACAGCGGAAAAGCAAATTTTATGTTCACGCACCGCGTCAACGACGTTTATCCGTTCATGGACCACTGGGACATGAGAAAATATTTCACCCGCATCGTCACGCTCGCCGACGGAGTCAAGTCCAAGCCGTCGCCCGACGCGATATATCTGCTCATCAACGAATACGGGCTCGATCCCGCCGAGACGGTCATGATAGGCGACAGGGAGATCGACGTTCTTTCGGGCAAAAACGCGGGCGTGCTGAGCTGCCACGTGACGAACGGACTGCCCTACGACGATTTCGAAACGGACTACCGCGTCGGATCCATGAAAGACATTTACGAAGCGTTGGGCGGAAAGCTATGAACAGGATGACGACACTCTGCTATCTCGAAAAAGACGGCAGATACCTGATGCTCCACCGCGTGAAGAAGAAAAACGACGAGAATCACGACAAATGGATAGGCGTCGGCGGACATTTTGAAGAAGGCGAGTCGCCCGAGGACTGCATGAAGCGCGAGATATCCGAGGAAACGGGCTTCACGCCGACGAAATGGCGCTGCCGCGGCGTCGTGACGTTCGTGTCCGACGTGTACCCGACCGAAGAAATGCACCTTTTCACCGTGACGGAGTGGAACGGAGAGCAGAAAGAGTGCGACGAGGGCGTGCTCGAATGGATAGACAAATCGCGTCTTTTGTCGCTCCCGATGTGGGAGGGCGACAGGATATTTCTGTCGCTCATCGACTCCGAAGACACGCCGTTTTTCAGGCTTAAGCTCGTTTACGAGGGCGAAAAGCTCGTGGAAAGCATTAAGCTTTAAGCAAAGCCTTAAGCCTTAAGCAAATAGGAAAGGATTTCCGCGGAAAGCGGAAATCCTTTTTGCATTCAAGTGGACTTTCAATCAGATATCGCTATATGCGTCGTTTATATTCTCGTAGACGCGATTCCCAGACTCAAGCATTTTTGCAATGATGGCATCTTCCAACTCATCATCAGATACCAGCAAAGCCATTTGAGTTTTCTTATTTGCGATCCCGTAACCGTATTCGGTATTGGCCAGAACCCAATCTGCTTTATCCGATTCCCATAGATATTTATACTCTTCAATGTTCATACCGATTAATTCTCGTCTTCGGTGTCAATTTCGTCAGAGATCCCATCGTACATCTTATCACGGCTTTTCATTCGTTCTATCGTCGTCTCTCGGTTGTCCAACTCATAAAGAACGGCTTCAATATTATTTGCAGTCAACTTCTCATAACAAGAGATTACTTTTTTGACCCCGAATCTATCGGCACATTCAAAACATAACAAATAATCGTTTTTGTCAATTCTTGCCTTTATCTCCGAAAATGGGTAGTTACAGTATTCTTTGATTATTTTTACGACAACTGCAAACGACGAATATGATTTAATTTTTAGTCCTACTATAAGATTGAACATTATTGTTTCCTCCCAAAATCATAAAATGTTGATTGCGAAATCGGTTTGCCAGGAGCAGCATTTTTGAAATTGCCGCCGTGCCATCCGTATAAGTGCTCATCAAAAGTTACAGGATATATTATTTCTCCTCGATTTGCTAAATGCGGATATTTTGAAGCACTATAAGTATGATGCCCCTGAATGGTTTTTCCATTGAATTTTGGTCTCTCACCTCGCGCGATTGTTGCAAGTTGTTCGTCGTTCCAAGGCCGTGTTGTTTTTTGCCCAGAGAGTACCCGCATTTGCTCTGCATTCCAAAAGCTGATAACTCCCATTTTTCTTCTTTCTGCAAATCGTTTATCAGAATCGTACAGTTTGAATTCTTCTTTTGTTGCAGTGCGTTTTTCTATTTTGGCCTTAATCTCTTTGCGCTGTTTTGCGGTTAGAGATTTTGTTCGTGGATGTTTACGAAGATCCAGCCCCTTTGTTCTTGAACGAATCACATCACTGCTTTTTAAGGCAGATGACAAGCTTTTCCTTGAACCTTCGGTCCCGCCGAACAGTCCGCTTCCGCTCTTACTCATGGCTCTTCCTCCTTTCAAATGCACTTGACATTTGACTTTGGAAAGCCACGATATTGATGCCTTGCGATTTCAGATCGTCAAAGCATTTGTAATTGGCAGAGCCGTATACGATGATGGTGTGCGGCTGAAGCACACGGATCATTTTGCGCAGACCGCTTTCGAAGCGATCACGGTCCTCAATCTTGCGCGGACTGCCGCCGACCGTGCCGATACATACAATGCTGTTTTTCGGAATGCCGTCAAAACAATAGGAGAACGTTTCCTCCGTACCCCATCGGACGTTGTTGATGACGGCGATGCCGTTCCTGCCGAGCCAGTAGCCCATCAGACGCATGCGGTATGTAGCGTAGATTTTGAGCGGTTCCGGAAAGTCCTGATATGTCGAGAAGTCGGGAGTGATAACCCCGGCAAAATGACAGAGAACAAAGAGCGCGTGCTCGGAGTCATGCCAGATTCCTCTCGGGCCGTCGAACTTGTAATCATCGATGTAGAAGCAGACGTACGCATCGCACTTGAAGTCACTCCCCGCAGAGATATTCTTCTTGTAGATCGCTTTCGCTTCTTCCCACGTTACAAGTGCGTGAGGGAGTTCGGTCGCGGTTGTCGGACAGAACGGAATGTCGTGGGGTGAATAGATCGCTCCGTCCGCCATGTAGGCGTTCCAAATGTCTTTCAACCCCGCTCTTGTGGTATTCATTTTACCACTTTGCGATTGGTAATTCAATAGGAACATTTTTATTTTCCTCCATTATGATAATTTGAGAAACTTTGTTTTCTCGCTTAGCATTATCTCACAATAAAGGAAAGTTAAAAATTTCCGGGTTTTTGATAGGCATGCCGTATAAATTGATCAAAGTGGGAACAAACCTGGGTTGAACATATAATTAACATATTGACACAATAGTTAATTTGTGTTATAATATCAATGAACTACTACAATATAAGGAGTTGTGCATATGTATGATGAAACGCGCATGGGGAAGAACATCAAAAGAATAAGAAACGAAAAAAACTTAACACAGCAGCAAGTTGCGAGTGCATCGGGAATACAGAATACTGTAATAAGTGCATTTGAAAACGGAAAGAAGGTGCCGGGACTCATTACGTTGATCAAATTGTCGGAAGCAATGAAAGTGTCTTTGGATGAATTGGTTTTCGGGACACCTGCCGACAGGATAATCACGACCGATGAAGAAGCGGAGGTGATTGTTCGCTGTGTATATGAACTGTGGAAGCGAAATATGATTTCCAAACCTTACGATATAATAAACAATGAATATTTTTCGACTGTGTCTTATGGTCTTGTAAGGTTCGGCTGTGCGTTTGCGATAGACAGATTATTACAGCAGTTGAAGGATCATAAAGATAATGAAAGTACGTACTCTATGCCGGAAGAACACATAAAGCAGATATTGGAATCATCCGCAAACGAAATCAAAAGGTCGATACAAAAATAAAAGCAAGCTGAAATGCTTGCTTTTATTACGGCTTTTATTTTTTCTTTTTCCTCTTTATTATCGCGGCGCAGACTGCTGCTGCGGCGATCACACCGGCGGCGATGGCGGCGTATCCCCAAGCGGGGAAGCCGTCTTTTTTGCTTTCGGCTTCGGAAACGTCTTCCGAAACGGGCTCGGACACTGTCTCCGATGGCTCTTCGCTGATTTCCTCCGCCTTGGCGACTGTTTTCACTATGACTTTTCTTACCGTTGTCACGCCGTTCGCCGTGATCTCGTATTCAATCACGTCGTCGCCGAGGTAGTCTTTTTTCGCATAATAGGTGAACGTCTTTGCGTCTGTCGAGAATGTGATCCTGCCGTGAGACGGGCGTGTTATTATTTTTGCCGAAGCCTGCCAGTCGCCTGCAAGGCACGTCGGGCATATGACTTTTTTGCCTGCTTCGACTTCAAACTCGCTTTCTGCGTCCGCCGAAAACGGGTCGTCGGGGAGGACGAGAGTACCTTTGATGAACTTGTACGTCGCGTCGTAGAGCCAGCGCATTTTCGAGTCGGACGACCTTGCGGCTCTGCCGAACACGGCGTCGCCGGCGCCGTTGTAATAGGCGTGCACCGTGTCGGTCATCAGCCCCGTGTTCGACGCCGAGTGCAGGTATTCGATATAATAATCGACGCGGTGGTCGAAATTCCATATAATGCCCGAGTCGATCTCCATCTCGATGCCGAGCCCGAACTGCTTTGCCGTTTGGTCAAAATCCGCCATCGCTCCCGCGGGATCGTCCTGAAGTCCGGCGTCAAACGACACGTTGGGCTGCATCAGCACGGCGTCGAATCCGATCTCGTCGTGGCACTCGATGCCTTTTCCGTGATAATACGGGATCATCACGCAAAGCAGGTCTTTTTCGTGCAGAAGCGAGCAGAAATCCTTGGCGTACTGCATTTCATAGGGGTATCTTTCGCCCGTTATGCCCTCGCTGTTGAAGAAAAATCCCTTGAAAACGAGGTTTTCGTATTTGTTTTCGCTGAATCTCTTTATACATTCGTCAACGAACCACTCGGTGACGGTCAGACAGTCGTCGTAGGTGGAAATTTTTTCGGCAGCGCCGTCGCCGTTGTAATCACCGAAGATCTTGCCGCTCGTTTTGGGGTAGGGGCAGGTGAGGTAGACAGATATCTTGTAATCGTCAAGTGAAAGCGCGGACTTCACGTCGTTCGCGGCTTCGTCGAGCGCGCGCAGGTTATAGGTGTCGGAAAAATACATATCGAGCATCAGCTGCCAGTCCGAATACACGGTAGTGCCGCCCGAAACATTGAGCCCTCCGCCCGACGGGCAGAGCCCCTGGATGATGAGGAACATCACCGAGTCGAACATCGTGTCGACTATCTGTCCCTTTTTGTCGAGGTAGGCGATGAAGGGAAGAAACGTCTCTTTTTTGTTGTTGACGAGCGTTTCGTCGTTGGGATAGTAGCCCGTGTGGAAAAGTATGATGTCCCTGTCGTCCCCGAGCGCGTTCCGTTCAAGGTAGCTTTCCTTTGACGGCGTTATTATCGGCGAGTAGTCGGTCGGCGGAACGAGGGACGTGCCTTTTTTGCCGAAAACCTCGATCTCGTCGATAAAGGTGTTGACCACGACGTCGAAATGTATGGCGACGTAGCGTCCGCAGACAGGCTCGACGGGCATATCGTAGGTGATTATCGCGCAGGGTTTTTTCTCGTTGGTCCCGTAAGGCGCCGTGTTTCCGCTTTTTATTTCCGCTTCGGAATAGTTCACGCCGTCAGCCGAAACGAAAACGGTGACTTTTTCGGGCATCAGCACGCCCGCGGGGTTGTCGCTGATGAAGCGGGCTTTCACCCGGTCGATCTCGCGGTTTTCCCCGAGGTCGATCTTGACCGTTCTGCCGATGGCGCGGTAATATTTGACGAAAGCGGGATCGCTCCAGCTGTTTCTGCCGTATTTGCCGTCGGTGAGCTTCACGCCGTCGTCAACGTCGCGCTCCGCGTAGCTTCCGCCGTTCGCAACATCGGTCTCCACGGTGTACGGTCTGCCGAGAGCAAGGTTTTCCGTTTCTTCGTTTTTTTCGTTTTCGGCTGCCGCGCCGAACGCGGGCAGCAGCATTGATAACGCAAGCATAATACAGATCATCGCTTTCTTCATAAGTCTGCCTCCGATGGATGGTATACGGATATAATACAGTAATGAGGGGAAAAAGTCAACGAAAAGGATGAAAAAAGCATTAAGCCGAAAAGCCTTAAGCAAAAAAAGGATTTCCGCACGTCACCGTGCGGAAATCCTTACTTCTTCACTCTTCACTCTTACCTCTTCACTGATATAAAAGCCGGTTCGTCTGAACCGGCTTTTACGTTGGATTGGAAAGGAAAGAAAAACAATGAAAAAACTGTATATAAATATAAAAGGAAGTTATCGGATCATTCGGAAAGGAGCTCGAATTTGTAACCGACGCCCCAGACGGTCTTGAGCACCCATTTGTCGCTCGCGCCGTCGAGCTTTTCGCGCAGTCTCTTGATGTGGACGTCTACCGTACGGCTGTCGCCGAGGTAATCGAATCCCCAGACCTTGTCAAGGAGCTGGTCGCGGGTGAAAACTCTGTTGTAGTTTGCCGCGAGGAAATAGATGAGGTCGAGCTCCTTCGGGGGAAGATCAACGGGTTTGCCTTTGATCTTGAGCTCGTATTTCTGACGCGAAATTTCGAGGTTGTCGAAACGGATGAGCTCTCCGTCGTTGGAATCCTGACGGGAATAACGTCTGAGCACGGCTTTGATACGCGCGAAAACCTCTTTCATATCAAGGGGCTTCACGATAAAGTCGTCCGCGCCGAGCTCGAGCCCGAGGACCTTGTCGATGGTCTCGCCTTTGGCGGTTATCATGATTATGGGCTTGGAGGACTGCTCGCGGATCTCGCGGCAGGTCTGCCAGCCGTCTTTTTTGGGCATCATAATGTCGAGCAGCACGAGGTCGGGCTCGTACATCCTGAACGCGGTTATGCCTTCAACGCCGTCGGACGCGGTCTTCACTTCGTAACCCTCTTTTTCGAGGTACATCCTGAGCAGCTCGCAGATATTGGTGTCGTCGTCGACTACAAGTATCTTGGTCATCATATCGTCATTACCTCCGTTTTGTAACGTATTACGCGCGCCGTTAGGCGGCATTAACAAATTGAATTTTAACGTGTCTTTTGCTTTCTGACGCTAATATACCACATAAAATCCGCTTTGTCAATACTTTTTTCAAAAATATTTTTCTGATTATAAATTTTCATTCAATATTAATCGCCAAAAAGTATGTATCAAAGTTTACAACGCCCTAAAAACGCGGCATGACGGAGACGTCACGGAAAGGAGAAACGGAAATATAAAGCATAAATCTATTGACAAAATATGTGCTTTGTGATAGTATACAATCGATAATTAATAGTATTTTGAAACCCGCGTTTTGCGGACGCTTTTCTGCGTATCCGCGAAACTCACCTGACTGGAGGAAACACAAATGAACTCATCCGATGAAAAAGGAGCGATGTCGATAGACTTCATCGAGCTTCTCAGAGGGCTCTGGGCACGTCGAGTCGTAATAATCGTTATCACCGCGGCGTGTGCGCTCATCGGCGCAGTATACGCGTCGTTTTTCATAACACCGACTTATCAGGCTACCGCCAAGATGTACGTCGACAACCTCGGCGACAAGAGCCAGAGCGGATATATTTCGACCACCGAGATCTCCGCCGCAAAGAGCCTCGTTTCGACCTACGCGGTCATCGCCAAAACGAGAGACACGCTTGACGCCGTTAACGAATACGCATGCAGCAGCTTTTCTTATTCCCAGCTTTCCGATATGATAAGCATTTCGTCGGTCAACGACACCGAAGTATTTCAGATAACCGTCACCTGCGAGGACGCCAACATCGCCAAGATCGTTGCCAACGCTCTCACCGAGGTGCTCCCCGACAGGATCTCCACCGCCATGAAGGGCGCAGGCGTCACCACCATCGAAAAGGCGTACACCACGGGCAATAAGGTCGCTCCGAGCGTTTCGAAGTACGCGATCGTTCTCGGCTTGCTCGGGCTTGTCGTCACCTGCGGCGTGATAGTCGTCATCGACCTTCTTGACGACAAGATCCACGGTGAAGAATACATCAACAACAATTTCAAACATCCGGTGATAGCGGTTATCCCCGACCTGTT
Organism: Eubacteriales bacterium; assembly: GCA_045600105.1. Lineage (GTDB taxonomy): Bacteria > Bacillota > Clostridia > Oscillospirales > CAG-382 > UBA1206. The sequence goes on from JAZRXG010000007.1 coordinate 24,392, forward strand.
TGTAAAGAACGCCGGAGGTTCAAAGTACAATGCAAAATAAAAAGAAAAACGCCGCAAACGCTCAGAATATCGGCTTTGTCGCGGAACGCGATTTTATATGCCAGAACATGAACTTCGGAGCGTCCGAAGCATATAAGGTGCTCAGAACGAACATTTCGTTCGCGCTTTCCTCCGTCAAGGGATGCAGGATAATCGGCGTCACGAGCTCCAACAATACCGAGGGTAAATCGCTCGTTTCCATCAACCTCGCGTACACGCTGTCTCTTCAGGGCTCCAAGGTGCTCCTCGTCGACTCCGACCTGCGCATACCCACCGTCGCAAAGCGTCTCGGGCTCAGCAAAGCCCCCGGATTTTCCGATCTTTTGCTCGGCAGCGACGTCGACCCCGTCCACAGAAACGAGATAGTCGATAATTTCAGCGTGCTTACCAGCGGCAACAGACCCGCCAACCCCTCCGAGCTCCTCGGCTCCGGCGCGACTGCCGACGTCATTTCCAAGCTCAGCGCTGAATTCGACTATATACTTCTCGACCTCCCCCCCGTCAACGAAGTATCCGACGCCATCAACGTCAGCCGTTATCTCGACGGCATCGTGTTCGTCGTGAAGGACAACGTCACCACAAAGTCCAACTTCAAAAAGGCGGTCTCCCAGCTCGAACTCATCAACGCCGAGATACTCGGTTTCGTCCTCGTTGACTCCAACGGCGGCAAATTCGACAAATACGGCAAGTACGGCAAATACGGCAAGTACGGTAAGTACGGAAAATACGGCAAATACGGCAGCTCGGGCGCGAATAAATACGAAAAAGAGTACGAAGGCAAATAAGACGTTATGGAACTCACTGACGTACATTGTCATATACTGCCCGGTGTCGACGACGGAAGCCGTGACGCCGAAACGTCGCTTTCGATGCTCCGCACCGCGCACGACTCGGGAATTACCGAGACGTTCCTGACGCCGCATTATTACCCGACCGAATCGTCCGACGAGTTCCTCGCCCGCAGAAAAGCGGCTTTCGATACGCTCGTTTCGGCGATCGGAGACGACGAAGGCAGTTATCCCTCGCTTCACCTCGGAGCGGAAGTGTACTACCACGTCGGCATCGCCAACGACCCCAATATCCGCGAGCTTTGCTACGAGGGTACGGATCTTCTGCTCATCGAGCTCCCGTGGCGCAAATGGCAGCCGACGGTGTTCGACGACGTGGAAATGCTCATCAGCTACAAGGGCATCACGCCCGTCATCGCGCACCTCGAAAGATATTACGACCTCACCGACAAGCGCGATATAAAGCGGCTCCGCACACTTGACGTGCTCGTGCAGATGAACGCCGAGACGATCATCGAGCCGAAAACGCGCAAAAAAGCGCTCAAAGCCATCAAAAAGAAGCAGTTCGATCTTCTCGGCTCCGACGCTCACGACCAAAAGGACAGACGCGTCAACCTTGCCGAGGCGTACGCCATACTCGTGGAAAACGGAATGTCGGACGACGCCGAACGCCTCCGCCGCAACGCTTTGATGCTTCTCGGAAAAAAATAAGCCATTCAGCCTCCGTTCCTCGGAGGCTTTGCTTTTGCGTTTTGCGCGAAAGGCATTGAAAAAAGCGAAAAACGCGGTATAATGGAACAAAAGACACAAAACGGAGAAAAACATGAAAATTTACATCATCAGACACGGGGAGACCGAATTCAACGAAAAGGGGCTTTTGCAGGGGTGGACGGACAACGACCTCAATCCGCTCGGCGTGAAGCTTGCCGAGGAAACGGGGAGAGCGCTGCGCGGCGTTTCGTTCGACTGCGCGTTCACGTCGCCGCTCGTCCGCGCGCGCCATACGGCGGAAGTGCTGCTTCGCGAAAGCGGAAACGACTGCCCGATATACACCGACGACAGGATAAAGGAAATAAGCATCGGCGACTACGAGGGCAGACCCTACCGTTCCGCGTCCGGCGACGGCACGAAGACGCTGATGCAATCGTATTTTTCCGACCCGTTTTCTTCTCCGCCGTTTCCGCACGGCGAACACGTGAACGACGTCATCGGGCGCACGCAGGCGTTTCTGAAGGAGCTTGCCTCAAAAGACTACGGGACCGTGCTCGTTTCGACCCACGGCTGCGCCATGCGGTGTATGCTCAATTTCCTTTATGACGACCCGTCCGACTTTTGGCACGGGCACGTCCCGCTCAACTGCGCCGTCAATATCGTCGACGTGACGAACGGCGTCATCCGGCTCGAAAAAGAGGACGTCATCTTCTACGACCCCGCCATGGGCGTGGACAGATATTCCGAAATAAGAAGCAAAAAGGAATAATGCGAAAAATACGGCAAAGGCATTGAAAAAAACGAAATCACGGTGTATAATATTATGAATATCAAATATCAGGAGAAAAATATATGAAACTCGGTATCGTCGGGCTGCCGAACGTCGGCAAATCCACACTTTTCAACGCTCTTACCAAAGCGGGCGCGGAGGCCGCCAACTACGCCTTCTGCACCATCGACCCCAACGTGGGCGTCGTTGCCGTTCCTGACAAGCGTCTGGACAAGCTCGCTGAAATATACTCCCCCGAAAAATACACCCCCGCGACGATAGAATTCGTCGACATCGCGGGTCTTGTCCGCGGCGCGTCCCAGGGCGAGGGACTCGGCAACAAGTTCCTGTCCCACATCCGCGAGGTGGACGCCATCGTTCACGTCGTGCGCTGCTTCGGCGGCACCGAGGTCATCCACGTCGAAGACTCGGTCAACCCCGTCCGCGACGCCGACACCATCAACACCGAGCTCGTGCTCGCCGATATGGAGGTTCTCGAACGCCGCATCGACAGAGTGAAAAAGCAGCTCAAGGGCGACAGCTCCGTCAAGCCCGAGCTCGAGCTGCTCGAACGCCTCGCGGCGGTTCTCGGCGAAGGCAACACCGTCAGAAGCGCCGGACTTTCCGACGACGAATACGCGCTCATCAAGGACGCCTGCTTCCTTTCCTCAAAGCCCGTCATCTACGCCGCCAATGTGGATGAGGCCTCGCTTTCCGACCTTTCGTCCAACGAATACTACAAAGCCCTCGAAGCAAAGGCTGCCGAGGAAAACGCCGGCATCATCGCCGTCTGCGCCAAGATCGAAGCCGAGCTTGCCGAGCTCGACGACGAAGAAAGGGAAATGTACCTTGAAGAGTTCTACGGCGGACTCGGACTCGAAGACACCGGGCTGAACAAGCTCATCCGTGCGTCCTACGACCTGCTCGGCTACATCTCGTTCCTCACCGCCGGTCCCAAAGAGGTCAGAGCGTGGACGATCACACGCGGAACCAAGGCGCCGGGAGCGGCCGGAAAGATACACACCGATTTCGAACGCGGCTTCATCAGAGCCGAGATCGTCGCATACGAAGACCTTATCGCCAAAGGCTCGTTCAACGCCGCCAAGGAAGCGGGGCTCGTCAGAAGCGAAGGCAAAGAATACGTCATGCAGGACGGCGACGTCGTTCTGTTCAGATTCAACGTATAAAACGCGTTTCTCATTTTGAAGGAAAAAATAAAAAAACTGCCGTTTATTGAAAAATGATAAAACTTATATTTTTTGACCTTGACAACACGCTCGCGCCCGTCGGGCTGCCGATACCCGACGACTGCCTCGGAAAACTGAAAAAGCTGTATTCGAGCGGCGTCAGAATGGCGGTCTGCTCGGGCAAGCCCGTCGCCTACCTCAACGGCTTTGCGCGTCAGGCGGGACTTCCCGACCTTATTATGTGCGGCGAAAACGGGCTGACCTATCAGTTCGGCAGCGACCTTCCGCCGCGGCTTTCGGGGCATTTTCCCGTCGAAAACGGCGTTATTTCGTCGCTTGAAGACGTAAAAAGAGGATTTTCGGAGCGTTTCGGGGGAAGATACTGGTGCCAGAAAAACGAGTTCGCGTTCACGCCCTTCCCGTTCGACGAAAAAGACTTTCCGCCGATGACCGAATACCTCAAGGAAAAGGTAAAAGGCACACGACTCAAGGTCTATTACCAGCCCGACTGTTTCGACGTGCTTCCCGACGGCATCGACAAGGGAAGCGCGCTTGCCAACGTGTGCGGTATCCTCGGCATCGACGTACGCGACACCGTTACCGTCGGCGACCATATCAACGATTACCCCATGTTCGCGCTTTCGGGCACGTCGGTCGGTATTTCGCTGCCCGACCCGTCAAAGGCGAAGATAAACGTCGGCACGCTTTCCGAAGCACTCGGGGTCATCGACGAGCTTATGAAATAAAACAATCACAAGATACATCCGCTTTCCGCGGCGTTCTGCCGTGCGAAAACGGGGAAAAGGAGACACAAAATGAGTGAATGCACGCACGATTGCTCGACCTGCAGCGCAAACTGCCCGAGCAAACAGAAGCCCGAATCCCTTATCGAAAAGCCCAACGAAATGGCGATCATCCGCAACGTGATCGCGGTCGTTTCCGGCAAGGGCGGCGTCGGCAAATCGATGGTGACGTCTCTTCTCGCGGTCAATTCGCAGAGAAACGGATTCAACACCGCAATCCTCGACGCGGACCTCACCGGTCCTTCCATCCCCAAGGCTTTCGGACTCAAAGAAAGACTTGAAGGCAGCGAATACGGCATACTTCCCGCGGTCACCAAAACGGGTATCCAGGTCGTATCCCTCAATCTTATGCTTGAAAACGAGACCGACCCCGTCGTCTGGCGCGGCCCCGTCATCGCCGGAACGGTAAAACAGTTCTGGACCGACGTCATCTGGAACGACGTTGACTATATGTATGTCGATATGCCTCCCGGAACGGGCGACGTTCCCCTCACCGTTTTCCAGTCGCTCCCCGTCAAGGGCATCGTCATCGTCACGTCACCTCAGGAGCTCGTCTCGATGATAGTCGAAAAAGCCGTCAATATGGCAAAGCTCATGAACATCCCCGTGCTCGGCATCGTGGAGAATATGTCCTATTTCGAATGTCCCGAATGCCACACGCGTCATAAGATATACGGCGAGAGCAACCTCGAGGAGATTGCCGCGAAGCACGGCATACCCGTCATCGCACGCCTTCCCATCGATCCCAAGCTCGCCGCCGCGGCTGACAAGGGAACTGTCGAGCTCTTTGAAGGAAACTGGCTCGACGGCATGACCGAAGAAATAACGAAACAGAGCAAATGACCTGACAAAAGGGGGTAAATTATGGCAATAAGCTCGGTTTGGGGCACTATGGTCCCCCTGTTCCTGGTACTTCTGCTCGGCGTGGTCATAAGACTCACGCACATACTCGATTGGCAGACCTGCCGCAATCTTTCGTCGTTCATAGTCAACGTGGCTGAGCCGCTGCTCATCGTCGCGTCGTTCCAGACGAAGATCGACGGCTCGTCGCTGCGTGTCGCCGTCTTTATCGCGCTCATCGCGCTCATAATGCACATCGCCTACACCCTCGTTTCGATGCTGATCTACCGCGGCGAAGGGAGGGCGAGCAAGTCGACGCTCGAATTCGGGCTCATTTTCGGCAACATCACCTATCTCGGCTATCCGCTGCTTCTTGTTCCGTTCCCGAAGAGCGGTCCGTTCTACTTCGCGGTCTTCGCGCTCGTCTCAAATATTTATGCCCAGACCGTGGGCAAATACCTGCTCAACTCGGGAGCCAAAAGCAAAAAGGCGCTCCTGAAGTCGATCATCAACCCCGGAACGGTCGCCGCGCTGGTTGGCATCGGGCTCAGACTGCTTCCGTTTGACGTTCCGGCTGTTTTCACCGACACGATGATGACGGTAGGCAATCTGTGCTTCCCACTCGCAATGCTCATCGTCGGCAGCCTGATATGCAATCAGCCGTTCAAAAAGCTGTTTTCTCCCAAGCTTTATATGTTCTCGCTGTTCAGACTCATCGTTCTGCCCCTTCTGACGCTCGGCGTCTGCCTGCTGTTCGCAGGTGTCGCGGACGAGGGTATGTGCTACCTCGTGATGATAATGGCGTGTGTTCCCACCGCGGCAAGCGCCGCTATTTACAGCGACCTTTACAAGGGCAATTCGCCGCTCGCGGCGTCCTGCGTCGGCATCTCGTCGCTGCTTTCGGTGATCACCGTGCCGTTCATGCTGTGGCTGACCAAGCTGCTCTTTGAGGTATTCTACGGTTAAACTCATAAAAAACGTATCTCCGCTTTGCCACAAGCGGAGATAATTCTATAATCGTACGGAGGAGTTTTATTATGAAACTGAGCGAAAATTTCTATTGCGCGTCCGAGGAATTAAACGACTTTTCTTCCCACGTTCCGGCGCCTTACATGAGACGCGGCTTCGCGCTTGAAAAAGCGCCCGAAAAAGCGACGCTTTCGATCAGCGGGCTTGGTTTTTACCGTCTTTTCATCAACGGAACGGAAATAACCAAGGGTATCCTTGCGCCGTACATTTCCAACCCCGACGATATATGCTGCTACGACGTTTACGACGTCACGCCGTACCTCACCGAGGGCAAAAACGCCGTCGGCGTCATACTCGGCAACGGTATGCTCAACAACCCGGGCGGAAAAGTATGGGATTTTGAAAAAGCGGCGTTTCGTTCGTCGCCCAAGCTCGCGCTGACGCTTGAATGTGACGGCAAAAACGTGATACCTTCCGCAAAGGATTTCGTCTCCTTCCCGTCGCCCATCCTCTTCGACGACCTCAGAAGCGGCGAAAGATACGACGCGAACAAAGAGATACGCGGTTGGGCTGACCCCGATTTTGACGACTCCGAATGGAAAAAAGTCAAAAAAGCGGTGACCCCCAAGGGCAAAAAGCACATCGTTGACACCGATCCCATCGTCTGGTCGAGGGCTCTTGAGGGAACTCTCATCGGCAAGGCGTCGCTCCGCCACGGCAGAAAAGACGTCATTAAGAATTATTTCCCCGATTACGACGTTCCCGAGGACGAAAAAGCGACCGAGGGTTATCTTTTCGATTTCGGCGAGAACACCGCGGGAGTCGTCGCGATGCATATCAACGGCAGCGCCGGACAAAAGGTGATACTTCAGATGGGCGAATGCTATGAAAACGGCGTGCTCGACCTCGATCAGATGTATTTCCTCCCCGATTATTACGATCACAGATGCGTATACGTTTGCCGCGAAGGGGAACAGGTGTACAGACCGTCGTTCACCTATTTCGGCGCCCGTTACTGTCTCGTTATGGGAATCACCGAGGAGCAGGCAAAGGAAATGAAGGTCTTCTTCTTCGTCCACCATTCCGACGTGGCGAGAACCGGCGATTTCCGCTGCTCAAGCTCCGTCGCGAACAGGATTTACGACGCGTGCATGGTCAGCGACCTTGCGAATCTGTTGTATTTCCCGACCGACTGCCCTCAGCGCGAAAAGAACGGCTGGACGGGCGACGCTTCGCTTTCCGCCGAGCAGTTCATGACGTCTTTCGCGTGTGAAAGGACGTTTGCCGAATGGCTTCGCCACATAAGGGCTGCCCAAAGACCGAGCGGAGAGCTCCCGGGCATCATCCCGACGGGCGGCTGGGGCTTTGCGTGGGGCAACGGACCCGCGTGGGACGCCGTCTGCGTCAACCTGCCTTACGAGGTTTACCGTTTCACGGGAGACAAAAAGATACTCAAAGAAAACGCCGGAATGATATGGAAATATTTCGGCTATATGCTCACCAAAAAGAACGAAAAAGGGCTTTACGCCTACGGACTCGGCGACTGGTGCCCCGTCGGAGGAGTCATCAAGCCGCCGCTCGAGCTGACCGACTCGGTCACGCTCTGCGATATAATGGCAAAAGCCGTGAAGATCTTCGAAACGCTCGGGGAAAAAGAAAAAGCCGAAGAAATAAACAAAGAATACGCGCGGCTGAGAAAAGCCATCCGCAAAAATCTCATAAATGAAGATTTAGTCGCGGCGGGTTCGTGTCAGACGTCGCAGGCAATGTGCCTCTACTACGGTATGTTCGACAAAAACGAGTATAAAAAAGCGTTCGGCATACTTCTTGATATGATAAAAGCGGCTGACGATCATATCGACACGGGCGTGCTCGGCGCAAGATGCATCTTCCGTCTGCTTGCCGACAACGGCGAATGGGAGCTCGCGTGGAAGATGATAACGCGTACCGACGCACCGTCGTTCGGCAACTGGGTGACGACGGGGGGAACGAGTATGTACGAAAACTTCGGCTATCCGCAGTCGAGGAACCATCATTTCTACGGCGACGTTTCGGCGTTCATGATAAATTACGTCGCGGGCATCCGCGTCAATACGGAGTTTGCCGACAGCCGGCGCGTGGAGATCAGCCCGTGCTTCGTCAAGGAGCTTTCCTTTGCGTCCGGCGAAACGAACGGCGTGAAAGTCGAATGGTACCGCACGGATAAAGGAGTGACGCTCCGCGTGGATGGCGGTATGTACCATTATGGACATATCGTACTGCGCGAAGGCACCTTTGCCGACGGAACGACCGAAAAAACGCATATCAGCGGCGTATACGAAATCATTATTTAGAAATTTAGAAATTTTCAGAATTCCGGTGATTTTTTATGGACGGACAGGTCAGGATGAGCGAGGGACCGATAGCAAAGCATATCGTCCTTTTCGCGCTTCCGCTGTTTCTCGGCAACCTTTTTCAACAATTATATAACACGGCGGATTCTCTGATAGTGGGGAATATGCTCGGCAGCGAGGCGCTTGCGGGCGTTACCTCCACGGGTTCGCTTATCTTCCTGCTCATCGGCTTTTTCCAAGGTATTTTCCTCGGAGCCGGCGTCGTCATAGCACGGTTTTTCGGCGCACGCGATACGTCGCCGATGCGTAAAGCGATACATACGACGCTTGCCTTCGCCGTTGCGGCGGGAGCGCTGCTCACCGTCACGGGTATGGTATTTTCTCCGACGCTCCTTCGCTGGATGGACACTCCGGCGGACGCGTTCGAGCTTGCCGTCGACTACGTCCGCACCTATTTCGCGGGGAGCCTCGGGTTCGTGCTCTACAACGCGTGCATGGGCATAATGCAGGCGGTCGGCGACAGCAGGCATCCGCTTTATTACCTTATCATTTCGTCGCTTACCAACATCGTCCTCGACGTCGCGTTCATCGCGCTGTTCGACGGCGGAGTCGCGTCGGCGGCGCTCGCCACCATACTTTCGCAGTTTCTCAGCGTTTTCCTCTGCCTTTTCAGACTTATGCGGCTCAAGACCGATTACCGCGTATCGTTCAGGGAAATACGCTTTGACCGCGAGCTTTTCCCGATGATAATCCGTTACGGTCTGCCGTCGGGTCTTCAGAACTCCATCATCGCGTTCGCCAACGTCATAGTGCAGTCCAACATCAACGCGTTCGGCACGATGGCGACGGCAGGCTGCGGCGCTTACAGCAAGATCGAGGGCTTCGCGTTCCTGCCCGTCACGAGCTTTACGGCGGCGCTGACCACGTTCGTCGGACAGAACCTCGGGGCAAAGGAGTACGAACGGACCAAAAAGGGCTCGGTCTTCGGCATTTTCTGCTCGATAATCATTGCCGAGCTGATAGGGCTCACCATCTTTCTGCTCGCGCGTCCGCTGACGGCAGCGTTCACCAATGAAAAAGAGGCGATAGCCTTCGGCGTCGAAAAGGCGCGTACCTGCTCGCTGTTCTACTGCCTGCTCGCGGCGTCGCACTGCCTTTCGGCGGTCCTCAGAGGCGCGGGAAGGGCAAAGGTGCCGATGGCGACGATGCTCGTGTTCTGGTGCGTCATCCGCGTGACCTTCCTCGAGATCATGGTGCCGCTCACCAACGACATCGCCGTAGTCAACTGGGTCTACCCGCTGACGTGGTTCTTAAGCACCGTTTTCCTCACGTTCTACTACCTCAGGGTCGACTGGCTGCACGACTCAAAATAAAAACAAAAAACTCTCTGTGTTTTTACGGCACGGAGAGTTTTTGACTTTTGTTTTATCAGTTGTATTTGATTATCTTTTTGAGCTTGCAGTGCAGCACGTATCTTTCGTCCGAGGTCGTCGAAACGTTCGTGCAGGTGCAGAGCGTGAGGATACGCGTGTTCTCGTCGTAGGGATGCTTTGCCGAAAGCACCGTCTTGCGCTGTATTTCGTGCAGGAAATCGAGATATCCGTCGGTGTTGGGGAACGAAATGGTTATGAAATGGTTGCCGTCGGAACGGTAGGCGGAGAAGACCTCGTAAACGTAGACCGCCTCCTCGGTGATGAGCTCGACGGTGATGAGGTCCGCGGACGAGTTGCGCGTCGACGATTCCATCCAGTTCTTTATGCTTCTGAACATCGTGCCGTTGGTCATGCAGTGGCCGTAGATGACGGTGTTCAGGTTGTCGCTGATCTTGCGCGAGTTGCGGAAATCGGTGAATATCGAGCCCGCCACCGCGTATTCCTTATTTATGTCGCGGTGCAGATAAAAATCGTTGTCGGGCGCAAGCACGACGGGGTAGTTGATCTGTCCCAGCCCGCCCTTGCAGAGGATCCACGCATAGATGTCGGGGTTTTTCTTTTTCAGCTCGGAAAGCGTGTTGAGATAGGTGTCGTATTCGCCGGTGGTCGTGACGTCGTTCCACTCCTCGTTCTGCTCGGTGACGCCGAGTGAATCGTAAAGCCCGAGCGACAGCGGTGAAACTCTGACCTTCGGTATTCTCGCTACCGCCGACTTCTGCTCGACGGTCTCGATGAGCTCCTCCATCATTTCGCGGCTCTTTGTGTCGTCGGCGATACGCATGGCTATCGAATAGACGCAGTACATGAAAAGGGAAGCGCACACGATGAGAAGCAGCATCCTGATTATGAAATTCGCGTTGATGACCGACGCTTTTTTGCCGTCGAACGACGATTTTATATCGTTTACGTCAAGGTCCTCGACGGTCTCCTCAAAGCCCGCGTCGGGAAGCTCTCCGGTAAAAGCGCCGACTTCTTCGGCTTTTTCAACGTCTTCCGCGTCATTGCCGTCTTCGACGCTTGCGTCGTTTTCCGTCACGGCGTCTTCCGCGTTTTCGGCTTCAGCCGTCTCTTCGGTCACGTTTTCGTCGACCGCGTTCCCGACGTTTTCTTCGCTGACGTTTTCTTCGCCGACGATTTTGTTTTCGTCTTCCATTCTTCGGCGCTCCTTTCATAATTTTCTGCTTTTACTTTAGCATACAGTATATCATATTCTGCGCTTTTATCAAGTAGAACGGGGAAAAATTTCAAAATTCGTTACAAAACACTCTTATTTTCAACGATTTTAATGAAAACTGTTGACAAATCGTCTTTTTCGTATAAAATGGTATGGATATGATATATAATTTACGGAGGAAAAAACCAATGTCTGAAGAAAAAGTAAAAGAAATAGCGACCAACCGCTATGAGCTCACCCTCAATATCGAAAAGCCGGCTTTTGATGCCGCCGTTATGGCAGCATACAAAAAGAACGTCGGAAAGATCACCGTTCCCGGTTTCCGCAAGGGCAAAGCTCCCAAGTCCATTATCGAAAAAATGTACGGCTCGTCCTTCTTCTATGACGACGCCCTCGACGCTCTGCTTCCCGATATCTATTCCAAAGCAGTCGAAGAATCCGGTCTTGACGTAGTTTCCCGTCCCGAACTCGAAGTAGTTTCCATCGACGATAACGGCGTTGTCATCTCCGCCAAGGTCTACACCAAGCCCGCTGCGACCGTCAAACAGTACAAAGGTCTCGAAGCCGAAAAAGAAGAAGCTGTCGTTACCGACGAAGAGATCGAAAAAGAGATCGACGGCATCAGAAAGCGCAATTCCCGTATGCTCACCGTTACCGACAGAGCAGCCGAAAACGGCGATACCGCGGTCATCGACTTTGAAGGCTTCCGCGACGGCGTTGCTTTCGAAGGCGGCAAAGGCGAAAACTACAACCTCACCCTCGGCTCCGGCTCCTTCATCCCCGGCTTCGAGGATCAGATCGTCGGCCATAACGTCGGCGAAAAATTCGACATCACCGTCACCTTCCCCGAAGACTACGGCGAACCGTCCCTCGCAGGCAAAGAGACCGTATTCAAGATATCTCTCAACGAACTCAAAAAGGAAGAGATCCCCGAGCTCGATGACGATTTCGTAAAAGAAGTTTCCGAAAATCTCGACACCGTCGATGAATACAAGGCTGACATCAAGGCGAAAATAACCGAGAGAAAAGAAAAAGCCAACGACAGAGCGTTTGAAGAAAAACTCATCGACGCCCTCATCGCCAACACCGAGGTCGAAGTTCCCGACTGCATGATCGACGACGAAGTCGACAACGACATCCGCGATTACGATTACCGTCTGCGCTCTCAGGGCGGCAGCCTCGAAATGTACTTCAAATACACCGGTCAGGACGAAAAGGGTCTTCGTGACACCCTCCGTCCCGGTGCCGAAAGAAGAGTAAAGACCCGTCTCGCTCTCGAATGCGTCATCAAAGCCGAAAACATCGAAGCCACCGCTGAAGAGATCGAGGAAGAATACAAGAAGATCGCTTCCGGCTACACCATGGAGCTTGACGACGTAAAGGCAAGGATCCCCGAAGACGGCATCAAGGAAGACATCGCGTTCCGCAAGGCAGTCGATTTCGTCAAAGCAAACGGCATCGCGACCAAATGCGAATGCGAACACTGCAAGGATCACGAATAATCCCGAATTACGATAGAGAAAACATATTTTTCGCAAGCGAGAAAGAAGGTATACTATGGCGTTAGTACCAATGGTCATCGAACAAACCAACCGCGGAGAGAGATCGTTTGATATTTTTTCCAGACTTCTCAACGACCGCATCGTGTTCCTCGGCGAAGAGATAAACGACGCGACGGCGTCCCTCGTAGTGGCACAGCTGCTTTATCTTGAGGCTCAGGACCCCGAAAAGGATATATGCCTTTACATCAATTCTCCCGGCGGCTCCATCACCAGCGGTATGGCGATATACGATACCATGAACTTCATCAAGTGCGACGTATCGACCATCTGCGTCGGTATGGCGGCATCCATGGCGGCGTTCCTGCTTTCCGCGGGCGCAAAGGGCAAAAGGATCTGCCTCCCCAACTCCGAAGTCATGATCCATCAGCCTCTCGGCGGTATGCAGGGTCAGGCGACCGACATCAAGATCCACGCCGACAGAATAATCAAAATGAAAGAAAAACTCAATAGGATCCTTGCCGAAAACACCGGCAAATCGTACGAACAGATCTGCGCCGACACCGAGAGAGACAACTTCCTCAGCGCCGAGCAGGCAAAGGAATACGGTCTTATTGACAAAATCTTTGATAAAAGGCAATAATCTTTATGGCAAACAATAACAAGACGAGAGGCGCGAACTGTGCCTTTTGCGGACGTGTCACCGAACACCCGATAAAACTCAATATCGAAGGCAGGGATATGGATTTCTGCGACGAATGCGTTTCGGTCTGCCTTTCCATCGCCGACAGCTACGAAGACCTGATGAGCGAAAAGAAGACGGCTTCCGCAAAGCAGAAAGCCATCGCTCTTCCCAAGCCGAGCGAGCTCAAGGCAAAGCTCGACGAGCACGTCATCGGACAGGACGAAGCGAAGATCGCGCTTTCCGTGGCGGTGTACAACCACTACAAACGCATCAACTCGCTTATCAAAAGCGGTAAAGGCAAAAAGAAGGATGACAGCGAGGAAAACGAGGTAAAACTCCAGAAGTCCAACGTCATGCTTCTCGGTCCCACCGGTGTCGGCAAGACCCTGCTCGCGCAGACGCTCGCCGAAACGCTCGAGGTCCCGTTCGCGATAGCCGACGCCACCACGCTCACCGAAGCGGGCTACGTCGGTGAAGACGTCGAAAACATACTGCTCCGTCTTATCCAGGCGGCGGATTTCGACGTTGAAAAAGCCGAAAAGGGCATTATCTATATCGACGAGATAGACAAAATTTCGCGCAAGAGCGAAAACCGCTCCATCACCCGCGACGTATCGGGCGAGGGCGTTCAGCAGGCGCTCCTCAAGATACTTGAGGGAACGATCTCCAACGTGCCTCCGCAGGGCGGCAGAAAGCACCCCAATCAGGAATTCATCCAGATAGACACGTCGAACATACTCTTTATCTGCGGCGGCGCCTTCGACGGGCTCGAAACGCTCATCGAAGAACGCATGGGCAAGCAGTCCATCGGTTTCGCGTCGGGCATCAAGACCAAAGAGGAAAAGACCAAGTCGGTCGTACTCCGCGAGGTGACTCCGCACGACCTCGTCAAGTTCGGCATCATACCCGAGCTCGTCGGACGCATCCCCGTCGTCTGCTCTCTCGATCCGCTCGACAGAAACGGACTCATCCGCATACTCACCGAGCCGAAGAACGCCATCGTCAAGCAGTATAAAAAGCTGATGGAAATGGACGGCGTAAAGCTCGAATTCGAAAAAGAAGCGCTCGAGAAGATCGCCGACAAAGCGATCGAGCTGGGCACGGGCGCCAGAGGACTCCGCACCATCACCGAAAAACTGATGACCCACTTCATGTACGAGATCCCGTCTGAAGAAGACGTGCACGAGCTCGTCATCACGGCAGATATGGTGAAATAATTGCAAATTGAAAATTGTAAATTGCAAATTTCGGAAGGATTTCCGCGTTTTTTCGCGGAGATCCTTTCTTCTTTTGCTTGAGGCTCAAAAAATAATTGTAAATTTATTTCTTTTTTCGCAAATTCCACTTTACACGCGAAAACAACGGTAGTATAATAGATTGTCTTGGAATGCTCACTTTTCACACCGGACGGAAAAACACGATTTACATATATATATACGTATATATTTCAGCCTTTCTGAAACAAAAAACTGTGTTCCCGCCGCGTGAAAAAGCAAAGCATCCTTAAATATAAAGGAGGTCACAAACCTATGTCTACTACCGTATGGGTCATCATCGTCGTTGCCGCGGCAGCGGCAGCATGCTTTGGCGGCTTTGTATTCGGGCACAGCAAACGTATCAAAGACGATAACGGAAAGATCAAGAATGCCGAAGTCGAAGCCGAGAAAATCAAGCAGGAAGCGATAAAAATCGCCGAGACGAAAAAGAAAGAAGCAGCTCTTGAAGCAAAGGAAGAAGCTCTCCGCATCAAGAATGAAACCGAAAAAGAGCTTAAAGAAAGAAGAAACGACGTTCAGCGCCTCGAAAAGCGCGTTCTTCAGAAAGAAGAGCATCTCGACAACAAGATCGAGTCTCTTGACAAGAAAGAAGAAAAACTGAACAACAAGATCAAGGAAAACGAAGCCCTCACCGAAAAGATCGAAGAGATCAAACAGCAGCAGCTCGAAGAACTCCAGAAAATTTCGAATTTCACCATCGAAGAGGCAAAAGAAGTCATTCTCAAACGTGTCGAGGACGAATCCCGTCACGAAATGGCGCAGAAACTCATTGAAATCGAAAAAGAGTATAAGGAAAACGCGGAGGACACGGCAAAGAAGATAATCACCCTTGCCATCCAGAGATGCGCGTCCGACAGCGTGGCTGAAGCCACCGTATCGGTCGTAGACCTTCCCAACGACGAAATGAAGGGACGCATCATCGGACGTGAGGGACGCAACATACGTTCCATCGAGACCCTCACCGGCGTTGACCTTATCATTGACGATACACCAGAGGCGATCACCATCTCCACGTTCGACCCCGTTCGCCGCGAGGTCGCCCGCCTCACTCTCGAAAAACTCATTTCCGACGGACGTATCCATCCTTCGAGAATCGAAGAAATGGTCGAAAAGTCCAAAAAGGAAGTTGACGCCGTCATCAAGCGCGAAGGCGAACAGGCTACCTTCTCCGCCGGCGTTCACGGCATCAATCCCGAACTCGTCAAACTCCTCGGCAGACTCAAATTCCGTACGTCCTACGGTCAGAACGTGCTCAAGCATTCCATCGAGGTCGCTCATATCGCGGGTATGATCGCAAGCGAGCTCGGTCTTGACGCCACCATCGCACGCCGTGCGGGTCTTCTTCACGATATAGGCAAGGCCATGACCCACGAGGTCGACGGAAGCCACGTCGCCATCGGCGTTGACATCGCAAAGAAGTACAAGGAACACAAGGAAGTCATCCACGCCATCGAATCGCATCACGGCGACGTTGAACCTTCGACCTACATTGCCGTCATCGTTCAGGCTGCCGATGCCATTTCCGCGGCACGTCCGGGAGCCAGACGTGAAAACCTCGAAAACTACATCAAACGTCTCCAGAAGCTCGAAGAGATCGCCAATTCCTTCGACGGTATCGAAAAATCCTTTGCCATCCAGGCAGGCAGAGAAGTCCGCATAATGGTCAAGCCCGAGGAGGTTTCGGACGAAAAGATGCTCTTCCTTGCCAAGGATATTTCCAAAAAGATCGAATCCGAGCTCGAATACCCCGGACAGATCAAGATCAACATTGTGCGTGAGACCCGCGCCGTTGACTATGCAAAATAATATTTTTACGCTGCTCGTTCTCGGCGACGTCGTCGGACAGAAGGGCGTGAACCGTGTCAACGAGCTGCTCCCCAAGCTGAAAAATGAATTTTCTCCCGATCTCACCGTCGTGAACGGCGAAAACTCTTCCGACCGCAACGGGCTCGACGCCTCGTCGGCGGATACGCTGATATACGCGGGAGCCGACGTGATCACGGGCGGCAATCACACGCTTGCCATCTACGACGTATATGACCGTCTCGACGACGATGACAGGCTGCTCCGTCCCGCCAATTTTCAGCCGCTCTGCCCCGGAAAGGGGTACACGGTGGTCAACTGCGGCGCGCTTCGCGTGCTCGTCATGAACGTGTCGGGTCAGGTGTTCATGAACCCCTGCGACAACCCGTTCGTCTGCGCCGAGCGCATACTGAAGGAGCAAAGCGGTTCGTATGATATCGCGCTTTGCGATATCCACGCCGAGGCAACGAGCGAAAAAAGCGCGTTCGCGCAGTATTTCGACGGACGCGTCAACTTCGTTTTCGGTACGCACACCCACGTTCCCACCGCCGACGAGCAGGTCCTCCCGAACGGAACGGGCTTCATCAGCGACGTCGGAATGTGCGGAGTCGCCGAAGGCACGGTGCTCGGTGTCGCGGCGGAAAACGTCATAAACCGCTTTGTTACCGGCAAAAACGAACGCTTCAACCGTCGTGTCGAAGGGAAAGCCGAACTGAACGGCGCCGTCTTCAGATACGATACGGCGGCAAAACGATGCGTAAGCGTCGAAAGAATCAAAAGAAAGTAAGAAAGGGAATCAATCATGACAAATCTTTTCAGAGCTATGGACGCCGCCAATCCCGACGCCACCATGTCGCTCATCACCACCGGCGGCATGATAGTCGTCCTCGTACTCGTTTTCTATTTCCTCCTCTGGCGCCCTCAGAAAAAGCAGCAGAGAGAGACCGACCAGATGCGCAACTCCGTTGAACGCGGCGACGTCATCACCACCCTCGGCGGAATCGTCGGCATCGTCCTCACCGTCAAGGAAGACAACATCCTCATCGAGACCAGCGGCGACAAAACAAAGATACAGATCCAGCGCTGGGCTATCAGATCGATCGAAAAGAAAGCAGACTGAACGTCTTGAATCGGCGCGGAGCGTTTTGCAATTCCAAATTGAAAATTGAAAATGTCAAATTAAGGAAAGATTTTTCGCTTCAGGCGAAAAATCTTTCCTATTAGGCTTAAACTTAATACTTTCAAAGGAGCGTTGTATTATGAAAACTTATACGATCCCCGCAAAAGAAGTCGAGACCCGTTTTTCCGCTGACGTCGTAGTCTGCGGCGGAGGTACGGCGGGTGTCCACGCGGCGGTTGCCGCGGCAAACGAAGGCTGCTCCGTTATCATCATCGAACAGTTCGGCTCTCTCAGCGGAACTGCCGGAAACGGACTCGTCACGCCGCTCATGCACATGCACGTTGACGGCGATCCTCAGTGCTCCTACATCACGCCTCTTCTCAACGCCAAGCTCGATGAAGTCGGCGGTCTTTATCCCGACAGACGTCAGTTCGACCCGATGATGATACGCTACGCGTCCGAAAGGCTCTGCATCGACGCCGGCGTAAAGATTCTTTACTATCATTTCATCAGCGACGTCATCACCGAAAACGGTGTCGTAAAGGGCATCGTTACCGTTTCCAAGTCCGGCACCTACGTAATCGAAGGCAAGGAATTCATCGACTGCACCGGCGACGGCGACGTTTCGGTACTTGCGGGCGGAACATATACCAAAGGCAACCCCGAGACCGGCAAGTGCCAGCCCATTTCGCTCCGTTACACCGTCAGCGGCGTCGACCAGAAGGCTTTCGGCGAGTTCATGCTCGAACATTCAAAACAGAACGGCGTCACCAAGGCGGCGTCTTACGACGGCGAAAAGGTTTACACCGCCGTCACCAACACCGACGACTGGGTGTTCAGCGACACGTTCATCGAAGCGGTGAAGAACGGCGACCTGCTCCCCGAGGATAAAGCGTACTGGCAGGTATTTGCCGTACCCGGCAAACCCGATATGCTCGCGTTCAACAACCCCGAATTCTTCGAGGACGTGGACGGCACCGACGCGATGCACCTCACGAGAGCGCAGATCGAGGGCAAGGAACGCATCTATCGTCAGCTCAGATTCTACAAAAAGTATTTCAAAGGCTTTGAAAACGCCTATATTTCCGAGATCGCGCCGATGGTCGGCATCAGAGAAAGCAGAAACATCGACACCAAGTACATCCTCACCGGCGAAGACCTGCTTTCGCGCAAAAAATTCTCCGATTATATCTGCCAGTCCAACTATCCCATCGACGTTCACGGCGTTCAGCTCAGATGCAGCACCATCGCGACTCCCGTCAACGACGGTATGCCGTGGTACGATATCCCGTTTGACTGCCTTGTCGTCAAGGATTTCTCCAACCTCTTCGTCGCGGGCAGATGCGTAGGCTGCGAATTCGTTGCCGAAGCGTCGCTCCGCATACAGCCCTGCTGCCGCGCAACGGGCGAAGCCGCCGGAATCGGCGCGTCGCTCGCGCTCAAAAACGGCGTGTCGTCTTATGCCGTCAAGGGCGAGGAAGTCAGAGGCATAATGATAAGCAAGGGCGCGGACTTCAAGGAACAGAATTGAAAATTGCAAATTTCAAATGGCAAATCAAGGAAAGGATTTTCGACCTTTTGGTCGAAAATCCTTTTTTAATATTCATCATGATTCATTGCTGCAAAAATGACATATCATAAAAAAGATTTCCGCACGGTATCGTGCGGAAATCCTCAATAATTTTCAATTTGCAATTGCGAAGCTTTCAGTCGTCGACTCTTCTGCCGAGGATATCGACGTTCTTTCTCTTGAATTCGGCGAAGGTGCCGTTTTCGATGTGGGTCCTTATCTGCTCCATCAGATTGTTGTAGAAATAGAGGTTGTGCAGAACGCAGAGCCTCATCGCGAGGAGCTCACGCGCCTTGAACAGATGACGGATGTACGCTCTCGTGTAGTTACGGCAGACCTCGCAGTCGCAGTTCGGGTCGATGGGCCGCTCGTCGTAAAGGTACTTGTTATTGTTCAGGTTCATAAAGCCCTGTGACGTGAACAGATTGCCGTGACGCGCGTTGCGCGACGGCATGACGCAGTCGAAGAAGTCGATGCCTCTGTCAACACATTCGAGTATGTTGACGGGTGTGCCGACGCCCATCAGATAACGCGGACGGTCCCCGAACATATACGGCTCGGTGTATTCGATCATTTCGTACATCTTGTCGTTGCTTTCTCCCACGGCAAGGCCGCCGATGGCGTAGCCCTGCAGATCGAGCTCGTTGATGCGCTGCATATGATCTATTCGCAGGTCGCGGTAGACGCCGCCCTGATTGATGCCGAAAAGTATCTGGTCGCGGTTTATCGTCGTGTCGAGCGAGTTGAGTCTGTTCATCTCGTCGCGGCAGCGGTAGAGCCAGCGCGTCGTGCGTTCGCAGGAATTTTTGATGTATGAATACTCGGCGACGGACGAGGGACATTCGTCGAACGCCATTGCGATGGTGGAGGCTATCTTGGACTGTATCTGCATCGACACTTCGGGCGACATGAATATCGGAGCGCCGTCCATGTGCGACTGAAAATGCACGCCTTCCTCGGTTATGTTGCGGAGCGATGCGAGCGAGAACACCTGAAATCCGCCGGAGTCGGTCAGCACGGGCTTGTCCCAGTTGAAGAACTTGTGGATGCCGCCGAGGGTATAGATGACCTCTTCGCCCGGTCTGACGTGGAGGTGATAGGTATTCGACAGCTCGACCTGGCACTTGATGTTTTTGAGGTCAAGCGTCGAAACGCCGCCTTTTATCGCCGCGGACGTGCCGACGTTCATAAAAACGGGAGTCTCGACCGTTCCGTGTACGGTCTCGAATCTGCCGCGTCTTGCCTTGCCTTCTTTTGTGATAAGTGTGAATTTTCCCATATTATCTGTCAAAATACCTTTCTATTTCACGTTTGGAAATGATTTTTACGAAGGGTCTGCCGTGCGGGCAGTATCTGAGGTCAAGCTTGATGATGTTTTCAAGAATGTATCTGTCGTCGTGCTCGCCCGTTATCTGGTGCGCCTTTACGGCTGCCTTGCAGGCGACGGTGTAAAGCGCCTTGTCCACCTTGTCGGCAAACGGCAGGGTGTTGTTTTCGGTCAGTTCCTTGGCGAAGGTCTCGATCATCTGCGATATGCCGTCGATGTTCTTGAGCGACGTCGGTATCTCGCGGACCGCGACGGTCGAAGGACCGAATTCCTCAACGGTGAAGCCGTATTCGGCAAGGTACGACGCGTTTCTCAGTATCATTTCGGCGTCCGACGGCGAAAGCGACACGGTCACGGGGAAGAGCAGCGACTGAAACGACACCGTTTTTCTGTCCTTCAGTCTTTCGTAAAGTATCCTCTCGTGCGCGGCGTGCTTGTCGACCACCATTATTCTGTCGGCAAATTCGGCAAAGATATAGGTGTTGTACGCTTCGCCGATTATACGGAACTCATCTTTTTCAAACGTCTCCTGCGGTCTTTCTTCGCCTTTTTTGTCTTCGCCGTCTTTCGGCGCGAACGCTTTGGCAGGCGATTCCATTACCACGTCGGGCGAATTGTTGCGGCGGAGCAGCGGAACGTCGTCGTCGGCGATGGACGCCGAAAACACGCGCCTTTCGGGTGCTTCGGCGGCTTTTTCGCCGTTTGCCGACGAATCGGTGAAGGGAGTATCGTCTTTTTCCCTCCACACGGCTCTGACCGGTGTCGGTGACGCGGGCGCGAAGACCGGCGTTTCGTGCTTTGAAGTTTCTTCTTTTTCTTTTTCATCCGACGGAGAAAGCACGCCTTTTACGGCGTAGTAGAGGGCGGAAAAGACCTTTCTTTCGTCGGCGAACTTGATCTCGGTCTTCGCGGGATGCACGTTGACGTCGATGTCGTTTCTGTCCATTTCAATGAAAAGCACCGCCGCCGGATATTTTCCCGACGGGATGTACGAACGGTATGCCTCTTCGAGCGACGCCTGCGCGGTGCGCGATTTGACGTAGCGTCCGTTGACGAAAAACGTCTGCATATTGCGGCTGCCGCGCGGCGAATCGGGGCGCGAGATATATCCGTGCACCCGTATCCCGTCCTGAACGTGGTCGACGGGGATGAAGGTCTTGGCGTTCTGCGAACCGTATATGGCGTAGATCGCCGAATAAAGCTTGCCGTCGCCCGAGGTGCGCATCTTTACGCTGCCTTCGGACTTGACGGTCAGCGATATCTCGGGGTGCGAAAGAGCGAGTTTTTCGCAGACGGCGAGGCAGGCGGTCAGCTCGGATGCGTCTTTTTTCATGAATTTGCGGCGTGCCGGAACATTGTAGAAAAGGTCGTCGATCATCACGGTCGTGCCGTCGGCGCAGCCCGTTTCATAAAGCTCGGCTCCCGTTTCGTTCACGGTGAGGCGGCTTCCCATTTCTTCGTCACGCGTTTTTGAAATTATCTCCATGCGGCTGACGGCGGACGCGGCGGCGAGTGCTTCGCCTCGGAAACCGAGCGTTTTCACTCCGTCTATCTCGTAGCCGTTTTTTATCTTTGACGTGGCGTGACGGTATACCGTCTTGGGCAGGTCCTCGCGCAGTATGCCGTCGCCGTCGTCCGTCACGCGGATCCTGGCGTTTCCGCCTCCTCCGAGGTCGACGACAATGTTTTTCGCGTTGGCATCCACCGAATTTTCAAGCAGCTCCTTCAATGCGGAAGCAGGTCTGTCGACGACTTCGCCCGCGGCTATCATGTTGGCGGATTCGGCGTCAAGTATGTTTATTCTGCCCACGGTCATCGTCCTTTCAGTTGAGTTTTGTCTTGAGATCGTAAAGTATCGACATTGCCTCGATCGGGGTTATCGTGTTGATGTCTATCCCCTTGAGCTTGTCGATTATGCGCTGCTCGGCGACGTCCTCGAACGAAACGTTCATGCTTTCTTCCTTCTGCACGGTCTGTTTCTTCGGGGAAGTGCTTTCAAGCTCCTTGAGTATGGCTTTTGCCTTGTTGACGACTTCCTTCGGAACTCCCGCAAGGGAAGCGACCTCGATGCCGAAGCTGTCGTCGGTGCCGCCTTTGACTATCTTGCGCAGGAAAATCACGTCGTTTCCGCGTTTCTTGGCGGCGATATTGTAATTGATGATGCCTCTGTCGGTGTCTTCCATCGACGTCAGCTCGTGATAATGCGTCGCAAACAGCGTTTTCGCGCCGATCTTGCGGTTGGTGTATTCAAGCACGGCGCGCGCTATCGACATACCGTCGAAGGTGGACGTGCCGCGTCCTATTTCGTCGTAGATGATGAGCGAACGGCTCGTCGCGTTGGAAAGTATGAACGCGACCTCTTTCATTTCCATCATGAATGTGGAGTCGCCGCTCGAAAGGTCGTCGCTTGCGCCGACACGGGTGAATATCTTGTCGACCACGCCTATCCTCGCTTCACTCGCGGGGACGAACGAGCCTATCTGCGCCATCAGCGTGATGAGCGCGACCTGACGCATATAAGTCGATTTACCTGCCATGTTGGGGCCGGTGATCAGCATCGTGCGGCGCGAAGAACAGTCCATATCACAGTCGTTGGGTACGAAATATTTGTCTTTTACGAATTTTTCTACCACGGGATGCCTGCCGTCCTTGATGTAAAGGACGTCCGACATATCGACCTCGGGGCAGACGTAGTTCGATTCATCGGCGACAGCGGCGAGAGAACAGAGCACGTCTATCGCCGCGATGAGCTCGGCGGTCTTCCTTATCCTGTCCTTGGACGAAAGTATGTGCTCGCGCAGCTTCTGGAACAGCTCGTATTCAAGCTCGGCGTCGCGTTCCTTGGAGGTAACGACGCGGGATTCCATTTCCTTGAGTTCCTCGGTCACGTAGCGCTCCGCGTTTGCGAGTGTCTGACGGCGGATGTAGGTGTCTGGCACCTGATCCATGAACGACTTCGAAACCTCTATATAGTAGCCGAAAACGCGGTTGTAGCCGACCTTCAGAGTTCTGATGCCGGTCCTTTCCTTTTCGTCCTGCTCGATGCGCGAAATGAACGTCTTGCCGTCGGTCATCATGTTTCTGAGCTCGTCGACCGCGGACGACGCGCCTTTTTTGATTATTCCGCCTTCTCTGAGCGACACGGGAGCGTCCTCGGCAATGGTGGAGTCGATGGATTCGCCTATGTCGTCAAGCAGATCGAACGAACGGAAAGCGTCGAGGAGGAGCGGGGAATTGAAGGACGAAATATTGTTTTTTATCGTGGGGAGTACGGATATCGTCTGCGAAAGAGAAAGCAGGTCACGCGCGTTTGCGGTGCCGTAAACGAGGCGGGTCAGCAGCCTTTCGACGTCGACCGTCTTTTTGAGCGCGTCGCATATCTCGTTTCTTTTGACGGGGCTCGACGCGAGCTCGCCGACCGACGCCTGACGCGTCCTTATGTCGTTCACCGAAAGCAGCGGCTTGTCGATCCAGCGTCTGATGAGACGCGCGCCCGATGACGTTTTCGTTTTGTCGAGCACCCAGAGCAGAGAGCCGCGTTTTTCGTGGCTTCTTATGCTTTCGCAGAGCTCGAGATTGCGTCTGCTCGACGTGTCGAGCGACAGATATTTTTCCGCTTTATAGAACGATACGGTCTTTATGTACGAAAGATCGGTCTTCTGCGTCTGTTCAAGGTATACCATCAGCGCCGAAAGGGCGAACGCCGCCTTTGACGACGGATTGACCGCGCCTTCGCCGAATCTGTCCTCGGTCTGCGCCTTTATCGTTTCGGCCGAGTAGGAGGACGGGTCGGCGGGAGTGATGAGAGACGAATATTTTTCCGAAAGGAAAGATTTTATCTCGTCGGGGACGAGCTTGTTCACGATGACTTCCTTGGGCTCGAACGACGCGAACTCGGAAAGCAGCGGATCGGGCTCGCTCACGGAGCCGATCTCGGTGAGCTGAACGTCGCCCGTCGTGATGTCGGCAAACACCACGCCATAGCCGTAGCCGTCGGAATAGAGCGAGCAGATATAGTTGTTGCGGTTTTCGTCAAGGCAGCTTCCCTCGATGACCGTGCCCGGGGAAATGACGCGCAGGATGTCGCGCTTCACGAGCCCCTTGGCGAGCTTCGGGTCTTCCATCTGTTCGCAGATAGCCACCTTGTAGCCCTTTGCGATAAGACGCGAAACGTAGGTGTCGACCGCGTGGAACGGCACGCCGCACATCGGCGCTCTGTCCTCAAGACCGCAGTCTTTTCCCGTCAGAACGAGCTCGAGCTCCCGCGACGCGGTCTTGGCGTCGTCGAAGAACATCTCGTAAAAGTCGCCCACTCTGAACATCAGAATGCAGTCGGGGCGGTCTTTTTTTATGTCGAAGTATTGCTGCATCATCGGTGAAAGTGCCATGATATCAACCCTTTCGTGTCGGGACTAATCCCCGTATTTGATGACCTCTATCTCGTCGGCGATAGGCATGAGGAAATCCCAAAGTCGAAGCAATGCTTCGACTTTGCTTTAGCTTGCTGTGAGATCGCGGAAAGCGCTGCAGAGTCGCCGTTTGCGGCCGTCAGGCGTACAACGGTACGTCGACAGGCGAAAACGACGGCAGAAAAAGCGTGTATGACATATTCAAAGAAATCCGCAAGGATTTCTTCCTTAATAAACAATATATAATGTCGGAAGTCTTCCGCAAAAGGCAGAATAAAACTTTTTAACGCTTTTTCGGTCTGCACGTTTTCAGCATCTCATCAGTGACAGCCGCCGCAGGATGCGCAGTTACCCGAGCAATGCTCGTGATCGTGTTCGGGAACGACTACGGACTGAAGCTTGTTTACGATGTCGTTGTAAAGAACGTTGACGGCTTCTTCTGCTGCCATGAATCTCTTGGAGACCTCGTTCGACGTGATCTGTTCGTAAAGGGCGTCGAGGCGCGCGGATATGGAAGTGAGGAGCAGCTCGTCCTTTTCTTCTTTGGCAAACTCGGTCTCGTATACGGAACGCTGGACGTTGTATTCGTTTGCGAGGGTGATGAGCTCCTTGTCGGCGACGTAAGCGTCTCTGGCTTCGAGGTATTCTTTGACTTCTCCTTCTTCGGCGATGAGTTTTTTGAGTTCTTCAACTGCTTTAAGAGTATTTACGTTCATTTTTTTATCCTTTCGGTTTATTTTATTTTTCCGTCGAGTCCGTACGGGTGCGCGTCGGTTATTTCCACGTTCACAAAAGTCCCTTCGGGAACGTCGGAATCGAAATTTACGGGCTTGTTCTGTCCGCTTCTGCCTGCTTTTCCGCCTTCTGACAGCACTTTTATCGTCTTGCCGACGAGAAGACGGTTATTTGCGAGGGCAATGTCGTTTTCGGCATCGGAAATGAGCGAGAAACGGCGCACTTTTTCTTCGTGCGGGATCTGGTTTTCCATCTTTTCGGCGACCGTTCCGGGACGCGGCGAATAGACGAAGGTGTATATCATATCGTACCCGACCTCTTTGACGAGCGACAGGGTCTCGAGAAAATCCTCCTCGGTCTCCCCCGGGAAACCGCATATAATGTCCGTCGTTATGGCGGCGTCGGGCAGCTTTTCGCGGATGTACGCGACCTTTTCAAGGTACTGCTCACGCGTGTAGCGGCGGTTCATCTTTTCGAGTATCCTCGTCGAGCCCGACTGAACGGGCAGATGGAAATGCGGTGCGATATGTTCGGACGACGCCATGACGTCAACGAGCTCCTTCGACGCGTCCTTCGGGTGGCTCGTCATAAAGCGCACCCAGTAGTCGCCGTCGGCGGAAGCGACGCGGCGCAGCAGCTCGGGGAACGAAACGTCGCCCTTGTAGCTGTTGACGTTCTGACCGAGCAGGGTGATGTCGCGGTAGCCGCGGGAGATCAGTCCGTTCGTCTCGGAGAGTATGTCGGACGAAAGACGGCTTCTTTCTCTGCCTCTGACATAGGGGACCACGCAGTAGGTGCAGTAGTTGTTGCAGCCGTACATTATCGACACCCACGCTTTGTATGACGAGCTGCGGTGCGACGGCACGTTTTCGGCTATCACGCCGAAATCTGCGTGCGGCAGGTCGTTGATGAACGAAAGGCGCTTTTTGGAATTTATTGCCTTTTGTATCATCTCGGGCAGTCTGTGGTTCGCGTCAGTGCCGAAAACGGCGTCAACGTACGGATAAGACGTCTTCAGCTTTGCCCGTATATGCTCTTCCTGCGCCATGCAGCCGCAGAACATGATGAGCAGAAACGGGTTTTCTTCCTTCAGCTTCTTGTATCCGCCCGTGCGCGACAGAGTACGCAGCTCGGCGTGCTCTCTGATGGCGCAGGTATTCACTATGATGAGGTCGGCGTCCTTTTCGGTGTCGGTCTTGGTGTAGCCGCATTTTTCGGCAAGTCCCATCAGCTTTTCGCTGTCGGCTTCGTTCTGCTGGCAGCCGTAGGTCTGTATGAACGCCTTCGGATGCCTGCCTTCGCTTTCAAATCCGGCTTTCAGCGACGCCGCGATAAGGGACTGCTTTGTTATTTCTTCTTGTGATACGAAAATTTCCATTAAAACATCGTTCCTACGCATTTAAGATTATTCAGGTACCATTCGGAGTAATCGGGGTCATTGGGGTCGAGCGAGTTTATCCCCACAAAATTCCTGCCGGAGGACGAGTGTACGAACTTTTTGCCTCCGATGCAGACCGCGACGTGACCGGGGAAGAAGAACAGGTCGCCTTTTTTTGCGTCGTCAAGCGCTATCTTTTTCATGCCCGGGGTGCGGTCGATATCGGCGTCGCGCCATATCGTGATGCCCGCCATCTGATACGCGGTGAACGCGAGTCCGGAGCAGTCGACGCCGTCGTGCGTTCTGCCGCCCCAGCGGTACTGCGTGCCCATGAACGAAAGGGCATAGCGGCATATCGTCTCTCTCGCGGTCTCTTCGTCTTTGAAAACGGGAATTTCACCCAGGTCTTCAAGTCTGATGTAAAACATTCTCTTGTCGGGGAGCACGACCATCGCGTGGCGGGGGATCTCTTTGGAAAATCCCACGTCAACGAGCGAGCCCATCGGCAGCGCCATAACGGGAGCGTAGTAATTCTCGGGGCTTTTTTTGAGGTCTGCCCACGGAGCGGTTATTATGCGGTTGGGGGATGCGAGCTTTTCGGCTATCTCGTTTTCGTCGATATAGCCTTCGTACCCGTAGGACGTGCGGATCTTTGCAAATCCGCACAGTCTGTCGAGCACTTCGACTTCGGTGCCGTAAAGCGCGTCGTCAACGTGTTCGCTGTCGAACGTCGGGTAGCGGTAAAGGTACGCGACGGGGACGCTGACGATCATTATACGTTCTCCTTCTTCGCTTCGTCGTAAACGGCTTTTGCGACGGTGGGGCATACGCGTTCGTCGAAGGCGTCGGGAATGATGTAGTTTTCGTTGAGCTCGCTGTCGCTGACGAGGGCCGAAAGAGCGAACGCGGCGGCGGTCTTCATACCTTCGGTTATCTGCTTCGCGCCTGCGTCAAGCGCACCGCGGAACACGCCGGGGAACGCGAGCACATTGTTGATCTGGTTGGGGTAGTCGCTTCTGCCGGTTCCGACGACAGCGGCGCCCGCGGCTTTTGCCTTGTCGGGCATGATCTCGGGAGTGGGGTTCGCCATGGCGAAGACGATGGGGTCTTTTGCCATGGATCTTATCATATCTTCATTTACTATATTGCCTGCGGAAACGCCGATGAACACGTCTTTGCCGACGATGCCGTCCTTGAGAAGTCCTCTCACGCCGGACTTGTTGGTGCCGATGACGGTCTGCTTCTGGGCGTCGGTCATATCCTCTCTGCCTTCATAGAGGATGCCGTTCTTGTCGCAGTAGGTGATATCCTTGACGCCGATGTTGCGGAGCATTTTGCCGATGGCGGTGCCTGCGGCGCCCGTGCCGTTGACGATGACGGATATCTCGTCAAGCTTTTTGCCGGTGAGTCTGCATGCGTTGATGAGGGACGCGGAAACGATGATGGCGGTGCCGTGCTGGTCGTCGTGGAAAATGGGGATGTCGCAGCAGGCCTTGAGACGTTCTTCTACTTCAAAGCAGCGGGGAGCGGAGATGTCTTCGAGGTTCACGCCGCCGAAAGAGCCGCAGAGCAGCTTGACGGTGTTGACGATCTCGTCAACATCTTTGCTTCTGATGCAGAGCGGGATGGCGTCGATGTCGGCAAATTCCTTGAAGAGGAGGCATTTGCCTTCCATAACGGGCATGCCTGCTTCGGGGCCGATGTCGCCGAGACCGAGGACCGCGGTGCCGTCGGTGATGACTGCGACGGTGTTCCATCTTCTGGTGAGAAGATAGGATTTCGAAATGTCTTTCTGGATCTCAAGGCAGGGTTCCGCAACGCCCGGGGTGTAAGCGAGCGAAAGCTCCTTGCGGCTCTTGGCGTGAGTCCTTGCGGTAACTTCGATCTTGCCTTTCCATTCATAGTGCTTCTGTAAAGATTCTTCGCGGATGTCCATAATGTGCCTTCCTTTTTTTGTAATGTATTTTTTTGTAGTTTTTTTCAAAAATATGATCGGGAGATGATGAAAATGAGAAAAACGCTTTGTCTTCTTATGTCGTTCGTGCTTTTTGCGTCGGTCATCACGGCTTCGGCGGCGACAGCGTCAAACGGCGGCGTGATGAACTGGTTTTTCCGTCCGTCGACCGACGGCGAACAGCCCGAGGTCATGGGCGGCAGCACTCTTCCCGACGAATACGGTGCGCTATACCTCGGAAACGAAAACGAAAAAGTGATATATCTCACCTTTGACGCCGGATACGAAAACGGAAACGTCGAAAAAGTGCTCGACGTGCTTCTTTCTCATTCGGCGGTCGGCGCGTTTTTTATTCTGCCCAATATCATAAGGACGAATACCTCTCTCGTGAACAGGATGTTCGACGAGGGACACACGGTCTGCAACCATTCGTATTCGCACCGCAATATGGGGAAAATAAGCTCTTACGACGAGTTTATCAAAGAGATAGACGGAGTTGAAAAGGTCTGTCTTGAATATACGGGAAAGGAAATGTCAAAATATTTCCGACCTCCCGAGGGCGCGTTTTCCGAAAAAACGCTGTCTTTCTGCCGCGACGCCGGAGTCGTTCCGGTGTTCTGGTCGTTCGCCTACGCCGACTGGGACAACAACGCACAGAAGGACGAGGAGTGGGCATACGACAGGATAATGTCGTCCGTCCACAACGGTGAAGTGATGCTGCTGCACCCGACGTCTTCGACGAACGCCGCCATCCTCGACAGAGTGCTGACGTCGCTTGAAGAGCAGGGCTACCGCTTCGGCGGTCTCGACGAGCTTTATCTTTATTCGAGAACGGGAAAGCAGCTTCCCGCGTCGAACGAGATCGACGAGATAAATTATTATAAAAAGCAGGGGATGGTCTTCTGCGAGAATCCGTCGGCGGGCAAATGCGTCGCGCTGACGTTCGACGACGGGCCGCATCCGACTCTCACGGACGAAATACTCGACATTCTTGACGAGTACGGCGTTAAGGCCACCTTTTTCGCCATTGGCAAAAACGCTTCCGAAAATCCGGCTCCCGTAAGACGGGCGATAGAAGCGGGACATGAAATAGGCAATCACACCTATTCGCACCTTCTTCTCGGGAAATGCAGCGAGGAAGCGTACCTTGCCGACGTCGAAAAAGCCGAAAAGCTTTTCGAAGAGGAATTTTCTTACCGTCCGCGGCTTTTCAGACCTCCCGGAGGCCGATTCGCCGCGGAAACGGTGGAAAAAATCTGTTCAAAGGGTTACAAATACGTTCTTTGGGCGTGGAGGCTCGACACACGCGACTGGGCGTGCCCGAGCATCGGAGACGTCGTGGGCACGGTGATGAAAAACGTCAGAGGCGGTGATATCATTCTGTTCCACGACTACAACTCGTGCCGCAGCCCGACGCCCGACGCACTTCGCGTCATAATCCCGTCGCTTCGTGAGCAGGGATATACGTTCGTGACGGTGTCGGAGCTTTTCGGGGAATGAATCTTCTTATGATAAGATAAGCGATAAGAGAGATGAACGAGAGGATGGAAACGATGACGCATATCTTTCTGAGCGTCGTTCCGGTATATTCGACGACGACTGTTCCTTTTTCGGTCGAGCCGATAAGTACACGGACCGCGCAGGTGTTGTCGGCGTAAGTGACCTCTGCGGGCTTGCCGTCTATTTTTGCGGTATAGCCCTTGTACATAAGGAGCGGAACGTCGATATAAGTATCGCTGTCCCGGTTTCCGCAGAAATCCACGGTTATCACGTTGAAATCACGGCTGAACGAGATCAGGTTTATCGGAATGTTGTTTGACGATACCGTTTCGCCTCTTTTGAGTATTCTCGATTTCATCGTTGAAGCCGAAATACGTTTGCCCGTTTTCGGGTCTTCGAGCGTCGGCATATATTCGCCGCCGCTGATCGTATTTTTGTAGTTGAATTCAACCTTTTCGTCTTTGGAATACTTGTTGTACATATTATTGAATTTCACTACGCCGGTGGTATAGTACAGAAAAACCGAAAAGCCCATCACCGCAAGTGCCGCAAAGAGTGCGGCTTTTTTGCTGCTTGCCGACGTAATGAACGCGCAAGCGGAAAGCGCGAATAAGAACGTCACGAAAATAAACAGTCTCCAGGGGAACTGAAGAGAACCCAGGAACGATTGGACGGAATCCCACGGAAAAGCGTTCGTGGTGCAAAAAAGCGTGATGATCCCGGCAAGGAAGAGCGGCCAGGCGCATTTTCCGACTGGTTTTTTTCTGATCTCGCTTATGATGAGAAAAGCGAATATCACTATCGGCAGAAGCCCAAAGCCGTTTGGTATCCAGGGGTCATTCGTTCTCATCGTCACGAACGGCGAAAGCAGAGCGTCCGCCGGCATCGCGCGGGATGAAAGCGTGCCCCATTGTACGGCGGCGCTTCCGTCGGTTATCGCAAGCTCGTGACCTCCCATCTGCTCGAGAAGCGGGAAAATGAAGAACGCGCTCAGGCAGAGGAACACGGCGGCGGAGATCGCGATGACCGCAAGGCGTTTCGGCTTTTCGATGAACCGTTTGATGAGAATGAGCGAAAAGATGACGAGGAACACAACGCAGAAGACCGACGTTATAACGTGCGACAGCAGGCATCCCGCAAGACCGATGGAAAGCAAATACCACTTTTTACCGTCCTCGCATACTATCGAATAGAATCCGTAGGCTATCAGCGGGATGAATGCAAATGTCTGCAGCTCGCCTATTGCCACGCGTGTGATGAGATCAACGCAGAAATACGACGAAAACGTATACGTTATCGCCGCGGTCAGAGCTCCGAGCCTGCTGCCGAACATCTTTTTTGAACAGTAATAGGAGGCAAACGCGGTGAACGTCGTTATCATCATAATGAACACGCGCAGCGAGGTTTCGACCTGCATACCCATAACGACGAGCAGTCCGGGGATGTGCAGGAAGATATCACCGTAGAAAAGAGGAGACGCATAGCCGTATCCGTTCAAATGCGTATAATATATCGGAGACAGCAATTTTCCGTGACGGATGTTTTCGGCTATGCAGTCGATCCTGCTCAGGTGAAAATTGAGGTCGTGTCCCGTGTATATCTGCGTGAACGAGAGCGGATATATACACAGCACGAACACCGCCGCGGCGAGAATGAGCGGGTATTTGTTTTTTTTGATAAAGTCTGTTATCTTTGTCATTTCTTCATATCCGGAAAAACGGTTTCAGTTGAGTTTTATTGCCTTCATCGGGCAGGCTTCGGCACACGCTCCGCAGCCGGTGCATTTTTCGGTGTTGACCGAGGCGCGGTTGTTCACCATGGTGATCGCCTCATTCGGGCAGGTCTTCACGCATTTCGTGCAGCCGATGCAGCCCGCGGTGCAGGCGGCTCTCGTTTCGGCGCCCTTGTCCTCGTTGCGGCAGGCGACTTTTGCGACGTCACCGGCGACCACGAGAGAAATGAGGTTCTTGGGGCAGGTCTTCACGCACATACCGCAGCCGCGGCACTTGGAGCAATCGACCTTGGCAACGCCGTTGACGATGGAAATGGCGTTGTACTGGCAGGCTTCCACGCAGTCACCGTGACCGAGGCAGCCGTATTTGCACTTGGTTTCGCCGAGGCAGACGAGCTTTGCGCCGCGGCAGGTCTGAACGCCTCTGTAATCAACGGTTTTCGGAGTGCAGTCGGGGTGTCCCGAGCAGTGCACGAACGCGACCTTTTTCCGGGTGGACGCGGCTTCGACTCCGAGGATGGCGCATATCTTTTTCACGCCCTCTTCGCCGCCCACGGGGCAAAGGGTGGTTTTGACTTTTCCGGTGGCGAGCGCCTTGGCGTAATCCGCGCATCCCGCAAACGAGCAGGAACCGCAGTTTGCGCCGGGAAGCACGTCGAGCAGCTTCTGTTCGGTCTCATTGACCTTGACATGGAACACTATCGACGCGATGCCGAGTCCGATACCGGCGATAAGGCCGATGGAAACGACGACTATTACAGCAGTAAGAATAGGACTCATTACGTTACACCCCCAACAGATTTTCTACGATACCGCCGAAGCCGAGGAACGAAAGCGCGACTATCGAAGCGGCGATAAGGGTTATGGGAAGTCCCTTGAGGAACTTGGGTATATCCGCGTCTTCCATCTTCTGTCTGACGCCCGAGAAAAGCACCATCGCCACGAGATAACCGACGCCCGAGCCGAGCGCGTTGACGAGTGCGGAAAGGTAACCGTAGCTGCTGCCGTAGATCATGTTGCCGGTCCTGTCGGCGCAGAGCACGGTGACGGCAAGTACGGCGCAGTTGGTGGTGATGAGGGGGAGATACACGCCGAGCGCCTTGTAAAGGCCGGGTATGTATTTCTTCAGCACGGCTTCGACGAGCTGAACGAGAGCCGCGATGACGAGGATGAACACGATGGTCTGGAGATATCCGAGATCGAATTTATCGAGTATGTAGTGCTGGATAGGCCAGGTAACGGCTACCGCCATCGTCATGACGAAGGTGACGGCAAGCGACATACCTACCGCGGTGTTGAGCTTTTTGGAAACGCCGAGGAACGGGCAGATACCGATGGACTGCGAAAGAACGTAGTTTTCGGTGAGTATGGACGAAAGAGCGATGGCGAGGAGAGAAATAAGTGCGCTGTTCATTTGTTTTCTTCTCCTTTCGCTTTTTTGTCACAGCTGTGGCACATACCCGCCATGGGGCAGCCCGTGCAGCCGGGTTCTTTGTTGGGACGTTTGGCTATCTTGTTGGCGATCGCCATGAGCAGACCGTATACGAAGAAGCCTCCGGCGGTCATGCCGAATATGCCGATGGGTTCGAGTATGGACGGCGTGACGCGGATGCCGAAAACGGTGCCGCTGCCGAGAATCTCACGGATGATACCCATCGTGGTGATGGCAAGAGTGAAGCCGCAGCCCATTCCGAGACCGTCGAGGATGGACGGAACGACTTTGTTTTTGGATGCGAACATTTCGGCTCTGCCGAGGATGATGCAGTTGACGACGATGAGCGGCAGGAAAATGCCGAGCGATTCGTCAAGCGACGGAACGTAAGCCTTGATGAGCATCTGGATAACGGACACGAACGACGCGATGACGGTGATGAAGGCGGGGATACGCACCGAGTCGGGGATGAAGCGTTTGAGCAGCGAGATCGCCGCGTTGGAGCAGACGAGAACGAGGGTGGCGGCAATTCCCATGCCGAGCGAATCGAGCGCCGAGGACGAGATCGCGAGCGTCGGGCAGGTGCCGAGCACGAGCACGAGAGTGGGGTTCTCTTTGATGAGTCCCTTCGTGAACTCTTTCAGATATCCTTTTTTCATTTTGCGTCTCCTCCTTTCACTTCGTTATATTTTTCAACGGCTTCGTTGACCGCGGCGATGACGCCGTTGGTGGTGCGGGTCGCGCCCGACACTCCGTCAACGTTTTTGCCGTTCACGAACGTTTCGGCGTTTTTGCCGGCAAAGCCGTCCGCAAGACCGTTGTTTATTGCTTTTCCGCCGACGCTTGCCGTCTCGGAATGCGAAAGCACGCTGACGCCGGTGATCTTTCCGTCGGTGCCGATGCCGGTCATGACGGAGATCGCGCCGCCGTAGCCTTTGCCTTCGGTGGTGAAGATGTAGCCGACGACGTTTCCGTTTTCGTCAAGGCAGCAGACGTAGCCGTCTTTTTCCTCAAACGAGGACGCGGAAGCGAAAATCTCGCTTCTCTGCTTTATTTCGGCGTTTTTCCTGCTTTCTTCGATGGGACCTTTGGTAAGGTCATTGGTGACGGCGAGAAGCAGCGACGCGACGAGGCAGATGCAGACGAGGGAAAGCGTGGGGTAAAGTATCTTTTTGAAATCGAATTTCATTTCTTTTTGCTCCTTTCCTCGCCGAAGGCCTTCGGGACGAAAAGATTATCGAGCTGGGGAGAAATGATGTTCATAAGGAGAATGGCGTAGGAAACGCCCTCGGGAAGGCTGCCGTAAACACGGATGAGCACGGTGAACACGCCGCAGCCGACACCGAATATAATTTTTCCGGGGAGCGAGATGGGGGAGGTAGCGTAGTCGGTCGCCATGAATACGGCGCCGAAGAGCAGACCGCCGGAAAGGACCTGATAAAGCACGTCCTGTCCGCAGATGAGCGACATTATCGCGGCGGTACCCACGAAAGCGACGGGGATGACGGGGGTGATGACGCGGCGGTAAACGAGATAGGCGAATCCGATGAGGATCGCGAGCGAGCAGGTCTCGCCGATGCAGCCGCCGCAGTTGCCGAGGAAGAGGTCAAGGTAGCCGTAGGTGCCGTCAGCGGCGGCAAGCGGGGTCGCGGTCGTCACGGCGTCAGCCATGAAATTGGTGTTTCTCCACACGCTGAGCGCGGAGAAGGAAACGAGGAGGATTATTCTCGCGGTGCAGGCGGGGTTGGCAATGTTCTTGCCGATGCCGCCGAACATCTGCTTGACTACCGCGATGGCGGCAACGGCGCCGAAAGCGGCGATGAGCACGTTGCAGTCGGGCGGGAGTATAAGTCCGAGTATCACGCCGGTGACCGCGGCGGAAAGATCGCCAACCGTCTGACGGCGTTTCATTATGATGCGGCTTAAATATTCGGTGAGTATCGCGGTCGCGGTGGTGACGGCAACGACGAGAAGAGCGTTGAAGCCGAAAAGCACGACGCCTGCGATGACGCACGGGCAAAGGGCGATGAGGACGTCAAGCATTATCGAACGGGTGGTGTCCTTGCCTCTGATGTGAGGGGATGACGAAACTATGAGATTGTCCATTCTTCCGATGCTCCTTTCTTATTTCTGCTTGGATTCGCGCAGAGTCGCCTTCGCGAGACGCATCTGCTGGGTGATGTGACGCTTTGCGGGGCAGTTGAACGTGCAGCATCCGCATTCGATGCAGCTCATTACGTTGAGCTTTTCGAGCGACGCGAGGTCGTTCCTTGCCGCGGCCTTCACGATCTTGACGGGCTGGAGCTTCATCGGGCAGGAGGAAACGCAGCGTCCGCAGTTGATGCAGTCGGTCTCCTCGGGTATGTCGGCGTCGTCCTCCCTGAACGCGAGGATGGCGTTGTTCTGCTTGAGCACGGGAGTGGAAACGTCGGAAAGAGAGGTCCCCATCATGGGACCGCCGGAAAGCACCTTGCGGTAATCCTTCGCTTCGCAGAAATCAAGTACGTCCTTGACGGGCGTGCCTATCGGAACGATCACGTTGCCGTTGTTGCCCACGGCGGAGCCGTCGACGGTGATGCGCTTCGAAACGAGAGGCATACCGGTCTTGAGGTAGTTGGCGATGAACGAAAGGGTGGTCATATTCATGACGACGCATCCGGCGTCAAGCGGCAGCTTGCCTGTGGGCACGATACGCTTGGTGCAGGCGTAGATGAGCATTTTTTCGGCGCCCTGCGGATATTTGGTCTTGAGCTTCAGCACCTTGACTCTGTCGTCGGGGTCGTTGGTCTCGCTTTCGGCGATGTCGTTGAGCATCTTGATGGCGTCGGGCTTGTTTTCCTCGATGCCGATGATGACGCGCTTGAACGGGATTATGTCGATGAGGGCGTATATCGCGCTCATTATGTTCCACGAGTTTTCGAGTATCTCTCTGTGGTCGGACGTTATGTAAGGCTCGCATTCCGCGCCGTTGACGATGAGGGTGTCTGCCTTTTCGGGCGGGATGTTCATTTTGACGTGCGTCGGGAAGCCCGCGCCGCCGAGACCGACCGCGCCGGATTCGCGGAGAGCGGCGATCAGCTCCTTGGCGTCGTTGACGACGGGAGGCGCGATTGAGGGATCGGGCTCCTGCAGACCGTCGGAGTCGATGACGACCGCGTCGCATTTGCTGCCGTTCGGCATTCTTATCTGTGTGATTTTCTTGACCGTTCCCGAAACGGACGCGTGTATCGGAGCCGATACGAACGACGTCGAATCGCCTATCTTCTGACCGACGTAAACGTGGTCACCTACGGCGACGCAGGGAGCAGCGGGTGCGCCGATGTGCATCTGCATGGGTATCACTACCTGCGGAGGGATCGGCAGAAAACGCGTTTCTTTATCCGAAGTGCGCTTGAAGTGGGGAACTTTGGCGCCTCCGTGATTACGGAACGGTTTTGAAGGGAATTTTGCTTTTTCCATTGTTCACTTGACCTTTCGTAATATATATATAAAATTATTTATCTTTATTCAGCGCCTTTTCGGCGAGATACAGCACCGCTCCGGTGAGGATACCGCAGAGAGTGCCGAAAACGAGCAGATACGGCAGATACCAGAATATCGCGCCGCCGACAATGACCGAATAAACGGCGACCTGTGCCGCGTTGTGGCAGGCGGCTCCCACCACTCCGGCGCCGACGCAGCCGAAGCGTCCCTTGCGCGAGCGGAAGATGAGCACGACCGCGGAAACCGAGCAGAGACCTCCGGCGAGCGACAGCAGAAACGCCGTCACTCCGCGCGTTATCAGCACGAAAAGACTTTTTACGACCGTCACCGCGAAAGCCGACGCAAACGACACGTTCTTGGCGGCGATCATCGTCGCGACGTTCGAAAACCCCACCTTCATTCCCGGGGGCAGCAGTGAAGACGACGGAACGAGCGACTCGAGCAGCGATACCGCGATGGCGAACGCCGAAAGCAGACCGCTTTTTGCGATGTTTTCAAGACGTTTTCTGTTCATCCCGTCACCCCGTCAACGTTCTTTTCGTCTCCGCTTATCCTCACGGATACGCGTGCGGGGGCGCAGACGGCTATCTGACCCGGTCTGCTTATCACGCCGAAATCCATACATATCCCGTCGGGACATTCGGATGCCGAAAACCTTATACCGTCCTTCGTCACGGTGAAGACGACCTTCAAATCGCCCTCGACTTCAAACGAATATTCTTCTTTTGCGTTTTCAAGATCTATTTCTTTTACGGTTTTTCCGTCGTATTCTATTATCGCGGTCTTTCCGCCGCCCCGCGAGAACAGGATGAACAGCAGAACGCCGACCGCGGCGAGTGCAAGCACGAGTATGACGTCGGCTTTTGAAATCAGCTTGTTCTTCATCCGCCGATCACCTCAAAGGAATCGGCTTCAAAGACGTTTTCAAGTCCCGAAGTCACGTAAATCTT
Source organism: Eubacteriales bacterium (assembly GCA_045600105.1). GTDB lineage: Bacteria > Bacillota > Clostridia > Oscillospirales > CAG-382 > UBA1206. Next base: position 62,292 of record JAZRXG010000007.1, read on the forward strand.
TCCGTCGTTCGTCACGAACACGGCTTCGGCGGAATGGGACGCGAGGATTGGAAGCGAGCTTTCGATGCCCACGCAGAAGCACGCGGACGCGAGCGAATCGCTCTCTCCGCCGTCGTCACACACCACGGTGACCGAAACGAGCCCTTTTTCGGCGGGGTATCCCGTCGTCGCGTCGAGCAGATGGTGATAATTCACGCCGTTCTGCTCAAAGCATTTTTCATAGCTTCCCGAAGTTGAAATGAATTTGTCGGTGACCGTCAGAGTGCCGATAAGCCCGCTTTTGTCGAACGGGTCTCTCACGCCGACAACAAAAAGGCTGCCGTCGTCTTTTGTGCCGTATACGCCCACGCTGCCGCCGACGGTGACTATCGCGCCCTTTACTCCGTCTTGCTTATAGACTTCAACGGCTTTTTCGCAGGCTTCACCTTTTCCGACGGCGGAAAGGTCGCACGCCGCACCGTTTTCAAGACGCGCTTTGCCGTCAATTATGACGACGTTTCCGTACCCGACTTTGTCAAGTTTTTCTTTTATTTCCTCGTCCGTCGGCAGACGGCAGGTCTTTCCGTCGCCGTCGAAGCCCCAGACCCTCACCACGGGGAGGATCGTGATATCGTAGATGCCGCCCGTCTCTTCCGAAAGAACGAGGGACGACGCGAGGAGGGGAACGACGTCCGTGTCGTCGACCGTGTCTCCGGCGTTGAGACGTCCGATCACGCTGTTTCCGTCGCGGTACGAGATGCGGGAATCGAGAGAGCTTATTGCGTTCATCGCCTTTTGCGCCGTGCCGCTTTTGCCGCCGTATATCTTCTGCGTGACGGCGCTGCCCATCGCGTACGAGACGTTTTCCTCCGTTTTTGCCGCGCATCCCGCAAAGAGAACGGAAGACAATATAAAGAATATCAAAAAGAGGACTTTTTTCATCCGTACCTCCGTGATCGTCGGGTATCGCGCCGCTTCGGGCAATATGACCGCTTATACTTAATCACAATATTATATCACGCGAAGAACGCAAATTCAATAAGAATTTAGCTGAATATTTACCTAAATATATAATAAATCTCTTCCCGTGTTGGTACAGTGTGACACATTTTTCCAAAACGGATATTATTTGTGATAAAGTCAAACAAATATCAAAATTCACTTGATTTTATGACCGTCATAAACTATAATCAAAGGAGAAGATATTATGAGCGATTTTGTGCTTGTTTTGTTGTCGTATTTTGCGTCTTTCGGTTTTTTTGCGTTCATCGGAAGGATCGCGAGGGTTTTCGCCTCAAGAAAAAACGACGAGATATATGTTTATTTTGATAAAGAAAAGACGCTTGACGGCAAGTGGGACGTGCTCATCGCGTCGGACGACGCCGACAGGATACTTGAAGCATTGAGTGACAAATACGGACGCATATATATTTTACGGGGAGCAGACAGGTGGACGAGGAAAGAAGAGAACGGATCGAAGGAAGCGTTGAAGAAATAATATATTCCAACGAAGTCAACGGCTACACCGTCTGCGTCGTTGACGTCGGAGGCGACCCCGTCACCGTCGTGGGCATCATCCCGTACCTTGCCGAAGGCGAGCATATCAGAGCGTCCGGCTCGTGGCAGGTGCATCCCACCTTCGGCCGTCAGTTCAGGGTCGACGTCTTTGAAAAGGAGCTCCCGCGCGACGAGGACGCCGTCTGGCGTTACCTTGCGTCGGGCACCATACGCGGGCTCGGACCCGTCATTGCCAGACGTATCGTCGACCGCTTCGGCAGCGATACGCTCGACGTCATCGAAAACAACCCCGAATGGCTCAGCGAGATACGCGGCATCACTCCGGCACGGGCAAAGCAGATCGGCGAATCGTTCTGCTCGCAGTTCGGCGCGAGGGAAGCGATGGTGTTCCTCACGAACTATTTCGGGCCCTCCCTTTCGGTGAAGATATACAAAAAATACAAATCCGCGTCGTCCGACATAGTCCGCTCTAACCCGTACAGACTGTGCGACGAGATAGCGGGAGTCGGCTTTGAAAAAGCCGACAGAGTGGCGAGCGAGCTCGGATTCCCGCCCGACTCCCCCGAAAGGCTGCACGCGCTCGTCAAATATGTGCTTTCCGACGCCGCTTTCGGCGAAGGACACTGCTTTTTGCCCTACGAAGTCCTGCTTGACAGATGTATACGCAAAGCGGGAACGGACAAAGGCAATTTCGATTCGGCGCTCGGCGAATGCGTTTCGTCGGGTGAAGTCATAAAGTCCGCGTTCGGCAGCGGCGACGCTTTCGCCCTCGTTTCGGTGCGCAAGGCCGAGGCGTACACCGCCGAAAAGCTCAAGGCCCTTGCCAAAAACGCAATGCCTTTTCCGCTTGAGGGCGTGCGCGAGCAGATAGCGTATTCCGAAAAAAAGCAAAAGATAAAATACGACGAAAAACAGATAAAGGCGATAGAAGACGCCGTCACCAACGGGGTCAGCATCGTCACCGGCGGCCCGGGAACGGGCAAAACGACGGTCATCAACGCCATAATCGACATCCTCGAGGCGCTCAGGGTGCGCTATATGCTCGCCGCCCCCACGGGCAGAGCGGCAAAACGAATGTCCGACGCGTCGGGACGCGACGCCAAGACCATACACCGTATGCTCGAAATGAGCTATTCCGACGACGACGGCCCCGTTTTTTCGCGCAATGAGGAAGACCCGCTTAACGCGAAGGTCTTCATAATCGACGAAACGTCCATGGTGGACGTGTTCCTGATGGAGGCGTTTTTGCGCGCGGTCAAGCCCGATTCGATGATAGTTTTCATCGGCGACTGCGACCAGCTGCCGCCCGTCGGCCCCGGCAACGCGCTGAGCGACATGATCGACAGCGGCGTTTTCAGCGTGACGCGGCTCGAGCACATCTTCCGTCAGGCGGAACAGTCGCTCATCGTAGTCAACGCGCACCGCATCAACAACGGCGAAGAGCCCGATATAAGACGCAGGGACGGCGACTTCTTCTTTATGGAGCGCCACGACGCGGACGAGATAAAGACGCTCATCAGCTCACTCTGCCGCGACAGACTGCCCGCCGCCTACGGTCTGCGCCCGCTCGACGACATACAGGTCATCACGCCGACCCGCCGCGGTGAATGCGGAACTTATGAGCTCAACCGCACGCTTCAGGAGGCGATGAACCCGCCTTCGAAATCGAAAAGAGAAAAAAAGCTGCGTGACACGATCTTCCGCGAGGGCGACAAGGTCATGCAGATAAAGAACAACTACGACCTCGTCTGGACCAAGGACGGCGACGAAGGCGAAGGCGTCTTCAACGGCGATATCGGACGGATAATCAGCGTGGATTTCAAATCGGAATGCTTCGTGATAGATTTCGACGGCAGAAGGTGCGAATACGATTTTCTGCTTTCGGAGGACCTCGAGCTCGCTTACGCCGTCACGGTGCACAAATCGCAGGGAAGCGAATATCCGGCGGTCATAATCCCGGTCTTCCGCTGTCCGCTCCCGCTGATGACGCGAAACCTGCTTTACACCGCGGTGACCCGTGCCAAAAAGCTGCTCATCGCCGTGGGAGAACCGCCCGTGATGATGAAAATGGCGCAGAACGATAAAAAGACGCTGCGCTTCACGGCGCTGCCGTACCTTTTTGAAGAAAGCATTGAGCCTTAAGCAAACAGGAAATTATTTTCACGCGGTGCTTGAAAACAGCGACGTCAACTCACAAGCTCTGAACTTTAAGTTATAAACTCACAAACGGAAAGGACGTAACAACAAAATGAACGAAAAAACAGTACGTTACCGCGGAGGCGGGATTTCATACGGCGTGGACGTGAGTCCAAAAGGGATCTCGGTCTCACAGATACGCGATACGGTGGAAGAAAAGATCCTTTTCTCGGGCAGACGCCCCGTGTTCAGCCTTACGGTGCGCGTGCTTGAGGACGGAAAAGAGATATGCGTCAATTCCGAAAAAGGCTGGGAAAGCGTCTCGGCTGACGAAAACGCAATGATATTTGCCGGCAACTCTGCCATCCCCGGCGTCAGCGTCATCATATCCGTCTCGAAGACCGAGGAATTCCTCACCTTCGATACCGAAGTCATAAACACCAACGAAAAGCTTTCGGCGTACAAGTGCGATCAGCCGTCGCTCTGGTTCACCAAGAACCGCAACGTCAGATTCTTCTATCCGTACGGCTGCGGCGAAAGCAAGGTCTCGACCATAAAGGGCGGCTGGAATTCCGAACAGTCCTATCCGTCCTTCGGCGCTTCGATGCAGTACCTCGCGTTCTGGAACGAGGTCACGCGCCGCGGCGTATACTACGGCTGCCACGACAAAGCGCCTGCGTCCAAAAAGCTCTGCTGCATCGGTGACCCGCACGATAACGATTTCTGCCTCAAATCGTGGCAGTACCTCACGGGCATCACCGACGGCAGGAACAGTCAGAAGCTTTCCGGCAGCATCTGTATGTCGGCTTTCGACGGCGACTGGTACGACGCCGCCCTCATCTATAAAAAATTCATCGAGGAAGAAGCACTTTACGATTCCGAATACGACGAAAACGGCAAAAAAGGCGTTCCCGAATGGCTCCGCAACACCGACTTCTGGTTCAACACCCGCGTCATCGACGACGGCGACTTTGCCGAAGACATCATAAAGCAGGCGGAAGTCCTCGGCGTCAAGCCCGCCATACATCTTTACTATTGGCACAAGATACCGTACGACAACGACTATCCGCACTATTTCCCCGTAAAGGACAACGTGATCCCCGGACTCAAAAAGCTCCACGACGCGGGCATCAGGGTCATGCCCTACATCAACGGACGTCTCTGGGACACCCGCGACAGGGGAATGGAGGACTTCGAGTTCACGTCCGTCGCAAAACCCAACTGCACCAAGGACCTGAACGGAGAACCGATAACCGAATCCTACGCTTCCAAGGAAGCAGACGGCAGCCCCGTCGTGCTTTCGGTAATGTGCCCGTCCACCACGCTCTGGCAGGACAAGGTCGCGTCGCTCGTCAAACAGCTTGAGGAGACCGGCTTCGACGGCGCCTATATCGATCAGATAGCGGCGGCGGAAGCCAAGACCTGCACCGACAGAACGCACAAGCATCCGTCGGGCGGCGGCGATTGGTGGTGCGCCGCGTACAATACCATGCTCGAACGCATCGACAGGAACAGAGGCAAGGATTTCTGCCTCACCACCGAATGTACGGCAGACCCGTTCTCGCGTCATCTCGACGCGTACCTCACGTGGATATGGGTAAAGAACGACCAGGTCCCCGCCTTCCCCGCCATTTTCTCGGACAAGGTCCTGACCTACGGCACCGACTTCCGCGCGCTCGGCAAGCTCGACTACGATCTTTTCGGCGCCATTGACGAAACGGGCGTGCGTATCTTCGCGTCGCAGTCGTTCCTGTTCGGTCAGCAGATGGGCTGGATGACCCCCGAGCTCTTCTCACGTATGCCGCACCGGGACTTCTTCTGCAAGCTCGTCAGAGCGAGAGCGACCTTCCGCGATTATTTCCTTGCGGGCAGAGTGCTCCGTCCGCCCGTCATCACCGACGACGGCGAAAAGCTGATACTCACCAAGTGCCGCGAGGCGTACAACGGATATGTCGAGGCACAATGCGTCAACGGCATGATCTGGCAGTCCAAAAAAACGGGCAGAAAGGTGCTCATCCTCGTCAACTCGGGCAAGACCGACGTGAACGCAAAGGTGAAGAGCATACTCCCGAACGGAAAATACACCTTCAAGGGCGACCTTGGAAATGAATTCGAAATCAAAAAAGGCGAATTTGAAATAAAAATGCCGCCTCTTTCCTACTGCTACACGGAGGTAGAATAAAAATGGAACTTTCTTTTCACAGAAACAAGGACATACTCCACGTGAACAACTGCCGTCTCCGCTCCTACTATATCCCGTATGAGAGCGAAGAAAAGGCAATTAAGGGCGAAAGAAGCGAAAGCGCCTTCTTCCAATCGCTCTGCGGTGAATGGGGATTCACCTGGTACGGATCCGAAAAAGAGCTTCCCGAATTCACGTCGGGCTCCTATGTTCCCAAGGACACCCTTCCCGTACCGTCCTGCTGGCAGGTCTTCCTCGGCAGAGGCTACGACGTACCCAACTACACCAACATCGTTTATCCGTTCCCCATCGATAACCCGCCCGAGGTCCCCGAGGATGACCCCTGCGGACTTTATTCGCGCAAGTTCAACGTGAACAAGAACGGAAAACGTGTCTATATCAACTTCGAAGGCGTCGATTCCTGCTTTTATCTGTTCATCAACGACGCTTTCGCGGGCTACAGCCAGGTGTCGCACTGCACCACCGAGATCGACATAACCGACAAGGTGCACGACGGCGAGAACGACATCAAGGTGCTCGTCTTCAAGTGGTGTGACGGCTCATATCTCGAGGATCAGGACAAGTTCCGTCTTTCGGGCATTTTTCGCGAAGTTTTCCTGCTTTACAGAAGCGAAGACCACGCGGGCGATATCGTCGTGAAGCCCACCCTCAACGACGATTTCACCGTGGGCAACGTGGAAATAAAAACCGACAAGCCCTATACCGCTGTCCTTTACGCTCCCGACGGCAGCGCCGTCCCGCTGAACGACATTTCGTCGCCTAAGCTCTGGAGCGACGAGATACCCGACCTCTACAAGCTCATCGTAAAATGCGGCGACGAATACATCCCGTTCGACATCGGCTTCCGCACGATAATGATCAAGGACCGCGTCGTTTACATCAACGGCAAAAACGTCAAGGCGCGCGGCGTCAACCGTCACGACTCGCATCCCACCAAGGGCTACGCCGTCAGCATGGAAGACATGGAAAACGACATAAAGATAATGAAGGCCCACAATATCAACATGATAAGGACGAGCCATTATCCCAACGACCCGCGTTTCTACACGCTCTGCGACAGATACGGACTTTACGTCTGTGATGAGGCGGACATCGAGACCCACGGTATGCAGAGAATGGGCAACTGGGGATATTTCACCGATGACCCCGCGTATGAAGAAGCCTATATGGACAGAGCAAGAAGGATGCTCGTCCGCGACCGCAACCACGCCTGCGTCATCATGTGGTCGGTCGGCAACGAATCGGGCATGGGCAGAAACCACGAGGCGATGGCTTGGTATTTTGCCTCCGAAGACGGCACGAGACTCATCCATTCCGAGGACGAGACGAGGCTCCACGAGCCGGGATTCCTCGAAAACCCCGCGACGGGCAAATGCACCTTCGTCACCGTCGACAGCCTTATGTATACGCATCCCGACAACATCAGAACTAACTATCTCGACAACCCGAACGCCGATAAGCCCTTCTTCCTCTGCGAATACTGCCACGCGATGGGCAACGGTCCGGGAAGCCTTAAGGATTACTGGGACCTCATCTATTCCTACGACTCGTTCTTCGGCGGCTGCGTCTGGGAATTCTGCGACCACTCCGTCATCAACGAGGAAGGTCATTTCACCTACGGCGGCGACTTCGGCGATACCCCCAACGACGCCGAATTCTGCGTTGACGGTCTCGTGTTCCCCGACAGACGTCCTCACATGGGACTTCTCGAATACAAGCAGGTCATCAAGCCGTTCACCCTCACCTATGCCGACAACGAGCTCACCTTCACGAGTCTCCGCAAGTTCAGACCGTTCGACGACGCGTATCTCGAATGGGAGGTCGTCGACGGCGGCAGACAGATAAAGAACGGAAACGAAGGCATCATCGGCACTCCTCCCGGGGAGAGCAGAAAATATCTCCTTTCCGACGTGACCGAAAAGGGCGAAAAAGCCTACCTCAACGTGTACGTCAAATATAACGCCACGGGTGAAGAGATCGGTTTCGCGCAGTTCAGGCTCGCAAAAGAGACCATCGTGCGCGAATTTACCGCGAAAGCCTTCAAAGAGACCGAGACCGCTTTCGTCAGAGGCGACATTGCCATCGACAAAGCAACCGGCATGCCCGTCCTTCCCGAATCGGTACGTCCCGCGCACCTCACCGTATGGCGCGCCCCCACCGATAACGACAGATACAGCAAAGCCGCGTGGTACGACAACGGCTATTTCGGCGCGGTGACCGAAAACAGAGGACTCCGCCTTGAGGGCGACGACCTCGTCTGCGATTTCGCGCTCACGAACGGCGAAAAGACCATTGTCACCGGAAAGATAATCTACACCCCGTATCTCGAAGGCGTGAACGTCAGGGTCGAGGCAAAACGCAATATGACCATGCCTTATCTCCCGAGATTCGGATTTGAATTCGAACTGCAGAAGGACTTCGCAAACGCCGTCTATTTCGGCATGGGACCTTACGAAAGCTACACCGACAAGCAGAACGCTTCGAGGATGGGACTTTACGACACTACCGCCGACGACAACTTCGAGCATTACATCAAGCCGCAGGAGAATATGGCGCATATCTCCACCGAATACCTCGAGGTCAACAACGGAAACAGCGTCGCCACCTTCATTTACGACGGCGAACCGTTCTCGTTCAACCTCAACCGCTACGGCAGCGAGGAAATGACGAACAAGCTCCATGACCACGAGCTCGTCGATTCGGGCAGGGTCTTCCTCAATATCGACGCGTTCCACGACGGCATCGGCAGCAATTCCTGCGGCATCCAGCCGCTTCCGCAGTACCGCATGAACAGCGAGGAATTCAGCTTTGGCTTCATAATCTCGCATCTTTGATAAAATAAAATCAAAAAGGGCGGCTTCATTGCCGCCCGATCTTGAATATGAAACGGGGAATATAAATGAAAATAGTGTTTCTTGACACCGCGACTCTCGGCGACGACGTCGATCTTTCCGCGTTCGGAACTCTCGGCGACGTGACGTACTACCGCACCACCGATCCGTCGGACATTCCTTCACGGCTTGCCGACGCGGACGTCGCGGTGCTCAACAAGATAAAACTCAACGAAAGCAACCTGAAAGACGTCAAAAACCTCCAGCTCATCTGCGTATGCGCCACCGGGACCGACAACATCGATTCTAAGTACTGCGAAAAACGCGGAATCGCCGTCAGAAACGTCGCGGGGTATTCCACCGACAGCGTCGCCGCACTCACCGTGGCGACCGTGCTTCAGCTCGCTGTGCACATGGACGAATACACGCGCTTCGTCCGCGACGGCAGCTATTCGGAGGGCAGCGTCGCCAACAGACTTTCTCCCCCCTATCACGACCTTTTCGGCAAAACGTGGGGCATCGTCGGCTACGGCAACATCGGCAGACGCATCGGCGGCATCGCCAAAGCGTTCGGCTGCCGGCTCATCGTCAACAAGCGCACGCCCGTTGACGACGCCGAGTGCGTGGACATCGACACGCTCTGCAGGGAATCAGATATAATCACGCTCAACTGTCCGCTCACCGACGCGACGAGGAACCTCATCAACGCCGAAAGGATAGCCATGATGAAAAAGGACGTGCTCATCGTCAACGCCGCGAGAGGCGGTGTGTGGGACGAAAAAGCCGTTGCCGAAGCCGTTGCAAACGGAAAAATCGGAGGCGTCGGCTGCGACGTTTACACGTCAGAGCCGTTCGGCAAAGACCACCCGTTCTACGCGATACGCGGCAACGCCAACGTCTGCCTCACTCCGCACATGGCGTGGGGCTCGGTCGAAGCGCGTAAGATACTCATGGAAAAGGTTTACGGCAACATAAAGACGTTTTTTGAGGGCTGAAAAATGGAATACCGCATAGAACACGATTCAATGGGCGACGTAAAAGTCCCGCGTGAGAGCTATTGGGGCGCCCAGACAGAAAGAAGCAGACAGAATTTCAGAATAGGCGTCGGAAAAGAAGTCATGCCCGATGAAATAATCCACGCCTTCGGCATACTCAAAAAAGCGGCGGCTCGTGCGAATGCCGTCCTCGTTCCGCGGAAAATGACCGAAGAAAAGCTCGCCGCCATCGAAAAAGCGTGCGACGAAGTCATCGACGGAACGCTTAAAGCGCACTTTCCGCTCGTCGTGTTCCAGACGGGTTCGGGCACGCAGTCGAATATGAACGCCAACGAGGTCATAGCCAACAGGGCGAACGAGATACTCGGCAAAAAACTCTGCCACCCCAACGACGACGTCAATATGAGCCAGTCGTCCAACGACACGTTCCCCACGGCAATGCATATTTCCGCGCTCATCGCCATCGAGGACAGACTGCTTCCCGCGGTCGACGGACTTGTGAAGACGTTTTACGCGCTTGAAAAGGAAAACGAAGGCGTCATCAAGTCGGGCAGAACGCATCTGCAGGACGCCACCCCGATCGCGTTTTCTCAGGAGATATCCGGCTGGCGCTTCAGTCTCGAGCGCGACACCGAAATGATAAAAGAAGCATCAGACAAATTGCGCTATCTGTCGCTCGGCGGCACCGCCGTCGGCACGGGCATCAACGCTCCCGCACTTTTCGGCGAAAAAGCGGCGGAAGAGATAACGAAGATCACGGGCAAAGCGTTTTACAGCGAAAAAAACAAGTTCCACTCCCTCACGTCCAAGGATGAGCTTGTTTTTGCTCACGGCGCACTCAAGGCGCTTGCCGCCGATATGATGAAGATAGCAAACGACGTGCGTTTCCTCGCGTCGGGACCCCGCAACGGACTCGGCGAAATAACCATACCCGCCAACGAGCCGGGCTCGTCGATAATGCCGGGCAAGGTCAACCCCACCCAATGCGAGGCGGTCACGATGGTCGCCCTGCAGGTCATGGGCAACGACACCGTCGTCGGAATGGCGGCGTCGCAGGGAAATTTCGAGCTCAACGTGTTCATGCCCGTCTGCATTTATGATTTCCTGCAGTCTGTGCGGCTGCTTGCCGACTGCATAACGTCGTTCAACGTCAACTGCGCCGCCGGCATAAAGGCGGATAAGGCAAAAATGAAGGAATGTCTCGACCGCTCTCTCATGCTCGTCACCTGCCTCAACCCGTATATCGGCTACGAAAACGCCGCAAAAGTCGCCAAAAAAGCGTACGCCGAGAACATTTCACTCAAAGAAGCCTGCGTCTCTCTCGGGTATCTCACCGCGGAAAAATTCGACGAAGTGTTCAGATACGAGAATATGGTGTGAAAAAGCATTAAGCCTTAAGAGAATAAGAAAGGAATTTCGCATTTTTGTGAAATTCCTTTTGATTTATATTTACGGCGATGTCGTCTTTTTGCAGGGGACGGCGTCCTCGACGTCCCGAACCGCTTAACGCTTAAGGCTCAATGCTTTGCTTTCTCCGTAGGAGTAAGCAAACAGCAGAGAAGTGCTTATCAGCATTCCGCCGAGAATGTCGGTGAACCAGTGAGCGCCCGAGAAATAACGGCAGACGGTCGTCAGAACGGCAAACACCCCGCACGAAACACAGGCGGCAACGCGGACGGTCTGATTTCCGATCCTGCGTTTCAGCTGCGCTATTGCCGAAACGAACACGCAGATGGCAAGCATCGTGTGCGACGACGGGAACGATTCCTCAAGAACGCCGTCGATAAGGACGGGGCGATAGTTGACGTGCAGCTTGCCGAAGATGAAATAAAGTGCGATAACGATGATGTAGAACACGGCGAGAACGTAGATATCAAGGTCGACCTTGAAAAAACTCTTCCTCGTAAAGAGCTGATACGCTCCGAAGCACGCGAAACCGAACGCCGTGAGAATGGCAAGATAACCGAGATATTCGGCAAAGTCAAAAAGCGTGTCGTTCCGCGGAGCGATAAGGGCGTCGTTAAGCGACGAAAGCCCCGTTTCTGCGTCTGCGGCTTCTTCATTGGCTTCGCAATTCGGGAAATTCACGTCGACCGTTTTGAGAAGAACGATAAGTATGATGAACAGCGCGAGAAATATCACCGCGCAAATCAATTTTGTTTTTGCTTTCATTTTGGCCTCCGCTTTTCTTTTTCGTCTTTATTATACAGCGTCGGGCACGTTTTGTCAATAACGCGCGTGCCGTATTGAAAAAGGCGGGAAATTATGCTATAATATAAAAAATAACAAGTTTTGATGAAAAGTGCCTGCATAATGACCGGAATCAGATCGAAAAATATAATAATCGGCGTCATCGGTTCGGCGATAGTCGCTTTCGGGATGTACAACGTGCACGACGTCGCCGACATAACCGAGGGCGGCGTGCTCGGGCTGAACCTGCTTCTGGAGCACTGGTTCGGCATTTCGCCCGCCTACACCAACTTTGTCCTGACATTCGTGTGCTTCACGCTCGGTTGGAAAGCGCTCGGCAGGGGATTCGTCGTCTGTTCGGTGATATTCACTACGTCTTTTTCGGTGTTTTACCGCCTTCTCGAGCTTTTCACTCCCCGCCTTTTCCCGTGTCTTGCGTCGCATCCGTGGCTCGCTGCTGTCGTCGGCGCGGTCTTTGTCGGCGTTGGCATCGGGCTCAACGTCCGTTCGGGCGGAGCGCAGAGCGGCGACGACGCTCTCGCGATGGCGTTTAACCGCTTTTTCGGCTTCCGCCTCAGCACGGTCTATCTCGTAAGCGATTTGACCGTTCTGCTGCTTTCGCTGACGTATCTTCCGCTGCCTCGCATACTCTGCTCCCTTGTGACGGTCGTGCTCTCGGGGCAGATCATCGAGATAATGACGCTGATCGGGAAAAAGAAGGATGCGTAAGGCTTTTTCGGTACAAAAGCCGCAGTACGCGGTTGACAAAAACGCCGATTTGTGCTATTTTTTATACAGAAACCAAATACAGAAAGTGAGGAACCATTATGAACAAATTCATGCTCAACGAAACGTCGTACCACGGAGCGGGTGCGATAACCGTCATCCCCGACGAGATCAAAAACCGCGGATTTGACAGCTGCTTCGTCGCCACAGACCCCGACCTTGTAAAATTCGGCGTTTCCGCCAAAGTCACCGACCTGCTCGAAAAAGCCGGCATCAAGTTCACGGTCTATTCCGACATCAAGCCGAACCCGACCATCGAAAACGTGACTCACGGTGTCGAGGAGTTCAAAAAATCCGGTGCGGAATGTATCGTCGCGATAGGCGGCGGCTCTTCCATGGATACGGCAAAAGCCATCGGCATCATCATCGCCAACCCCGAATTTGCCGACGTTCGCTCTCTTGAGGGCGTCGCTCCCACCAAGAACCCGTGCGTTCCCATCATCGCTGTTCCCACTACCGCAGGCACCGCCGCGGAAGTCACCATCAACTACGTTATCACGGACGTTGAAAAAAAGAGAAAATTCGTCTGCGTTGACTGCCACGACATCCCCGTCGTCGCCGTCGTAGACCCCGATATGATGTCCACCATGCCCAAATCTCTTACCGCCGCTACCGGTATGGACGCGCTGACTCACGCCATCGAAGGCTATATCACCAAGGGCGCGTGGGAACTTTCGGATATGTTCCACCTCAAAGCCATCGAGATAATCTCGCGTTCCCTCAGAGACGCCGTCAACAACACCAAAGAGGGCAGAGAAGGAATGGCGCTCGGCCAGTACGTCGCCGGCATGGGATTCTCCAACGTAGGTCTCGGCGTTGACCATTCCATGGCTCACACCCTTTCGGCTTATTACGATATGCCTCACGGCAAAGCTTGCGCGACCCTTCTCCCCTGCGTCATGGAGTACAACGCTCCCGCGACGGGCGAAAAATACCGCGAGATCGCAAGAGCGATGGGAGTCAAGGGCGTTGATGAGATGACCCGGGACGAGTACAGAAAAGCGGCGGTCGACGCCGTCTCCAAACTTGCCGAAGACGTCGGCATCGTGACGTCTCTCAAGGGCGTCGCCAAAGAGGAAGATATCCGCCAGATGTCGATAGACGCCTATAACGACGCCTGCCGTCCCGGCAACCCGAGAGAAACCTCCGTCGAAGATATCGAAGCCCTCTACCGCAGCCTGATGTGATCACTATGACAGCGAAGCAAATGAGTGAACAAATCCGCGCGATCAAAACACAAAAAGACGTTGAAACGTTTCTCGAACAGTCGAACGGCCTTCACGATGGGTATATTCTGTCGGTTCAGTTCTCTCACAACGGTTATAAGCCGCAGGAAAACGGATCGATTTGTGTTTATCCCGAAGATAACGAGTTAAAAATCAGAATTCTGATTACCAGTATTTGGAACACGGCGATCGAGCTCGTTTTTAAAGAAGTCTCGGAGTGGCAGCTGCGCGACGATATGGGAGATATCTTTGAAACGTCGGTTTCCGTTTCGGAAGACGGGAAAATCGTTTGGACTGACGCTTTTTCAACCGATGAAGAAACACGAAAAAACGGGTCATACGTAATTGCCCGAAGCATGGAGTACCGCTTCTGCGAAAAAAGTGATAAAAGAAACTGACAACGTATAAATAACGTCAAAAAGCACCCGAAACGGGTGCTTTTTTGCTGGTGCGGGTAACACTCATTCACTACCGACCCGTTCAAGTCCCTTGATTAACATATGATAAAAAGCAGACACCGCTAAAGCGATATCTGCTTTTTATGGTGCGGGTGTTGATAACGGATTTCGGATTCATCAGCGAAAAGAAAAAACTCTAGCAACGAAATCAAATAAAAAAATCATTCACGTCACAATGCAAAAGTAAAGCAATATCGGGAAGAAATGTAATATCGGGATAACATACCTCACGTTCCCATTTTGAAATTGCTTGCGGGGAAACACCCAAAAGTTTACCGAATTCCTCTTGTGTTAA
>JAZRXG010000008.1:0-18895 GCA_045600105.1 Eubacteriales bacterium
TGCCGAATTCGGTGGCGTTGATGAAATATTCGAAGCGTTCGGTGAACGCGGGATCGGACGGTTTACGCTTCGCGAGCGGGCTTATCTCGACGGGGTAATCGTAGATAAAGGTCGGCTGGATAAGGTTTTCTTCGACGAAAGCATCGAAGAATTCCGCCAGAATCGCGCCTTTGGTGGCGACTTCGGGAAGCGCGACGTTATGCGCTTTCGCGGCGGCGATCGCCTCTTCGTCGGAACTTATCGCGGCGAAATCGACGCCGGAATATTTTTTGACCGCCTCGGTCATTGTGAGGCGTTCCCAATGGGAAAGGTCGATTGTTTTGCCCTGATAGGGGATGACGAGCGAGCCGCAGACGTTCATCGCGACGGTTTTCATCATATCCTCGACGAGATCCATCATACCGTGGAAATCGGTGTACGCCTGATAGAGTTCTATCGTAGTGAATTCGGGGTTATGTTTGGTATCCATACCCTCGTTGCGGAAGATCCTGCCGACTTCGTAGACGCGCTCGAGCCCGCCGACGATAAGGCGCTTTAAATAGAGCTCGGTCTCGATACGAAGAACCATATCCATATTAAGCGTATTGTGGTGGGTATAGAAGGGACGCGCGGAGGCGCCTATTTCGAAGGGGGTGAGGATCGGGGTGTCGACCTCGAGAAATCCGCGGTTATCGAGGAAGGCGCGGAGCTCTTTTAATATCATACTGCGCTTGACGAAGGTATCCTTTACCTCGGGGTTTACGACGAGGTCGACGTAGCGCTGGCGATAGCGGAGGTCGGTGTTGGTAAGCCCGTGGAATTTTTCGGGAAGCGGCTGAAGATTTTTCGCGAGAAGAACGAGAGATTCGGCGTGGACCGAAATTTCGCCCGTCTGGGTTTTGAAAACATAGCCCTTTAAGCCGACGATGTCGCCGATATCGAGTTTTTTGAAGGCGGCGTAAGCCTCTTCGCCTATAGAATCGCGGGCGACGTAGGATTGGATATCGCCGCCGAGGTCGCGGATATGGCAGAAGGAGGCTTTGCCCATTACGCGCTTGGACATTATACGTCCCGCGACGGATACGGTTTTATTTTCGAGGTTTTCGAAATCGTTTTTAATATCGGAGCTGTGGTGGGTAACGTCATATTTGGTTATTTTGAAGGGGTCGCTGCCCGAGGACTGAAGCTCGGAGAGCTTTTCGCGTCTGACCTTCAAAATAGAATTAAGATCCTGTTCGGGAAGATTGTTCTTATTCTGTTCCATTGTTTTACCTTTTATTTAGAGATATCGGTGATAGTGTATTTTACGATGCCGACGGGGGTCTCGACGTTGACGCTGTCGCCTTTACGCTGACCGATAAGGGCTTTTCCGAGAGGAGAATCGTCGCTTATACGTCTTTCCATGGGGTCCGCCTCGGTGGTGGAGACGATTTTATATTCGGTCTCTTCGCCGTCTTCGATATTATGAACGGTAACGAAGTTGCCGACGCCGACTTTATCAGTACCGATATCGGAATCGTCGATGACTATGGCGTTTTCGATTATGGCTTCGAGGTTGGCGATTTTGCCTTCGACCTCCGCCTGTTCGTTTTTGGCTTCGTCGTATTCGCTGTTTTCGGAAAGGTCGCCGTATGCTCTTGCTTTTGCTATCGCTTCGGCAACTTCTTTTCTCTTTACTGTTTTGAGATACTCAAGCTCGCTCTGAAGCTTTGCGTAGCCTTCGTTGGAAACAAAAATCTGTTTTGCCATAATGATTTCTCCTTAAATATATGTGTATTTTTATTTATTGCAGAGTCTGTCGAGTTCTTCGATGGCGGCGGTGAACTGTGTGTCGCTTTCGGTCCCGCGCAGGTAAGCACGGCTTGCCATATACTCGGTGTTTTCGATTACGATATCGGGAGTGATGCCCTTGAGGTGATAGTTGTCGCTGAACGGGGGATTGTAGTAGTGGGACGATACTCTCACGCCGCTTCCGTCGGAAAGTGTGATGATGTTCTGCATCGTGCCTTTTCCGTAGGTGGTGGTGCCGATTATCGTCGCTTTTTTATAGTCGCGGAGCGCCGACGTGAAAAGCTCGCCGGCTGACGCGGTATTGCCGTTGCAGAGCACGACCATAGGTTTGTCGACGCACTTCGCGTCGGAGGAACGCTCGTACGCTTTCTGTCCGTCGCTGTTGATGATGTTGACGATCGGACCTTCGGGCAGGAGTCTGTCGAGAACGCTGCATATTATCTCAAGGTCTCCGCCGGGGTTGTCGCGCATATCGAAAATATATCCTTTTACGCCTTTTTTCTCGGCTTCTTTTATGGCGGCGTCAAAATCCTCGGCAACGAGTCCCGAAAACTCCACGATGGTCACCCACGCGTAGTCGCCGACGTATTCGGAATAGACGGCTTTCGCTCTGACCTCGCCTCTGACGGGGAAGAGGTCGGTCTCTTTGCCGTCGCGTCTGACGGTCACTTTGACTTTGGTGCCGAGCTCGCCTTTTACGCGGTCGATGCACTCGTTGTAGGTCTCTTCGCTGACCGTGAGCCCCTCGACGGCGGTTATTCTGTCACCGGGGACTATGCCCGCTTTTTCGGCGGGGGAGTCGGGCATGACGTGCGTGACGCACATGGCGTTCGCGTCGACGTCGTATATGACGTAAACGCCGATGCCGTATATCCTGCCTTCTGACTCGGTCATCAGCTCCTTCATTTCCTCGGTGGTATGGTACATCGTGAACGGGTCGGGGATGGAGTTGAAATACGCGTTGAGAAGATAAGCCTTTACGTCGTCGGGAAGGACTTTTCCGGCAATGGTTATGTCGTAAAGCGCTTTGCCGATGCCTGCTTCCACCGCGTCGTTGTCAATGGCGAATTCGCTGCCTTCGCGGAAAACGTAGTAACTGTCAACGAGCGTTTTTGCTTCGTCGAGAGTCTCGAGCGCTTCCTCAAGCGCGGCGTCGAGCTCGCTTGCCGAAGGATCGTTTCGCTTGTCAAGCTTGTTTTTCAGCTCGGCGTTCTTTGTGGAAAGCTCGTCGATCCTTTCTCTGTATCTCACGTCGCTCGTGACGTACGCGGCGATAAAGCTGACCGCCGCCACCGCAATGCAAAGTATGACCGCGGTAAGGATGCTTATTGATTTTTTCATTTTGATGACACCTTATTTGAGTAAATTATACGGGTCGCCGTATTTGTTGAAATAATTGTAAAAATAGTCGTCGAGCTGTTTTATCGGGTCTTTGTATTCGCTGCCTTCCATATAGGCGAAATGCAGATGATATCCGTTGCAGCGCCCCGTATTGCCGACCTTGCCGATTATCTGCCCCTGCACTACGGTGTCGCCGTAAAGCACGAGCCTCTTCTGAAGATGAGCGTACATGGTGGACGTACCGTCCGGGTGCGTCACGACTATCACGTTGCCGTAGGTGTCGGAAAGCTCGCTTCTCGTAACTTTTCCGGACTTGACGACCTGCACCGGCGTACCCGCGGGGGCTGAAATGTCGATGGCGGTGTGGTAATCGTCTTCATGTGTTATGGGGTCGTCTCTCCAGCCGAAAACGTCTATGATGCGGCACTTGTTCCAGTACACGCTGTCTATCGGCCAGCCGAATCCGCTCTCGCGGTATTGATATTTTTCGTCGATGGTCCTGTTGAGCTCGGCGATCTTCTGCTCGTATTCCTTTATCTCGGCCTCGTACGCTTCGAGCTGCTTGTTTGAAAGCTCGAGCCCGCCCGAAAGCTCGCCCATGACCTTTTCGAGTTCCTCGTATTCCGCCTCGCATTCGCTTTTTGCTATCTCAAGGTCGGTTTTGTACTTGGCAAGGTCGCTGAACGACGTTTCGTAGGTGATGCGGGAGTTTTCGAGATTGAGCTTCGCGCTGTCGATCTTGTCGGCGATCTCGTTCATATACTCGAGCACGCAGTTTACATAATCTTTTTTTGTGAGGTATTCACCGATGGAATCGGAGTTGACGATGAGTTCGAGCTCGGAGACGCTGCGGTTTTCGTAGTAGTAGACCACTATCTGATCGTAGATGTCGTAGAGCTTGTATACCTCTTCGTTCTTTTCGTACATTTCCTCCGCGAGTGAATCGAGAACGTTTTCGTAGTCCGAAATGAGGTTTTCGGTGATATAGATCTCTTCCTGCAGAAGGGAAATGTTGGCTTCGAGGCTGACTTTTTTTGCGTAGGCGTTCTCATAAGCGGCGCTTTCGCTTCCGTGCTGAGACGAGATCTGGTTGCGTCTCTGCCTGACGCTCTGAAGCTGCTGCTCGAGCTTTTTGCGCGCTTCCTCGTCTTCCTCGATAGAGGAGGTATTTATGGCGTCGGCTCTGAAAAACGGTTTGACGACCGACGCGAAAACGAGAACGCAGAGCAGAACGGCTGAAACGCGTTTCAGAACGTTTTTCATAAATCTCCTCCTTTGTCGTTTTTGTTTTACACTTTGAGATATTTCTTGACCGAAATGCCGCTCGCGATTATACCGGCGAAAAGACCGATCGCGAGGAAGCCGCCTCCGATGTATACGGCGGAGTCCATGAACGGCGATACGCTGCCGATGCCGTAGGACACGACGATGTCGGTGATGACGCTGCTGTAAAGATAATACTGGATGAAGAACGCGGCAACGGACGATATGAGTCCGATGAGTATGCCCTCGATGATGAACGGGGTGATGACGAAACGGTTGGTAGCGCCGACGTAGCGCATTATCGCTATCTCGTCACGGCGTGAGAAGACGCCGAGCCTGATGGTGTTCATGATGACGAACAGTGCAACGATGAGGAGCACCGCCATAAGGATGCCCGCTATCGCGATGAGACCGAGACGTGCGGTATCGAACTTTTCGACAAGACCGATCTTGTGGGTCGTCTTGGTGATGAATTCGAGGTTGTTGATGTGGTTGTTGAGCGCTTCGGCACCGACCGCCGACTCAAACGTTATCTCGAACGTGTCGGGGAGCGGGTTGAGGCGTTCGCCCGAAAGGTATATGCCGAGGTCGATACCCTCGCCCATATCCTCGGTGAGCTTTTGGAGCCCCGTTTCCTTATCGACGAATTCTATCACGAGCGTCGGGTCGTAGCTCAGTATGTCTTCTTTCGTTTTCTCAATCTCGGCGTCGGTCGCGTTGTCGGCGATATACGCGACTATCACGTTGAGACCGTTTATTTTGTTGAGGTTGTCGTCCACCGCTTTGATGACGAGCCCGAACGTACCGACGATTAGCATGCAGCATATCAGCACGAGGATGGATGCCGTCGACATTATCGAGTTGCGGAAGACGCCCACGAAGCCCTGACCTATGAGGTAAACGAGCTTGCGGAAAAACTGCATGATCGCTTCTGCTGCTTTTTTCATTCCGCGTACCCTCCCGAACGGTCGGAGACCACCTCGCCGTCGTGTATGGTGATGACGCGCTTGCCGTAGCGGTCAACAAGGTCTCTTTCGTGAGTTACGACGATGACGGTCTTGCCGAGGAGCTTGTTGATGCGGACGAGCAGGTCCATCAGCTCTATCGACATATCGGGGTCGATGTTTCCGGTGGGTTCGTCGGCAATTATCACCTTGGGATTGTTCACCAGCGCTCTCGCAAAAGCCACGCGCTGACGTTCACCGCCCGAAAGCTCGGTGGGGAAACGGTCGGCTTTGTCCGTCAGCTCAACGAATTTCAGCACGGTCGTGACGCTGTTGGTCACGTCGGAATGCTTTTTGCCCATTACGCGAAGGACGAAGGCGATGTTCTCGTATACCGTTTTGTTATTGAAAAGCCTGAAATCCTGGAATACCACGCCGAGGTCGCGGCGAAGGTTCGGGATCTTGCGCTTTCTTATTTTTTCAAGCGAATACTTGCCTATCTTCAGTTTTCCGCTGCTTATTTTCTCTTCGCAGAGCAGCAGCTTGGTCAGCGTCGTTTTGCCGGCGCCCGACCTGCCGACGACGAACACGAACTCGCCGTCGTTTATGTTGAGATTGACGTTTCGCAGCGCCACGGTCCCGTTTGGGTAGACCATGGATACGTTCTGAAAGGTTATCATAAAATACCCTCTTAATGACTTGCGGGGTTGGATTAATAAAGACTGGGCTTGGATGAAATGTATTTCTTGACCATGAGCGCCACCTTGAAGGTGATGGCGTGCTCGAATTCGCGCAGGTCGAGTCCCGTGACCTTCTTTATCTTGTCAAGACGGTACACGAGCGTGTTTCTGTGGACGAAAAGCTTGCGGCTCGTTTCGGACACGTTGAGGTTGTTCTCGAAGAACGCCTGGATGGTCATGAGCGTTTCGTGGTCGAGAGACTCGAGCGAGCCTTTTTTGAATACTTCCTGCAGGAACATTTCGCACAGTGTGGAGGGAAGCTGATATATAAGTCTGCCGATACCGAGGTTTTCGTAGCTGATGACGTTCTTTTCGTTGTCGAACACCTTGCCGACCTCGAGCGCTACCTGAGCGTCCTTATAGGAACGCGCGAGCTCCTTGATGTTGGTGACGACCGAGCCTACGCCGACTGTCACTCTGTAATAGAATTCGCCCGACGCGGTATCGACGATGGACTTGGCGTACGCCTCGATGGACTTGTTCTCGGACGCGGTCTTGAGCTCCTTGACGAGCACGATGTCGGTCTCGCTGACGGAGACGACGTAGTCACGGGTCTTGTCGGGGAAGAGGTTCTGCACCACGTCGAAGGGGATGACGTCGCCCTTGTTGTGGAAGCGGATGAGATAAACGACGCGGTTGATGTCGCTGTCGAATCTGAGCTCTTTGGCTTTGATATATATGTCCCCGGGAAGTATGTTGTCCAGAATTATGTTTTTGATGAAATTGGATTTATCGTATTTTTCATCATAGAGCGTCTTGAGGTTGGTCGCCGCGACGGAGATCATCGAGGCGAGGGTGCGGCTGAGGTCGTCGTCGCCTTCGGCAAACACTATGAACTCGGCTCTGGTATGGGTGCCGACGGATTTATAGGTGTAGCCGTTTATGACAATCGTTTCAAAGGTATACGCGATCTCGTCGACCACGTCGCTTCTTACTTCTCCGATGTGGGAAAGCTGGCTGCAGGCGATGACCGTGCCTTTTTCGTCAACGACGCCTATAAGACGGTCGGTCGAATCTTTCATCTGATAAATGAGCCCCTGAAATAACTTGTTAGACATAATGACTTTCTTCCTTTCATCCGTTTGTCGGGTTGTTTGCGTCCGTATGCGTATGAATATATCAATCTAATTTATAATACAATAATTTTCATTCTTTTGCAAGGTGTTTTGAAGAATTTAACCGAAAATTTATTTATTTTTTTGTGATAATCCCCAAAACGGGTGTGCGATTGAGGGGATCGCGTCGGTCTGCGTCGCAAAAACGCGGTCCGTGTCGGCACGAAACGTATCGCGGAGCATGAAAACCCTTGACAAGAATGACGCGTTATGATAATATGAAGACGGTAAAAAAACAAAAACGGGGGTAAAATATAATGAACGAAAACGAAGACAGAATCACTCTTACCGACGAAGAGGGCAACGAGACCGAATTCTACGTGATCGGCGATATGGAGATCGACGGAAAGATCTACGTCGCGTTCGAACCGTGCGAGAACGACAACGACGAATACGTCATCCTCAGAGTCGAAACCGACGAAAACGGCGAAGAAAACCTCGTCACCATCGACGACGATGAGGAATTCGACAAAGTCGCCGACGCTTTCGAGGACGAATTCATGGACGAGATCGACCTTGACGAAGCGTACGACGAAGACGACAAAGAAGACAAATAAGATTTTTCACGTATTTCGCACAGTCGGAATGCGCAGTTCGTTTCGTGCCTTTTCGGGCGCGGAACGTCCTGCCCGGTGCGAGGTCCCCGGGTAAAAACCCACATTTACGAAAAAGGAGCGCGTATTCCGTTCGCGGGAATGCAGGCCTCCCGTCCGCAGCTGTCATGCCGCAAGGCGCACCTGCGTCACGGATGTTGGAAGCACAAAACGGCGGAGAGCGCACCGTCCTGCTTGGGCAGGGTTTCGTTCCCCGGGGGTCACGGCCCATGGTGGGTTTACGCGGAGCGTCCGTCAGGGCGCTCCGCGTTCTGTTTTATACCTCAAAAAAAGCAAAACAAAAAACGCAGGAGTCGACCTGCGTTTTTATGTATGCGAAAAGGATTATTTCTCTTCTTCGAATTCGACTTTGTTTTCGGCGGCGTTCTTTCTGACGCTTTCGATACCGTTGAGGCAGCTTGCTTTTGCAACGTAGCCTTCGGAAACGGCGATTATTTCACCGTTGGTAGCTTTGAGTCTGAAACGGAATTCGCCTTTTTTGTCGGTGTACATTTCGAACTTCGGGCATTTTGCCGCTACGACTTCTTCAGCGGTGAGGTCTTCGAAATTGGCGATGGGGGCATTCTTGGCAACGCTCTTTACACCGTTGAGGCAGGCAGCCTTGGTGGTGTAGACTTCGGAGGTGGCGATGATCTCGCCGTTGCCGGCTTTGAGGTTGAATTTGAATCCGGTTGCGGTCTTCTTAACTGCGAATTTTCCCATGGTTTTTCTCCTTTTTCTTTTACGAATTTAGTTATATGGTCGTAACGTGCGCCTAAATACGGCACATCCTGCATTACTATTACAATATATAGCATAATTTTATCCGTATGTCAATGTTTTTTTGCTTTATGCATAAAAAATTTTATCTGTCTTGCGCGCGAAGTAAAAAAAACTTGACAAAAGGCATATATTTGATTATAATACCAATGCTCGAATAAAGGGATATAGCCAAGTGGTCAAGGCACAGGACTTTGACTCCTGCATCGTTGGTTCAAGTCCAACTATCCCTGCCAGCAAAAAACGCACATTTGTCTACCGGACAAATGTGCGTTTTTTGAACGATGTGTTCCGCTGCGCGGAACGTGATGCGCACTATGTGCGTGATGTATCCTTCGGACGTGATGTGCGCTTCGCGCGTGAAGTGACTTTGGCGGAACACGTCACATCACTTTTGCCTAAGGCAAAAACATCACTGCGAATGAAGTGAGCAGCATCACTTGCCCGTCAGGGCAAACATCACTTTTCTATCTAACCAAGGAAGAACATATTCAGTTTATTGAAAACCATGATGAACAAGTTTACGTTCAAGTAATATCCGAGTTTTTGATATAATATCGTTCATTCAGCCGCCCAATTTATGTTTAATGAGAGATTGACAAATCCCGGTTTGGTCGAGTTGCTCAAAGCAGAAGCATCATTGATAAAAATATGGGGAGGTGAGTTACTTACCCTCGACGCTTTCAATTTGCCACGGAGTGAGTGCTGCGCCTTTTTGTCGAACGCAAATCACAAAATGCTTTGAACGGTCAAACACATTGACATATCGGCGGACTTAAAGTATAATATACAAAACATCAACCAACCGGAGGAAGATCCACATGCCGATTTACGATATACCGCTCACGGAGTTTGACCCTGCTCCGAAGGCTGTTCTTGAGCCCGACCACGAAAAGCTTGACGTTCATTTCCCCGAGATCGCGGTCTTCGCGTTCGTCGGTGACGCGATAAACGAATACGCGGCAAAACACGGGATGAAAAAGATATGCGAATTCGTTTCGATCGTCAAAAAGTACCCGATATACCTCGGAAAGTCGGGAAAGAACGATTACGTGCTCTGCGAAGCGCCAGTAGGCGCTCCCGCCGCCGCTCAGATAATGGACTGGCTCATCGGCTACGGTGTGAAAAAAATCATATCAACGGGCTCCTGCGGCGTTCTTGCCGACATAGACGAAAACTCGTTCCTCATCCCGATGAAGGCGCTCCGCGACGAAGGAACGTCGTTCCACTACGCGCCGCCCTCACGTTACGCCGGGACCGACGAGGGGCTGCGGAACGTGATGGAAAGAGTGCTGAAATCGAAAAACATCCCTTTTCTCGAATGCGTCACGTGGACGACCGACGGCTTTTACAGAGAGACCGAAAAGAAAGTGAGTTCGCGTCTTGCCGAGGGCTGTGCCTGCGTCGAAATGGAGTGTGCCGCTCTCGCTTCGTGCGCCGCTTTCAGAAACGCGCGTTTTGCCGAGCTTCTTTTCACCGCCGATTCGCTTGCCGACGTGAAGGCTTACGACGAAAGGAACTGGGGGACGGATTCCCTGCTTCCCGCCCTTGAGCTCTGCGCGGATATAGTTAAGGAAATATAAAACAAAAGCCGGAATAAGCGTTTTATGCGCTTATTCCGGTATTTTCGTTTGGTTTTGTCAGCCGATGAAGGCTTTCTGAGAAACGAGAGTCTCTCTGAGAAGCGCGACGTCGATGCTTCTGACGCTCTGTTTGTTCTTCACGGCAATGGCAGCCGCGGTGCCCGCGGCCTCGCCGAGGGTGCAGACGATGGGCATTATGCGTATGGATGCCTGAGCCTCGTGAGTGGTGGATATACATCTGCCGGCTACGAGAAGGTTGTCGGCGTTTTTGGGAATGAGGGAGCGGTACGGGATGGTGTAATACTGTCCCTCCGGGAAGAAATAGTGGCTCGTTCCCGATCCCTCGGGGTTATGGATGTCGATGTCGTAGTTTCCGGCGGCGATGGCGTCTTCAAAACGGGTGCAGGCGACGAGCTCATCGCTCGTGAGTATATGTTCGCCGTCGATCATGCGGCTTTCCCTGACGCCCGTCTGAATGGCGGACGAAAGCACCATGCTGTTTTCAAAACCGGGAACGTTGTTTTTAAGGAAGTCCAGCAGCTCGAAGACCTGCTCGCGGGCTTCGATATCGGCTTTGGTAACGTCTTCGCCGTCAACGGGGTTGTGCTTGACGACACGGGTGGCGTTGAGCTGCACGATGTTCGGGAAGCAGGTGTGGAAGACCATGATGCCGTCCATCGGGTTTTTGATGTATCCCTTCTTCTTTTCCTCTTTCCAGAGCGGAACGATGTTGTGAAGATTTGCCTCGAACTTTTCGGGGTCTACGTTGCCTATCGAGAAGTTGAGGGTCATGGGCTGGCAGAGGTTGTCCGCGGGTCTGCCGAGACGGGTCGGGAAGCCTGCTGCGTACGCGACGTCGGCGTCGCCCGTGGCGTCGATGAAATAGTCGGCTTCAAGCCTGACAAGACCCGATTTGTTGACGACGGTGATGGATTTTACGGTGTTCGCTTCCCTTTCCGCCGAAACGAAATAGGAGTTGAAAAGCATATCGATCCCCGCTTCGGTGCATTTTCTGTTGAGAATGAGTTTGAGATACTCGGGGTTGAAAACGTTGTATCTCATTGCGCCCATATCTCTCATGGCGTTTTCGAGTTCGTCGAATATGCCGCGCGACAGACGCATATAGCCGCCGTTCACGAGATCCTTTGTGGCGCTGCTCATGAACGGGTTGACCGCCATGGTGCAGGGAGCGCCGCCGAGCGCGTTGATGCGTTCGATAATGAGAACGGACGCGCCGTTTCTTGCCGCGGCGAGAGCCGCGCCCGCGCCCGCAAAGCCGCCGCCGACAACGATAAGATCGTACTTTTTCATATAAACAACATCTCCGTTAAATTTATTTTTACGTTCTCATAATACCATCGGGCAAGGGGTTTGTCAACAAATAAAAGCACTTTTTTGACAATTCCTCTTTATTTTCGGCGGCAGGTATGTTATAATGGAACAAAACAACAACGGAGGATATTCAATGAAAAAATTCCTTGTCTCACTTCTCTGCGCGTCGCTGCTTTTCGGCTGCGCGTCATGCTCGTCCGAAACGGAAACGCCGAAGACCGACGAAAGCAAGGGAGAAGCAAGCATTCCCGCCGAAAGCGTATCGTCTTCCGAAGCGTCTTCGGAAGACGTATCGGATGAACCGGGCGAAGAGCCCTCAGCCGAGGAAAGCGAAGCTCCTGCGTCACCGATAAACGTGCTTTTCGTGGGCAACAGCTTCACCTATTACAACGATCTCCCCGTGATCTTCGAAAACATCGTGAACAGCGCCGGCATCGAAGCGAACGTACAGAGCGTCACCGTGGGCTCCGCCCGACTCGAATGGTTCAACGACCCGTCGCAGAGCATAAGCAAGGATTTCACCAAAGCCATCGACGGAACGGTATTCGACCTCGTGTTCCTGCAGGAGCATTCGACTCGTCCCTACAAGGACTACGACGCGTTCTCGGCAGGCATTACGGCTCTGTGCGGGAGGATACGCGAAAAGAGCCCCGACGCTGACATAGTGCTTTACGAAACGTGGGGATTCAACGAGAATTACAGTTCGCTGAAAAACGAAAAAATGACCACCGAAGAGCAGGAAGCGCTGCTTCTTGAAGCGTACGCCAAGGCAGGAAAAGAACATTCGCTGAAGGTCAGCTGCGCGGGCATGGCGCATCTCGCGGTATACCGCGAAACGGAGTACGATCCGTATCACACCGACCTCAAGCATCCGTCTTACATCGGCAGTTTTGCGGCTTCTCTCACGCATTTCTACACGCTCTTCCCCGACGCCGCAAGAGACAGCGTCACTTTCAGAGGCGAGCTTTCGGAAAAAGAATTTGAAGATATATCACAGATCGCGTATAAAATCGCACACGACGACAGTATCGGAGGTTAAAAAAATGAACGTATTGTTTATCGGCAACAGTTTTACTTTTTTCTACGACGTGCCTTCCCTTTTTAAGTCACTTTGTGAAAAGGACGGAAGGAACGTCGACGTCGAAAGCGTCACCTGCGGAGGCTGGACGCTTGAAAGACACGCGTCGGTCGACGACAAATGCGGAAAGACGGTCGATGAAAAGCTGAAATCGGGCAAAAAATACGACGTCGTCATACTTCAGGAGTATTCCAACCGTCCGATCGAAAACTACGATTCCTTCCTCGGCGGCTGCAAGGCGCTTGCAGAAAAAATAAGAGCCGACAACGAGTCGGCTCGGATAATTCTTTATGAGACCTGGGGATACGGCGACGAATTCGAGTATATGAAAGAAAAAGCGTGGAAATCGGAAGCCATGTTCGAACGTCTTGAAAAAGCGTACGCCGACGCGGCAAAAGAGATAAACGCCGAAGTCTCGCACGTCGGCAGAGGCATGGTGAGCCTTTACCGCACGACGGATATCGATCCTTACGACAAGGACAGAAAGCATCAGTCGTACGCCGGCAGTTACCTTGCCGCCGTCACGCACTTTCTGCGCGTCTTCCCCGACGCGGAAAAAGACAACGTGCTCTTTGACGGCGAATGCACGCCCGAGCAGAAGAACGCCATCGTCGATATCGCGTTAAGCTGCAGATAGTCAAAGCACGATATCGAGGACCGCGAGAGTCGCCGCAAGTGTCGGAAGCGACACAGCGGCACCGTATTTCACGAAATCCCTGAAATCGAATCTTACGTTGTGGCGTCTGAGTATGCCCGACCACATTATGCCTGCCAGAGCGCCTATCGGCGTGAGGTACGCTCCGAGATTGGAACCGACGATCGAAGCGTACGCCGCCTGACGCGAGGCAGGCTCTTCTATTACGTCGGAAAGCTTGGCAAAAAGCACGCTCATGGGGATGTTGTTGAGCAGGTTCGCCGAAACGAACGAGGTGCTTCCGTAGGTCCAGACCGCACCTTTGGTGCCGAGCAGCCCGCTTATCTCGCCGCATACGCCGTTTTCGTCAAGCGACAGCACGAGAATGAACATGGAGAGCACGAACGGAACGAGTTCCCACGGCATACGCATTGCGGTGTGCAGGATGATGGCGCGGCTCTGTCGGCGGACGGTGCGGCAGACAAACGAAATAACGAACAGGCTGACCGCGAGAACGAGGCTGATGAGCCACATCTCGAACCCGATATACGACGAAACGGTGAGCAGGACGATGCAGACGATGAGGTGCGCGAGCCCTATCTTCACGAGGACGGAATCGTCAAGATAGCTTCTTTCGGCAGACGCCTCAATTGGCTTTTTGAGAGTTTTGCGGAATATGAGATAAAGCACTCCGAGCGATACGGCGCCGCCGGCGAGAGTCGGCAGCAGCATGACGCCGAGGTATTCGAAAAAGCCGATATTCTCAAACGACGCTATGTAGATGTTGGTGGGATTCCCTATCATCAGCGCCATGCTCCACGTGTTCGCCGCCACGAATTCGGCGAAAAGATACGGCACGGGGCTGATCTTTGCGCGAAACGCGAACGAGCATATGAACGGAGTGAACGTGAGTATGATTATGTCGTTGGAAGTGAATACCGTAAGCACCGAAACGATGACGTAAAGATAGGCAAAAAGCACTCTCTGGTCTTTTCCCGCCTTATGGAGCGTCGCGGTGGCGAGATAGCGGAAGAACCCGAGCTCGTCGAGAAGGATCGAGAACGACGTCATCGAAAGGAAGAGCACGAGTATCTTGACGGGATTTATGCCGTCGGAGGCGAATATGCCTTTTAGCGCGTTTGCGGGCGTGACGCAGCCGGCGGCAAAAAGAGCCACGGCGCCGAGAAGAGCCGCGAGACAGTACCCGCCGACCTGAAATCTGCCGATACGCACTATGGGAAGGAACAGCACGGAGAGTATCATGAGCACCACCGTGCATCCGGATATGATAATAGCTGCAGTCATTGTTTATCCTTTGAGACAGGCACAAAACAGGGTTTGCCCCTGCCCGATATATATGATTTCCGCATAGTATTATAATCCGAAGAAACGAAAAGTCAATAACGAAAACGACGAAAAAGACTGCGAAAACCGCAGTCTTTTTGATTTCGTATTCTGTTTGCGCGGTTTATTTGTCTTTCGCGTAGTTCCAGGCGTCGCGGCACATTTCGTCGATACCGCGTTCGGCTTTGAAGCCTATTTCGTTTCTTGCTTTGGACGAATCGGCATAGCAGGCGGCGATGTCGCCGGGGCGTCTGTCGGAGAACACGTAAGGCACTTTCACGTTATTGACGCGTTCGAAAGCGTTGATGAGCTCGAGCACCGAGAAGCCGTTGCCGGTTCCGAGGTTATAGATATAAACGCCGGGTTTTGCCGCGTTGCCGAGAGCGTCGACGTGGCCGTCGGCAAGGTCGCAGACGTGGATGAAGTCACGCACACCGGTACCGTCGGCGGTATCGTAGTCGTTGCCGAAGACTTTGAGAGTCATTTCGCCTTTGGCTGCCTTGATGATGAGCGGCATGAGGTTGTTGGGGATGCCGTTGGGGTCTTCGCCGATGAGTCCCGACGGATGGGCTCCGACCGGATTGAAGTAGCGGAGGAGTGTCACCGAGAAATCGGGGTTGGCGTGCTGAAAATCCTTGAGGATGCGTTCGATCATGTGTTTGGTGGCGCCGTAGGGGTTGGTGGTGGAAAGCGGAAAATCTTCCCTGATGGGGAGGGACGCGGGATCGCCGTAAACGGTGGCGGAGGAGGAGAAGATAAGCGCTTTGCAGCCGTATTCCTTCATGCACTCAAGAAGCGTGAGAGTGGACATGATGTTGTTTTTATAATACTCAACGGGCTTCTGCACGGATTCGCCGACCGCCTTGAGTCCGGCAAAATGGATGCAGGCGTCGAAATGGTATTTTTTGAATACCTCGGTGAGAGCCGCCTTGTCGGCAACGTCGAGCTCGTAAAAATCGGGTTTTACTCCGCTTATGGACTTTATTCTGTCAAGGACGGTGATCTTGGAGTTGGCGAGATTGTCGACGATGACGGGATTGTGTCCGCTTTTGATGAGTTCGATCGCGGTGTGGGAACCTATGAAACCTGTTCCTCCGGTGACGAGAATGTTCATACTGTACCTCTTTTCATTATTCGGGCGTTCCGATTTGGATCGGGCGCCGCCTTTTCGTTCTTAACGTGAATCATAACACAAAATTACGGATAAATCAATAGGCAAACCGTCATTTCCTCTGAAGAGATCACATATATTTTCAGCGTAAGACGATATTCCGTGAAAAGGGGTTGATAGTTTGTCCGACGACGGCAGGGCCGTGAGGATAGCCGTGTATATGCTCGAAAACGGGGCGACGGTACGCAGCGCCGCGAAAGTGTTCGGCGTTTCGAAATCCACGGTGCACAAGGACGTTTCGGTCCGCCTGAAATACGAAAGCGAACCGCTGTACGCGGAGCTCAGGAGGCTGCTTGAAAAAAACAAGAGCGAGCGGCATATCAGAGGCGGAATGGCGACGAAGATGAAATATACGTCATTAAAAATAAACAGTTGACAAAACGCGGCACGTGTTGTAAAATAAAAGTGGAAGGATATAAACTAAAATCGATCGAAAGCTGAGGTAATTGAAATGCCGGGAACTTTACTCGTTATAGGGTCCGCAAACATTGATTTCGTTATGAATACCCTCTCGGTGCCCGATGCCGGAGAGACCGTGGTGACGAAGGGCAAATACGCGTTCGTACCCGGCGGAAAAGGCGCCAACGCAGCCGTAACGGCAGCGCGTCTCGGCGGCAGCGTGGTGTTCTGCACGAGGCTCGGCGACGATGCCTACGGTGACAGACTCGCGCGCATATACGCCGAAAACGGCATAGACTGCAAATTCGTGAGAGTGGACGAAAGCGAACAGACCGGGCTTGCCGCCGTCATGGTCGAGCCGAGCGGTCAGAACCGCATCATCGTTTACCCCGGCGCAAACAAGAACATCAAGGAATACGACGTCGAAGCGTCGTTCACCTGCCATCCCGACCTCGTACTCACCAACCTCGAGATACCCGACGCGTCCGTTGTATTCATGTCGAATCTCTGCAAAATACGCAACATCCCCTTTATCCTCGACTGCGGAGGCATATCGCCGACGTTCGACCTTTCGAAGCTCGCGAAGGTCGACATACTCTCGCCAAACGAGACCGAAACGTACAAGCTGACCGGGATCATGCCCAATTCGCTCGACGACTGTCTCAAGGCGTGTCTCAAGCTCTGCAGCATGACCGACGTAAAGTATGTCGTGCTCAAGAGAGGCGAAAGAGGCTCATACATCTACGACGGCAAATACTGCCAGATATGCGGTCCCTACGACGTAGCCGCCGTTGACACTACCGCCGCGGGCGACGCCTTCACCGCCGCCATGGCTGTGGAATACATGAGGAACGGTCACGACATTTACGCCGCCTGCCGTTACGGCAACGCCGCCGGAGCGCTGACGGTCACAAAACGCGGCGCGCTCACCTCTCTGCCCACCCGCACCGAGGTCGAATCGTTCATGGCAAACAACACGCAGATATAAAAAACATTCCGATCAAAAAATCCAGGAGGACATCATGCCGAAACCGAAACTGTTCAGAACGATCGCCCTGATCGCGGCTGTCGCTTGTATGCTTTTGCTTGCCGCGTGCGACGATAAGCCGAATGAAAATTCAAGCAATGCTCAATCGCAAGCCGTCATTGACCCGGAGAACGACACCTCCGGCGCCGATGTCTCGGAAGCCGGTACCGAATCGAAAGCCGAAACGTCCGAAGCTTCTCCCGTGTCCCCGTCCGACGCGGTCGTCAAAATAAACGGAGGCGCCGACGACGTGGGCATCTATTCAGTCGTCGTCAAACTGACGGACAACGCCGCCGATAAAGGTACGATCGAAATGGTCTACTACGGATCGAAGGGCTCGCCTCAGGAAAATTCCATCGTAAGCACGTTCCGTATCGAATATTACAAAGAAGAGTCCGGAACCTATGAGATCAGTACGTTCTTTGACGGAGAGGTATATCAGAATCTCCACCACAAGGACGAGATGAAGATCACCAACACCTTCAGCGCGGCTCTCCGTGCAGGAAACGTCATCATTTCCTATACGCCCGACGGCGGTGAAACCAAAGAGGTATTCAGAGCCGACGCGGATTATTTCCGCGGATGATCAAACTTATCCGTCAATAAAAACTTAAAACTCCCTGCCGAATGCCACAGGCGGATAAGGAAGTATTTTGATTTTGTGCAGTAATATCAGATATAAGAGATATTTGCAAAAAACAAAAGAATGAAAAAACATATGATAATCAACAGATTTAAGACTGCTTTTGTGAACACATATAAACAACGCAGAACAAATAATATCATTAAAAAGCAATGCTTTTCTTCCTTAAACAAGTATGCTGACTATCCTATGGGATGTGAGGGAACACAATACCTGTTTACACAATCACAGGTATTATCGGATGTTTTCGCAAAATACGCCTTGCAGGACATAGCCGGTAGTGGAAGCACCTTGAGCAGGGCAAGAAATATCATGCAATGGGTAGCCGATCATAGCAGGTACGATGGCGGAAGCCCACTGGGACCTTCTTTGCCGGATAAAATACTGGAATATGGCTTTGAACAAAATAACCCTATCAACTGTACCAATCGTGCTGTTTTGTTTTCGGATGCGCTTATCTCATTAGGTATTTTTGCCATGCCGATGTTCTTAAATCATTTTGTTCCTGAACGAGGTGAAACTCATTGCCATACCATAGCGCAGGTATGGCTTCCCGAATTCAACAGTTGGTGTGCCTTTGATCCGTCCTTTAATACTTATTTTTTATATAACAATAAACCGATTGATGTGCCATCAATGGCTTTGTTGCTTCGCAAAAACAAATCATTTCAAGCAATCTCAAATGAAACCGGAAAATCAACTCGAAACGGAACTTTGTGTACAAAAATCGGATTGATGGACATTTTCATCCTGCCGGGAAATGATTTTCGGCATAGATATCATTGGGATGAAATGCTGCATTTTGTTCCTGAATCATATCTGACCGAAAACCAAATAACAGCCAAAATAGTAGGTTTTTCTATGATAAATAAAAAACCCGTATGGCAATCAAATTCGTAAAAATGATATGATAGACAAATCCCGTTTTGTAAGCTAATAGAAATAACCCGCTGAAAAAGATTCCTTTTTCAGCGGTTATCTTTGTCTCATACCATAGCAAGCAGGGAAATTATATATAATTTCCGAGTGATGTTTGCCCTGTCGGGCAAGTGATGTTATGCCTTGCGGCATAGTGATGTTTTTGCTTTGCAAAAGTGATGTGATGTATTCCACCACTCACGCCCGCAGGCACATCACT
>JAZRXG010000009.1:0-53943 GCA_045600105.1 Eubacteriales bacterium
TCCGCCGCGTCTTCATCGTTGAGATGATAAGTACGGGTGGCGGGCTTGTCGTCGGGAGTGGTGTAGCTTGCGTTGCCTTCTTCTTCGAGTTCTTCTACGTACTCTTCGAAGGTCTTGTCGAATTCAAAGGTGAATTCGTAGGAATCCACTACGTGTCTGCCGCCTTCTCCGTCGGTAACGACGAGTTCGACGGTTATGGTGAGATCCTTCACTCCGTCGTATGCCGCGCCGCAGGTGAAGTCCTTCACTACGGTCGCGATATCTTCATAGGTGAAGGTCTCGCCGAGTTTGTCCTTGAGCAGGCAGATGACGGTATCTTTCGCGGCTGCTCCGATCGGGAGTTCCACGTTCGTATAGCTGCCGTAGCTGCCGGTGAGTACTACTTCCCCTGCCTTGACGTTTTCGCTGAACGTGACTTCAAAGTCTACCGTCCAGTCTGCCCAGGGAGTATCCGCCGCGTCTTCATCGTTGAGATGATAAGTACGGGTGGCGGGCTTGTCGTCGGGAGTGGTGTAGCTTGCGTTGCCTTCTTCTTCGAGTTCTTCTACGTACTCTTCGAAGGTCAACACGGGCTCAACGTACGGCACGTTTCCGACGACTACCATATCGGAATAGACCGTATTGGTCACGGTTTCGCCGTTTTCTTCATAACTGTACGTTATGTAGCCTTTTGCGTAAACGGTTTTGGGGTTGCCCTTGGTATTAAGGTTGGTAACGAAGTTACCGTAATACTCTTCCTTGGTGGAAACGTAACGTTTGACGTTTTCGCCGTTCAGAGTAAGGGCTGCGTCCGCGCGTACTCTGTTATCGGGAGAGTCGAATCCGTAGTTGTTGCTCGTAACGATGATGATACCGTGTTCGATCATCGTAAACGACTCGTCTATCGCACGGGTAGCGGTGAGAACGACGTAATTTCCGTCCATTTTGCCGGTGATCTCGATTTTAGGCTCTTCCGCCTCAAAATCTCCGTAAACGGCAACGACGTCAACGTCCTCGGTTGCCAGGAACGAACAGCTCAGCGTGTATGAAATGACCTGATCGTCCTTCATCCAATACGCGAACGGCAGATCGTTGTACGTTTCGGCAGCGGTCACCAGGAACGATTCTCCGGAAGCGACCGTTTCGGTGCTCTGAAGCTCGCCGGTTTCGCCGTCGCTGTAATAAACGCCGATCGAGAATTGACTTGCCGATTCATACAAAGGATGTACGGCAACGAATTCTTCTCCGGCTGCGATGGCGGCAAGAATTTCTTCTTCCGTATGGTCCCAGCCGAGGAATGTCTTTCCTGAGCGGAAGCGGTCCTCGGGGAACTGAATGGTATCAGTATCCAAATAGGTTTCCGCGCTCAGTACCTGTTCGTATTCGGTGTAGAATACGACGGTCGCCGAATTTTCGTCTTCAAATTTTTCAGACGTGACGGCGGTCAGTTTTACCGGGTGGAGAACGGTAAAAGTGTACGCTTTATCGGTGGAAATCGTCATTCCGTTTTCGTCTTTCCAATGATGAAAAGTCTCGCTTCCCGTATAAGTTACGGTCAACGATTCACCGATGGCGTGATCCCATTTGTAGTATTGGGTCTGTGCGGTTGCTGCACCTGTAATCGTAAACTCCGAAGCGTATACTTCAATGCTTACGTCTCCGACTTGCTCCACAGACGAATTACCGCCCTCCGCAAATGCGGCGAGCGGAAGAGACGTAAAGCAGAGAGTAACCGCAAGAAGCAATGCCAGCCATGATCTTTTCATGCTGTTATCCTCCGTTTAGGTATTCGTTTTCTGATGGCTCAAAGATCGTCATCAATGGGGTTTCACGGCTCAGATATCGTCGTCGATAATTTCATCGCCGGGGCGGGGAGAAGTAGTGATGATGTCGCAGTTTTCGAAGCAGATAACTTCGATTTTGGCTTCTTCGAATTTTTCCATGATGAATTTTCCTTTCTTATTTATATTTTATATTGTTTTGTTTTTTCAAATCGTTCAATTTCCGACGTTGCTCACGACGGTCATGTCGGAATAAACCGTATTCAACACCGTTTCGCCGTCCTCCCTGACACCGTAGGTGATATACGCCTTGGCATAGACCGTGCGGTCGTTTCCATTGGTGTTCAGATTGATAGCGAAGTTCCCGTAATACTCGTTATTGCTGGAAACGTACGTTTTCTTGACGTTTTCACCGTTGAGGACGAGCGCAGAATCGGCTTTCGTTCTGTTTTCCGGCGTATCGTGTCCGAATTCGCTGCTCGTGACTATGATGATGCCGTGCTCGATAAGCGTATACGACTCGTCGATCGCGCGGTTCGCGGTGAGGATGATGTAGTTTCCGTTCACTTTGCCGGAGATCCCGGCTTTGGGCTCCTCTGCTTTGAAATCGCCGTATACGGCGGTGATATCGGTATCCTCGTTTGCGAAGAAGGAGCAGCTGAGCGTGTACGAAATTATACTGTCGCCCTTCATCCAATACGCAAACGGCTGACCGTTATACGTTTCCGGTGCGGTCGCAAGGTACGAGCTGCCCTGACCGATCGAAGAATGTCTCTGAAATTCGTTCGTACCGTTCACCTGATAATAAACGCTGATGCCGACTTCGTCTTCTGATTCAAACATGGGGCGGACAACGATGAATTCTTCTCCGTTTTCGATGCCTTCAACGATCTCCTCTTCCGTATGATCCCAGCCGATAAAGGTTTTTCCGACACGGAAAGGTACGTCGGGGAACAATATTTTTTCGGAAGAGGCATAGCTTCTCGTGCTGATCACCTGACCGTACTCGGTCATGAACGTGACATTGGCGGAAGCGTTTCCGCTCGCGGAAGACGTGGATATCGCCGAAAGAATCACGGGATGCAGCACGGTGAACGTGTAAGTCTTATCGGTGGAAACCGTCATTCCGTTTTCATCTTTCCAGAATCTGAAGTTGTCACTGCCCTTGTATGTCACGGTGATCGTCGAACCGACGGCATGCTCCTGCATATAGTAATTTCTCTGAGACGCGCCCGAATTGATCGAAAAACGCGAACCGGTAATCTGTACTATGGTTTTTTCGCCTGCCGTTTCGGCAAATACCGCCTCCGAAAGCGAAAGCGCGATCAGCATAACGGATAAAATTACGGCAAATATTCTTTTCATGGATTTTCCTGCTCTCTTTTGCTCAAATTCCGACGCGTTTCGGACGACCGTTCAGGCTCATCCGACGATATGTCTATTGAAAACGCGGCACCGCTGCCGCTCGTTCCCAAAGCAACATAATCAGTATTATGTCATAAAAAATCGATATGAAAATGAAAAGCGTCGGGGAAAGGGATAATTTCCCATATCCAATATATCACTTGCTTTTCGAAAAGTCAATAGGTTATTCATTTAAATACGGAAATATGAAAAGTTTTGATAAAAAGGGTATAAAATCCAAAGTCCATTCGAATGATCTTTTTACAAATCAAACGAATGAACCTGCTTTTTGCGCGCTTTTTTGCGCTGTTTCGGTAAAAAGCATCAAAAAATAGATGCATTGCATTAAATTATATGCCGCTTTGATCTGCGGCATTATTTTTTTGCGTCATAATACTGATTATGTCGCGTCAACCGTGCCCGCCGTTTTGCGGCGTTTTTTTATTTTCGCTATATTATCAGCCGCATTTTTTCCATACATTGACGGTGTTCGGCTCCCGTGCCGATGATGTATATCCGCGTTGTGTCGATGCTGCTGTGTCCGAGGATGTCCGCGAGCTTCGCGATATCTCTTTCCATTCCGTAAAACACCCGTGCGAACAGGTGTCTGAGATTGTGCGGGAAGACTTTTTGCGGATCGACGCCGGCATCCGCACAGAGACCTTTCATTTCCCGCCATATATTAGTACGGCTAATCGGGCTGCCGTTCCGCGTGACGAAGACCGCTCCCGAGCTTATCTTACGCTGCGAAATGTAGCGAAGCAGCTTCTTCTTCAGATCGCTGACTATAAAGATCCGCCTTGTTTTGCCCTTCAGCGAAACCGCCGCCTCCCCTTTTCTCACGGCTTCCGCGGTGATGAACCGCAGTTCGCTGACGCGTATCCCCGTGCCGCAGATGGTCTGCAGTATCAGGCTCAGCCGTTCATTGTGCTTTTGTTCCGCTGCACGGCACAAACGGCCGTATTCCGTCCTTGTCAGTTCCCTGTCTTCCGGACAAAAGACGTTTCGCTGCACTTTCAGCGATTTCACCCTGAGCTCGTATCGTCCGAGAAACGAAAAGAAGCTGTTCAGGCTTGCCAGCATCGAATTGACGCTCCTCACGGCGTATCCTGATTCTATCAGCTTCCGCTTGTAGCCGATGACGCTGTCTTTTGTGACCGATCCGGGGCAGTATTCAAAAAACGCCGTAACGTCACGGATGTATTTTTCGACCGTGTTCGCGCTTTTTTCCTCCTTTTTCAGATGCTCTTTGAATTTCAGTATTTCCTCATTTGCCGGACAATGCGTGTTCATTGCCGTTACCTCCTGAATTATTTATTATTATCGGCTGTGTTTTTCACAAAAAAGCCGCCCCCCGTCCGAGATCAAGCACCGCTTGACCAAAAACGGGGGGCATTGAATTTATTCGATAAAAACTTATGTGGAATTATTCCGTGATGGTTATCGTATAGGTCATCTGTTTGGTGTTGCCGGCGTTATCGGAAAGCTCGCATATCAGCCTGACTTCTCCGATATAGCCCTTCATCGCGGTGTAGCGCAGGTTGCCGTCGTAATTGTGCTTATAGCTGCCGAAAGCGGGACCTTCGAGGATGCGTATACTGTATCCCGAATAGTCGGGCGTTTCTATGATGACGCTCTTGCCGTGTACCACGGTCGCTTCGAAATCGGTGACATCCGACATATCGGCGGAAACGGGCTTGTTGTAATCGTCGTCGAGCTTGTGGGCGATGAATTTGTACGTGTCGTCGTATACCGTTCTGGTGATCCCCGTTGATTTTCTGGCGGACATGAGCGCACCGGGGATCGAGCCCTGATAAAGCGCGTTGACGCTGTGCATCGTGCCGCTGTCGTAGCCTTCGCGGAGATATTCGCGGTACATTCTGATGGAATCTTCGTTGTTGTATTCTTCTATTTCAAGCTCGATGCCCATACCGAGGATGTGGGCTATCCTGGAGGTCGCGGCAAGGCGAGTGCTTTCGGTGGCGTTGAACATATAGTTGGGCTGCAGACAGGCGAAATCGAATCCGACGTCTTTCCACGCCCAGAGTCCGTACGCGCCGTAATAAGGCGCCCAGATGCTCATGTAGCCGAGCGAATGGATGTATTCGTTCGTCGTGGTGATCATGTTGAGCTGCATGGTGTAATAGTCCTTGTAGATCGCCTCGTTGTTCCAGTAGAAGCCCGCGAGCTCCACGTTTTTGTATCCCTGCTTGTTGAACATATCGATGTAATAGTCGATCTCCCACTTGAGATACTTTTCGCAGTCGGCGCGTTTCTTGAAGTCTTCGGCAACTCCGTCGCCGTCGATATCCGAGCATTTATAGCTGTAATTCGGGATCATTAGGTTGATGAATATCTTTATCTTTTTGCCGTCGTTGAATTTGTTGAGCAGGGTCTCCGAGATCTTGTCGATCGCCGTGATGTTTCTGTCTTCGCCTACGAAATCTTCGATAAGCGAAATGGCGTCTTTTCTGGCGTCGGTCGGCGTGCGGAGAGCGGAGATGCCGCCGATGACCGCGCTGTCGAACATTCTGTCGACTATATTGCCTTCTTCATCGAGATAAGCGAAATATCCGAGGCTGTTGTCGTAGGTGAAGGCGTGACCGTCCTTGTAGTAACCGCTGCAGGACCAGAGTATCGAGCTTACGCCGAGTTCCTCGGGATCGGGATATCTGCCGCCCACGAGAGTATCGGGCGAATAGGCGTCGACCGCGTCGGAAACGTCTTTTGTGCCCCATACTTCAAGCTCGGAGCAGTTGACCTCGACAGCGGGAGATTCGTAGTTGTACTGGGTGATGAAGCTGAATCTGACGTAACGGGCTTTCATTTTCGCTTCAAGCCGGACGTCGAGCCCGTAAAGCTTCGAGCCGTTGTTCATATACACGCCGGTCTTGCCGTCGCTGACGGTGACCCAAGTTTTGCCGTCGGTGCTGAGCGACATTTCGATGTTCTCGGGCACTCTGACGCCGGCGGACGTATAGGTGAGGAATTCGCCGCCCAGTCTGTCAACGCCCATCACGTTGCCGAGGTCAATGTATACGCTTCTGCCGCAGCCGCGCAAGAAAACGACCATTTCGGGGTCGGAATAATTCGCGGACGCCGCTTTTTTGCCGTTTATCAGCTTGCGGAGGTCATCCTTCGTCGAGTTCAGCTTGGCGTAAGCGGGAGTCAGCGGATCGAAGGTCTGCGCGGTGATGGCGGTGCCTTCAAGGGTCGCGAGGTTCTGCTCGGTCTTGTAGTCGGCGTCGCTTTCCGAGACGGGAACGGTAACGTCGGACGTGAGGGAATATTCATAATAATCGTATATCTGATCGTTTCTTTCGTATTCGCCTTTGGAGATATCGTGAGTGCCGTCCGCGCAGTATTCGAGGCCCATTATTTCGCCGATGAAAAGCTCGCCGGAATAATTGAAGACGACTCTGATATATCTCGCGTTCACAACGCCCGGGAGCGCGAAATGGAAGTTGTAGGTGCAGCTTTCACCCGCGTCGGCAGGAGGCTGAATGGTGCCGATGGTCGTGTAGTTCTCGCCGTCGTTCGACACGTCGAGCTTGACTTTTCCCGGGAACGAGATGCCATAGCCCACCTTCTGCAGGCAGAAAACGCACACATCTGCAAGGGCGTGTTCGCCTTCGCCGAGGTCAAAGCTCACGTTGAGGAATCCCGAGTTTCTGAATCCCGCCCAGCTTCCTCTGGAGTCGAAGACTCCGCGGATGACGCCGTCGGTAAGTATCTTTTTTTCATTGTCGGGGTATTCCGACTGGGGTTCGGTGCTGTAAGTATAAGTCAGA
This sequence comes from Eubacteriales bacterium, assembly GCA_045600105.1. Lineage (GTDB taxonomy): Bacteria > Bacillota > Clostridia > Oscillospirales > CAG-382 > UBA1206. Next base: position 6,956 of record JAZRXG010000009.1, read on the forward strand.
CCTTCGAACAGGTTTTTCGCTTTGAGCGTACGGTCGGGAGCACTGCCGAGGAAAGCAGTTATCTCGGCGACTTTCTCGCTTTCGACGAATTCGCTCTTCGACGGTTCTTCCGATACTTCGGCGGAGGATTCTTCGGCAGCCGAAACGTCCGACTGTTCGGCGTCACTTGCCGCTTTCGATCCCGTGTCTCCGCCGTTGTCACCGGCGCAGGAAACAAAAGGTATGAGAAGCGAAAGCATGATAAGGAATGATAACAGTTTTTTCAAGGCGCATTTTCCTTTCACATTTTGATTTATATTACAATATAACACAATCGTGAGTATAAGTCAAGTGGTACGGTATTTCAGATACTCGGCGAATTTGCGCACGGCAAGCGGGGACGTTTTGAAATCGCGCACCACGAACACCATATTGCGGTACGCCGGAAAATCGAGTTTTTTGGCGACGATGCGGTAGGACACGCCCTCAAGGATGAGCTGCGGCAGTATGCTTACGCACTGCCCGCTTTCGACCATCGCCATGGCGGCGTAGTCGTCGCAGGTGGTGAATTTTACGTTCGGCTTGAGCCCCGCACGCTCGAAAATGCCCGATATTTCGCCCTTTTCGCCCTTCTGGAACAGCATGAATGGCTCTTTTGCGAGGGATTCGAGCGGCACCTTTTCGTTTTCGCACAGCGGATGCCCTTCGGGGAGAACGGCAAGCAGCTTGTCCTGCTCAAGAAACACCGTCTCGAGCCCTTCGGCGACGGGAAGACGCAGAAAACCGCAGTCCGCCCTGCCCGTGAGGATCAGCTCCTCTGCCTCGGAATAGTCGCCGACGAATATTTCGTAGTCGATATTGGGGTAATCCTTTCCGAACGCTTTGATCACATTCGGCAGCCAGTGCGTCGCCGCGCTCGAAAACGTGGCGATGCGTATATGCCCCGACCGCAGCCCGTTTATCTCGTTGACCTCGTTCGTGAGATTTTCGTATTCCTTCACGACGTTCCTCGCGTACGGCAGCAGCTTCATTCCGTCGCCGGTGAGCTTGACGCCGTTCTTCCCTCTTTCGAGCAGAACGACTCCCCATTCGTTTTCGAGGTCGCTTATCATGCGGCTTATGCCCGACTGCGTGTAGTTCAGCATTTCGGCGGCTTTGGTAAAGCTGCCGCATTCCACCGTCTTCACGAACGCGAGATGCTTCTGAATGTTCATATCCATAAAATAAGCCTCTTTGTATGACAAATTGTAATATTTTATATGCGAAATATTCGCTTTTCAAATACATATTCGTATGATACAATAACTCCATTGAAAAATCAAGCGGAAATGTAATTTTTTCGTATTTTTAAGGAGAAAAATCATGAATCCTTTTGAAGTAACCGTATTTGCGGTGTATCTGCTTTGTATGCTTGGGATCGGCGTCTATTTCTTCCTGAAAGACAAAAACGGCGGAGAAAAGACGTATTTTCTCGGCGGACGCAGGATGGGCGCGTGGGTAGCCGCGCTGTCCGCGGGCGCCTCCGACATGAGCGCGTGGGTCCTCATGGGACTTCCCGCCGCCATCTACGCTTACGGTCTCGGTCAGGTATGGATCCCCGTCGGTCTTGCCGTCGGCTACACCATAAGCTGGCTCGTCGAAGCGCCGAGGCTCAGACGTTTTTCGATCGTCGCCGACGACTCGATAACGATACCGCAGTACCTCACCAACCGTTTTCTTTCCAAATCCAAGCTGCTGCAGATAATCTGCGCGGTCGTTTTCCTGCTCGCCTACACGGTATACGCCGCGTCGAGCATCAAAGCCTGCGGAACTCTGTTCCACACCGTGCTCGGTATTGACGCGACGCTCGCGATGTTCGTTTCCGCCGCCGTCATAGTCGGCTACACCTTCCTCGGCGGATTTTCCGCCGTCTGCTGGACGGACTTCATCCAGGGAATGCTCATCCTGTTCGCGATGATGCTCGCCCCCATCTTCGCCGCCGCTTCGATCGAAACGTTCGGCGCTTCCGCGATAAGCGCCGAAACACCGGGCTTCTGGGACGCCTTTTCAAACTGGAAGGACATCGTTTCCGGTCTCGGCTGGGGACTCGGATACTTCGGTATGCCCCACATAATCATTCGTTATATGTCGCTCAGATCGCAGAAGGAACTTAAGAAATCCGCCAAGATCGGCATTGCGTGGACCGTCATCATCGTCATCCTCGCCGCCGCCATCGGCATCATCGGACGTATGTATCTCGGACTTGACAGCGCCATAACCGCCGATGAAACGGTGTTCATCGTCATCGTCCGCAAGATATTCCCCGCGCTCATCTCGGGCGTACTGCTTTCCGCGGTGCTCGCCGCTTCGATGTCCACCGCCGACAGCCAGCTGCTCGCGGCGTCGTCCTCGTTCGCGAGTGACGTTTACAAGCCGGTCATCCGCAAGAACAAGGCAAGCGACAAGGAACTCCTCTGGGCGGGACGCCTCGTCGTTCTCGCCGTCGCGGTCATTGCGATGGTCATCGCGCTCATCCCCGGTTCGGGCTCGATAATGGACCTCGTTTCAAACGCGTGGGGACTTTTCGGAGCCGCTTTCGGACCCGCCATAATGCTCAGCCTGTTCTGGAAGAGATTCAATTTCGCGGGCGCCATTGCCGGTATCCTCGCCGGTGCGGTCACCGACGTTCTCTGGCTCGTGTTCCTTTCCGGTCTCGGCATCTATGAGATAATCCCCGGCACGCTCGTGGGACTTGCCGCCGCCGTCATCGTTACCCTGCTTACCGCGAAACCGTCGGAAGAAGTCGAAGACCTCTTTGACAAAGCCGTTTCCTACGACGACTGATAATCATAACGCACGCAAAAGGCGCTCTCGAAGAAAATCGTTTTCTCCGAGGGCGCCTTGAATCATGCTTTTTTGTATTTGCGTCTTACGCTTCCAAAGATCTGAGATAGTCCATACATCTCGAAACTTCCTCGATGCCGTTGGGGTCGAGGTTTTCGCTTTCGACTACGATGGTCATGCCGAGGTCGAGTGCTTTCTGTCTGACAGCCGCAACGGGTGCTTCGCCGAGGCCGAGAGACTTGCCGACGCCGCCCTTGAGACCGTCCTTGAGGTGGATGACGTTGACTCTGTTCTTGAGTCTTTCGAGAAGAGCAAGGGGATCGACGCCCGCGTTGAACGCCCAGAACGTGTCGATCTCGAAGTTGATCGACGTTCTCTTTTCGATTTCGGAATGTATCGTCGAGCCCCAGGGCATAACGACGAACTCGCCGGAATGGTTATGATATCCGAGCTTTATGCCTTCGGCGGCAAAGATCGGCTGAGCGTAGTTCATGATGGCGGCAAAGCGTTCGATCTTTTCAAGGGAGGAAAGGTCAGCGCCCGGAACAATGTAGTTGGGGTCGCCGATGGTCTTGTGGTACCTGAGAGTGTCCATGATCCTTTCGGGAAGAAGTCCGTCAAGCGACGAGTGCGTGCCCGAGCAGGTAACGCCGCAGTTGTCCATAATGGCTTTGACGTCCTCTGCGGAATAATCGTAAAATCCCGCGAATTCAAGGTATTTGTAGCCCATCGCGGCCACTTTTTCGATACCGCCCTTGAAATCCTTCGCCGCGTAGTCGCGGATGCTGTAAAGCTGAAGACCGTAATTGTTTTTCATTTTATGCACTCCTTATAATAAATTTTTATACTTGTTCAGTTCAACTCGAATGCCAGCGGAAGTACCTCGGAGAAGGGGTATTTTTTTATTTCCCCGTCTTTCAGCAGAAGCACGCCGAAATCGCTTCCGCAGAACTCGCTCATCACCTGGCGGCAGACTCCGCACGGCGGAGAGAACGAATCGGGTTTTCCCTTTTCGCCGCCGACGACGGCAATTGAAACGAAATCGCGTTTCCCTTCGCTGACCGCCTTGAAGATAGCCGTTCTTTCGGCGCATACAGTCGGCGAGAACGCGGAGTTTTCGATGTTGCAGCCCTTGTATACTTTTCCGTCGGCGCATTTCAGCGCGGCGCCCACCGTGTAATTTGAATACGGCGCGTAGGCGCTTTTGCGCGCTTCCGACGCGAGACGCACGAGCTCTTCGTCGTTCGGGACGACTATTTCCCCGGCAAAGCTCTTTCCGACGGTGTCGTACTTCACGCCGAGAAGCTCCGCGACGGTCGACGCGATGTCCGCGAAAGTGTCGCGCAGTCCGAGGTTCACGGGACGAATACGTCTGCCGCAGACGATGAGCGGCGTGAATTCACGCGTGTGGTCGGTGCTGACGTCGCCCGGGTCGCATCCGTGGTCGGCGGTTATTATGACGGCGTCGTCTTCACCGAGCTTCGCCATGAAGGACGGCAGCCATCCGTCGAACTCGGCGAGCGCTTTGGCGTAGCCGTCGATGTCGTTGCGGTGTCCGTAGGACGAATCGAAATCGACGAGGTTGACGAAGCAGAGCCCGTCGAAATCACGGTCGGCGAGCGAAAGAGTGACGGCAAGCCCGTCGGTGTTGCCCGACGTGTGTATCGACTCGGTTATGCCGACTCCCGCGAAAATATCGTTTATCTTTCCGACTCCGATGACGTCTTTTCCGGCGTCCTTCACGGCGTCGAGCACCGTTCTGCCGAACGGCTCAAGCGAAAAATCGTGTCTGTTCGACGTGCGCGTGTACACGCCGTCTTTTCCGACGAACGGACGGGCGATGACCCTGCCGACTCCGTGTCTGCCCGTAAGTATCTTGCGTGCGGCGCGGCAGTAATCGTAAAGCGTCTCAACGGGAACGACGTCCTCGTGAGCGGCTATCTGGAACACGCTGTCGGCGCTCGTGTAAACGATGAGGTCGCCTGTCTCTTCGTGTATTTTCCCGTATTCCTTTATGACTTCCGTACCGGAATACGGCTTGTTCACGATGCATTTTCTGCCCACGCGGCGCGAGAATTCGTCGATGACCTCATCGGGGAAGCCGTTCGGGTACGTGGGGAGCGGATCGTCCGAAATAAGCCCCGCTATCTCCCAATGCCCTATCGTCGTGTCTTTTCCGGCGGAACGTTCGCGCATTTTGGCGACTGCCGCCGTCGGAGTCTTCGTATATCCCAAGAACTCAAGTCCCGGTATGTTGCCGAGCCCCGCCGCGAGCAGGTTGTCGGCGTTGAAAAACGCGGACGTCGAAACGCTTTTCAGCGTGTGCGCTCCTCTGTCGCCGAAAGACGCGGCGTCGGGCGTTTCTCCCGCGCCGAGGCTGTCAAGAACGATGAGAAAAACTCTTTTCATTCCCTTTCCTCCGTTGTTTCATGATTTTCAAACGGTTGTAAAATCGAAATTGTTATCCGCAATCACAAAGCGCAGTTTTGAGATCGCGCTTTTATCGCGTCGCCGTTTCCAAAGCAAGTATCATCATATCGGTGAACGAGGTCTGTCTCGCTTCGGCGTCGACGGCTTCCCCCGTGAGAAGATGGTCGGACACCGTGAATATGCCGAGCGCGTGTCTGCCCGCTCTCGCTGCGTTCATATAAAGCGCCGCCGCTTCCATTTCAACGGCAAGGACGCCCATTTTGCCCCAGAGACTGACCGACTGCATATAGTCGGGAAGCCCGTCGGAGTCGCCGTAGAAGCAGTCGCTGGAAAGCACGCTGCCGACGTGATACGGGAACGCTTTTTCTTTTGCGATGCCGACGCATTTTTCAAGCAGACCGTAGTCCGCCGAAGGCGCGAAAGTGCCCGGAAGGCGGAACTGCGACGCGTAGTTCGAGTCGGTGCACGCCGACATACCTATGACGATGTCGCGTACCTTTACCTTTTCGCTCATGCCGCCGGCAGAGCCCGTGCGGATGATGTTCTCGACACCGAAAAAGTTGAAGAGCTCGTAAGAATAAATGCCTATCGACGGCATACCCATGCCGCTCGCCATGACCGACACGGGGACGCCCCTGTAAGTTCCGGTGTAGCCCTGCACGCCTCTTACGTTATTGACGAGTCTTGCTGACGAAAGAAAATTTTCGGCAATGAATTTCGATCTGAGAGGATCGCCCGGCATCAGTACGCTCGGCGCGAAATCCTCGGGGGAAGCGTTGATATGAGGTGTGGGATAAGCCATAACAATACTCCTTTTCTTTTATGTTGACGTTCGCCTTAAAGGTGTTTTTGGACCGGCAAAGCCGCCTCAAAAACGTTTTTTGTCAAAAATCAGACCTTTGCGGCAGTCGGTCATGCGTTTTCCTTTGATTTTACTATTTTTACGATCCTGCTCGTGCCGAGGCGGGACGCGCCGAGACGGATGAACTCCTCGGCGTCTTCGACGGACGAAATGCCGCCTGCCGCCTTGATCTTCACGCGGCTGTCGACGTTTTCGGCAAACAGCTTCACATCGGCGAAGGTGGCGCCGCCTTTTGAAAATCCGGTGGACGTCTTTATGTAGTCGGCATTTGATTCGGAAACGACACGGCACATTTTTATTTTTTCTTCATCAGTCAGCAGGCAAGTCTCTATGATGACCTTGAGCAGCCTGCCGCCGCACGCCTCCTTGACGCGGTTTATCTCATCAAGGATGAGGTCGTATCTGCCGTCCCTGAGATGACCGATATTGATGACCATATCTATTTCGTCGGCACCGTTTTTCACGGCGTCGGCGGTCTCGAACACCTTGGTCTCAGTCGTGGAATACCCGTTCGGGAAGCCTATTACGGTGCAGACGGTGAGGTCAGCGCCCGCGTATTCCTTTGCGCGTTTCACGTACGACGCGGGTATGCAGACCGACGCGGTATGATATTTCATCCCGTCGTCGCAGATCGCCTTTATTTCGTCCCACGTCGCCGTCTGCGAAAGCAGCGTGTGGTCGCATTTTGAAAGTATTTCGTTTATATCCATATTTTTCACCGTTCTCCGTACAGTCATTTTATCACCCGTGTGCGCAACATACAAGAGCTTTTTGAAAAAGTTTTATTTTTTTGTTTTCAGCGTCTGACGCAGCGCCTGCTCCTTTGGCACCCCCGCGAGGCGCAGCTTGTGGGCAAACGCCAGAAGGGCGGAAAAATCCTCCCCGGGCATTGCTCCCGCTTCGATGAGGTCTTTTCCCGTGACGAACGGCCGCGACATATAGTCGAGATATATCCCATACCGTTCCTCGAGCCACGGCAGAGCATCGCTTTTCCCCGAGTCGCACTCCGAAAAACCGATGAGGGCTATCGGGTCGACGCTTTCGTCAAACATACGGTTGGTGGTCTTGACCGCGGAGGAAGCGCGGGCGGTAATATTCGGTTTCATGTGAAGACGGACGAAATTCGTGACGTAACGGAGTATCCCCTTTTCGTTCGTCAGCCTCTTCACGAACTTTTCGGCGATCGGGATGCCCGATGTCTCGTGCCCGTAGGCGTGGATGACGCCGTTTATCGTCTCGGTGGAGACCGCCTTCCCCATATCGTGAGAAATACAGGCAAGCATGAAGGCATAGGGATCCTTTGCCTTTTCGCGGTATTTCACCGCTCTGTCGAGGACGAGCATGGTGTGTGTCCAGACGTCGCCCTCGGGATGACGGGTCGGGTCCTGCCCGACGCCGATGAGGGCTTCAAGCTCGGGATACCAGACCGAAAGATGCCCCATTTCGCGCAGGGTCTCAAAATAGACCGACGGCTTTTGCGAAAGCAGAAGCGCCTTTTTCGTTTCGCCGTTCACTCTTTCCGCCGAAAGCGATGACACGTCCATGCCGCGGCAAAGCGACACGGTGTCGGGCGAAACGGCAAAACCGAGGCGGGACGCGAACATCGCGCAGCGGAACACCCTGAGGCTGTCCTCGGTGAAGGAGTCGTCGTTGGTATGGCGGAGGATCTTGTTGTCAATGTCGTTCACCCCGCCGAAATGATCGACGATCTCACCCGTCAGCACGTCGCGCATGATGGAATTGACGGTAAAATCGCGGCGCGACGCCGCCTTTTCGGTGCCGATGAAGGGGTCTACCTCGATATCGAAATCAGTGTGCTTCTCCCCCGTTTGTCGCTCTCTTCGCGGCATCGCGATGTCAACGTCGACGCCCGCGAGCTTGTAGATGCCGAAGCTTTTGCCCATGACGAGTTTTTTTCCCATCGAATCGAGCACGTTTTCGAGCTCTTCACGATTTATTCCGTGTATCTCAACGTCAACGTCGCCGCATTTCACGCCCATAAGAGCGTCGCGCACGCAGCCCCCGACGTAATACGTTCTTCCGCCGAGAGAAGCGGCTTTTTCGGCAAGAAGGCGCACCTTTTCGTTCTCTTCCGTATCCCTCACCTCTTTTCTGGTATTTTAGCATATTTTTATTATTCCGTCAATAGACGCGCGGTTTGTTGACAAAGCGAGTTTTTTATGTTATATTGCATTTGTAAGAATTTCGCCTTCGGCAAAGACACCGCAAGGCAGTACGCTGAAAGGAGCATTTATGTTCGACGAAGCATTGAAAGCGATATCGTCCGCAAAACGAGTCATCATACATCGCCACGTCAATCCGGACGGCGACGCGCTCGGCAGTCAGATAGGTCTCAGGCAGATAATACGCGACAACTTCCCGTCGGTCGGGGTCTACGCGGTCGGCGACGTTTCGAAACGCTACTCGTTCATGGACGGCTCGGCGATGGATATCATCCCCGATTCGTTCTATGACAACGCGGTCGCCGTGATACTCGACACCTCGACGCCGCAGCTCGTGAGCGACGATAGATACAAAAAAGCAGCCCTCACCATAAGGCTCGATCATCACATATTCTGTGAAAAGATAGCCGATATGGAATACGTCGACAGCACGTTCGAAAGCTGCGCGGGGCTCGTCACCTGCTTTGCCAAGGAAAACGGGCTTGCCGTTTCGGACAAAGCCGCGAAAGCGCTTTACACGGGGATGATAACCGATTCGGGACGTTTCAGATACGACTCGGTGTCGTCGAAAACCTTCGAGCTCGCGTCGTTTCTGATGGAGCGTGAATTCGATACCAACGACATTTATTCCAAGCTTTACGCGGACGAGCTCAAAAACATCATCACCCGTGCCTCGTTCATCACGAGGATCCGGCTCGCGTGCGAAAACGTGGCGTATATCTACACGACGCGCGAGGAGCTCGCGTCCCTCGGGCTCGACACCTTCGCCGCCTCGCGCGGGATGGTCGGGACGATGTCCGACATAAAGGGCGTGGATATATGGGCGAATTTCACCGAAACGCAAAGCGGCGTTATATGTGAAATGCGCTCGAACAGATTCAACGTGAACAAGGTCGCCGTCAAATACGGCGGAGGCGGACACGCCAGAGCGAGCGGCGCCACCGTCGCCGACAAAGCAGAAGCAATGGCGCTGCTTGACGATCTCAAAACACTCGGAGAAGAAAAATGAACGAAGAAATAAAAAAGCGGATTTTCGACAAAATAAAAGAATACGACACCGTCATCATCAGCCGCCATCTGCGTCCCGACGGCGACGCGACAGGCGCCTCAAAGGGGCTGAAAGCGCTGATAAACGCCTCGTTCCCCGAAAAAACGGTATATGTAATAGCGTCCGACACGTCGGAATACCTCTCGTTCCTCGGAAATGACGACGAGGACGTGCCGTACGACATATATACCAAGGCGATGTTCATAGTCCTTGACACGGCGACCGCCGACAGGATAGCGAACGATAAATACGATATGTGCCCGTGCATCGTGAAGATCGACCACCACATCGAGGTCGAGCAGTTCGGCGATATTTCGTGGGTCGAGGACAAACGCTCGTCGGCAAGCGAAATGATAGTTGATTTTTATCTTACCTTCAAGGACGAGCTTACGCTGACGAAGGAAGCGGCGACGTATCTTTACGTCGGCATGGTGACGGATTCGGGCAGGTTCCGTTATTCGTCCACGTCCGGCGAGACGCTCAGATGCGCGTCGTATCTGCTCGACGCGGGCATCGACACCGAGATGATGTTCTGCAGGCTGTACCTTGAGGATTTCGATTTCTTCCGCTTCAAGGCGTACGTGCTCCGCAATATGAAAATGACGCCGAACGGCGTCGTGTATCTGTTCGTGAGCAAGGAAAATCAAGCCGATTTCGGCCTCGACCGTGAGCAGGCGGGGTCGGCGATATCGTTCCTCGATTCGGTCAAGGGCGGACTTATATGGATAGCGTTCATCGAGCACGAAGACGGAAGCATCCGCGCGCGTATCCGTTCGCGCTTCGTCACCGTCAACAAGCTTGCCGAAAAATACCGCGGAGGCGGTCACGAATGCGCGGCTGCCGCGTCCGTCAGAGGTGAAGCCGGAATGAAACAGATGCTTGCCGACGCCGACGCGATGCTGAAAACGTACAAGGCGGCGCACGAAGGCTGGCTGTAAAAAAGACTTTGCAAGGGTATCATTCAAAATGACAGGCAAAAAACTGACCATCCGCCCCGAAACGCACGGGGACTACAAAGACATCGTTTCCCTCGTCCTTCGTTCCTTCAAAGAGGGGACGGACTACTCCGACGGCACGGACATCGTCGCGCTGATCGAGGAAATAAGGGACTCCGAATATTATATCCCGCGCCTTTCTTTCGTCGCGGAGCTCGAGGGCGGGATCGTCGGGCACTTTCTGTTCTCGCGCTTCCCTTTGTCGAAAACACCCGAAGGCGGACACGGAGGAGCGGACGACACCGACGTCGTGATGCTCGCGCCCGTTTCGGTACACGCCGATCACCTGCGCGAAGGCATCGGCTCGGCAATGATAACGCTCGGCATCGAAGAAGTGAAAAAAATGGGGTTTGCGGGCATAATCGTCGAGGGGAATTTCCGCTTTTACAACACCGTCGGCTTCGTGACGTCGTCCGAACACGGCATCTATCCCGTCAGCGGATACCCCATGACCGACCCGAGGTGTCAGATGTGCATGGAAACGAGCGTCGGTTCGCTTGACGGCAAAGGCGGGTACGTCGTTTACGATATGTATCACAACGCGTGAAAACGCATAGCGGCGAGAGGTTTGACCATGAAATTCAGCGGTTTTCTGATAGTCGTCAAAGACAATGAAAAGGCAAAAAAATTCTATCACGACCTGTTCGGGCTCGAGACGCTTTGCGACAACGGCGGCAATATGATAATGTCGGGCGGGCTTGTGCTGCAGGAAGAAAAATACTGGAAAGACTTCATCGGCAGAGACGTTGCCGCGAAGAACAATTCGTGCGAGCTTTATTTTGAGGAAAGCGATATCGAGGGATTTGTGAAAAAGCTGGAGACGCTTTACCCCGAAACCGAATACGTCAACAGACTGCTGACCCATTCCTGGGGTCAGCGCGTGGTGCGCTTTTACGATCCCGACGGCAACCTCATCGAAGTCGGCACGCCGATGTGACTTTCATCGGCACAAGTGAGAAAATAGAAATGAACGGTTACGAATATATCGATCTCGCCGAAAGGCCTTCGCTCAAAGACGAAGCCGCGGAATGGTTCCGCGGCAGGTGGGGGATTCCGAAGGAAGCGTATCTCGAGTGTATGGAAACGTATCTGAAAAAAGAAACGGACTACGGCTGGTATCTGTGCCTGTGCGACGGCAGGATCGTATCGGGGCTCGGAGTGATAGAAAACGATTTCCACGACAGAAAAGACCTGTTCCCCAACGTGTGCGCCGTGTATACGGAAAAAGCCCATCGCGGCAAAGGCATCGCGGGGAGGCTGCTTGACATGGCTGTCGAAGGCTGCAGGCAAAAAGGGATATCCCCCGTTTATCTCGTCACCGACCACACGGGATTTTACGAACGGTACGGCTGGGAGTTCCTGTGCACGGTACAAAACGACGGCGGCGGAAGTTCAAGGATGTACGTCCACCGCTGAAACACGACAGACGCGTCGTGACCGCCGTCTGAACCGACGGCTTTCGGAATAACTTCTCATCTGACGAAATTTTCATAAAAAAGGATCTCCGCGGTGCGGAAATCCTTTTTTGTTTTTCAGTCGGCGAGAGGATATTTGGACGGTCTCATCGTGTAGCGGAGGAGATATATCGCGTCCGCAGAGTTGACCGCCTTGTCTCCGTTCATATCCCCGCTCTGGTTGATGGGATATTTGCCTGCTCTCATCGTATTTCTCAACAGATAGATCGCGTCGGCTGAATTGACGCTTCCGTCATCGTTCACGTCACCGCGTACATAAGCGGGAGCAACAGCGACAGGCACCTTGACGGTGTACGTCATACCGACATGATTTTCGTTTTCAAATACACAATAATATTCGATGAAATATGTGCCTTCGTCGGCGTCGTCTTTAATTTTGAATTTGAAATCAGCTATGTCCCCATTGATGTCATAAATGCCTTCATACGCGGCTGCCAGACCTTCCTTGCCGTCAATGTCAAGGATCTCCGGCTCCGACTCAAGCAGACATGTCCCTTCGATATATTCGAATACGTCTTTATCGTATTCAAACCATACTCCGCAGCTGTATGACGGAGCAACTTCCGACGCGGATATTATCGCGGAGAATTCTTTTCCCACACGGGCGCTGACATCGCCCGAATAGACCTTTGCATTATCGGTGATCACCGGGATCGACTCGGTTCTGACCGCTCCGCAATCGACGCAGACATAAACCGTTTCGCCTTTTTCGGCATTCGTGGGCTTTTTGGTGACAAGCCCGCTGCTCCAGTTATGCTGAAGTTTTTCATTTTTTCCGCAGCTGCAAGTATGTATATGATACTCGCTGTCAAAATTCTCGAAGGCGCCGAAATCGTGGCCTTTTCTTTCGGCAAAATCGGTTTTGTAAGAATATCCGCAGACCGTACAGGTGTATGTCGTGAAGCCTTCGCCCTCGCAGGTCGGATCGGTGACGACAGCCTCGTAATTGTGTTCCGAAGCGGGAATATGATCCGAAACGTATTCATATCCGCAGTCTTTGCAGATATGTATCGTATAGCCCTCTTTCGAGCAGGTCGAAAGCACCTTTCTTTCGGTATAAGTGTGTTCTGCGCATTCGGTATAATTGTCAACATGCGAATCGCCGCAAACCGTGCAGGTATATGTCGTATATCCTATCGAGCTGCAGGTGGGCTCTTTGACCACCGTTGTATAATGATGTTCCGCAAGAACGGTATAATCGCCGACATAGCTTGCTCCGCAGTCTTTGCAGGTGTATGTTGTGTATCCTTTCTTCTGACACGTTGCCGGTGTTATGACCGCGGCATAATCGTGACCGCTGCAGCTTGTGGGATTATCGGTATAAGTGTGTCCGCAGTCCTTGCAAGTGTGAACGGTGTATCCGCCGTTCACGCAGTCGGGATCGACCACATCGCTCTCATATCTGTGCTCGCAGGGTTCCGTATAGTCGGAAATATACGTACTTCCGCAGACGGAACAGATATATTTCGTATATCCCTGCGTTGTACAGGTCGCGTCAAATACAACGGAAGTGTACGTATGCGTGCATTTGTCGGTATAGGCGTCAATATACGAATCACCGCAGAGCGAGCAGGTATGCTCCGTGTATCCCTGCGACGTACAGGCGGCGTTTATTACCTGCGAAGTATAGGTATGCGCGCATTTGTCGGTATACGAATCGATATAGGTATCTCCGCAGAGCGAGCAGGTATGTGTTGTATATCCTTGTGCAGTGCAGGTCGGTTCGGTAACGGAAGCCGTATAAACATGCGTAAGCTTATCGGTATATTTGTCTTTGTAAGTGCTTCCGCACACCGAGCAGGTGTGCGTCGTATATCCTCTTGACGTACAGGTGGGAGGCATGACGGTATCTTCGTAATCGTGTACGACGTTCACGTCAAAGCTGAGTGCTTTTCCGCAATGTTCAACAGTGAGCGTCTGTCTGCCGACCGTCGTTCCGTCGAATCCGCTCACCATATCGGAAGTCACGCTGATGTCTCTTGCGGGACCGTATTTGTATTCGGCGTGGATGACTCCGTCAGTGAAATCGGGCTCTTCCGTGCCTTCTGATATTTCGGTGTTTGCCGGAAGCGATATCCACGTCAATTCAGTTGCAGAAAGTGCTTCTGGCACATTGCGGAGCTGCGGGTGCATAACGCCCGAATCAAGGTCAAGGAACCAGATGTTGTCAAAATCAAGATAGCCAAATACAGGCGACAGCTTCATTTGAGCTTCTGTAACGGCAGTAGCATTTTCATTATTATATGAACCATTGCATCCCACTTTTATATAACAATTAGTGTATTCACCATTCGATATTGCGTCTCTATAATAAGTGCACTCTATTTCACCTAAAAAAAGGCATCTGTCAACAACACAATAATTATTATCTGAACATCTACCGATACCACACGGATAATTAGCGTTTCCTGTTCTTGAAATCAACTTAGTAGTAGAATAGCAATTATTTATATTACCATTAGCATAAATTCCAATAATGCCCCCAAAATATGTCCAGCTTCCACCTGTAATCTCCCCAGTTGTAAAACAATTCTCTATATTATTTGTTTCAATTGATCCGCCAATAAGTCCACCTGTATAAAAACGATTACTTGAATAGCTTTCAGCAGACATAATAATATTTTCTGAACCACAATTCTTGATAGTACAGTTTTTTATTTTTCCGCACATAGACCCAGCGTATGTTTTGGCTGTCAAACTCGATGATTCTGCAGTTACAGAAATTGAAGAATTCTTTAATTTTAAATCTGTAAAAATTGCATCTTCTGCACTTCCAAAAAGTCCTACTGCTTCTCCACTGTCGATCAAATTTTGACTTATTCTCATTCCAATTATTGAATGACCATTTCCATCAAATGTACCTATAAAAGGATTACGTATATTGCCTATCGGAAACCAACCTTTTCCGTTGTCATCCCAGTCTCCGCCTTTTGCGGTAGCTTCGGTAAGGTCGATATCAGCCATAAGCTTGTAATTGCCATCGAGCTTATAGCGGATGCAGTACAAGTCCGCGACGGTATAAATCTCGATAACTTCGTCCGACGCTTCTTCCGCCGAGCCCAAAATCGGGAACATCTGTACCAGCATGATCATCGCCACGATGAAGGAAATGAGTTTTTTTGATGATGAATTCATAATGTTTCTCCTTTGCACAAATTATAAAATAAAAAAATGCGCCGACCGAAGTCAACGCACAAAAACGCAAACCCCAGTCGTCGCCAAACAAACCATAATATGAAAAAAGATGCATCAGCACACTAATCACACTATTTGGAATTTGCATTTTATCAAATTCATCAGCGTGATCAGTGCTTGAATAACGCAGAAAACGCCCAATACATTTGGACGAAATACATCTTTTTTTCAAAAATCATATTCAGTTTGTTTGGCGTTTGCAGTATAACACGGATATTTACGTTTGTCAATATTTCCAATCACAATAAATCCTCTTCCGGCTCAAACAACATAAAAATCACCGGAAAAGCGGACTTTTCCGGTGATTTTTCTTGTTTTTCTCAGTTGAATACGTTGTCGAGGTTGCGTTCGACGATGATATAGATGACGTAGTCGGCGTCGCAGCTTTCGATCTCGCTCTTGTTGAACG
This sequence comes from Eubacteriales bacterium, assembly GCA_045600105.1. GTDB lineage: Bacteria > Bacillota > Clostridia > Oscillospirales > CAG-382 > UBA1206. The sequence goes on from JAZRXG010000009.1 coordinate 22,355, forward strand.
AGAAGCCCCACATTCCCTGGTAGTACGTGTTGTTGAAGCCGTCGGCAAGGATGTCGTACATCTGGGTCGAATACGAGTCGCGCATTATGTAGGCGTTCGGTCTGTCGGGACGGTCGGTCTTGATCGTCTTCTTGGCGGGCATCGAGTCCTGATCGTAGGTCAGCTCCTTCGTTCCGTTGTAGCGGCGTATCGAAGTGATGGATTTCGGAAGCTCATAATTGGGCTTGCGGAGCACGTTGTATTCCTTCATCGGCATACTGCCGCCGTAATATTCGAGGTAATACGACATATCGCCGCCGTAGTAATAGTCCTCCACCCAGTTGAAATCCTCGAACGGATGGGGAGCGGACGCCGGATATTTTTCCGAAATATAGTTGAAAAGCTCGGTGTAAACGAGGAACGCGCCGTAGTCGGTCCAATGTGAGTCGGTCTTCCAGTAGAGCTTGTATTCGTCGTTCTTGTGCTCGTTGAAGATCGACCTCACGTCGATGCACTTGATGCCGGCGTCGCTCACCGCCTTCATGACCTGGTCGAGACGCGACGTTTCGCTCTGTCTGACGTATTCGGCGGGCATCGTTTCGGGGTATATGGTGGCGGGCGACGGAACGAGTATGTAGATTATCTCGGCGTCGGTGGAGCCCGCCCTCTTTTTCAGCCTTTCGGTGAGAGAATCGAGGTTTTTCTGCGAATAAAGGTTGTTGCAGAGGAAGTCATTCAGCGTGTAGTCGAGATGGAACTGATAGTCGTAACCGGCGATTATCTTCCATTCGTCGGGGTCGACAGGCTTCGGCTGAGCGTAATAGGTGCGGGTGCGGCTCTTGAAGCCGTCTTTTTCTTCCCACATCTTCAGCTCGCCCTTTTTGCCCTTGACGCGGATGGAATAATATCCGTGGTCGGAAGACGTCGAATCCATGACGCCGTCGTATATCCAGAATATCCTCGCTCCTTCGTCGCAGTTGCCGAGCACGACGAAAGCGTCGTCATAAAGCTTGGTGCAGCCGTAGACGGTGGGTGCGGTCAGCTCTTCGGATTCGGGCGGATAGGAATACTCTTCCGCGCTTTCCTCGGCAGATTCCTCCGAAACCTCTTCGGATATTTCTTCCGAAACGGCGGACGGTCCTTCCGACGCGGCTTCCGCAGCCGACGATCCGTTTTCCGATTCAGCTTCGCTCACGGGAGCGCTTTTTTCGTCGCTTCCCTCCGAGCAGGCGGAGACGAACAGCATTATCATAACAAGAAAAAGGCAAAGCGTTTTTTTCATGATCCAAACCTCACTTTGCCTTGATTATAACACCTATAAACTCAATTTGCAAGAAAAATCGTCATTTCATCGCCGCGAGCAGAAAGATGACACAGAGACCGTTGTTGAAATCCGAAAGATAAAGAATATAAAGCGCCGCAAGCGCAAGGGCAAAAAAGGCAAAGACGGAAAGAACGTCCGCGGTCTTTTTTGCCTTTTCTTCGTCTACTTTGCGGCAGAGAGATAGATAAACGAAGCGGTAACCGTCACTTCCTTTCAGCGGCAGCGCGTTGACGGCGGCGAAAAAGAAGCATGAGAAAATAAAAAGCAGCAGATAAACGTTCTTCCAAAGCGCGAAAACGCCGGACGACACGAAGGCGCCGAGCGCGTTGGACACGATCCCGCCCGAGGCAATGAGCATTTCGTCGCCGTAGGTGCAGCGCGACGTCGTGTACGACATTACGCCTCCGAAGGGCTCGACGCGGAAAAGCGTCACCCTTTCCCCCGCAAGGCGGATAAAGAACCAATGCCCCGCTTCGTGCAGAGCGGCTGCGGCAAAAATGCAGGCGAACGACGCCGTTCCCTCGGACATACACACGAGCAGAAACGCCGCCGGAGCGAAAACGCTGACGCGCACGACTCCGCGAAAAAGCGGAAAATAAAAGCTTTCCATCCGCTTTCAGCCGATAAGACGGCGCAGAAGTCCGGTCACGTTGACCTCCGTGTTCCGCTCGGACTCAAAGAACGACACTTCCACTGCGCTCTCGCGTTTCGCGTAAACGCCGAACGCCGCCGCGAGCAGAAGGAGAGACAGAAAAAACGCGATTTTTTGTTTCAAGGCACATCACCGTTAATTCCTATGCCGCGCCGCGGGATTTTATGACGGGCAGGGGAAATGAAAAATAATTTTTCGTTCCCCGACATGCGACAATCTTCTGCTCCCGTGAAGGGGTATCATAGACGCGGTGATGAAGCATGGACGAGATAGTCGTCGTATACGCGGACATACTGTTCCTCATAGATTTCACAATGGATTTCCTCTGCCTTTACGTTACCTGCGCCCTGATGTCGGTACCGGCGAGGCTTTGGAGGATCGTAACGGCGGCGGCGATCGGCGGGATATATTCCGTTTTGCTGCAATACCTGCCAGAAACGGGCTTTCTCCTTCTGCTGCCGCTGCATATCGCCGTGTCTTTTCTGCTCGTTTTCGTGTCGTGCGGAAAAAGCACGGCGGGGCGTCTTGCCGCGAGGGTCACGGTGTTTTTTCTGACGTCGGCGTTCGTCGGCGGGATAGTCACCGCCCTGTTTTCGCTTCGCGGAGGGAGCGAAAGGGTGAACGGCGGCATGGCTTACGCCGAGATCTCGCCGCTGTTTCTGTTTGCCGCCGCGGCGTTTTCGGTGGCGGCGTCATACGTTTACGGGCTCGTCTGCCGCAAAAGGCTTTCAACGCGGAAAGCGCACGCCGTGGTGACCTGCGGCGGAAAAACGGTGTCCCTCGTGCTGCTCGCCGACACGGGCTGCCACGTCGTCGACCCGATAACGGGCAAGGCGGTCATCATCGCAGCCCGCCGCGTGTTCGGTGACGACAAGCCCGAAATGGATCGGGTGATCCCCATAAAAAGCGCGGGAGGCGCAAAAATACTCGAGGGCTTCCGCCCCGACGAGGTCAGGGTCAACGGAGTGAGCGTCGACGCCATAATCGCGTCCGACGACGGCAATGACACGTATTCGGGCTGCGACGGACTGATACCCATTATTCTTATGAGGTGACAAGATATGATGCCGAAACTTTTTTCAAAGCTGCTCGCTTTTCTCGGGCTGGACAACGGAACATATTACGTGAACGGCGCGGCGACGCTTCCGCCGCCTCTGCCGCCGGAGGAGGAAGCGAGATACATTGCCGAAATCGCCGACGCGAAGGCGAAAAAGGTGCTCATCGAGCACAACCTGCGGCTCGTGGTGTACATAGCGAAAAAATTCGAGTCTACGGGAACGGGGATAGAAGACCTCGTTTCGATAGGCACGATAGGTCTGATAAAGGCGATAAACACCTATCGGTGCGACAAGCAGATAAAGCTTGCCACCTACGCGTCGCGCTGCGTCGAGAACGAGATACTCATGTACATCCGCAAAACGTCCTGCCTGAAAGCCGAGCTGTCACTCGACGAGCCGCTCAACGTGGACTGGGACGGCAACGAGCTGCTGCTCGGCGATCTGCTCGGCACCGAGAGCGACGATGTCAGCCGCAGCATCGAGGAGACCGAAGAAAAACGGCTCATCTCTCTCGCGGTGTCGTCGCTGCCCGAACGCGAAAGACAGATAGTGTCGCTTCGGTTCGGGTTCGGAAGGGACGGAAAAGAAATGACGCAGAAGGAGGCGGCGGACCTGCTCGGGATATCGCAGTCGTATATCTCGCGGCTCGAAAAAAAGATAATCGCGCGCCTCAAAGACGCGCTCGCAAAATTAAATTATTGACAAACGAAGAGACGTGTGTTATTCTTTTGCTGCGGGATGAACGAAAAAATACATTACAGAAAGCGAGGTATTGGTATATCTCTGTTCTCTAAGGGAAAAGAAAAGCCGGTCATTCCCGAGATATTCTCGAACAGCACCCTCAAAAAAGCGATAGCGTTCATCGACTACGAGTCGTGGTACGTTTCGATGAACGTCAATTACGGCATGAAGCCGAACATCAAAACGTGGTTCGAGACCATCTCACGGAAGTACAATCTTACGGAAGCCGTGTTTTTCGCGGACTTTTCCCACAAATCTCTCGCGGATGAGATACAAAGGATCCGCCCCTTTTCCAATAAGATAATCGACACGCGAAACCCGACCGGGGTAAAAAAGGATTTTACCGACTTCATAATCCTTGACAACATTTATCAAAAAGCCATGATGAGCGAAGGCATCGACGTGTTCATCCTGTTTTCCGGCGACGGACATTTCTCCTCCGTCGTTTCCTTCCTCAAAAACATCTGCGGCAAAGAAGTGGGCATTTACGCCGTCGAAGGCTCATTCTCACGTCAGCTGCGCGAATGCGCGAGCTGGTCGGAGGCAGTTCCCGACGAAGACGAGCTTTTCGGGAACGATTACAGACTTATTTTCAACGAGCTCGCAAACAGCAGATCGATGCTGACCGCCGCGTCACTTATCGAAAACATATCAAAGGCAAATCCGAAAACAAAGAAAAAGAACCTCGAGACCGTCCTCGAACGTCTCAGACAGGACGGCACGGTGACCGAACGCACGGTCGGAAAGACCAAAAACGTGCTTTTCGTCGACTGGGACAAGGCAAAAAACAACGGATATTCGAAAGAAACGGATAATTAAAGTTTTTTTGTTTGCAAAAACTATTGCAATTCGCGTTTTCGTGTGCTATAATATCTTACAGGAAAATGAGAGTGGGCTCGCGCCCACTCTTAAATTTTTGCTTCAGCAGACCGACCGGGAGGTATGCGTATGAAACAGAACATCGCCGAAAAAGCGAGAAGCCTCATCGAGGAAAAAGTGAACGAAGCGGGCTTTACCGTCTGGGACGTGAGATATGAAAAGGAAGCGGGCGACTGGAACCTCGTTTTCGAGCTCGACCGCGGTGAGAATATGTCTATGTCCGACTGCGAGGAAGCCAACGCCATAATCGAGCCCATCATCGACGAAGCCGACCCCGTCGCCGACCCGTATATCCTTGAGGTATCATCGGCGGGACTTACGCGCATCTTAAGAACGGAATACCACTATTCCAAAGCAATCGAAAACGGCTGGGACTGCTCGTTCAGGTTTTTCAAGGCAGAAAACGGCGCGAAGGAGCTGAACGGAAAAGTCACGTCGCAGACCGAAAGCACCGTCACCGTGAACGGTAACGAGATCAACAAAAAGAATATTGCCAAAGCAACGGCAATTCTCGGATAAGGGAGGAAAATATCAAAAATGAACAAAGAATTTTTCGAAGCACTCGAAGCCCTTTGCAAAGAAAAGAAGATCGACCGCGATTATATGACCGAAAAGGTCGAAGCCGCGCTCCTTTCCGCGTTCAAAAGAGACAACGGCGGACTTGTGAACGCCAAAGTCAAGCTCGACTTTGACAAAAAAGAGCTCAAGCTCATGCGTCAGCTCACCGTCGTCGCCGAGGTCGAAGACGAAAAATGCGAAATTTCGCTTGAAGAAGCAAGACTCAAGTCTAAAAAGTACAACCTCGGCGATATATATGAAACTGAGGTCAAGACCCGCAACTTCGGACGCATCTCCGCCCAGACCGCGAAGCAGGTCATCATTCAGGGCATCCGCAACGCCGAACGCGAAATGATCGAACGCGAATACGAAGAAAAACGCGAAGAGATAATCTCCGCCGTCGTCGAAATAGTCGACCCCGTCACCGCCAACGCGGTAGTCGAGCTCGGCAAGAACAGAATGACCATCTTCCGCACCGAACAGATCCCCGGCGAGACCCTTACCCCGGGCGACAGGATCAAAGTTTTCGTCACCGAGGTCAAAAAAGGCGTCAGAGGTCCTTCCGTGACCCTCAGCCGTATCCATCCCGACCTTGTCAGACGTCTTTTTGAGCTCGAAGTCCCCGAGGTCGCCGAAGGTGTCGTCGAGATCAAATCCATCGCACGCGAACCCGGTTCGAGGACCAAGGTCGCCGTCAAGTCCAACGACCCCAACGTCGACCCGATAGGCACCTGCATAGGTCCCCGCGGTGCGCGCAAGAACGCGGTCGCCGAGGAACTCAACGGCGAAAAGATCGACATCATCAAATATTCCGATTCCAACGAAGAATACATCGCGTCCGCTCTCGCGCCCGCGGCCGTGCTCGAGGTCATCAAGCTTCCCGAGGGCGAAAGGACCTACCGCGTAATCGTCGAAGAAGACCAGCTTTCCCTTGCCATAGGCAGAGAAGGTCAGAACGCGAGACTCGCCGCCAAGCTCACCGGACTCAAGATAGACATCAAGGCGCGCAAGGACGAGGAATAACCAACACGAACACAGGGAGGCGGTTTTTATGAGTGAAATAAAAAAAGCCCCTGACCGCAAATGCGTAGGCTGCGGAGAAATGAAGCCCAAGTCTTCCCTCATCCGCGTCGTCAGATCGAAGGAAGGGGAAATTTTCATCGATCCCACGAACAAAGCCAACGGGAGAGGCGCGTATATATGCGGCGACATCGCCTGCTTCGCGAAATGCCGCAAAGCCAAACGGCTCGACAAGGCGTTCGGCACGAGCGTCCCCGACGAGGTATACGCAAGTCTGGAGGGTATGCTGAAGAATGAATAGCGTGCTTTCCTCACTCGGTCTCATAAGAAAGGCGGGCAGGCTCACGTACGGGAGCGACGCCGCCGTAGACGCGATAAGAAGCGGCAAAGCCACGGTGGTCGTGGTCGCCTGCGACGCGTCCGAAAACACAAAAAAGCGCTTGTCCGACAAGGCTAAGACCTACGGCGTGCGCTATGAAGAAATACCGTTTACACGCGCCGAGCTCGGTCAGGCGATAGGCAAAGAGAGCTGCGCCTGCACCGCGATCTGCGGCGATGATTTCGCCGGTCTTTTCGACGGGGCGAAAAATAAAAATCCGGAGGTAAACAAATGCCAGAAGAAAAACTGAGAATCAATTCTCTTTCAAAGGATCTCGGTATAAAGAAAAGCAAGGACGTGATCGACCTTCTCGCGTCGCACGGCTTTGCGGGCAAGAGCGCCATGTCTTCCCTCGAATCCGACGAGCTTTCCGTAATATTCGAATACTATACCCAGCAGAATCAGGTCGACATAACCGCCTTCTTCAAGTATTACGACGATAAGAAAGCCGAAAAGAAAAAAGCCGAGGAGGAAGCGGCGAGAAAAGCTGCCGAAGAACAGCAGAAGGAAGCCGCAAAGAACGCTCCCAAGGCGGGTGCTCCCCAGCAGCCCAAGGGTCAGCAGGGACAGAACGGTCAGAAGAAGAATCCTCAGCCTCAGACTCAGATAAAGAGATCCAAGTCCGACGTGCGCGTCGTCGATACGAGAGGCACGCAGTCCGTCGATATCTCGAAATACGACGAGAAGCTCGACACCTTCGTTTCCGATTCCGACAAGATCCAGAACGGCAAGACCAAGATAAAGAAAAAGAACAAGAACGACGTCCAGAACGACAAGGGCAGAAAGTTCGGCGACAAGAACAAGCCCAAGATGATACCCAAGCCCGTTCAGCTCAAGATCACCGTTCCCGAGGAGATCTCGGTCGGCGAGCTCGCGAGCAGAATGAAGGTATCCGCTCCCGAAGTCATCAAAAAGCTCATGACGAACGGCGTCATGGCGAGCGTTTCCGACCTCATCGACTACGATACCGCTTACCTCATAGCGGATGAATTCAAGGTCAAGGTCGAGCGCGAGATAGTCGTGTCGCTCGAAGACAAACTCTTTGCCTCCGACACTCCCGACGACGAAAAGGACCTCGTTCCGCGTGCTCCCGTCGTAGTCGTAATGGGCCACGTCGACCACGGCAAGACCTCACTTCTCGACGCCATCAGGCACACCAACGTCACGAGCGGCGAAGCGGGCGGCATCACCCAGCACATCGGCGCATACAAAGTAAAGATCAACGACAGCGACATCACCTTCCTCGACACGCCGGGCCACGAAGCCTCCACCTCGATGCGTGCGAGAGGCGCCAACCTCACCGACATCGCGGTGCTCGTCGTTGCGGCGGACGACGGCATCATGCCGCAGACAGTTGAAGCCATCAACCACGCGAAAGCGGCGGGCGTCAACATCATAGTTGCCATCAACAAGATAGACAAACCGGGCGCAGACCCCGACAGAGTCCTTCAGGAACTCACCAAATACGACCTTCTCCCCGAAGAATGGGGCGGAGACACGATATGCATCCCCATTTCGGCGATCAAGCATCAGAACATCGACAAGCTGCTTGAAATGATCATCCTTTCCGCCGATATGATGGAGCTCAAAGCCAACCCCAACAGACTTGCCAAGGGCGCGGTCGTCGAAGCCCGTCTCGACAAGGGCCGCGGCGCAGTCGCCACCGTGCTCGTACAGAACGGCACGCTGAAGGTGGGCGACGTCATCATCGCCGGCACCACCACCGGCAGGATCAGATCCATGAACGACGACAAGGGCAGACCCATCAAATCCGCCGGTCCTTCCACCCCCGTTGAGATAATGGGACTTTCCGAAGTACCGAGCGCGGGCGATCAGTTCTCGGCGGTCGAAGACGAAAGACTCGCGAGAGAGCTCGTCGACCAGAGAAAGAGCGAGGAAAAGGCAAAGCAGTTCGGCTCCTCCAAGGTCAACCTCGACAACCTGTTCGACCGTATCGGCAGCGGACAGAAGTCGCTCAACATCATCGTCAAGACCGACGTACACGGCACCGCCGAAGCGGTCAAATCGAGCCTTGAAAAGCTCTCCAACGAAGAAGTCAAGGTCAACGTCATCCACGCCGCGGTCGGCGCAATCAACGAAAGCGACGTCATGCTCGCTTCCGCGTCCGACGCGATCATCGTCGGCTTCAACATCCGTCCCGACAGACAGGCGCTCGAAGCCGCTTCAAAGGACAACGTCGAGATCAAGACCTACCGCATAATTTACGAATGCCTCGAAGAGATCGAAGCCGCCATGAAGGGCATGCTCGCTCCCGAATTCAAGGAGACCATCCTCGGCAGAGCTGAAGTCAGACAGACCATCCGCGTTCCGAGCGTGGGCACCATCGCGGGCTCCTACGTCACCGACGGCAAGATCACACGTTCTTCCCTCATCCGCGTCATACGCGACGGCGTCGTAATATTCGAAGACAAGATATCGTCGCTCAAGCGTTTCAAGGACGACGTGCGTGAAGTCGCTCAGTCGTTCGAATGCGGCGTAGGTCTCGAACGCTTCAACGACATCAAGGAAGGCGACGTTCTCGAAGCGTACATCATGGAGGAAGTCGCAAGATAATGGCTTCTTACAGAATAGACAAGGTCAACGAGCAGGTGCGCGAGGTCCTCACCGACATCCTCCGCACCGTCAAGGACCCGAGAGTGTCGAAAGCTTTCATTTCGGTGACCTCGGCTGACGTTTCGAAAGACCTTTCGGTCGCAAAGATCTATTACGGCGTGATAGGCGGAAACGACAAGGAAGTGGCAGAAGGGCTCAAGTCCGCGAGCGGATACATCAGAAGTGAGCTCGCGAGCCGCGTCAACCTCCGCCTCACTCCCAAGCTCATATTCATCAAGGACGATTCCACCGAAAAAGCGGTGAGGATCTCGGAAATTCTGAAGGATATCGAAAAATGAACGCAGGCATAAAAGAACTGACCTCTTTTCTGCTTTCTCATGACGACTACATCCTGTTCACACACGCATCGGCGGACGCGGATACCCTCGGTTCCGCGTTCGCTTTGCAATATGCCCTCAGAAAGTGCGGAAAGAAAGCCGAGGTATTCAATCCCGAACCCATACCCGACAGACTTTCGTTCCTGCTTACGGACGGCGCGTCGCTCGTGAACGGTATACCGGACGGCGGACACACTCTCGTGAGCGTGGACATCGCCTCGTTCGCCATGCTGAAAGGAACAAGCGAAGAATATCTTAAAAATCTTACCTTCGACTACTCGATAGACCACCACGACGTCAACTCGGTGCGTACGTCGTGCCTGCTCTGCCTGCCGCATTACCCCGCGACGGGCGAGATAATCGCCGAAACGGTGAAGGAGATGGGGCTTGCCTTCGACAAGCCGCTCGCCGTGTGGCTTTACGCCGCCATTTCGTCGGATTCCGGCTGCTTCAAATATTCGTCCACACGTCCCGAGACCTACCGCGTCGGCGCCGACCTCGTCGAAACGGGCATAGATTTCGCGTGGATAAACCGCCGTCTTTTCGAGTGCAAGACCGAAGGTCAGATACTGCTTGAAAAAGACGCGTACGAACACCTTGAGCTTTATTACGGCGGAAAGGTCGCCGTCGTCTGCATTTCGGACGAGATACTTGCCGACTGCCGTGTATGCGACAGCGATACCGACGCCATAAACCAGATACCCCGCCAGGTCAGGGGAGTCGAGGTGTCGGCGGTCATAAGAAGAAAAGGCGACGAGATCAAAGTATCTCTTCGCTCAAACGATTACTACGATGTTGCCGCCCTTGCCAAATCCTTCGGCGGCGGCGGACATATACACGCGGCGGGCTGCCGTTTCAGGACCGACATCGACGACGCGAAAAGAAAGCTTCTCGACGCGCTGAAGGACGAATTCTCATGAAGGTCAACGGCATCCTCAACCTTTACAAACCCGTCGGAATGACGTCGCACACCGCGATATCCATCGCCAAAAGGCTGCTCGGCGCCGAAAAAGCAGGTCATTGCGGCACGCTCGACCCCAACGCCTCGGGCGTTCTCCCCACGATGTTCGGCACGTCCGTCAAGCTTTCGGAATACCTGACCGATCACGACAAGCGCTACACGGCTTCCCTCGTCCTCGGATACTCGACCGACACGGGCGACGTGACGGGCAAAAAGACCGCCGAATGTGCGTTCATTCCCTCGTTTGACGAAATAAAAAAAGCCGCCCTCACCTTCGTCGGCGGTTACGATCAGGTGCCGCCGATGTATTCGTCGCTCAAGGTGAACGGCGTGAAGCTCGTCAACGCGGCGAGAAAAGGCGTGGAGATCGACCGCGCCGCGAGACATATCGACGTTTATTCGATAGACGTGCGTGAAAAAGACGGAGAGATATTCATCGACGTCGAATGTTCACGCGGGACGTATATACGCACCCTGTGCGAGGACATCGCGAAAAAGGCGGGCACACTCGGCTGCATGGGAAGTCTTGAACGCGGCAGGGTCGGCGTCTTTGACGTTTCGGCGTCCGTCACGCTCGAAGAACTCGAAAAAGCGGAGACGGAAAAACGTCTCTCGTTCCTCATCCCGCCCGAAGACATTCTGTCACTTCTTCCGGAAGTGCGCCTCGAACCGTTTTTCGAGGGCCTCATCCGCAACGGCTGCGCCGTGGACGTCAGAAAACTCGGGCTTGGCGCGGCGACCGCCGGCAGCGAATACCGCGTTTACGGCAAAGACGGCTTCTTCGCGCTGGGTGAGATAGTCGAAAACGACGAGGGCACGGCGCTGAAGCACAAAAAAATATTTGTTTGACGCGTTGTTTCAACAAAATTTTACACAACGAAGATGGTAAACTGCATTCGTGCGGCGAACCGTCTTTTTTGTTTCCCGCCGAACCGAAAAAAAGGAAGTGGCATCATGAAGAAAAAAGCAAAGATCGTTTTCATTCCCACGGGCGAGATACTGCCGAACCCGAATCAGCCGCGAAGCTATTTCGACGACGGCGCCCTGTCGATGCTTGCCGAAAGCATAAGACGTTTCGGCATAATCCAGCCGCTGACGGTGAAAAGGCGCGAAAAGATACCGAAAATATGCATCAACGATCAGACGGTGACGGCGCCCGAATTCGAGATAGTGGCGGGAGAGCGGCGCTGGCGTGCCGCGAAGATGGTCGGTCTTTCCGAGCTGCCGTGCCTTGTCGTCGACTGTCCGAAGGATAAAGGCGCCTACCTCGCCTTCACCGAAAACGTCTTCCGCGAAGACCTTTCGTTCTTCGACGTCGCCTTTGCCCTTCAGGATATGCTGGCGATGACGGGCTGCACGCAGACGGAGCTTGCCGAAAAGCTTTCGGTGAGCCAGCCTTTCATCGCGAACCGGCTGAGGCTGCTGAAGCTGACGCACGAGGAACGCGACGCGATAACCAAAAACAAACTGACCGAAAAGCACGCGAGAGCCCTCGTCAGGATCGCCGACGAAACGGCGAGACGCCGTTTTCTGAACGACGCGGTGCGTCTTTCGCTTTCGTCGTCGGAGCTTGAAAAGCGGATAAACGCCTATCTTTCGGGGGAGGAGCCCAAAAAGAAAAAAGCCTCCTCCGCGGAAGCGAAGGTCCGGCCGTTCCGCGGAAAGAGGATAGGGGTGATATCCGATATAAGCTGCTTTTTCAATTCGATAAACAACGCGGTGAGGATGGTGCGCGACGTGGGCGTCAACGTCGAACGAAAAGAGATCGACACCGGCGACGCCATAGAGATCGTCATCACGGTGCCGAAAAAGAAAGCGATATCAAACTGATTTTTTGTCGTAATACTCGGTGAGCCTTCCGTTGGAGAACGCGCCGAAAAGCGTGGTGAACATACACGCGTAAAGCCAGAGCAGCAGAAAGACCACGGTGGCGAGGTCGCCGTAAAGCGTATTGCCGACCGAAAGGTAGAAATCGAGGTAGAGAGAATAGAAATACGACACGACCGTCCAGCCAACGCCGGCTATCAGCGAGCCCTGCCAGACGTAGCGGAACTTTTTGCGCTTTCCCGCCGAAAACATATACAGCAGCAGGTGCACGAACGATATGAAAGCCGTCAGCAGGAGAAGACGTATGCCCTCCTTAACGATCGTTATCTCTTTTATCTGCGGCAGGTGCGAGCGCAGGAAGTTCAGTATCGTGTTGCCGAAGGCGACGAGAATGAGGGAAAGTATGACCATCACGATGAAGATGACGGTGTAAAGGATCGACCGTACTCTGTCTCGCGCGGAGTTTTCGTTTTCGTCACCGTATGCCGAATGGATGCCGCGCATAATGGCAAAAATACCTTTTGACGACGCCCACAGCGTCAGCACTATGGCGATGGGAATGACCGCGCCCGCGGGATAACTGCCGGCGCTTTCGTAAACGCCGAGTATCGTGTCCGACGCGATCTTCGGCAGCGACGCCATGACTTTTTCGACGACCGCGTAATCGGCGAACGGGATGAGCTTGAGGATGCTGAAGAGCAGAGCGCAGAACGGGATGAGAGACACGAACGTAAAGAACGCCGCCTGCGCGGAAAAAGCGTCAAGATTCCGGCGCCCCACGTCGCCGAAAACGCTTCTGATTCTGTTCCACGCCTTTTTGATCATTTTATTCCTCCGGTATGTCTTTGATACGTCTGCCGTAAAGTATGCGGCGCGACGCTCTCGTCAGCAGATACATCAGCGCGGTGGAAAGAGCGCAGATGACGACGGTAAACATTATTTCGGTAAATCCGAGATGAGCTATTTCAAAGAGTCCGCCGAGTATTATGACACCGCCTATGAACAGCGATGCCACCACCGCCATAAGCAGCTTGCCGAGCCGGTTCGGCGGGTAGCAGATGGAAATGAGCACGAGGAACGAGATCAGCCCGGTTATGTAAAGCGACATCGTTGGAATACATTCCGGATCGACCGTGAACGCAAGAAAAGTGCCTTCAAGCATTCGCGAAAACGTGCCGAGGCAGCTCGTGAGCGTTATCGCGGACGCAATGGTTATGCCGCCGGGAAGCGACCGCAGTATAACGTTCCCGAAAAAGTTGCCTTTTATTCTTTCGTGATTGGGCTCGAACGCGAGCACCACGGACGGAAGCCCTATGCAGACGCCGGAAATGAGCGACTGCTGTATCGGCTGGAACGGTAATTTCTGATGGATGAGCAGGAACGATATCGCCATAAGCGTGGCGTACACCGTTTTGGTGAGGAAGAACGACGCCGAACGCTGGATGTTGTTGACCGAACGTCTGCCCTCGGCGATGACGTGAGGGAGCGAATCAAAGTCGGAGCCGAGAAGCACGAGGCAGGCGACGTTGCGCGCCGCGTCGGTACCGCTGCCCATTGCGATGGAGCAGTCAGCCTCTTTCATGGCGAGCACGTCGTTCACGCCGTCGCCGGTCATGGCAACGGTGTGCTTTTTCTTTTTGAGCGCAAGGATGAGCTGCTTTTTCTGGAACGGGGTCACACGTCCGAAAACGACGTATTCGGCTGCCGCCTTCTTTATGTCGTCCTCGGTCTTGAGCGTCGAGCAGTCAACGTATTTTTCGGCGTCGGGGACTCCGCACACCTTGGCTATCGCCGAAACGGTCACGGGGTTGTCGCCGGATATGATGCGCACGCCGACGTCTTCGTTGACGAGGTACGATATGAGGTCGGGGGCTTCTTTTCTTATTTTGTCGCGAAGCAGCACGAAAGCCGCGGGGCGGAGCCCGGAAGGAAGTCTGCCGTGGTCCATGTCGTTCTTCGACGTGCAAAGCAGCAGGACTCTGTAATCGCCCGCGTATGACGCGGCTTCCTCAAGCACGGCGGAATTTCCCGGCATGATGTATTCGGCGGCGCCGATGACGACGCTCCCGACACCCTCAAAAACGCAGCCCGACCATTTTTCTTTTGACGAAAACGGTATCTTCTTCAGCGTCCTGTATCCGGGATCGTCGGGGTACGACTCCCCTATCGCCTCCATGGTGGCGTTGTCCTTGCCGAGCGACGACGCGAGAGCGGCAAGCAGCAGCTCGGGGTCGTACGTTTCGTCCTTGACGACGAGCTTTTCGACGTTGAGCCTGCCCTCGGTGAGGGTGCCCGTCTTGTCGAGGCACACGACGTCAACGCGCGCGAGCATTTCGACCGAATAAAGGTCTTTCACGAGCACCGAGTGACGCGAAAGCTTGACGACCGACAGCGCGAGCGCGGTGGACGTCAGAAGCATGAGCCCCTGCGGTATCATGCTGAGCAGCTGCGCCGAGGTGCTGATGACGGTCTCGCGGACGGAGCCCGTGATGGCGTACTGGTCTATGAAAATAAAGAAACCGAGCGGAAAAATGACGCAGGAAAGTATGGTGATGACGCGTTTGAGCGACGTCATGAGCACGCTTCTGCCCGCTTTGATGGATTTTGCCGACTTGGAGATGGAAGAAATATAGCTCTGGTCGGCTATCTTGTCGGCACGCGCCCTGCATTCGCCGCTCGAAACGAACGACCCCGCGAGCAGCGTTTCGCCGCAGCCCTTGAAGACGGCGTCGCTTTCGCCCGTGACGAACGATTCGTTCGCCTCACATTCGCCCGAAACTACGACGCAGTCAACGTCGATCTGATCGCCGATGCGGTAAGAAAGTATGTCGTCGAGCACGATCTCTTCGGCGGGGACTTTGGTTTCGGCACCGTTCCTGATGACGGTGCTGACGCTGCGCGCCACGAACGAGAGCTTGTCCGTCGCTTTTTTGGCGCGTATCTCCTGAATGATGCCGATGAGCACGTTGGCAGTGATGACCGTCATGAACAGCAGGTTCTTGTACGAGCCCACCGCGACGAGAGCGATGGCGATTATTATGTTGACGAGGTTGAAGAGCGTCATCAGGTGACCGATGATTATTCTCGAAACGCTCTTCGTGCCTACCGTTGCGTCATAGTTGACGAAACCGTTTTCGACCCTTTCTTTGACCTGTTCGCCGTCAAGGCCCGTGAGCGGGTCGGGCGTGTAGCGCACCGCCGTCGAAAAATCGGTCTTTTTGCGTGTTTCTTTGTCTGCCATTCAAAAACACCTCACGTTTCTGCGATAAATATATCTTTACAAATCGAGTATAGCACATCATTTTGAATTTTTCAACGGAAATAATCGGTTATTGACTAATTTTTGATGATATGATATAATAAAAAAAATAAATTTGTACGGGATGGGGCGCAGTGATGAAGGTCGAAAGCAGTCTTTCGAAGGACAAGCTCATTTCAAACTGGGACGAATACACGTCGCCGGCGCGTTTCGCGGGCAGCGACGACATGTTCGACGATATTTTCATATCGAAAAGAAAGGGCGGCAAGGTCGTCCTCAAGCGCAGACCGCGCGCGTCGTTCGATATGTTTTCCACCGTCTTCCGCGGAAAGCTGTGCGAAAACGGCACGGGCTCCTGCATCAGCGGCGTCTTCACCGTCGGCATCGCCGACTATATCGTGTCGTTCCTCATCGCCGTAGTCTACGCCTACGTCGTCTACACCGTATACGAGCGGAACGGCAGCACGGTCGACGGCAAGGTGGTCCTGCTTGCGGTCATCGGATGCGCGCTTTTGTGGCTCGCCCTCCGTCCGAAATCAAATTCCAAGAAAAAATATAAGGCTTTATTCGATAAAATTGCGGAAAAAGGTTGACAAAACGTCAAACGGTGTATATAATCAGTTCAATTATATATTTTGCGGAGGTAGCAGAAGATGCTTAATTATCAAGACAAGTTCGGCAAGGAAGCCATAACGTTCGACGATGTACTGCTCGTACCCGCCGAAAGCCACGTCACGCCCGACAAGGTATGTCTCGGCACCAACCTTACGAAGAAAATACGTCTCAACATTCCCCTTATGACCGCCGCCATGGACACCGTCACCGAAAGCCGTATGGCGATCGCCATCGCCAGGGAAGGCGGAATCGGCGTCATTCACAAGAATATGACCATTGAAGACCAGAGCGACAACGTGCTCCGCGTCAAGAGAAGCGAAAACGGCGTCATCCACGACCCGTTCTATCTCGGCAAGGACAACTACGTCTACGAAGCCGACGCTCTTATGGGAAAATACCGCATTTCCGGTATGCCCATCTGCGATGAGGACAAGCACCTCATCGGTATACTCACCAACCGCGATCTCCGTTTCCTTTCCGATTACAACATCAGGATCGACGACGTCATGACCAAGGAAAACCTCGTGACCGCTCCCGCGGGAACGACTCTCGAAGAGGCGAAGGAGATACTCAGACGCCGCAAGATCGAAAAGCTTCCGCTCATCGACAGCGAGGGCAAGCTCTGCGGACTCATCACCATCAAGGATATCGAAAAAGCCGTCAAATACCCCAACGCCGCCAAGGACGACAAAGGCAGACTTCTCTGCGCCGCCGCCATCGGCGTTACCAACGACGTGCTCGACAGAGCCGCCGCTCTTCTCGAGGCGGGCGCAGACGTGCTCGTTCTCGACTCCGCGCACGGACATTCCGAAGGCATCATCAACGCCTGCAAAAAGGTCAAGGCGGCTTTCCCGTCCTGCCAGCTCATCGCGGGCAACATAGCCACCGCCGAAGGCGCGAGAGCGCTCATCGACGCCGGCGCCGACTGCGTCAAGGTCGGCATAGGCCCCGGCTCGATATGCACCACCCGTGTCGTCGCGGGCGTAGGCGTACCTCAGATTACCGCAGTCTACGACGTTGCGTCGGTAGCAAGCGGACTCGGCATCCCCGTCATCGCAGACGGCGGTGTCAAATACTCCGGCGACCTCGTCAAGGCGCTTGCCGCGGGCGGAGACGTCGTAATGGTCGGTTCTCTCGTCGCGGGCTGCGAGGAAGCACCCGGCGAGCTTGAAATATTCCAGGGCAGACAGTTCAAGACCTACCGCGGCATGGGCTCCATCACCGCCATGCAGAAGGGCTCCAAGGACAGATATTTCCAGAACGGCACCAAAAAGCTCGTTCCCGAAGGCGTCGAGGGCAGAGTCGCATACAAGGGCGCTCTTTCCGAAACGGTATATCAGCTCATGGGCGGTCTCAGAAGCGGCATGGGCTACTGCGGCGCTCACACTCTCGTCGAGCTCAAGGAAAACGCGAAATTCGTCCGCATCACCGGCGCGGGCCTCAAGGAATCGCATCCTCACGACGTAGTCATCACCAAGGAAGCGCCCAACTACTCCGTCGATCCTTCCAGAAGCTGATTAATAAAGCGCAAAACTGCGTTTTACGCTTTGGTTTTCTCACGCTTATCGCGCTCGTTTTCTCTCGCTTGGTCGGCGTGAGGACTCGCTTTCGCTCGTCTTAAAGGAGTTTTTGAAGCGGCAGAGCCGCATCAAAAACAAATTCGCATTAATTTTAAAAAAACTCGGGAGCAGATTTATGAGTAAATTTTACATTCCCGAAGGCTACAAGTCGTCGCTTAACCTTTATCAGACGCAGTCGGCCATCGGGACACTCAAAAAAACTTTTGAAAAATATCTCTGCGCGTCGCTCAACCTCAAGCGCGTTTCGGCGCCTCTTTTCGTCGTGCCGTCCACCGGCCTCAACGACGACCTCAACGGTTACGAGCGCCCCGTGACGTTCGACATACCCGACGCCGGCACCGACGCCGCCGTGGTCCATTCGCTCGCCAAGTGGAAGCGTCTTGCGCTTTACCGCTACGGTTTCGTGCCCGACGAAGGACTTTACACCGACATGAACGCGATACGCCGCGAAGAAGAACTCGACAACACCCATTCGGTCTACGTTGACCAGTGGGATTGGGAAAAGGTCATCACCAAGGAAGACCGCAGCGTGAGCTACCTCAAGCGCACGGTGCAGTCCATCGTTGACGCGATATGCAACACGCTCGTCGAGCTCAAGCGCGAATATTCACAGCTTGACGTTGACCTCTGCCGCGACGTCACCTTCATCACCTCGGCGGAGCTCGAGGATCTGTACCCCTCCCTCACCCCCGATGAACGCGAAAACGAGTTTACGAGAAAGCACAAGACCGTTTTCGTCATGGCGATAGGCGACAAGCTCAAAAACGGCAAGCCTCACGGCGGACGCGCCCCCGACTACGACGACTGGAACCTCAACGGCGACATCCTTTTCTGGGACGACGTGCTCGGCAAAGCACTCGAGCTTTCCTCAATGGGCATCCGCGTCGATCCCGAATCAATGAGAACACAGCTTGAGAAATCCGGAAAGACCGATCGCGCTTCGCTTCTCTTCCACAAAATGGTGCTCGACGGCACACTTCCGCTCACCATGGGCGGCGGTATCGGTCAGTCGAGACTTTCGATGCTGCTCCTCGGCAAAGCCCACATCGGAGAAGTCCAGTCCTCCGTTTGGGACGTCGACACACTGAAAAAAGCGAAAGACAACGGCATCGTCATTCTTTAACAAACCATAAAAAAGCTGCGGCAGCCGCCGCAGCTTTTTTATGGTTTGCGTTTATTCGTCCAAGTTTACATAATCCGAAATGCTTATGCTTTCGGTCGTGCTGAGTGTCTGACCGTCGGCACCGCGCTGCTCGACGCAGAGCAGGCATTCTTCGTTTTCCGCGATCTCGTTCGGAGAAATGATAAGGGTGTTTTCGTTGACGAAAATGGTGTCAGCGGTGTCGCCGTTTATCAGGACCACGCTCGACGGGGTGAATCCGTTTCCGCTTATGAAAAGCGCCTCGCCTATCAGCTCGCAGGATCTGACGGTCACGGGATAGGTGCCCATCTGAAGTACGGTGGGTACGAACGGATTCTCGCCGGAAGTGTAATATTTGTTGCCGTAAAGTATATCATATTCAAGCTCTTTGAGGTTTTCGAGATATTCTTCGTTGCCTTTGAAATTCTGATGATATTTCGTAAGTATGCCGTTGTTGCAGCCGAGAAGCGACATGACGTACGACGTGAGCTCGTATGCCTGAAGATCGACGGCGTCGGTCTTTATATCGGCGTTCGTCCAGACAACGTACTCGGTCTGGAAAATGTCGCCGTTTTCAAGGTCTTCGGCGGCTATTTCAAAGCTCGGCAGATGATCGCCGTAAAGCACGAGAATGACCTTTTCGTCATACTGTGAAAGCGCGTCGATGAGGTCTTCGAGGAAGGCGTCCATTTCGTGTATCTGGTTTACATAATATTCAAACGCGTTGTGCGAGTCCTCGAGCCCCGCGTTTACTTTTATTTCGGTTTCACCCTCGTGATCGTCGGGATATTTGCCGTGTCCCTGGACCGAAATGGCATAGATGTAATCGAGCCCTTTGGTGGAATCGAGGCACTTGATTATTTCACCGACGAGCACGTCGTCCTTTGCCCAGCCCATCGGCGTGGTCTTTACGCCGTTCATATACTCGACCGACGTGAAGGTGTCGAATCCGAGGTCGGCGTAGACCTTGTCGCGGTTGTAGAACGTGCCCTGGTGGTTATGTATGGCGTGGCAGGAATATCCGAGCTCCTTGAGAACGTAGTTCACGGTCTCGCAGGTGGTGTCCTGCATGACCGACTTGTACGGCACTTCGCCGACGCCGAAGTCGTCGATGTTCATCTGCGTGATTATCTCGAACTCGGTGTTCGCCGTACCAGCCCCGAGCGCCGGAACGGAAAGGAAGGCGTGCGAGCATTTTTCCTTGAGCGACGTGAAGAACGGCAGCGGATTTTCGGAAAAAGACGCGTTCTTCAGATAATTGACGTCAAAAAACGACTCGAGCTGCAAAAAAACGATGTTCGTGTCGGGGTCGATCTCGTTCGTTCCGATCGACGCGAGCAGGCTCCGCAGGTCCTCGATGTTCTCTTTGCTGTAATCGCTCGGCTTGTCGATGCCTCTGTCGATGGTGGAAATGCAGAACGAGAACGGAAAGCCGTATTTTCTGTATCCCGCGCTGATATTGGCGTAATCACGCGAGACAGTATCGGAATATTTGCCCGTGATGAGTATCGCCGCCGTGACTGCCAGCGACACGCCGACGGTGACGCCGACCTTGAGGTAAGAAACTCCGCGTTTTTTCTGCTTGATGATGACGAACACGATGGCGGTCACCGCGAGAACGAACGCGATGCATATTATGACGATCTCAAACACGTTGAGGTAAACGTCGATTATGGTGATGACCGATTTGAGAAGCAGGATATCGTTCATCGAAAGCGGCGTGATGCGGAAATTCATCATCACGCAGTCGGCGATGGCAAGCCCGAGCCAGACGAGCGAAAAAATAAATATGAGCGAATAGCGTCTTTTGAAAAGAAGGCTTACGGCGTATCCGGCGAATATGATGGCGGCGTTCGCCAAAAAGCGTATGGGGTTGCACACCATATACGAAAGCGCCGCGAAAAGCGACTGCCTGCAGAGGATCTCGACCGTAAGGGTGACCAAAACCGAAAGAGCGGCAATGAACGTCACCGGATGTTTATCTATCCATCGGGCGACGCCGGAAAAACGTTTTGCCGTTTTTTCGCCGCCTTTTTCGGTTTTTTCCGAAACCGTTTCCATTGTTATGACCTCCGGTTGTTTTATACCAAACGATAATAGCACCGAAGCGGTGCCGTTTCAACGTAAAAAATGTTAAACTTTTATTTTCTTCCGTCACGGAATAATCACCTTTTTATTGGCAAAAATAGAATCAGGAGAATAACTTGATACAAAAGGATGATTTATGTGACAGGAAACAATCCCGTAAGAAGAGGGGACATATACTACGCCGATCTTTCTCCGGTCGTCGGCTCGGAGCAGGGCGGGATGCGTCCCGTTCTGATAATACAGAACGACGTCGGCAACCGCTATTCTCCGACGGTGATCGCGGCGGCGATAACGAGCCGCACCGACAAAGCAAAGCTCCCGACCCACATCGAGGTCGGGCCCGACTCGGGGCTTGCGAGGTCGTCCGTGATTTTGTGCGAACAAATACGCACTCTCGACAAAAAACGCCTGAAAGACCGCATGGGACACCTCGGTGAAGACACGATGACGCTCGTGAACGAGGCGATATCCGTGTCGTTCGGGCTCACGTCGGACGACGCGCGCTCTGATTCCGCGAGTTAGTCCTCCATTATATCTGCCGCCGCCGAACGCGGCGGCTTTTTTTATACGTAAATCTTGGGAACTCTCGATTTGAGAGCGCAGAGCAGCTCGTAATTTATAGTTCCGATACGTTCCGCCTGCTCGTTGACGGAAATATGCTCGCCGAATATCTCGGCTCTGTCGCCGACCGAGCAATCGACTCCGCTGACATCGACCATGCACATATCCATGCACACTCTGCCGAGTATGGGCACGCGTCTGCCGTTGATGTATACCTCGCCGCCGTCCGAAAGTCCGCGGAACATACCGTCGGCGTAGCCTACCGAAAGTGTGGCGGCGGTCATATCGCGGTCGGCAACGAAAGCGCCGCCGTAGCTGACGGCATCGCCTTTGTGAAGGCGGGTGAGCTGCGCGACCTGAGTGACGAACGACATGACGGGGCGGAGCGCACCGTTGTTTTTGCCCGCGGGATCGAGGCCGTAGATGATTATTCCGGCACGGACCGCGTCAAGGTGCATTTCGGGATGGGCAAGAAGTGCCGCGGAATTGCAGCAATGGCGCATACCGACGTCGACGCCCTCCCTTTCGCATCTGTCAAGCAGAGCTTTGAAGGACGCGAACTGTTTTTCGGTCATATCGCTCTCCGGCACGTCGGCGCAGGAAAAATGGGTGAATATGCCCTCGACCTTGAGGTTTTCGAGATCATGGATGGATTTCACGTCGGCAAACGCCGCGTCGGTCTCGTCCGCCGAATGGCAGTATATACCGAGTCTCGACATTCCCGTGTCTACCTTGATGTGTATGCGCAGCTTTATACCGACTTCGCTCAGCTCCCTCGCGTGGTGGACCGAGTTGACGTTCTGTATCATATCGTATTCCGCGATGTAATGAGCGTATTCGGTAGGCGTATAGCCGAGGATGATGATGTCGCTCTTTATCCCGTTGTCACGCAGCGTTACGCCCTCGGCAACAGTGGCGACGGCGAACATATCGCAGCCGTTCGATTCGAGCACACGGCACACCTCGACGGCGCCGTGACCGTACGAATCAGCCTTTACCACCGCGATGACGCGGGAGGACGCGCACTTGCTCTTGATATATTTGTAGTTATGTATGAGATTTTCGATGTTTATGAGCGCCTGAGCGCGTTTTTCCGTCATTTTTCTTCTTCCGTTTCCGTCGATTCCGTTGTTTTTATTGTAAAAACGTATATTCGTAGGTTTCTTTGCCGTTTTCGGCTTTCGCGCTGACGATGTCGCCCGTTTTTCCGTTGACTTCGACGCTGTAAACGTATATCCCCGACGTCGTTTTGTATACCCTGCCGGTCCCGGTGCTTTCCGAGACGTAAGTACCGTCGCCGAGAGAAGACGACACGGCGTTTATCACGTCGTCGAGCGTGAATATCCTTTTTGCCGCTCTCGGCGGAAGCGTCACCGTTATACCGTCGTAGGAAGCGTTCACCCCGCTTTCGTCGCGGACGAGAGTAAGTCCCCCGAGAGACTCGGGCGACGTTACCGTCGCAGTCGCTTTGCCCTCTTCTTTTTTGTAAGTGAACGAGTAGGCGTCGCTTTTCACGCTGTATTCAAACGGCAAAGCAAGGCGTTTTTTCAGTCCGTCCGCTCCGTCGCCGTCCGGCGAGCAGCCGACGCAAAGCAGCAAAAGGGCAAGCAAAAGCGGCAGAACAAGCAGTTTTTTCATTTACCATACACTCCCGAAACAAAATTGTTTGCGGGAAATGCAGTATAACGTCAGCCGAGGAGACGTCCGATCTCCGCAGGAAGGTCGTGCGGAAGCATGCCGCGTGTACCGTATTTCGGTACAAGCTCATCAGCGGCTTTGCCGTGGACGTAAACGCCGATGCAGGCGGCTTTGAGAGCGGTGACGCCCTGTGCCGCGAGTGACGCGATGACTCCTGCCAGAATATCCCCGCTTCCACCCTTTGAAAGCGCGGTATTGCCCGTCGTGTTTATGAACACGTCACCGTTGGGGGACGCGACGACGGTGCGGTCGCCCTTGAGTACCACCACGCAGCAGTATTCCATTGCGAACGCCCGCGCACATTCGATGCGGTTGCGGCAGACGTATTCGACGTCTTCGCCGATAAGGCGCGCCATTTCACCGGGGTGCGGCGTGAGGATAACGTCGCCCTGCATTTCCATCAAGACATTTATATGCGAGGCGAGGTAATTTATGCCGTCGGCGTCGATTATGGTTATCTGTTTCTGTTTTTTGAGAAGCTCTCCGAGCACGTTGTCGTAATTTCTGCCGATGCCGCAGCCGACGAGGAAGGCGGAATATTTCTGATTTGCAACGTCTTCCTTGGTGAACGGTACGAATACCGGCTCGGAAAGGCGATTTTTGAGTATCGAAAGAGTGGTCTCGTCGCCCGTGAGCTTAAGAAGACCGACCCCGCTTCTGAGAGAAGCAAGAGACGCGAGATACGCCGAGCCCGGCATATTCGGGCTGCCGAGAAGCGCGAGCAGAGTGCCGTAGCTTCCCTTGTTGGTGTTGGGTGATCTGTATGGCAGATACGAAAGCACGCTTTCGTCGATTACGCAGCCCATGGGACGCACCGATTCGAGCACTTCCTCGGGCACGCCGATGTCGGCGACGTAGACTTTGCCGCAGTATTCGAGAGCGGGCTGGGACACGGTGGCTGCCTTGTGCGACGTGAAGGTGACGGTGTGATCCGCCATCACGCAGTTGGACGACGCGCTACCGTCGGCGCTGACGCCCGTGGGGATGTCCACCGCGAGAACGACCGCGTCCGAGGTGTTGGCGAGAGCCACGAGCTTGAGCTCGTCTCCCCAGAGCTCGCCGGCGAACGCGATGCCGTGGAGCGCGTCGACGATGAGAGTGGCGGACGAAGCGAGCGCCTCGACGCCTTCGGGATCGTCGGAATATTTGATGAGCACGCCGCCTGCCTCGGTGTATCTTTCGAGGTATTTTTCGGCGTCCTCGTTCTTCGACTTGGTGACGTGTACCGTGCGTACCTTTATTCCGGCGTCACGCATGAGACACGCGAGCGCGTAGCCGTCGCCGCCGTTGCCTCCGCGTCCGGACATGATAAGTACGGATGAAGTGTCGATACCGTTCCTTCTGATGTAATCGAACAGCTCTTTTGCGGCGTTGCCCATGAGGGTGAAGGAGCTTATCCCGTAGTTCGCCGATCTGCCGTCGGCTTCTTTTACGGACGACGCGGAAAGAAAAATGTTTTCTGTCTTCATTCAATACACGACCTTTCCATAGTATTTCAACGATATTTTATCACGTTCACTCCGTAAATGCAACACCAAAATCATTTTTTTGATATTCCGTCGGCGACAAAAGCGAAAGAGCCGAATATCGACGTGTTGAGCTTCCCTTCCGTGAACACGGGAACGACGTACGTGTAAAGATAGCCGAACGAAAACACGCCGTAAAGCTCTTCTCCCCACGGTATGAACGACTTGAGCTCCGCTCCGTCGGGCAGCGTTCCGCCGATGCGGTCGACGGTCACGTATTTCCTGCCGTTTTCCTCGTAATGCAGGGCTCTGTGACTGCCGAAATCGTTCCAATGCAGAAAAGTCCTGCCGACGGGAGTGCGCGTCACCGTTCTGTCGTAGCTCCCGTCGGTTGAATAGATACGCAGCGAATGAGGATGCGTGACGTCGAACCCGCTGCCGTCGAAGCGGTATCCGGCGTCGAGTATGTTCCTCGCGTCAGACGCGTTCTGCGCTTCCGCCACGACCGAGCCGACCTCCTCGAAACGTGAGTTGACCGCGTATATCCTGCCTCTGCGTCCGCCGCCGAGGCAGCAGAATCTGCCGTTTCTTTCGTCGTATTTCGCGTTTTCGTAGGGGCGCAGGGTGCGGTAACGGTCAAGAAAGACGCCGTTCCGGTCGAAAGCGAAAACGTACGGGGTCAGCCCGTCGATTGCGTAAAGGCGTTTTCCGTCGAACGCGGCGGCAGACGGAGAAACGGACGTCGGAAGAATGAACGATAATGATAACGTCAAAGCGCAGCACCTCGTTATATTGTATGCGTCTTTTGCCGGAACGGCACGGAAAACGTACACAAAATTTTCGGTTTGGACACAACTGAAACGCACAAGCTCTTGATTTTTGCCTTTCGCGATGATATAATCAGTAAATGTATAAATATGTCTGAATATATATTATCGGAGGAACGCAGATGGAACGCCTTTCAAAGCCGAACTACTACCTTGACATAGCGCAGACCGTCGCCGAAAGAGGCACGTGCCTCAGACGCAAATTCGGTGCCATTATAGTCAAAAACGACAGCATTGTTTCCACCGGCTACGCCGGCGCGCCGAGAGGCAGAAAAAACTGCTGCGACATCGGTGAATGTATGCGCGAAAAGCTGGGCATCCCCAGAGGAGAAAGATATGAGCTCTGCCGCTCGGTACACGCCGAGGCAAACGCCATAATCGCCGCCCCGCGTGAGACGATGATAGGCGCAGACCTTTACCTTGCCTGCATATCGCCCCAAACGCACGAGCTCGTGGGCGGCACCTGCTGCTGCCAGATGTGCAAGAGGCTCGTCATCAACGCCGGCATCGCGCACGTTTACGTCCGCGAGACCGCCGATAAATATACGGTTTACAACGTTTCCGACTGGATAGAAAACGACGACAGTCTCGGACAGATCGGCTATTGAGGTAATTTTCGGTATGAAAAAAACTGCTGCATTCATTCTTTTGATAACTCTCTGCGTTTCGCTTTTCGCCTGCTCGCCCGACACCACGCCCACCGAAGAAGGGTTCGTCATCAACGACACGGGTGAGGAATACGTATGGTGCCGCGGCGTATTTGCCGTGACGGTCGGCGACGTTTTCGTCACCGAGGAAGGCACAAAAGGCTACTGCGTCATCGTGAACGAAGAGGCGAAGGAGGGCGAATCGCCCCGTTTCCTCTGCGATAACGACAAAGACCTGCCGTACGTCTACCGCATCAACACCTTCCCCGATTTTACCGCGGCGAATTTCGAGCCGATCGCGGCGCAGCTCTGGCTTGAAGGCGACTACGCCGCCCAGGAAATGGGCAAGCTGCTCCCCGAGGAAGAATATCTTGAAGCGTATTGGACGCCCGAGGAACTCGCGAGACTGCGCGCCGAACGCGAAAGCGAACGGCTGCTTTGCGAGCAGAACAGCGAAAAATATTACGCGAGCTACGATTACGTTTATATGATCCGCGACACGATCGCGAAAGAAGAGATAGTCAAGACAGAGCCCCCGACGGTGAACGAAATGGACATCGATTTCACGCTGCACATCCGTCTGCTTTCGGCGGCATATCCCGGGCTTTACTACGAGGTCGTTTTCTGGCGCGATCTCAACGGCATGAACTATCTTTACGACATGGAACACGGAAATTCCTATTACTGCCCCGTTCCGCTCACCTATTATTTCTGGGGAGGGCTCACCGAGTGACGGTAAGAAGGATAACAGAAAGCGAAGCGGAAGAAGCGGCTCGCCTTGAAAAGGAATGTCTTTTCTTTCCGTGGAGCAAAAACGAGATAATCTCGTTCATCGCATCCCCCCACTCGTTCTATTACGCCGCTTTTGAAGACGGCGTGATGGTCGGTATTCTGAGCGCCTCCGTCGGTGCAGGAGAATGCAGCGTCGACAACGTGGCGGTACGCCCGTCTTACAGAAGACGCGGAGTGGGTTCGGAGCTGTTGAAGGAACTTTTTTACGCCGCAAAAAAAGAAGACTGCCGCAGCGCGTACCTCGAAGTCGCCGAAGACAATATCGGCGCGATCGCGCTTTACGGCAGATTCGGATTCACTTCTGTGGGCAGACGACCGCATTTTTACGGTAAAACCGACGCTCTGCTCATGAAATCGGAGGAAATATGATAATACTCGGCATTGAATCGAGCTGCGACGAAACCGCGGCTTCGGTAGTAAAAGACGGCAGAGAGCTCATTTCGAGTGTCGTTGCCACGCAGATAGCGACTCACGCCCTCTACGGCGGCGTCGTTCCCGAGATCGCCTCGAGAGCGCACTGCGAAGCGATAACCGGAGTCGTCAACGAGGCGCTCGCAAAAGCGGATATGACGCTTTCCGACGTTGACGCCATAGCCGTCACCTACGCCCCGGGGCTCATCGGAGCGCTGCTCACCGGACTTTCGTTCGCTAAAGGACTTGCCTATTCTTCGGGCAAGCCGCTCATACCCGTTCATCACATACGCGGACACGTCGCCGCGAACTACCTCGTACATCCCGGGCTCAAGCCGCCGTTCTACTGTCTCGTCGTTTCGGGCGGACACACCTCGCTGATGAAAGCCGAGTCCTACACCGACTACCGTCTTATCGGCCACGCGCGTGACGACGCCGCGGGCGAAGCGTTCGACAAAGCGGCGCGTATGCTCGGACTTCCCTATCCCGGAGGCGCGGCAATGGACAAGCTCGCGTCCATCGGCGACCCCAACGCCATAAAATTCACCCCCGCGACGGTACACGACCACGAATACGATTTTTCGTTCTCGGGCCTCAAGACCGCCGTCATAAACTATGTTCACACCAACGAAGCCCGCGGAAACGAGCTTGACGACAAGCAGAAAGCCGACCTTGCCGCGTCCTTCACCAGGACCCTCGTGAACACCATTTCGTCCCGACTTGAAAAGCTCATCACCACCGGCGAAAAGCTCCCCATGGTGCTTGCCGGCGGTGTCGCGGCGAACTCGCACCTCCGCAAAGCGGTTGTCGATCTCTGCGAAAAATACGGCGTCGATTCGTTCATCCCGCCCCTTTCTCTGTGCGGAGACAACGCCGCGATGATAGCGTCGCAGGGCTATTACGAGTACCTTTCGGGCTCTGTCGCGTCCCTCGACCTCAACGCGTACGCCACCAGGGAAGTGTGACGTAATTTACATAATTATGCCCCCAAGTATGTGGATAACCGTGTGGATTGGTGGAAAACCCGGTCGTTTTTTCTCGAAAACCCTTGAAACTGCGTCATAGGGGTGTGGATAACTATGTGGAAAGTGTGGATTTCATAATTTCAATAACGCGAATTATCCACATCATTATGTCAACTTCCGCCGATCCCGAAGCACGGATAAAAAAGAAAGGATCTCCGTGAGATCACGAAGATCCTTATATAAAATCAAATTCGAGTTCCGCGCTTTCGGGCCGTTCATTCATCGCTCGCGATGAAGCTTATCGACCTTTCGACCGAGTCCTTCGCGTTGCCCCACGGCACGTCGTGATAGTTGTAATCGAACTTTTTGCAGAACAGACTCACGTCGTCGTAAAGCGAATTTATGTATTCGGTCTCGATCTTTTCGGCAGCCTTGCAGAGCTCGGAATACCAGCGTTTGGAATTGACCTTTTTTGCGATCACGAGCAGCTTTTTGTAATGCGGCAGGCAGAAGTATTTCTGCGACGCGAACTTGTTCCTGAACTCGTTCTCGTCCTCAAAAAGGCCGCACGCCGTCTCGAACATCTTGTCGTAATGACCTTCGATGCGTCCGCAGACGTAGCAGTCGTGCTCGAGCTTTTCGATCCGCTTGACGGGTTTTGACGCAGGGTCGCCCGAAAGGAAACCGCCCTGCTTTATATCCTTGCGGAGCTCGTCGAGATGCGTCTGTATGGTGAGCGCGAGCGGAAGGCGCGTTTTGGACTCGAACATCATGTCGAAATGCTTGCGGCAGAAGCCGAGCTCGTTGGTCTTTATCCTCACGTCGGGCTCCATCATCGAAGCGCCCGTGATAAGGTCTATCTCATTTTTTTCAAGCTGTTTGTAAAGCAGACAGAACGGGCATTCGTCGGTTTGTTCGAACGCCTGATTGACCGGAATGGTATATATTCTCTCGTGCATATTCTTCACCTCATCCGTATTATAACATAGCGGGGAACGAATTACAATGGTATTTTTCAGGGACGGCAACACTTACATAGAAAAAGACGGGCTTTTTGACCCGATAAAGACGTTCGACTGCGGTCAATGCTTCCGTTTTGAAAACGAAAACGGAGTTATCAGGGGCATTGCCCACGGCAGGACGCTTTGCGTGAGAGAAGACGAAAACCACGTCATCCTCGAGAACGTCGATAAAAATGAATTTGAAAAAGTCTGGAAAGACTACTTCGACCTCGGGCGCGATTACGGCAGGATAAACGACTGCCTCAGCCGTGACGCGCAGGTGCGCGACGCGCTGAAGTTCGCCAAAGGCATACGCATACTTCGTCAGGACAAGTGGGAAACGCTCTGCTCGTTCATCATTTCGCAGAACAACAACATCCCGAGGATAAAAAAGATAGTGTCGTCGCTGTGCGAAAACTTCGGCGATCCTGTCGACGGTGGATTTGCTTTTCCGAACGCGAAAACGGTGCTTGCCGCGGGTGTCGACGGGCTCGCCGTCATCAGAAGCGGTTTCAGAGCAAAATACATAATCGACGCGGCGTCAAAGGTAGTGTCGGGAGACGTTGACCTCGAAAGCATCGCTTCCCTCACCTGCGACGAAGCGAAAGAAAAGCTGATGACGATAAAAGGCGTCGGCAATAAAGTCGCCGACTGCGTGCTGCTGTTCGGCTACGGCTTCTTCGACGCGTTCCCGAAGGACGTATGGATAAAGCGCGTCATCGAAAAATACTACGGCGATTCGTTTGACGAATCCGTCTTCAAGCCGTACGGCGGGGTCGCACAGCAATATCTGTTCTACCGTGAACGGTGGATGACCGAATAGAAAAGCGAAGACTCCGCGCCTTGCGGCACGGAGCCAACGGATCTTCCGTCACGTTTGACGGGGCAAGGGACGCGTACGCGTTTCAGCCTCCGCAGCAGCAGAGGACGATTATTGCGATAAGAATGACGATCCAGCAGTTGTTCTGGCCCCCGAAGAACGAATCAAAGCATCCCATGTAAATTCCCTCCTTCTGTCCGGAAATCATCCGGTTCTCTACATACTATGCAGAAACGTGAAGTTGGGTCAAAAAGCGAAAACAAAAAAATCATATATTGGCAAAAGCCGAATGGAGTAAAAAAATGAAACGTATCTCAGTATTGCTGCTGATCCTCGCGCTGATGTTTTCATGCGTGTCCTGCGGACTCGGTGAAAAGATCGACGATGCCGTATCGAGGATCGACGATGTGGTATCCATCATCGAAGATTTCTCGCTTCAGATCCTTTCCGCCGAAGAGGAAGTCTCTGTCCCCGAGGAAACGAGCGAAGAGCCCGAATCGTCCGCCGCGGAAGTTTCGGCAGTCCCCGAGGTTTCCGAGGAACCGTCGGCAGCGGAAGAATCCGAACCCGCTGAAGAATCCAAAGCCGAAGGCATCAAAGTCACCAAAGACGGAAGCTATTACGACCTCGAACACGTCGTCGCTTACCTTTCGATCTACAAGAAGCTTCCTTCCAACTACATCAACAAGACCGAAGCCGGAAAGCTCGGCTGGTCGGGCGGCACCGTTGAAAAATACAAAAAGGGCGCTGCCATCGGCGGCGACTACTACGGCAACTACGAAAAGCTGCTTCCCACGACCGAGGGAGTCAAGTACACCGAATGCGACCTTGAGACCAACGGCGGCAAGCCGAGAGGCGCCATCAGACTGATATTCTCGTCCG
The DNA here is from genome assembly GCA_045600105.1 of Eubacteriales bacterium. GTDB lineage: Bacteria > Bacillota > Clostridia > Oscillospirales > CAG-382 > UBA1206. The sequence goes on from JAZRXG010000009.1 coordinate 53,437, forward strand.
ACTGGCATTTCTACTACACCGACGATCACTACGAATCGTTCACCGAGGTCGTTTACAAGGACGGAAAGGTGGAATTCAAATGAAAAACGTACTGCTTGACTTCTCTCTCGTTTTCAACAAAGCCTCCGCACACTCCTACATCGCGTCCAAGCTCGGTTTTCCGAACTGGTATGGCAGGAACCTTGACGCGCTGAACGACTGCCTGTGGGAGATAGGCGAATGCACGGTGGTGCTCCGCAATACGGCAAAGCTCAACGAGATAAGCGAAGGCTTCCTCGCCGTCTTCAAGGACAACGCGGAAGCAAACAAGAATCTGCGCCTCGTCATCCTCGACGACGGACAGTAAACAAAGCAAAAAACGGGCTGAAAACGCCGAGTGCTCTTAAGGACACTCGGCGAACGATGTGTTCCACTGCGTGGAACGTGATGTACCTTACGGCGTGATGTTCGCCTGTGGCGAGTGATGTGCGCCTCGACGGCGCGTGAGTGGAACACATCACATCACTT
>JAZRXG010000010.1:0-4003 GCA_045600105.1 Eubacteriales bacterium
AAAGTGATGTGATGTGTTCCACTCACGCGCCGTCGAGGCGCACATCACTCGGCGAAGCCGAACATCACGCCGTCAGGCACATCATGTTCCACGCAGTGGAACACATCGTTCGCGGAGTGTCCTTCAGAACACTCCGCGTCAGCCGTTCCTTTTTTATGGTTTTCGTTATCTCAGGTCGAGCGCCATGGTGTCGGCGTCGTGGTATTTGCCGTCGATCATGAAGCTTGCGGGGGACACGCCCGTCTTCAGAAATCCGTACTTTTCGTAAAGCCTTATCGCCCTTTCGTTGTCGCTTCTGACCTCAAGGTTGATGATCTCGATGCCGTTTTCGGCGGCGTGGATTATCGCTTTTTCCATCAGCATGCTGCCGATGCCCTTGCCCCATTCGGACTTTGCCACCGCGATGCTGAGCTCCGCACGGTGACTCATGCGCCTCGGAAGACCGTTCAGCGTGACGTCGCCGATGACTTTGCCGTTTCTCAGAGCGATAAAGAACGCCGAATGAGGGTCCGAAGAAACGCGGTCTATGAAGTTTGCCTCCGATTCGGGGGTGATGCCGAGCCCCTCGGCACCGAATGACAGGTTGTCGCTTTCGCCGCCGATCATGTCGAGAAAAGCGACGATTTCTTCCGCGTCGCCGCGCGACGCTTTGCGGATGATGATATCTTCCATTATATAATATTCCTTTTTGCTCTTATTTTTGCGCTTCGAGCGGAGAACCGCACTCGGTGCAGAATCTGTATCCGTGCGTGTTTATTTCGCCGCACGCGGGGCATTTACGCGCTTCGCGCGTCACCTTTTCGGTTCCGTTTCCGTTCGTGTTCATTTTGAACGGAAGGGGACGGAAATTCGGGTTCATCATGCTGCTTCTGAAACCCACGGAAACGTCCACGTCCTTGTCGGGCATCAAAAACGAGCATTTTATGCTGCCGCCTTCGTATTCTTGGGTAATGAGCACTTCGTCGGAGATGATGTCTATGCTGCAATCGGTCATCACCGGGACGCGGAACTCGACTTTTTCGCCTTCGTTGAACGAATTGCGCTTAAGTCCGTAAAGCAGCGCGTCGTTTCGTCCGTTCATCGTTACTTTTTTCATGTCATTTCCTCCCGATCGAGCTCAGCGCTTTTTTCTCTTTGCTTCCGCTTCGTCCCATCTTTGCTGCTGCGACTCGTTTTCAATGATGAGACGCGGCACTTCGGTGGGCTTTTCATTTTCGTCGAGCGCTACCATCACGAAACGCGCTTCGTTTATCAGCTCGCGCTCGCCGTTCAGCGATTCGACGTAGGCGCATACCGCGACCTCCATCGACGTTCTGCCGACGTAGACGAGCTCGCCCGTCAGCACCACGGTGTCGTTGGCGTGCGCAGGGGCGTGAAATGAAAGCTCGCTGACGCTTGCCGTCGTTACGTTGCGTTCCGAATGTCTTCTCGCGGTGACTGCCGCCACTATATCCATCCAGCTCATGAGCTGACCGCCGAAAAGACGCGAATATCCGTTGAGACTTGATTGAGTGAGTATCTGTACCTGTGTCGTGAATGAATCCGACACGCGTTTTGCAGCGACCATCGTTATCCCTCCCGATGTTATGATCGGATTATAGCAGAAATGAAGCAATATGTCAATATATGAACAAAAGCCGCGGAGATTCCACGGCTTTCGCTTTTTATATGCTTCTCGTCAATACGGTGACGTTTTCTTTTTCGTTTTCGGCTTTTGTTTCCTCAAATCCCTGGGATTTCCAGAACGAGAGCGCTTCTTCGCTCGAGGACGGACATTCGAGAGTCAGCTTGTCAAAGCCCTGCGATTTCATGGACGCTCTCACGTCGGCGAATATCTGCGAGCCCACGCCTTTTCTCTGATGCTCGGCGTCTACCATGAACCAGCCGATGAAGGCGTCGTCCTTTTCGGGGTAGCCGGTGATGAGGTCGAGGAAGGCGACCAGCTGTTCTTCGTCGTCGTAGAAACCGACGAAATGCTTCTGCGAAGGTGCCGCTTTGTCCGGAAGCTCGCTTATGACTTCGGTCAGCCTCTGCTTTGACGGGCGTTCGTTTATGCTGCGGTAGTATCTGGCGTTGGAACGGCAGAGATTGTAAACGTCCGAAATATCGGCTTCGGTGATCTTTCTGACGTCAAAATCGGAAGAAAGCGTTTCGACGTCGAGGGTGCTTTCGCCCTTTTCCTCGTAGTCGATGGCGGTGCGGAACTGCGTTTCGTAAAGCTCACGATAAACGCCGTTCTTGGCAAGCAGTTCTTCGTGAGTGCCCTGCTCGGCGATAACGCCGTCTTTTACGACGAGTATCTTGTCGGCTTTCATGATGGTCGAAAGTCTGTGCGCGATGACGAGGCTCGTTCTGTCGGACATCATTATTTCAAGCGCGTCCTGAATGGCGTTTTCGGAAATACTGTCGAGCGCGGAAGTCGCTTCGTCGAGTATGAGGATGTCGGGGTTCTTGAGCATTACGCGGGCGATGGATATGCGCTGCTTTTCGCCGCCGGAAAGCTTGAGACCGCGGTTGCCGACTTCGGTATTGTATCCGTCGGGAAGCGACTTGATGAAGTCGTGGATGGACGCGGTGCGGCAGGCTTCTTCGATCTCCTCCATAGTGGCGTCGCTCTTGGCGTACCTGAGGTTGTCGAGTATCGTGCCGTTGAAAAGGTAGGACTCCTGCGTGACGATGCCGATGTGGCTTCTGAGATATTCGAGGTCCATGTCGCGCACGTCGACGCCGCCTATGCTGACCGAGCCTCCGTCAACGTCGTAAAGACGCGGAACGAAGTTGACGACCGTCGATTTGCCCGAGCCGGAGGGTCCGACGATGGCGTACATCTTTCCGCCGGGAACGACGAATTCGGCGTCGGTGAGTATCTGCTTTTCGGGCGTGTAGCTGAACGCGACGTGATCGTATACGATGTCACTGTTCTTGAGCTCGGGCTTTTTGCCGTTTTCGGGCGATTTGATGGTGTTTTCACGGTCGAAGTAGTCGAAAATACGGGTGAAGAGCGCGAGCGAACAGGTGAAGTCAACGCCGATGTTGAGCAGCGATTCGACGGGACGGTAAAGTCTGTTTATGAGCGATACGGTGGCGGTGATGGTGCCGACGGTAAGTGAGGTGTCCCACGCCTTGATGATGAAGAGCCCGCCCGCGAAATAGATGAGCAGCGGCCCTATCTGGGTGAACATACCCATCACCACGCGGAACCAGCTTCCGCTTCGCTGCTCCTTCATGGCGGTCTTGGCGACGTCGTCGTTCACTTTGCTGAAGTTTTCGCATTCGGTTTTTTCACGGGTGAATATCTTGACGAGCATCGAGCCGCTTACCGAAAGGGTCTCGTTGACTATCTGATTCATCTTGTCGCGCTTTTCCTGTCCTTCTGACGCGAGCTTGTAGCGCGTTTTGCCGACCGATCTGGTCGGGATTATGAGAAGGGGAATGATGAGGATGCCGACGATGGCAAGCTTCCAGCTCATTGTGAACAGCGCAATCAGCGTCGTTGTGACCGTTGCGATGTTGGAGACCACAGAGGACAGCGTGCCGGAGATAACGGTGCTCACGCCGGAGATATCCGTGTCCATGCGCGTGATGATATCGCCCTGCTTTTCGGTCGTGAAAAAGGCATGGGGCATATGGAGAAGATGGCGGTACATCTGGCTTCGCATATCGCAGATGATGCGCTGGGATATCCATGCGTTTATGTAGTTTTCCGCGATGCCGATAAGCTGACTTACCGTAAGCGCGCAGAATGCGGCGATGAGAAGCTTTATAAGCAGCGAGAGGTTTTTACCGACCAACGCCTCGTCAACGATCCTTCCCGTTATCAGCGACGGGAACAGACCGACAACAGCCGAGAGCAGAATGGTTATGAAAACGATGATAAACTGCGCGGTGTAGGGCTTCAGGTAAGATAGGATCCTGACGAGCAGCTCCTTTGTCACCTTGGGCATATTCAGTTTTTCCTCCTCGGTCAAAAATCCCCGAGGCCCGAGAGATGAACGCATTCCGG
>JAZRXG010000011.1:0-44884 GCA_045600105.1 Eubacteriales bacterium
TAGAGCCGCTCACGGAGAGCGTCTCGTTGATGATCTGATTCATTTCATCGCGCTTTTCCTGCCCGACCGTGGCCAGCTTGTAGCGGGTCTTTCCCACGGATTTCGTGGGCAGAACGAGCAGCGGGATAACGGCGATGCCTACGATGGCAAGCTTCCAGCTCATGGTGAACAGCGCCACGAGCGTCGTCACGAGAGTGGCGATGTTGGAAACGATTGACGAAAGCGTGCCGGAAACGACCGAGCTGACGCCCGAAATGTCGGTGTCCATACGCGTCATGATGTCGCCCTGCTTTTCGGACGTGAAGAAGGCGTGCGGCATATATAACAGATGGTTGTACATCTGGTTGCGCATATCGCAGATGATGCGTTGCGAGATCCACGCGTTTATGTAATTTTCGGCAACGCCGATGAGCTGGCTGAGCAGCATCGTGCAGAACGCGGCGATGAGCAGCTTGACGAGCAGCGTCAGGTCTTTGCCGACGAGCGCTTCGTCAACGATCTTTCCGGTGATGATCGACGGAAGGAGTCCGACGACCGACGCGACGAGTATCGTCACGAAAACGATGGCAAACTGCAGTCTGTAGGGCTTGAGGTACGAAAGTATGCGTTTGAGCAGCGACTTCGTCACCTTGGGCATATTGTTTTTTTCTTCGTCTGTAAGAAATCCTCTGGGACCCAAAGAATTCATACCGGGCATTTTACATCATCCTCTTTTTGTTGGATTATTGATTTATTATATCACGTATTTTTCGCCATTTCAATACAAAATTCATCAGAAAAGGTCAAGAGTGCCGTCAAGATATATTTCCTCGCGCACTTTCAGACGGTATTCCGGACGCGTGAGATAGTGGAGCAGGAATTCGAGTATCACCGCGCTGCCGAGCGTGCGGCCCTCGAGCTTGAAATGCGAGAATCCCTGCGGCAGATAGGTCTTGTCGATGTCGTCTCTGCCGATGAACGCGGGATTTTCCATCGCCTTTGAAAAACGGTAGCCTCGCCTTCCTTCGGGCGACGCGCAAACGTGGTCCGGGCATGGCTCGCCGAGATTCTTGCGGCTGACGTTTTCGTAACATTCTCTGCGCGACGCGCAGCCGAAATCGCAGCATTCGTTGCACAGAAACTCGACCTTTGCTTTTTCGGCGTCCGAAAGGGAAGAAAGCAGTTCAAATCGTTTGTTCAGGCGGAAATCCGGCACCACGTAACGGAAATCGGGTCTGTTCAGTTCGTTCACGAGGCCGTCGGGGGACGTCAGGACCTTGGTGGTCGACGACACGAAATAAAACGACGGATAACGGCTTTTTATGCAGTCGAGAAGCAGGTCGGAATGTATCACGACGCCGCTTTGCGTTTTGGCTTTTTCGGCGAACGTCCCGCAGAGGGAATTGCATTTTCTGTCGTCAAGGTGCTCGGCACGAAGGAGCGAATTGCTGAACGTGAGCTCGGCGGATATGCCGTATTCGTTGAGCAGGGCAATGACGTTTCTCGCGTCGTCGCCGCCGTATCCGACGCGTCCGCCGCCCCAGATACAGTCGGCGGGAGCGCCGTAGACCGAGCCGATGACCGAATCGTAAAACCATTCGTTCTTTTCGTAAAACAGCCTGAAAAAGACTTTGTAAAAGTCGTAAAACTCAAAAAGCCCCGGGAGATGAAATATCGGCTTGCTCATATTTCGTCCCACAGTATCGCTCTGCACGGAGCGCCGTCGGCGTGACCGAGGTTGAGAGGGGAGGCGCAAAGCGTGTATACGCCGTCGGGAACGGCACCGAGACGAATGCCCTCGAGCAGGACTATTTCTTTTTCAAGCAGGATGAGGTGCACCCGCATCGGCGCGTCCTCGGGACCGACTGTCTGCGATTCGTTGCCGATAAGGTCGATCCCCGCTTCCGCGAACACCTTTGCGGCTTCCGCCGTTACCACTGCTTTGCCTTTGAGCAGTATCTTTTTTGCCGCTTTTTCGTCCGCTTCTTTTGCTTTTTTCAGTATCTCTCTCGCGTCCGTCTCCGTAACGTCGCCGTCGTGCGTCACTACGAAAGCCCTGCCGACGAATTTTTCGGGCGCGATGCCGTTTATTCCTTTTCCGTCTTTGTAAAAATGATAAGGCGCGTCAACGTGCGTTCCGTTGTGGGCGCACATCGAAAACGCGGTCAGATTATAGAGCGAGCCGTTTTCAATGCTGTATACCGTCATTTTTTCGGGCTTTGGGTCGCCCGGAAAAACGGCACATTCAAAAAGCGGCTGGGTTATGTCGTAGATCATATTCGTTTTCCTCCCAAAAGCAAAACTTATCAGCCTCAGTATACACGCGCCGTATCGTATTTGCAAGAGAAAAATGCGCTTTCCGATTTCGTAAAGCGCGTTTTTGCGGCGAAAATAAAAAACGTGCAGCCTATTGACAAGTGACCATTTGGTCACTATAATGGAAGGTGTCCAAACGGTCACGTTGGTTTTGAGGAGGTTGTTATGGAAAACACCACGAAAGAAAAAATACTCGATTCCGCCCTCGTAAGCTTTGCCGAAAACGGATACAAGGGAACCAATCTGCGCGACCTGGCTTCCGGAATGGGGCTCAGCAAGTCTGCCTTGTATAAGCATTTCACGAGCAAAGAGGATATATGGAACGCCGTCATCGACCGGATGGAGGATTATTATATTTCTCGCTTCGGCTCTCCCGAACAAACGCCGCCGTCTCCGAAGTCCTGCGAGGAACTGATCGCCATGACCATGCGGATGCTTGATTTTACCATGCACGACAAAAGGGTGATACTGACGAGGCAGCTCCTTCTCAAGGAGCAGTTCCGTGACGAAAGGGCGCGGCATTTTGCCACTCTCCACTTTCTTACCGGCACAAAGGACATCTACACGAAAATTTTCGCGGAAATGATGGAAAACGGGATCCTGAAAAAAGACGATCCCGAGCTTCTCGCGTTTGAATTCACCGCTCCGATCACGGCGCTCATCCACTACTGCGACCGCGAAAGAGAAAAAGAGCCGGAGATCCTGCGGCAGATCGAAGCGTTCGTGAAGCATTTTATTGAGATGCACCGGAAAACAAATCAGAAGGAAGAAAGCAAAAGAATATGAGCAAATACACAACTTTTGATTTATTGTATCAAAAATATCTTTCCTGTATCCGGAATACAGAGGGACGGGGCTTGCGCTGCAGCTGTTGTCTGCCGCAAAAGAGCGGGCTTATCTTGCCGGAGCAAGGTGTATGTGGGCAGAACACGGTACGGCGAATCCCAACGCCCGCGGATTCCGGAATAAATATTTCACAACGTACCAGTATGAATTGGTAAGACGGATCGGATAAGGAGAAATATTACGTATGAAAAACGTTATGGATTTTCTGTCCGCGGCACTGCCGTGGATATGTATGGGGCTGGCATCGGCGGTATTTTTTGCGCTGTATGCCGTTAAAGAGGAAAACAGGAACAATGATGACAAAAACTGAAAATATCAAAAAAGAAACGGGGACATGACGATGAACGCAACATACGAACACAAAAACGATCTGACTTTTATCGGTTTTCACACCGAGATCGCACCAAACGAGGGGTATCAAAAATGCCCCGAATTCTGGGAGACGGAATACAATGAAAAATATGCCCGCCTCTGGCAGACGATGAAGCCCGAAACGCCGGTCGAAGAAGCGATCATCGCAAACGGCATCGGTATGTTTGCCGTCTGCGCCGACGGAGATGACGGATTTTCCTATTGGATAGCCGGACTTTACAACGGCGGCGGCGTGCCGGAGGGGCTCGAGCTTTTCACCTTCCCCGAATGCGACTGGGCGGTCTTTACGGCAAAAGGTCCTCTCCCCGAGTCTTTGCAGTCGCTCAACACACAGGTGTGGAACGAATGGGCACCGAACATAAAAACAATGTATGAAATCGGCGCTTCATCCATTGAATTCTATTCGGCAGGAAATCCGCGCTCCCCGGATTACGAATGCGGCATTTGGGTGCCGATAAAGAAAAAGACAGATCTGAAAATCTGTCAGAGCTGCGGGATGCCGATGGAATCGGAGGATGTTTTCGGTACAAACGCCGACGGCAGTCTGAACGAAGATTATTGCAAATACTGCTATGTGAAGGGCGAATTTACCGACAAGGTCTCTATGGAAGAATATATCGAAATGTGCAGTCAGTACGGCGCGCAGGCGGGCATGACCAACGAAGAGATGAAAGCGTACTGCGAAAAGCTGTTCCCGACGCTGAAGCGTTGGAAAAAGTGACGCCGTGATCGCCAACTGTATCACAGTCAGCAGGATATTGTTTTCGCTGACGCTGCTTGCTCTTTTTCCGCGTTCTCCGCTTTTTGTGCCGCTTTATCTTTTGTGCGGCGTGACCGACGTGCTTGACGGCTTTGCCGCCCGAAAGCTGCACACCGAGAGCGAAAAAGGAGAAGTGCTCGACAGCGCGGCGGACCTGGTTTTCACGTCGGTTTACGCCGTGAAGATACTGCCGCTTTTGTCACTTCCGCTTTGGGTCGGGATATGGACGGCGGTCATCGGGGCGGCAAAGATCACGGGCATCATTATTGCAGGCAAAAAAGGAAACAGATTGTCGATCGAGCACTCGTCAGGCAATAAGCTTACGGGGATTTTGCTGTTTCTTCTGCCGTTTTCGGCTTTCATCACCGATGTGAAATACGCCGCGCTGCTTGTGTGTTCCGCCGCGACGCTTACCGTGTTCAAAGAAATAAAACGGATTTAAGAAAACGCGAACAAGGAGAGGGTAATCATGACGGAAAAAGCAAAAATCGACGTGATGACGGAGAATATGATATAATGGGCGGAAAACGAGATCGGAAACGCGTCATACGCGGGCTGGTGTCTGGGTTTCACAGAAGACTCGCTCGAGCAGAGCGGCGATAATGAAATATCCGGCGGCGACAGCGCGAAGGGATCGAGAAACGGCTGAAAAGCAAAAGCTTTTCAGCCGTTTGTCAATTTACGGGGCGCGTTTTTTCTGTTCGATACGTAGCCACACGAAAACAATGGAGGTATCGGTCATGAGTTTTGGACGGTCCGTTTTTTTGCGAAGCAAAACAGATAGTTAAAATGAAACTTGGGCTTTTTTGGTTTTCATAATATTCATCCTGATTCATTACAGCAAACGAAGGACGACATTTCAACATTTTTTCACGTCATGCGGCACAAGCGGCGCATATTCAAATATAATACATATATTGTTCATAAAAAAGTTACACAAAAACGTGCCGAAAACGCCGAAAAATACTCAACATCCTGATTTTGACGGTTTATACTGTCTGCGTTAAATGAAAAACGAGCGAAAACGACTTCTTCAAAAAATACCCGACGTTTTGTTTTCGCCGTTTTATAATGCAGAAGATAACACGAATTTTTATGAAAGAGGGTGATCTATGATAAAATAAACGCGACAATACGTCGCTCCTCAGCTTTCATCAGTCATGAAAGCGAAAGAACATTGACAATTGAATAAAAGCACAGATGCCGAAAAAAGACCTGAAACTGCCATTCCGCGAACAGAGCGGGATGCTTGCCGAACGAATCCGACGTTTCGCCGGAGCGTAAACCGAATATGATTTTAATTTATGAAAGGAAATGATAAATGAATTACACGATAGAAGAAAAGAGTTTTATATGCGCGAACAGACCCATGATAAAAATCGAAAATATCGGCTTTGAAGCCTTCTGCGCTTGCGAAGGGGAAGACGGTCCCGATATGCAGGGGTTCGCGGCGTTCCTCCGCGAAGAAGCGGTCGAAGCCGAAAATGCCGGAATGGTTTCCGAAGGCGCAGCCGTCACGTTCCGCTTCCGCGATATGGGGGCTCCGATGGAGCAGAAGTACGTAAGCTTCCATGGGGAAGCCCAGTTCTTTGACGACGAAGCGGAAGAGTTCGGCGATTACGTGTTCGACGCTCCCGAATACGTTTTTGAAGCCGTCGCCGACGCTGACGGCAGATTTGAAGTGACGGTCCCCATGTGGATAGGCCCGATGCCCGACGGCGATGAGCTGACGCTCGACAGACTGAAAAGAAACCACGCCCGGTTCCGATTCGACGGCGTCGTGGTCGGCAATCAGTTCGTCGGCGAGCAGTTCGGCGTCGTCGGCGGGTTTTCAGACGCTTCTGACGGCGAAAAAGCAGAAAAAGAGAGCGTCCGTTATTTCCTTTCGCCCGATACCGAAGAAGACGAAGACTGAACGAAACGAAAAAACGCGGACCGAAAAGAAAGAGAGGGTGATTTGATATGCTGTTTTTTGAAATAAAAGCTTATTACGAATACGAATCCGAGCGTGAAGAGTACGTGAAAGACGGTCACAGACGCACCGAAAAATACGAGGATCACCGGATACGCGCGTTGATAGACAATCTGAACGTGAAGCTGGAAAACCGTTTGATCTTCGGTCTTATCGATCTCGGAAACGGTCTTTGCTCGGCGCTTGCCGTTACCGAAAGCAAAAAATTGCTCGACGACTCTCTCGGCACGTTTTTCGATACTCTCGGCATCACCTGCGGTGACGTGAAGGTGCAGGAACTCACCTTCAAGAGCTTTCACCGCCTTTTAAGCGTTTGCTCCCGTCACAGCGACTACGCCATGCAGTACGAAGAGTTTGCGGACGGGTTCGAGCTCAGCGACGTGTACGATGAGCTGCGCAGAAATTCGGACTTTGACGAGAACCTCATTGCCGAAAGTACGAAAGAAAAGATATTCGATACGGTGAGCGGAACGATGTACGCCCAGACGCTCGTTCCCGAGCTCAGACGCATCTACGCCGATAACGCTCCCAAAAACGTGGAATGGGGAAATCCCGTACACTATATGTTCCTGACGATAGCCGAAGATGAAACGCGGCGCACCGCGTACCGCTCGCTTTTGTCCGCTCTTTACGACACGGGAAGACTGAAAAGCAAACGGTATTGGTACTTCGACTGCAACCCGACCGACTGCTTTTCGAGACGGGACCTGAAGCATCTGTTTTCGACCGTGATCGGCGGCGCGGTCGTCATCCGCTACAGAGCGACCGATGACATAGAAGAGAACAACCACGCTTCCGCCAACCGTGAGCTTATAGAGATACTGTGCGACAACATAAGAAAATTTCAGAATGACGTTCTTACCGTTTTGTGCATCCCTTCGGAATGTACGAAAGCGAGACAGATGTTTTACGAATATCTGGGCAGTCTCAACGTCATCGAGATAATCGAAGACACCGTTCTTGGCGACGACGCAATAGAATATCTGCGCTTTTTGGCAGACGGTAAGAACATAGAGACCGACGTCGATCTGTTCTCACGCCTCGAAAACGCCAAGAGATACCGCTCCGACGAGCTTCAGACGATCTTTCATGAATGGTGGCACGAAAAACTCAGAAACACCTATTATCCCGCCTACCGTGACATAAAAAGAGTCTCCGTCACGGCGATCAAAGAAAAAAGTACAAGCTCCGCCTATGACGAGCTTATGGAAATGATCGGTCTGAAAGAAGCAAAAAAAGTCATCTGCGAAGCGATAGACTACTTTCGCGCCCAGAGGATCTTTGCAAAAAAGGGCTTTAAGACCGACCGCCCCGCGATGAGCATGGTGTTCACGGGGAACCCCGGAAGCGCCAAGACCACCGTCGCGCGGCTTTTCGCAAGAATAATGAAAGACGAAGGCATACTCGAGACAGGGCGCTTCGTCGAATGCGGCAGAGGCGACCTCGTCGGCAGGTTCGTGGGATGGACGGCGCCCACGATACAGATGAAATTCCGCGAAGCGAGAGGCGGCGTGCTGTTCATCGACGAAGCCTATTCGCTCGTCGACGACAGAGACGGGTCTTACGGTGACGAAGCGATCAATACTATCGTGCAGGAAATGGAAAACCACCGTTCCGACGTCGTCGTCATCTTCGCGGGGTATCCCGAACAGATGGAACAGTTCCTCCGCAAAAACCCGGGGCTTCGCAGCCGCATAGCGTTCCACGTTCCGTTCGCCGACTACGACGTGAACGAGCTTTGCGAGATAGCCGATCTTTTCGCAAAGAAAAAGAACCTGATCATCTCGCCCGACGCGATGGACAAGATGCGCGGTATTTTTGCCGAAATAAGACTCGACGACGATTTCGGCAACGGACGAGCCGTCAGAAATATAATAGAAGCCGCAAAGATGTCCATGTCGTCGCGCCTTCTCAAAGGCGATATCGAAAAGCTCACCGAAACCGACGTGACGACGCTGCTGCCCGACGACGTTTCGTCTCCGACGAAAAAAAGCGAGACGCATACCGTCCGCCGCGTCATCGGTTTCTGAAACGATATATAAATATAAAAACGACAAACGAAAGGGGAAGTAAAATGAGCAAATCATACGTTACGGAAAATCAAGACGGAAATATCGTGTTCGGAAAAGGAAAAGCCGAACACGTTCCTGCTGCCGCGAACGGCGAAAGACTGACCAGAAGCGAAGTGCTGGATTTCATTTCCTATCTCAGACGCAAAGAGAAAGTCGAGATCGAAAACAGGATAGAGGTGCGCCGCACGCTGCTCAACGCGTACCCCTACGCGATCGCGAGAGTTGCGAAAGACGTCCTGAGCCTGATCAAAAAAGCGTCGGGCGCGGAAGACGCCTACTGCAGACTTGCTTCCGAGGCGGCAAAGGCAAACTCGAAATACAGAATAATGCCGGGGTTTGCCTACGTTATGGAAGAAGACCTCACGGAATACCTGATCGGCTGCGGATATGATGACGAAGAGGCGGAAAAACTGACGTCCTGCATCGAAAACCGCGCCTTCAGACGTTCCGTGTGGGAAAACGACGAAAGACTCACCGAAAACTTCAGGGTCTGGGCGGCGGCAAGCGCGGGAATGCTGATGTCACGCCGTTACGTCACCAATCTTTTCAGACTTGAATATCTCGGATTCCGTGCCGAAAACACCGATACCGACGACGTGACCTATACCGTGTACGAGCTTTCGACGCGCGGACCGTATAACGGATACGGTTATTCGACGTCGCGTCTCATGGAACAGGCAGGCGACGGATTGATACTCGGCTACCGTGACAATTACCATCGGCTCGACAAAGAAAAGCTCATCGCTCTTTCCGGGCTGCTCTGCAAAGAGACCGGGCTTCCCGAGGCGTGGATACGCGATATGAACGAAGACAAAGTGACCGTCATAAGACGCAAAGACAGCGACGTGCGGGCGGAAACCGAAGAAGATCAGCATAATAAAATGACCGTGGTGGGAAGATGCGGTGACTATCTGGTCGGTATTTATCCGAATGACGGCGTCTATTCGCATTTCCACCTTGTGAACACTCAAAACGGTAAAAGACTTGCTTTGCATCTGCAGAAAGCCGATTACTACCGTCATAACGCGAACGAAAAAGCGTTCCTTGACGAAAAAGAAGTTTCTGAGCTTTGCGAATGGCTTGACAGCCCCTCGGAAGAATACGAAAACGCGGGACTTGACGTAACTAATTATCAGAATTTGTGCGTACTCTGGAATCAGAATTCGTATAAAGCGAAATTCGCCGTCATCGAAAGACCCGAATACGAGAAATTAAAGTGATCTCCGACTCCAGAAAAATACTCGACACTTGATTTTTCGTGTGTTACAATATGCACGGATGAAAGGACAAGAAGAAAAATCAAAAAAAAGAAAGAGAGTGAAAACGCCATGTTCGAAATCAATTTTGAAGACGCCGAACTGATCGAAAAATGCCGCAAGAGACACGACAGCATTGTTGAGATCAAGCGAAAAAAGAAAGAAGCCGCGCTTCTCGGTTTCGCACCTCCCGAAAACAAAAAAGACGAAGAGAAAAAAATCGTCTTTCCCAAAACCGACTGCAAAGTTTACGCGGACGGCAGATACGATTTTACGTTCGCCGGCAGATTCATAATTTATCACATCAAAGCGGGCAGTGAGATCCATTACATCGCTCTTGACAAAACGACTCTTAGAGGTTCGCTTGTGAAGCGGGCGAAAAAAGAAATAGCAAAAGAACAGTACGCTTCCATGACACACGATATTACGTACGCGATCAGATACATCGGTGTAAACGTCGGCGCAAAAGACGCGCCGACCGCCGACGAACGATAAACATATCCGTTTGACACGGTTCGATCCGTGCGATATAATGAAAATGTCAAGTGATTTATGTAATGGAAAAGAATCCTGATATTGAAAACGTTGAAAAAAGTGTCGGCAAAGGCGATTTCCGACGGAAAAGACAGCGGGAAAGCAATTTGCCGAAAAACATAAACAAGAGAGGGGATTGAAAGGGTATATGAAAGATTTTATCAAAGCAGTGGTTTTCGGTCACGCCATAGGCGACGCGCTCGGCGTTCCGGTGGAATTCCTGCCGCGGGACGTGTTCGACAAGACTCCCGTGACCGATATGCTGGAATTCGGCATTTATCCCGTACCCGCGGGCGCGTGGTCTGACGACACGAGTATGTCGCTCTGCGCGCTGGATGCTCTCGCGGACGGAATGCTTGATTACGACAGGATAATGCGTAATTTCGACAGATGGTATGATCACGATGAATTCACGCCTACCGATTGGATGTTCGACGTGGGTACTACCTGCAGCTATGCGATAGAAAATTACGTCGTCGGAAAAATGCCTTACGACGAATGCGGACTCATCACCGAAGACAGCAACGGCAACGGTTCGCTGATGCGCATCCATCCGTTTGTGCTGTTTGCCGAATACACTGACCGCGGCGACGAACTGATCGATATCGTCGACGAAGCGTCGTCGCTCACGCACGCTCACAGACGCTCGCTGGTCGGATGCGGCATATACGCGTTCATACTGCGCGCGATAATGAAAAATCAGTCGAAGGACGCCGTTTACGCGGGACTTGCCGAGGCGAAAGAATATTACGAAGGCGAAAGCGAACTGAAGCATTACGGCCGTCTGTTTTCACCCGATTTCGCGTCGACCGACAGATCGGACATAAAGAGCACCGGATACGTCGTCCATACTCTCGAAGCGGCGGTGTGGTGCCTGCTGACGACGGGAAGCTACGAGGAATGCGTGCTGAAAGCCGTCAACCTCGGTGAGGATACCGATACCGTAGCCGCCGTCGCGGGCGGACTTGCCGGTGCTATGTACGGCTTTGACGCGATACCGCAAAAATGGCGCGACGGAATATTGAAAAAAGAATTTATAGACGAAATGTGTGAAAGAGCCTGCAGAAACTGGAAGAAATGAAGGGGGATATATGACGGGTATCGTTGACTTGCATATTCACGCCGTGCCCCGCGTTGACGACGGGGCGAAAGACGTGCAGACGTCGCTTGCGATGCTGCGGATGGCATACGATCAGGGGGCAAGACATATTTTCTGCACTTCCCATAACGGTTACAGCAGGGAAGACGCCGACAGATATTCACTCGGGTTCCGTATGCTTGGCAGTATGGCAAAATCGATGTTTCCGGATCTGAAGCTGTACCGCGGGACCGAAGTCCTGTGTGCCGGTGAGTATATCGACGATATTATCTACGGCTTGAAGAACGGTATCTTCCTGCCTCTCGGAAACAGTAACTGCGTTCTGACCGAGCTGTATCCCGACGTGACGCCCGACGAAGCCGAAAAGATAGTGAAAAGCCTTGAAGACGCGGGATATTTGCCGATACTCGCGCACGCCGAACGCTATCCCGGACTGTACGACGGCAAAATCATGCCCGGGCTGGCAGAAACGTCCTGCCGCGTACAGATCAACGCGTACAGCCTGACGTCCGACGCGGGCGAAGATGAAAAAACGTACGCCCGCCGTCTGCTCTCCGAAGGATACGTTTCCTTCATCGGTTCTGATTCCCACGACGTGCTGTACCGCCCTCCGATGCTTTCGGAAGGTATCGGGTATATCAGAGAACACGCCGATGCCGTATACGCCGAAGCCATTCTGTACGGCAACGCAAAAAAGCTCGGGATCATCGACTGCGAACGTATATAAGGATATCATATAATATCGTCGGCACAAGGCACCGTCGACGCGCGAAAACACGGCATATCCGAAAAAAAGAAACGGGTTTACAACGGTTTAATAAACCGTCCGTAAGCCCGTTTTTCTTTATGCTTTTTTCGCGCTCTTATTTTACCGAGATCGTACTGCCCGATTCGGATTTGATGACCTCAAGATGCGTCGGTATATTTGCCTCGAGAAGCTGAACGTGGCTGATGATCCCTATCATTCCGTTTCCTTTACGGATGCTGTCAAGGACGTCCATCGCGTCGTGGATGGAACTGTCGTCAAGAGTGCCGAAGCCCTCGTCGATGAACAAAGCCTCGATACGGACACCGGATTTCTGGGCAACGGTCGACATGCCGATGGAAAGGGCAAGCGAAACAAGGAACTTTTCTCCGCCGGAAAGCATCGCGACGCTTCGGCCGCTTCTTTCGGGGCTTCGGTTATCGTGGACCTTGAGCTCAAGCCCGCACTTGTTGCCGACACCTTTGTCGTCGGATCTGAACAAATGGTATCTTCCGCCGTGGACACGGTCAAGCATACGATTTGCCTCGGTTATCACCTGACTGAACATGATCGCAAGCACGTAGCGCTGGATGCCGATACCCGTATCTCCGCGAAGCTTTTTCGCAAACGCGAAGTCTGATTCCGCCCGGCTGATTTTCGAATCGTGATCCGCCTGCTTTTTTTCAAGCGTGTTCAGCTTGCTTTCGAGCCTTTCGGAAAGCGTTTTGAGCTCCGCGGCTTTTGAGTTGTATCTGCTGAGCTCCGAACTGATCTCCTTCTGACGTTCGTCGAACTTCGATCTGTCGGGCTCGTCCTTTCCTTTCAGCTCGTCCTTCTTTTTTTCAAGATCCTTGTTTGCTTTGGAAAGAGCGGAGTCGTATTCAACTATTTCCCCATGAAGCTTCTTTCGCTTTTCATCGGTCAAAAGAACGTTTTTGACCGAAAGATAATCGCCGAAGCCGTTGGCGTCAAGCGCCTTTTTCAACCCGTTCCCGGCATTTTCGTATGCTTCGGAAGCGGCGGTATATTCTTTTTCGGAAGAATCGAGGTTTCCGTTCAGCGAAGCGAGTCCAGCGCAAGCCTCTTCAAACTCCTTTTGGAGTTTTCTGCCGAGTTCCTCATAAGCCTTTATTTTTTCGGCGGCTTTCGCAATGGCGTTTTCCAGCGCTTTCGTGTCCGGAATGCCTGCTAACAGGCTTTTTGCCGCAGAGCTGTATTCGGTGTCGGCTTTGGTGAAAGCGGACTGCGCTTTATCGAGAGCGGCTTTTTTGTCGTTATGCTCCGTTTCGGCGGCAGCTCTGGCTTTTTCCGCGTCGTTCCATGCTTTTTTCGCTTTGTCTGCTTCTTTTTCCTTTTTGTCAAGTTCTGCCTTGCTTACGCTGCCGCTATCCCTGACCGCAGGCTCGGGGTGAGCGGCGCTGCCGCATACGGGGCACTTTTCGCCGTCCTTCAGTTCGGACGCGATCTCGCCGTAAATACCGGCGTAATATCTGTCGCGGTATTCTCTGGCGGTCCCGTCGGCGTCGTCGTATCTGTCTTTTTCGGCTTTTGCCGTTATGCGTGCGGCTTCGAGAGCGTATTCGGCGTCTTTCAGTCCGGATAATGATTTCGCAAGCACGCTTTTTGCATCATCAAGCGCTTTATTCAGGGCGTCGAGCGAGGCGTACGAATCTTTTTTGCTTTCGTACAAGCCGATCTGCTTGTTCAGCTCTTCGACGGGGGAGTCGTCCTCGTGCTTCTTTTTGGCTTTTTCCGCGTCTTCCCTGATCTTCTGAATTATCGGCAGCTGATTTTTCAAGTCGAGGAGCGCCTTTTCTCTGCTTGCTATTTCGGCTTTTGCTTTTTCGAACACGTCGATAGGCGTTCTGACCTTTTCGGCTCTTTCGGCGTTATCGTAAGAAACGCGCTTTGCGTCCATAACGCCTTTTTTATCTTTCAGCTCTCTGATCTGTGCTTCAAGATCATGCAAAGGGATAAACTGCTCGGACAGCTTGACGTCGGAGCTCAATTCCTTCTGCTTTTTTTCGCAGTCGAAGGCGTTGTGATTTTCGTCAAGCTCTTTTTTCTCTTTTTTCAGTCCTTCGATTCTTTCTTTCAGTTCGTCGAGAGCTGTGAGCCCTTCCTCGTTAAGTGAACGGCGGATGTCGTTCGCTTCTTCGTTCAGCGCGGTCTTGCGGTCGTTCGCCTCTTCAAAGAACGCCTCGGCATACTTTTTCCATTGTTCGCAGCCGAAAATTTTTCTGAGTATATCTTCTTTTTCGCCCGATGAAGCGGTAAGGAATTTTTCGAACTGTCCCTGGGGAAGGAGCACGACCTGACGGAATTGCTCTTTTGTAAGCCCGATGAGCTCCTCGGCTTTGCGGTTCAGATCCTCTTTTTTGGGGTTGTTGAAGAACGGGATCACGCATCCGTCGCCGTCGACTTCTCCCGCCTCGTATTTGGGGGCAAGGTTGACTTTTTTCTGCGAGAGCGAACGCGTGAACTTGTACGCGCGGTCACGTACGGAAAAAGTGAAAGAAACCACGGTATCGGTTTTTGCGTCCGCTTGGGTGCAGCGCCATTCAGCCAGATCGTTTCTTCCGTTCTTTGATTTGTCGCTGTCGCCGCTGCCGCCGCCGTACAGCGCGAACGTCATGGCGTCGAAAATGGTCGTTTTTCCGCTTCCGGTGTTGCCCTTGATCAGAAAAATGCCTTTTTTGCCGAGACTGTCAAAATCGACTGTCTGTTTGCCGACGTACGGTCCAAAGGCTTGTATCTCCAGAAATTTCGGCTTCATTGCTCTGCCTCCTCCGCTGATTTGATCGCTTTTTCAAAAAGACCGATCAGATATTCGTCAGCCTCCGTGTTCATTTCCTCGCTGCAGAAATGCCTGAATACCTCGATGGGATTTGTCTCGAGCTTTTCCAGCTCCTCCATCGTGAGGGTGACGGTCGTGTCGCCGCCGTCAAAAGTCTTTCCGACGACTTCGATGAGGTTGGGATAAACCTCCTTGAGCTTTGACAACGCGTCAAGTCCGACGTAACTGTCGGTCACCTGCAGTCTGACGTAACCGTTTATCGTGTCTTCATCATATTTCGGGTCAAGCAGCTCGTCCAGCGTTCCCGAAAGCGTCGTTCTGCGGTGCAGCAGCCTAAGCGGTACGATCTCGCGCGTCATATCTTCGGTATCGATGACGGTCACGCTTTTTTCCTGACTTTCCTCTTTTCCGAAGGAATAGGGCATGGGTGTGCCGCTGTATCTGACGTTTTCGGATACGTCCTGCGGTTTGTGTATATGACCGAGCGCGACGTAATCGAAGCCGTCGAACACGCTTGCAGGGACCTGCGCCGCGAAACCGATCACGGCGGCACGGTCGCTTGTCGAGGTTTCGGAATCCGTGATATACGCGTGGGAAATGATGACGTTCTTTTTGCCCGCGTCAAGGTTTTTTCTTATATGGCTCGTAACGACGTTGTACGCGTCTTCAAGAGACGTGATGTCGTCTTTGGATTCGGGAAAGACGCTTTTGACTTTTTCTTCGGTCATCCACGGGAGCATATAAATATCGGCGTTTCCCACGGTGACCTTCGGCACGCGGCGCTCCGCCGCGCCCGTCACGTAAAGGCCGGATGACGAAAGCAATTCGCGGCAGCTCGAAAGACGTTCGGCGCTGTCGTGATTTCCCGCGATGACTATCACTTTGACCTTCATTTCGCCGCAAAGACGCGTCATGGCGTAATCGTACAATTTCACGGCTTCGGCGGAAGCGACGGACCTGTCGTAAACGTCTCCCGCGATGGTTACCGCGTCTATCGCCTTTTCGGAAACAATATCACATATTTCGTCAATAAAGAATTTCTGGTCTTCAAGCAGGCTTCTGTCTCCGTCCATTGCGCCGAGATGCCAGTCTGAGGTGTGCAGTATCTTCATTTTCGGGTCTCCTTTCGCGTTTTCAGGTCTTCATAAAAATCGTAAATTGAATGTCCGAGACGTCGTTCGATCTCCGCTTTCTGAGCAAACGCGGTGTCGCGGTGATGTTTTGACTTGTAATGCGTTCCGCGGCGTGACTCGATATCGTTGATGCGTTCCTCAAGCGTCGTTCCGCCGGTGTGCAGGCAAAGCAGGTCACAGGTCTGGACGATACGGTCGTAATCGGTGTTCTCGTGGGACTCGACGAAAGCCTTGACGGTTTCGTATCCCTCGCTTTCGGGGGAAAGAAAAGACGCGCAGATACATTCGATATCGTTGTTCAGGAATGAATGCGTCAGGCATATATGGGCGTATTCGGGATATCCGTTTTCGGTCAGAAATCTGTAACCCGCGTAGATGTGGTTGTGCGGATTTATCCTTCTTCCCATGTCGTGGACGTAACCGAGAACGGCGGCGTGCTCGGCGTCAAGACCGAGTTCACCGGCGATCATGCCTGCAAGGTCCCCGACGTATCTGCTGTGGGGCACGTATCCGATCTTTTCGGGGTCTTCAAGCCCGTCGATGAGAAGCGCGTACGCGGTTTCTTTTGTCAGTTTCATATCTTTTCTCCTCCCATGGGATTTCGTTTATTTTTCCGGATCGTTTTCGCCGGCCTGACGGCATGGAAAACGTTCGCGGAAGCATTCGTCGCAGAAAAAACGGTCGTCCCCAATGAGCATCGTTTATTTCAAATTTTGTCAGCCGGTTTGCTCTGACCGGTTTTTTCGCCTCTGGAATGAACTGTGAGATCAGAGAGCATCTTTTGATCGGCGCCTTGTGCCGCGAGTATTTCCTTCAGCTGCTTAAGAGCGGGGATTTTGTCACCGACCCGTTTTCCGGCAGCCTTTTTATGAGAAACAACAATGATTCTTCGATCATGATACCATACCCCCGAATGGCGCTTCTTGCCGCGGCCATTTTGCAAACCGAGATAAGTATAACATATAACTATTATATAATAACATGCAGCCTGTATGCTGTCAAGGTTTTTCGTTTTGCGGCGCGGGACGCATCTTTGCAGCCTTTTTGATATATCGTATCACATAATAAATTTATCGTAATACGATAAATAATTATTGACATTTCAAAATTTGTGTGATATATTGTGTTTGACGTAATAAGGAGGTTTATTCGTATGGAACAGAAAAATCTTTCAAAATGGCTGAAATTCGTCATAATCGGCGTAGGTATATGCGGACTCGTGATATACGCGTTCATCGTTCCGATGTGCGGCAGCGATCTCAGGGCGTCATACCCCGAATTTTCCGATCATTTCTGGCCGTGGGCGTTTTTTATATGGGTGTCGGGCATACCGTGCTATATGGTGCTCGTTTTCGCGTGGAAGATATCGTCCAATATCGGAAACGACCGCTCGTTCACCGAACAGAACGCGGGATATCTCAAGCTTATCTCGGTCATAGCTGCCGGCGACACGGTGTTCTTTTTTGCGGGGAATATAGTTATGCTTCTTTTTGATATGAGTCATCCGAGCATCGTGATAGCGTCTCTGTTCGTCGATTTTATCGGAGTCGCCATTTCGATAGCCGCCGCGGCACTGTCGCATCTTGTCAAAAAGGCGGCAGCCCTGCAGGAGCAGAGCGATCTTACGATATGAGGAGAAGAAAATGGACGGAGAAATAGTTTTCAACATCGACGTGATGCTCGCCAAAAGAAAAATGAGCGTTACCGAGCTTTCCGAAAAAGTCGGCATCACCATCGCCAACGTATCGGTGCTCAAAAACGGCAAAGCCAAGGCACTCAAAATGACGACTCTCGTAAAACTGTGCGAGGCACTTGACTGCCAGCCGGGCGACATTATGGAGTACAGAAAATGAAGGTAAAAAGAATCATCGCCTTGTTTTTATCGGCGCTCTGCCTTTTCGGACTTGCGTCGTGTACACGGTTGTCCGGCTTGAGCGGGAACGAAAACTACATGGAAGGGATACCTAAGTCATAATACTTTTTTGACATAGGTCTTTTTATGTTTGCCTTTTATACTTTTTCCTTGTGTTTTTCTCTATTAAACAAATACAACAGAGACGGTTGCCTTTTTTTGACTTCCGTCTCTGTTGCTTTTTCGGGACTTTTTTTACAGCCCCGTCGTTTTATTTTTTTGCTTTTTTCAGTTTCAGCCGAGGGTTATCACGGGGACCTTGGTCCAGTCGTTGAGTCCGATGATACCGCCGCCGTCACGGAGCAGGATGTTCCTGAAGGTGTCATTGCCGGCATTGAGAGAAATGGAAACACCGAGAACGGTGCCTTCTTCGGGTTCGACGTCGCCGATGACCTCGCTCCAGGGGATCTTTGCTTCATAAACGGTCGTCTGAGCGTCGTCGTCGCGTACGCAGACGGTCTCGCCGCCGAACGTCGCGCCGCTCGGCATCCAGACGCAGTAGATGGATTCGCCTTCGTCGCTGACCGCGAAGCCGTACTGACGGATCATGCCTTCGTCCACCGCTTTGGGGTTGACGGCGTTGTCCCAGTTTTCAAAGAAATATTCGCCTGCGGGAGAAACGGCGGTCGTGTTGATCTGTATGCATTCGTATTTCCACATACCAGACGCGTTGTCAAGGGTAAGCGGGTTGCTGTGATAGGGAGAGGAAACGATAACGCCGACGTACAGATAATCGTAGTCGTAGCAGAAATGTACCTTGCCGGACGCGTAGTAGTTTTCGATCTCGAACTGCGCGAAGTTCGCAAGTCCGCTCTCGGGGAAGATATCCCAGGTGAGTCCGCCGTATTCTTCTTCGGTGACTTCGCCGTCGATCATGGGAGTCATTTTCGGGATAACGGCGTCAACGATATTGGTGGCGCGGAATCCGTGCGGGAAGAACGCCTGACCTTCGGCGGTGGCGTCGACCGCTTTGATGTAATCCTCAAAATAGGAGTGGATGGCGAGCACGAAACCGTCTTCGGGTATCTGAACGGAATCCTTGCCTTCGTCTTCTACCTTGTAGGACTGAGTTTTTTCATAGTGGAACGTCTTCGGATTGTATTCAAGAACGTAGACCGCGTAATCGTCGTACGAACCGTTTTCGCTTGCGATGGTGAAGCCGTCGTAATCAAAGTTGAAAACAAGCACGCTTGCGATATCGTTGACCGCGCCTTCGTTGACGCCGGTGACTCTGACGGAGGTGGCGTCGGTGCATCTCGCTTTGATGAGCGCTTCGTTCACGTCGTCTATCGTGGCGCCGAAGCTGACGTACTGCGTGAGAAAGTCGTCAACGTCGATGCCGGGCTCTTCGGAAACTTCGATCGATTCTTCTTTTGATTCTTCTTCGGAAGACGCTATGATCTCTTCGGAGGAAGCGGGGGCGGGTTCTTCGGATGATTCTGCCGTCGATTCAGCGGTCGAAGGGACTTCGGAAGCCGCGGCGGGTCCTTCGGAAGAAGTGCTCGGCGTGTCTTCGCTTTCTCCGCAGGAAACGAAGCAAAGGACCACACTGAGGATCAGAAACAGGATAAGAAACTTTTTCATGACTGTTACTCCTTTTTATGCTTATTTGATTTGTTTTTTTGTTTTTACGCGGATTTGCGGAACGGAGCTATTCAGCTGTAGCTGTCGAGCAGGTCGGCAAGCGATTTTTCGGCGGCGGGAGCCACGGCGTCGTAGGCGGATTTGAAATCGCGGCTTCTTTCGTCGAGCACTTCGCGGACGAGGTGCTGGATATCGTTGAGCTGTATCGAATGCGCGATGCCGAAATTATAGGTAAGACCGTCGTGAAGGATGTCGTACATCCTGAGGTCGTCATCCGAATCGAGATATCCGTTCTTGACGATTTTCGTGAAGTAGTTGGGGGTCACGGTCTTGTAGGATTCATAAGCGAAAAGCTCCATGGTCGCTCCGACGAGCTCAAGCCTTTCTTCGTCGATGCAGTTCGGGATGGCGAGTATCGAGCAGCTGTCGGTGCAGCAGGTATGATAGAAGTCCTGCTCCTTGTTCATCTTGGGAATGGGAAGTATGCCGTAAATGAAATCGGCGTTGCGCAGCGTTTCGCTGTAATGGAGAGTGCCGATATAGAAAATCGACTCGGCTTTTTCAAATTTTTTCTTTGCGAGAGAACCGGACTCGGTGGTATAGTGTCCGGGCTGAACGCCGGGAGTCTCGAAGAGGAATTCATACATCCTGTCGAAGAAGTTGATGCTTCTTTCGTTATAGAAGACGAGCTCGGGGATGCCCTCGCTGTTCTTTTCGGTTATCCTGCAGTCCATTCCCACGAACATCGCGTCGAGCGGGGTGGAAGCGGTAGCGGCGTACATTCCGAAAAAGTCGCCGTCCGACTTGAGTCCGTCACCGTCGCGGTCTTCGTATGTATTCTTGATGAGCTCGCGATAGGTGTCCATCGTCCAGTCGCCGTTGTCAACTATCTCATAAAGGTTGACGTCGGGGAAATGTCTCGCGACGAGGTCCTTGTTGAAGTACATCGTGAACATATAATCAAGGGAAGTGAAGCAGGCGTCGCCGACAACGAAATACAGATTGTTATTGACCGTCATTTCGTCTATGTAGTCGCGGTTCCACCAGGGTTTTTCAAAATCGAGATACGGAACGTCCCACATATTGTAAAGATATTCGTCGGTGCCGAGGTTGACGCCGTAATATCCGTAAAACGCGATGAGGTCGTAACCTGGGGCGCCCGCAAGGATGGCGGTCATGACCTTCTGGTTGAAGTTCGTGGGCATATAAGCACCGGCATCCGTCTGCTGGACGATGGTTTTTATCTTTATGCCGAGTTTTTCCTCAACCGCCTGAGTTCTTTCGATAAGCATGGCGTTGAGCGCGGAATCGTCGATCTCCTCGGTGCCGAATTCCATACGGTAGATGTCGTCGCCTCTTATGAGGATGGTGACTTCCTCGTCGGGGAACGCAAGGTCATCGGGAAGCTCGAGCTTGGGGGTGTCGTCGACCGGAGCCGAAGACTCTTCGCTTTGCTCGGTCGGTGCCGAAATTTCCGCTTCTTTGGAGGTTGCGGAAGCAGAGCTGTTTTCGCCGCTTTCCTCGCCGCAGGATTGGAGCGCAACGGTGAACAGCATGACGAGCAGGATCAGGAACGCAATGCCTGTTTTTTTCATTGTCATATCTCCTTTGCTTTATTATGATAATAATATAGCACCGGCAAAGGAAAATGTCAATATTTGTGCAAAAAAAGTCCGAATAATTTATATAATAACTAAAAAGACCGCGTTGTCCTTTTAGGACCCCGCAGTCTTTTGGTGCTGCTTTTTCAGGCTTCCGCGCTTGCTTTGCGGAATATAAAAACGCTCAGCTGTAGTTGTCGATCAGATCGGCAAGCGATTTTTCCGCGGCGGGAGCCACGGCGTCGTAGGCGGATTTGAAATCGCGGCTTCTGTTGTCGAGCACTTCGCGGACGAGGTGCTGGATATCGTTGAGCATGCAGGAGTTCGAAATGCCGAAATTGTAGGTCATTCCGTCGTGGAGGATGTCGTACATTCTGAGGTCGTCATCCGAATCGAGATAGCCGTTCTTGACTATTTTGGTGAAATAGTTGGGAGTGACGGTCTTGTAGGATTCGTAAGCGAAGAGCTCCATTGTCGCGCCGATGAGCTCAAGCCTTTCTTCGTCGATGCAGTTCGGGATGGCGAGTATGGAGCAGCCGTCGGTGCAGCAGGTGTGATAGAAGTCCTGATCCTTGTTCATCTTGGGGATGGGAAGGATGCCGTAAACGAAATCGGCGTCGCGCAGCGTTTCGCTGTAATTGAGAGTGCCGATGTAGAATATCGACTCGGCTTTTTCGAATTTTTCCTTTGCGAGCGTGCCCGATTCGCCGGTGTAGTGGCCGGGCTGAACACCGGGAGTTTCGAAAAGGAATTCATACATTTTGTCAAAGAAGTTTATGCTTCTTTCATTGTAGAAGGTGATCTCGGGGATGCCGTCGCTGTCCTTTTCGGTGATCTTGCAGTCCATTCCCACGAACATCGCGTCAAGCGGCGTTGCGGCGGTAGCGGCGTACATTCCGAAAAAGTCGCCGTCCGACTTGATACCGTCACTGTCGCGGTCTTCATAGGTGTTTTTGATGAGCTCGCGGTAGGTGTCCATCGTCCAGTCGCCGTTGTCAACTATCTCATAAAGGTTGACGTCGGGGAAATGTCTCGCGACGAGGTCTTTGTTGAAATACATCGTGAACATGAAGTCGATAGACGTGAAGCAGGCGTCGCCGACCACGAAATACAGATTGTTGTTGACGGTCATTTCGTCTATGTAGTCGCGGTTCCACCAGGGCTTTTCGAAGTCAAGGTACGGAACGTCCCACATATTGTAAAGATATTCGTCGGTGCCGAGCTTTACGCCGTAATAGGCGTAGAACGCGATGAGGTCGTAACCGGGGTTGCCCGCAAGGATGGCGGTCATGACCTTCTGGTTGAAGTTGTTCGGCGCGTAGGAACCGGCGTCGGTCTGCTGAACGATGGTGTTTATCTTTATGCCGAGTCTTTCTTCAACAGCCTGAGTTCTTTCAACGAGCAGGGAATTGAGCGCGGAATCGTCGATCTCCTCGGCACCGAATTCCATCTGATAAAGGTCGCCGCTTCTTATGAGGATGGTGACTTCTTCGTCGGGGAACATGAGGTCGTCGGGAAGCTCGAGCTTGGGGGTGTCGTCGACCGGAGCGGAAGACTCTTCGCTTTGCTCGGTCTCTGTCGATGTTTCCGCTTCTTTGGAGGTCGCGGAAGCAGAGCTGTTTTCGCCGCTTTCTTCGCCGCAGGCCTGCAGCACTACGGTGAACAGCATGACGAGCAGGATGAGGAACGCAATGCATGTTTTTTTCATTGTCATATCTCCTTTGTTTTATTTTGACAACAGTATATCACCGAAACGCCGTAAATGCAATATTTTTTTCGTTTAGAAAGCAAAAAAATGATGACACGTTATTCTTTTTGTGATATAATACGTCTTGGCAAAAGCGGCTGAAAGGGGACGGATCATGCACGACTGTTATTACGAATACTATGGATCGGACGGGATCGAATTTTTCAATGTTATATTGAAGCCCGAAAAAGAAGGGAAGTTTCCCGTCATCCTGCACCGCAATCCTTACGTTGACGTTTATGAAGGCTTGGACGAAAGCGTGAGCGTCTTATCGGAGGGATCAAGCTTTGCGCCTTTCATCGACGCAGGCTTTGCCGTCGTCGTTCAGCATTGCCGCGGACGCGGAAAAAGCGGAGGCGACTGCATACCGTACATCCACGAACGCGAGGACAGCCTCGCAATGCTCGAATGGGTCCGGAAACAGCCGTTTTACGACGGAAGGCTCTATCTCAAAGGCAGCAGCTACTGTACTTCCGTGTGGTACGCGGCAGCCCCTTACGCCGACGACATCAAAGGCGCGATCTTCGCCGTGCAGATATCCGACAGATACGACGTCTGCTACGCCAACGGATTTTTGAAAAAGGAGCTTCATTGCGGATGGTATGTCGGTATGTATAAGGCAAAGTCCCATATGAAGAAAAACTATTCCGTTTCCACGCTCGATGCTCTTCCGCTCACGGGGATAACGAAGGAGATATTCGGTGAATACGCCGAGGATTTTGAAGAGCTCATCCTGCATCCCGACCGCAAGGACGGGTTCTGGAATACGCGGTACGGCGGTGCGGACGCGCGTGACGCCGAGAAAAAGGCTCGTTTTCCGATGCTTTTCACGTCGTCGTGGTTCGATATTTATACGGGCGGTATGTTTGAGCTCTGGAATTCGCTGAGCGACGAAAGCAGAAGCCGATCGGCTTTCGTCGTTTCGGCGTACGATCACGGCGATTCCCCGGGGTCGTCTCCGATCGGATTTCCGCTTGGCAGCAGGAACGAGCGCTTTCCGCTTTATGAGCTCGCGTGGTTTTCGTATCTCGAAAAAGGCGGAAAAAGTCCGTTTGAAACGGGAAAGATCACGTATTTTACTCTGTTCGAAAACGAATGGAAGACCGGTTTATTCCTTGCTTCGGGCGAAAAAATGAAGCTCGCTCTCGGAAACGGGATAACTGAATATACCTACGATCCGCTTTCCCCGCCGGGATTCATCGGCGGGCTTTCGAGGAATATGGGAGGCACGGGGTATCAGGACCGCCCCGGAACAAGAGACGATATCGTGACGGTGTATACCGATCCGTTTGAAAAGGACGTAATTATCAACGGGCAGATCATGGCGCGCCTTGCCGTTTCGACCGACTGCGACGACACCTGCTTTATCGTCAGAGTGAGTATCGGGAAGGAGGGCGGCGATTACGGGCTGCGCGACGATATCACGTCGGTTCTTTATCAGCATCCGGATTACGCCGCGTCGGAATGGACGGAACTCGATTTTTCGATGGACGAGATATCGCTGAAGGTATCAAAAGGCGAGAGGCTGCGCATCGATATCGCGTCGGCTGACCGCAATCATTTCGTAAGACACACGAATATGAAGGGGCTTTTCAGCACGCAGACGGCGGTCCGCGTCGCTCACAACAAAATCGACCTTGAAAAATCGTTCGTCGTCCTTCCGCTTGAATGATAAATCAAAAAGTGTACTTTTATCCGTTGCCGTTGCACGAATAAAGTACACTTTCTTTTTGCGGATATTTTATTTTGCTTCTGCCCAGACGCACGCTTCCGCGGGGAGTGAGAGCGATGCCCTGCCGCCGGAAATACGTATCTTTTCGGAAAGGTCGCCGTGAAGCACGTATTCACCGTCGGGGAACTCGGTCTCGAGCGAAACGTTCACGTTTGACGGAGCGGCGTTGACGATGATGAGGACTTTTCTGCCCGTTTCCTTTTCCTGCCACAATGCGCCCTGGACCGACGGATAATCGACCATTCTGAAATAGGCGTGTCCGATGTTGTCACTGTGAAGTCTCGGGCCGTCGTCCGAAAGCATCGGCGGACGAAGCATTACGCCGTGCGACAGCAGATCGTGTAGCTCGGCGCGTACGTGCACCAGCTTTTTGAAAAACGCCTTGCAGTTCAGCGCGTTGTAGGAAGCGGGGGATATCCACCCCATCTGATCGCCGAACAGAAGCGACTGAGCCGCGAAAATGCGGTTGGCGTCGGAATCCCCGCCTCTGATGCCGTTGTAGGCGCGTCCGAACAGTACCACTTTGTCGGAATAAACGACGGGGAACGCGGGTACCTGGTCGTTCTTGACCCACAGCCACGACAGATAAGCCTGAATACGTCCCATGAACATTTCGGCGGTGCACTCGGTCGCGAATACCGACCGATCGGGTTCGTGTCCGTCGGCGACGGTGCGGATAAGGTCGTAATAGCTTTCGTTCCACCATTTACCGCCGCCCGCGGGGTGGTCGTGAGTCGGGTCGGAACAGAGCCACGGCTTTGCCGCCGCTATCTGATCCATATATACTCCGTCAAAGCCCACGTCGTCAAGTATGCCTCCGACGACGCCTTTCAGCGTGTTCTGCCACAGCTTGGTCGAGGGGCACATTATCGAAAGCACCACGGGAGAGCCGTCGGATTCCTTGGACGAATACGATTCGGTGAACACTTTGCCGTGACGGTCTTTCGTGCAGAACGGCTTTGCGACCTCGGTGAACTGCCAGTCCTCGGCGCCGCGGTCGTGGGTGTCCCAAAGACGTCCGTTGATGTACGGGATGACCTTGATGCCCGCGTCCTGCACCTTCTTGAGCTCGCTTCTCACGAATTCTTTTTCGGGGAAATAGTGGGGATAATCGTTGTCGAACGGATTCTGATGCCACAGATACAGATGCACCGCGCTCTTCGCGCCGAGGTCTTTTGCAGCCTCGATTATCTCGTCGGCAAAGGTGTCGCCTTTGATGTGGACGAGCCACCACGCGTCGATATCGTTAAGCCAATGCGCGTCCGCGCGGGCATATTTTCCCATTTCGGGCATCCAGCGGGCGTTCTTTTCCATCCAGGAGCGATATATCACGGCGGCGTCGTACCAGTCGCCGTCGATCTGCTGCCAGACCGCCTTGCCGTACAGCTTCTGCCCGTTGGAAACACGGTCGGTGTTTTCAAGATGCTGCGAAAATCCGACGTACATCGTCGGTTCATTGGTGCCGCGGATGAACGAGAACTGCTTGATTGCGGGCGTCGGGTCGTGCATGCCGTAATAAACGCCCTTGCGCGTCGAGGCGTTCCACACGGCGGAGAACTGGAACGACACGCCGTATGACGGATATTCCTGCGTCGAACCGTAACCGTGTCCGAAAAGCGTGTTGTCGGCTTTCATAAGCTCGCCGCAGCCGTAGGGCGACAGAAAACGCGCGTCGTCGGTCGCGTCGAACCACAGATTCGGGTGCGAGCAGTTGAGCAGCGTGTACTCGCCGTTCTGCGAGAACACCTCCGTCTCCGCTTCGATGCGGCTCTGCTCGGGGAAGGCGGTCAGCGTCAGCACGACCGTCACGTCAGGCAGCTTTTCGCAGCCCGAGCAGGTCAGTACCGTCTTATTGCCGTCTTT
Organism: Eubacteriales bacterium; assembly: GCA_045600105.1. Lineage (GTDB taxonomy): Bacteria > Bacillota > Clostridia > Oscillospirales > CAG-382 > UBA1206. Next base: position 26,321 of record JAZRXG010000011.1, read on the forward strand.
TTCGACGTTCATTTTTTCAAAATCGGGGTACGAGCACACCTTGAGCGTCGTACCGTCGGACAGCTTTTCGGCACTCAGGGTGAACAGCGAGCCCGGTTTCGACGACAGCAGCTTTTCGCCGTCGGAAACCACTTCCGATATGCCGCAGTAAAGCTCGGAAAATGTGATCTTCAGTTTTCCCGATTCAATAAAGTATTGCATGGTGATACCTCTTTCCGTTGTGATCTGTATGAAAACAAATTCAAAATTTTCGGTGCGTTTTGTTTTTTTATTATCTTAATTTGATTATAATACATAATTCCGCGATTTTCAAGTACCATTTTCATCGTATCCCGATAAACGCGGGATTCCTGACCGCAAAACTCGTTTCTGCGCCGACGTTCAAATAAGTTGATTTATCCGAAATAATGTGATATACTGGATCTACCTTAATACCGATAACGAAGGGGATCGATCATGGCAATATTTCACGCAAACGGATCCGATATGAAGCTCCTGTCAAAACTGCCTTTTTCCGTCCGCCCGTCGGATATTCCGCTTTCTTACAGAATAAACGGCGTTGAATACCGCGGACTTCCCGATACCTTTTTGCCCAAAACCGAACGCTTTACGATAGATTCTAACATCACGCGCTTCGTCTTTTCGGGCAGAAGCCCCGACGGCGTGACCGTGTCCGCCGAGGCGTTATGCTACCGCGATTTTCCCGTGATCGAATGGATGGCGCGGTTTTCCGACGAGGGAAACGAAAACACGCCTATCGTATCCGATATACGCATAAATGCGCGTATTGAAGGAACGGATCCCGTACTGTATCATTCAAACGGCGACGATCTTACCGAGGACGGCTACGAGACGTTCAGAACGAGTATAACCGAAAAAGTTACCGTCTGCTCCGAAAACGGGATGCCAAACTACAAGGCTTTCCCTTATATGCGGCTTTGCTTTGACGAATGGTTCGTGAACGTCGCTCTCGGGTGGAGCGGAGACTGGTACGCGTCATACGCTCCGGAGGACGGCGGTGTGAGCGTTTCGGTCGGACAGAAGAGATGCAATTTTACGATATATCCCGGGGAGACAATGAGAACGCCGCGCGTTACATTTATGGCGGCGGGAGAAAGCGAGGACAACGCGCGCAATCTGTGGCGGAAATGGTATTTTGCCCATATCCTTCCCAAAGAAAACGTGGTGAACGTCCCGCCGAAAATGTGTATGCACGTCATCGGCATCGACGGCGTGGAATTCACCGGCGCGACGACGGAAGTGCAGCTTGAAGGTCTGCACAACTACATCAACGCCGGACTCAAGCCCGATATATGGTGGATGGACGCCGGCTGGTACAAATGCGATCACGACTGGTACGCGAACGTGGGGAATTGGGAGTGCGACCGTGAGCGGTTCAAAAACGGACTCGGGGAGATAGGCAAAGCGTGCGAGGACAACGGCGTGCGGTTCCTCGTTTGGTTCGAGCCCGAACGTGTCAGAGAAAACACCCGCGTTTTCAAAGAGCATCCCGAATGGCTGCTCGGATGCAAGAATTCGGAAAATCATCTCTTCGACCTCGGAAACCCCGACGCGCGGAAATGGATGTCGGATTATATAAACGAAAAAATCGACGAGTATCATATCCACGTCTACCGTCAGGACTTCAACTTCGAGCCTCTGCCGTTCTGGACGGAAAACGAAACGGAGGACAGAGCTGGAGCGATGGAAAACCTCCACGTTCAGGGGTATCTCGCGTACTGGGATTCGCTCATCGACCGCCACCCGGGGCTCTGGATAGATTCCTGCGCCGGAGGCGGCAGAAGGAACGATCTTGACACCATGCGCCGCGCCGTCACGCTCCACTATACAGACATAGGCTACGGCAACCATCTCATCAAGCAGAAGCAGCACCGTCTTATGTTCGAGTGGATACCTTATTTCCGTGCGCATAACAAGAACTGGGACAACCCCGACGGAACGTACGGACAGACGAATCATCCGGGTGACGAGTTCTCGTTCCACAACGCGCTGACTCCCGCGTTGACCAACACGCTGTTTTACAAAGACAGCGAAGAAAAATTCGTTATTTCCCGCAAAATGGTGCCGATATGGAGGCGTGCCGCCGAGATCGAGCTGAGGGGCGATTACTATCCGCTCACCGAATGCGGAAAGGACGCTCACGACTGGTACGCCATGCAGTTCGACGACCCCGAAAAAGGCGACGGCTTCGTGCAGGTCATCCGCAATACGCTCGTCAAAGAGGATATGTACGTCCTCAGGATGAAGGCGATCAAGCGTGACGCGCGTTATCGCTTTGAAAACATGGAAAGCGGGGAAGTCATGTGTTTCACGGGCGAAAAGCTGACCGAAGGCATTACGCTTGAGCTTGAACCCCGTTCCGGACAGGTCTGGTTCTACCACACGGAAGAATAGCGACCGAATAATAACGAAAAAAAGCGAGGGAAAATGCCCCTCGCTTTATTCTTTTTCGGGATCGTACGGAAGAACGAATCCACGCGAACCGGTATACGACGGTACCACTTTCTTGACGCTCGGAAGACGCCGCCAGACGTAGTTGCCATCCTCCATATTGTCAAAACGCTTGTCATACCCTTCCATGACCGGATACAGGACGAGCTTCGGCTGACAATACGTGTAGAATTCGTCGGAAGCCCCGTGATATCCGTGGTGGGCGATCTGAAGAACGTCGCATCTGAGGCTGCTTCCGAAGCAGCCGCAGAGTATGTCGGCGGAATCCGCTTCTATATCGGCGGGGAACAGTATTGTCTGACCGCAGACGTTTATGCGTATCACGGTAGACGCGTTGTTGAGGGATTTGATGTGAAACGGGTTGTTGAAAGCGTCCTGCGCCGAAAAAAGCACGTCGACGGTGCAGCCGGGAAGCTGCCATTGCTGCCCCGCAAACGGCTTGACAAACGCGCATCCCGCAAAAGCGCCGGCAAAACCGCGTATGTCCCAGTGCCAGACGGTATCGCTGTTTTTGAGATAATCGTCGTGCGTCTGAGAAAAAACGAGCCTTTCAACGGTCACTTTGTCTGCCTTGTTCGCGGCAAAGCCGCGGAGCGTGTTGTAGTGGTCGTCGTGTCCGTGAGTGATGAGCCAGACGCGTATTTTTATTCCGTCGGGGCGGACGTTCAGACGGCTCAGAGAATCGAAAAGGTCGTCTTCTTCGCCGTTGTCGTTGAACCCGCCGTCGATGACGAAAAAGCTTCCGTCGGAAAGCCTGAGAAAGTAGCTCATGCCCATACCGCCGCTTGAAGCGCTCGGATGCCCCTGCCACAGTACGGGAGAGCAGACGTTTCCGTCACCCGCGACGGATATATCCGTATAGGTGTCGGTGCCGCCTATGACAGACACACGCCTTGCGGCGGGACTGAAAGAAACGTATATCATTCTGTCTGCGCCGTTTTTGAGCAGAACGTATCGGTTTTCGTCGATAACTGTTTCCGTTTTTCGTATATATCCGCGATTTTCGGCTTTTCTTATATACGAATCGAATTCGCTCTCCGTCGTTCCTTTGACGATGAATCCGTAGTTCCCGTCGCCGTGATCGAACGCGCCGACGTATCTGCCGTGTCCGTAGTCAGGTATGTCTGTCGGGAACGAGACGACTTTTTTGCGGAAGGGCTTATCAAAAGACGGCGCAGAGAAAGTGCCGTTTTCGCACTTTGCCGTGTCTTTTACGTATTCAAGCGCCTCTTTTGCGCCTTGGTAAGAATGTGACGCGATATACGTTTTTCCGCCGTGAGTGACGACGGCGTATTCGTTCCATCCGAGAGCCGGAAGAAACTCCGCCAAAGGGGAAAAACCGTACACGTCGGAAAGAATGACCACGTCCGACAGAAGCTTTTCGGCGTTTTCTTCACCGATCTCAGCCCCGATACGGGCTTTGAATTTTTCCTTCAGCTTATCCAATATCTTTACGATGTCTTCTTTTTGTATCTCTTTGTACATAACTTCGTCCTTTCACCGTTTCACAAGGCGGCTCAGCTTTTCGTCTATCGCTTTTCCTATTTGTTCACGCGGCATGGCGCATTCGATAAGGCAGTGATCTCCGCCGTGCGACGCGTCGAAATATGAAATGCCGTTTTCGTCGATGGTGATCTTCCCGCGCACGGTTTTGCAGAAATACGGCAGCGCGCCGTATAGCGCGTAATACGCGGTGGCGGGGTCCCACGAGTGGTGTCCGTGCTCGAAGCATCCGTAGACCTGCATACAGTAAGAATCGGGCGTTTCGCCTGTTCCCGCGTCGTATATCGGCTGACCCGAATACAGGTTGAAACCGAGCTCGAACGGGGAGCAGGTTATGGGAACGGGGCAGGTGTCGAACATTCTTCTTGCGGCGGGTATATCGCAGAAAATATTCCATTCGCACACCGGCTTCAGCGTGCCGTCCTCCATGATCGCGTCCGGCTGAGGATTGCGGGCGTCCTGATGGCGGAAGCTGCAGCCCATAACCGCTATCTCTTTGACCGAGCGTTTCATCAGCTCTTTCCCGTCAAGCGGGGAAACTTCGTCGGGAGCGCTTTCGATGAGAGAGGCGATATTCGTCATCGAGCCCACCACCACAAGCGTCACGTTTTCGTTTTCCGCAAGCAGCTTTCTGAGGATTTTCACCGCGTCGGGAACGTCGGCGTATTTCGGGGTATCTTCTTTTCCGAATTTTTCGACGACGGGATAAGCGTACGCACCGCGGAATTCCTTACGTCCTTCGGGTATCGGCATCCGCCCGAGCGGGATGTTTTCGTATCCGTACTGACGGAGTATCTCGTATATACATCCGCAGGCGGCAGCGCAGAAATACGAATAGGTTATACCTAACAATTCGCATTCACCTGCCTTTGCCGCGGAAAGAAGAAGATCGAGAGCGATGACGTCGTCGCAGTCGCTGCCGAGATCGGTATCGAAAATTATCTTTTTTGCTTCCATTATAGTACTCCTTAAGGAAAAATTATGCGTTGTATGCCGTGTGCCGTTCAGCCTTTCAGGTATTCCAGATACTGTCTGTGGTATTCATTCGGTTCGAGCTTGCTCAGATAGTAGTGGGAGTACGAAAACGTGATGAGCTTATCGGTGTATCTGCTTGCCATTTCCATCTGTTTTATTACTCTGTCGAGCGGCGCGGGACCTTCTCCGGCTTTCCCGCTGAAGCTCTCGACGTTTATCCAGAATTTCACTTCGGGTTTGACAGACGCGGCATTTTTCATTTCGGCAACGTGCTTTTCGATCTTTTCTATCGGGAACTGCGACGCGCCTACGCTGTCCTGCGAGCAGAATATGTCACCGGGACGGAAATCGCATTTTTCAAAAAAGCTGCGCCACATCCTTCCTGTCTCCTCGGGCGTTTTGTCGAGATATCCGCTGATGAACGGGCTCATCAGCACGGGGAGCGACTTGTCGAGTCGCGTGAAGAATTCGAGTGAGCGGTTCATCATATCCGCCCAGTATACCTCGTCGCCGTTGGTGTCGTTGTACATCTCCCACACCCAGTACCAGCCGTAAAACGCGTCGGGGTATTCGGCTTTGTATCTGTCGTATATCTCTTTTGCCATCGCGTTGTTGACGTCGGTCTGCTTTTTCACCCACTCTGCATTGCGGAATCCGCCGCCCCACCATTCGTCGGCAAAGTTGAGACCGATGAACACCTTCACGCCCTTTTTCTGCGCGGCTTCAAGCGCGTTTGGCAGATAACCTGCCGCTTTGCGGCAGTTTTCGGCGTATTCAAAAGACGTATTTTCGCTGTCGTAACCGATATACGTAAATTTGCCTTGGGGAGTCTCGGCGATCCATTGAAGGATCATGAAGTCGATGCCCGCCTCAAGAAGCAGGTCGTAGTGCCTTTCCCAATCCTTTTCGCTCCATTTGTCAACGAGTGCCGGCTGAACGAAGCTGCCGATAAAATGAGGCTTGTTCATGATTATCACCTTTCAGAAACGCTTGTGCGCGTGTGTTCCGTTTTTTTCAGTATATCATCGATCGGGTATAAAGTCAATCCGTCCGTCTTTCATTTTGCGGATAAACGCCTTGGTTTCAGATTGCAGACAAACCTCTTAATGATTTTTACGGATTTTTCGGAAAGAGGCGCCGGAGTCAACGGATGTCGGTTCCCACCATGGTTTTTCGGTCTTATTTTCCTTCATGGTTTTGTCCTTCCGTATAACATATTCATTCGATCAGCCCGTATCGTCTGTACTTTTCCAGAATCATCCTGTAGAGCATACGGTTCCCGAAATACTGCCTGTATGTCGCGGTTTTTTCTTTTCCCGCTTCCTTCAGCTTGTTCATTTCCGCCTGCTCATATTCTGCTTCGCGGATTATCTCCGCAAGCATTTTTTCAAAAGCTTCTATTCGTTCCATGACACCGATAAACCTTTTTTCAGTCGCCTATTTTATACGTGAACGTCTCTCCCCAGTGACGTCTCAGGGTGATCTCCGCCGTGAGGTTTGTGTTGTCGAACATAATTGACCACTGCGTGTTGCTGGTGATATCGTTCGGGTTCGGTTCCTGCGCGGCGGCTTTCAGCGCCTCCCAAGCCACTTTGCGGTCAACGGCGCCTTCGTTTGCCTCAAGCACGTCCAGCATCGCGGTATAACGTTTCATCGCCGTACCTTTTCCGTATATGCCGTTATCCTGCTCCGGATCCACCTTGTCGGCGTACATTATATAGAAGTTTGTAATAGCCTGCGTGGGTGTCACTACCATCTCACGGCCTTCGGATTCGCAGTCGAATTCCACCGCGACGCTGTTGCCGGCAGCGTCATTGATGATGAAATGATAATCCCTGCCGTTTGTGGAGAAGATATCGTATTGACGGATGAGCTCGAGAGCTTCTTCGGTGGTTGCCGCCTTATCCAGCACAAGACGGATAAGCAGCGAGGTGGCGAGCTTGGGCTTGCCCGTATCCTGCATGGTCGGTTCGCCGGGGAGCGTCAGTACCGCTACGGACACACCCTTTTCGTTTATGCCGTCAAGACCGATAAAGGGGGCTGTCAGACATGCCATTTTCGTTTTCAGACTCGATGTGGCATGATCCGCGCCTACGTTGTTCAGCGCGGCAAACGAAATCGATTTATATCCGTCTTTCGGTTCGCAAAGCACCATGAGCGCCGACGTATCAAGTTTGAAATCGTAATTTCTGCCCATCAGAACGTTTCCGTCGGTCGTTGTCGTGCGGAAAGCGCTGCAGCCGTACGACGGTACTTTTATGCTTACCGGCAGCAGAGGAAGCGATTCACTTATGACCGCGTCAACGAATTCCTGCGTATCCGTGTAACCCGAATTGATGATATCGTCAATAGAGTAATCATACTTCACCTTTACGGTGTAGAGGTTATAGCCGTCTTCGTAATCGGTGACTTTTTCAATGGTTGCCATGGTCTGGAATCTCGTAAAATACACTATCCCGAAAACGACGCAGACAAGCAGAACGACGGCGAGAAGACTTAACAGGATTCTGAGAATGATCTTTTTGACGTTTGTTTTTTTAGCCATTTCCGTTGCCTCCGAATTTGATTTTGATGAAAACAAATCATATTTGCTGTTCTTATTTTCAGTATAGCAGAAAAAGTCCCGAATATCAAGTGTTTTCGACTTGCAAAATGGTCCGGTGAACAAATATCCACATGATTTTATATCGGAAGGCGCAGGGCTTTTCGGCGTTGACGCGGGCAAATTCTTTGGATGCCTTTCACCGTTTTGACGCAAAGTCAATCCGCACGGTCCGCTTTTCCGCCTTTTTGCCTTCGCTTTTTCGGCGGCTGTTCATCGGGATGAGTCTGAGAGCGATAGCTTCATTATCAAAAAATCAAAAACTCCTCTTTTGAAAATGTGAAATTATTTTGAAAATTGCGAATTCGGGTTGCAATTTTCAAAGCGGTATGATACAATAGTAGAACTTTCTACTATTAGCTACGGAGGCAGCGATGGATTATCAGGTATTGAACCTTTTGTTTCGGTGCAGCAAAGAATTCAGCCACGAAAAGATACGCAGGCAGGAATTGAGCGATACCGAATGTATGATCTGCTCTTACATTTATTCGCACGAAAACTGCTCGCAGGATGAGGTTTCCGCTGCGCTGAAAACCGACAAGACGACGGTCGGGAAAGCGCTTATGTCGCTTGAAAACAAAAGCTGTGTGATACGCACGCAGGACGATGCGGACAAACGAATCAAGCGGCTGACGCTTACCGGTAACGGACGGGAAAAGGTGGCGGAGCTTGTCGATATTCACGATGGCTGGCTTCGCAATATCATGACCTGCCTGTCCGACGAAGAACAGAGGCAATTTGAAAACTGCTGCAAACGGCTGCTTGCCGAGGCAGAAAAACTGACACACGAAAAAGGAGAAAACGTTTAATATGGACCGCGGCACCAAAGTATCGGCTATCGAAGCATTCAAAACCGAATCAATTCCGAAGATCGTTATCAGAAACAGCATTCCCGCACTCATCGCCATGATAATGGTAATGGTGTATAATCTTGCCGATACGTTCTTTTTAGGGCTGACTCATAACGACCTGTCCGTGACGGCGGTATCGTTCGCCACACCTCTTTTTATGATTTTCATGTCGCTCGGCACCCTCTTCGGAGTCGGCGGCACTTCTGTCATCTCCCGCGCGCTCGGCGAAGGAAAAGCCGAATACGCCAAAAAAGCCTGCTCGTTCTGTATGTGGGCGTGCGTTGCCGTCGGCGGCGTGATGATGGCGGTCCTTTGGATATTCCTTGACGACGTGACGGTCATGCTCGGCGCAAGTGCCGAAAGCATGGGACTCACAAAGGATTATCTCGCCATTGCCATCGGGTGCGGCGTCTTTTCGATGATCTCCAACTGCTTCTCGTCCATCGTCCGTACCGAAGGCGAAGCGATGAAAGCCATGACGGGAACGCTCATAGGCAACCTGCTCAATATTATCCTCGATCCGATATTCATTCTCGTCTTCAGGTGGGGCGCAGCGGGCGCGGCGATCGCCACGGTCATCGGCAACGCGGCTGCGGCGGGATATTATATTATGTATTTTCTGAGCGGAAAGTCGTCGCTTTCCGTCAGTCCGAAATACTTTTCGCTTAAAGACAAGATACTCTCCGGCGTTGTTTCGGTCGGTATTTCGGCGTCTCTTGCCAACCTGCTCGTCAGCGTGTCGTCCATCGTTGTCAATTCGCAGCTTTCAAAATACGCTGACGGTGATATGCTCGTCGCCGGTTACGGCGTGACCGCGAAGGTCATTATGATAGTCACCCTCATCGGTATCGGAATCGGCAGCGGCGTCCAGCCCTTCCTCGGATACTGCTACGGGGCAAAAGACAAAAACAGACTTGTGGACGGGATTCGCTTTTCGGCGCTGTTCGGGCTTGTGTTCTGCGCCGTCATTTCCGCGTTGTGCTTTATTTTCGCCGAACCTATCGTAAAAATATTTCTGACCGATTTGACGGCTCTTGAATCCGGAGTTCACTTCACACGCATACTGATGAGCACGGCGTGGCTCATCGGAGCGTTTGCGATTTGTCAGAACACGCTGCAGGCAGTCGGTGCGGCAACTCCCGCGCTTCTTGCCTCCGTCTTCCGTCAGGGCGTCATCTTCATCCCCGCCGTTTTCATTATGAAAGCCGTCATCGGCGTGGACGGTCTTATCTGGGCGCAGCCGATAGCCGACGTGCTGTCTCTTGCCGTCGTCATCGTCATGCTGCGGCTTAAGATCGGAAAAACGGATTTTAACAGACCCGAAGCAGCGGAAGTCAATGAGTAAAACGGAAAGAAAAAGGAAAAGCCATGAAAAAAACGCTGAAACGACTGCTTGATTTTTTCGACGTCAAAGATGAAAACGGCGTCACGAATCTTGAAAAGGTACATAAGTATCAGAAAATACTCCGCCGTGTCGAAACAACGGACAAAAGCAAAAGCGTCGAGACCGTCGAAAACAACGGTGAAATCGGCGATATACCGAACGGTATAGTCATCGAAAACGGAAAGATCATAGGTCTCGGGATACATATCTACAACGAGGACGTCTATCCGCTGAAAAGCTTTGAGATCACTCTGCGAGGCTGTGACCTTGTCGGTTCGCTTGATATTTCCGACTGCACGGATATGGTTTTCCTTGATCTGTATCACAATAAGATCACGTCGGTCAGCTCGAAGAATATGCCGTCGATGCGTATTTTCGGCGTGCAGGATAATCTGCTCGAAAGCATTGACGTTTCGGAAATGCCGTCCTGCCAGGGCATCGACGCGGGGAAAAACAGACTGAAAAGCATCGACGTTTCGCACGATCCGGAATTGGTCGAGCTGTATATCAACGATAACGAATTTACGGAGATCGACCTTTCGCACAATCCGAAGCTCAAATATTTTTATTGCCACAACAATCGTATCACGGAACTCGATACACGTTTGAACCCGCTTCTGCGGCATCTGAACGCCGTCGGAAATCCGATGAAAATCATCCGTTCGCTCGCGCCGCAGCGGGAAGAAAGGCTGCCGCTGGAATTGTACGCAGGGGACGGCGGATGCGTGGGGCTTAAATTCAATCCGGTCTACAACGCGCAGTGGAAAGAGACGGGCGAATGGCAGCAGGGTTATTACGCCTGCCCCGACGAGGGATTCGTCTTTGACGGATGGTATGAAAACGGAATGAAAGTGTCCGCTGACGAGATGTGGATCGACGTGTACGGTACGAGCCGTGTCCTCAGCGCGGTGTTCAAAAGCGGGAAAGACCTATGAATAACGGCGGCAGGGAAATACCTGCCGCCGTCAGACCGAAGACAAACTCGTTTCTTACGCCATTGAAATGCAAATAGAATGAGTAAAAGTGTACATTTATTTCAAATATGATAATATGTCCTTTCTTTTTTGAAAAAGGCGGATCACTCGAATGATCCGCCCGTTTTGTTATGCCGCTATCTTTGAATAGCGCTCGCTCCCGATGACTTCAAGCATGAAGGTATAAGGGGAGAGTATATTGCCTGCAACCATGGAAAAGAGTCTCGGAGTAACACCGGAGACCAGCGCGACTCCCTGTTCGTTCTTTTTCACCGGCTGCTGTCTGTTCCTGCTTGCCACGTTCCAAAAAACGATTTCGGGAAGCTTATAGCCTTTTGAAGCAAACTTCTTTTCGGCGTTTTTGAAATTGCTGAGCGAAGCGTTCTCAACACAGCGGTCAAACTCCATGTCGGAGATAATGATCAGCTTTGAGGGAAGTTCACTCTGAGGAACATTATTATGTACGGCGGCTTTCAGCACAAGGTCAAAGACCGCTTCGATATTTGTGTTCCCGATTTCGCTGAACGTGCAGGCATAACGGAGCTTATCGGCGAAGGTATCACCCTTCAGTTCGATAAACCGCGGACGTTCGGAAAACGTAATAAAGTTGTTTTTGAAGTGACCTTTGTTATGTTCGGCAAAGTACAATCCGAGCGAAAGCGCGACGGAAGCGGGCAGAGGCTTTGCGGCATAGTACATGGAACCGGAGGTGTCGATCACCGCGAGCGCGTTGTCTTCGCTCCCGAAATCGGGCAGGGAATCCCACGTTGCGTTAAGTGAACGCTTTTCGTCTTCGGAAATGTCCCGCATAAAGCTGCTTCCGTCTTCGCAGGTAAGGTACGGTTCGACCAGCTCGTAGGGCGATACGTTATCGGCGTGGAGAACGGCTTTTCCTTCCTCAACTTTGCCGAGGAAGTCGCTGTAACGCTGAGCGTCGTTGCGCATGAAGGCTTTGCGGTATTTATGCATGGCTCTTGAGCACTGTTTTTCATAATCAAAAGAATAATCTTTTTCTCTGAGGTTATTTTCGATTATCCTGATGCGGCTGCGCAAAGCGACGAGAGTCTTTCTGTATTCGGCGTCGCTGAGACGCAGATATTTTGCCATTGCTCTCGCCTGCTTTACGGTCCCGGCGCTCGAAGCGTTGACGGAAGGAAGCCATTTGGCAAGCAGCGAGACCTCTCCTCCGTTTTCAAGGGCAGCGATATCTTTGCCAAGCTGAGTTTCGATAATGCCGAGTATGGCATTTTCACACTTCGTACCGAAAAGCGAAAGCAGATCGTCGTATCTGCCGTATTCGGAAACGTAATCGAGGTTTTTCATAACGCTTGCGGGCTCATTGTCTGCCAGCCAGTTCATGATAACTCTGAATACACGTCTCTCGCCAAGGCCGCCGCGAACGTCACGGGCATAGAAAAGGAGTTTCATGGCCGTGTCGGCGTTTTCGGTATACGCTCTGATAAAGCGCGTCAGAATTTCTTCGTCACTCTCGCGGCGCAGAGCGCCGATGGACGCGAAAAGGTCAAGGCATTCGGATCCGGTAGACTCAAGAGTCACCGCACCGTTTTCGGTCAGGGTTTTGTTTGCTTCTTCTTTGATAAAATCCAACATGATAATTCACTCCTTTTCTGTCGGTCGTCATCGGTTTTTTGATCACAAAGCACTTGACCGCGCTGCGGTCGCCGATTATTCCAAAAATAATTTATGAATATGCTTGCTGTAAGTGCTTTTCCACCGGGGAACGGCATTGCCGTTCCCCGATGAGATCGTTAAATTTCAAGGCACCATTTGTAGCGGGATTCGGACCCGCGGCAGCGATCTGATCGCCTGCTTAACCAATAGCTATTCGGATTTGCTGTTGGTGCCTTTTATGACTGAACGCTAATCGGGTACGGTCCCCTTTACGCAGCCATTTATCTCAAGAGGCAACGCCTCATTGATTCGGACAAGGCGCGTTTTTCGTTTTAGTGATAAGGTTTGGCGGTGCCTCGCCCATTCACAACGATTTTTACGGCTGTACGCGCCTTTGCAAGATGCGGCTTTTTTACGGGTACCATCGTCAACCGGACGGATAACGCTTGCGGAGGATAAACGATTCGTAATTGCTGTTCGCATCTTAATAATATCCAGATGCTTTTTTGCAGCTGCCCGAAGTTAATCGGGGGTGTCCGTTCCGATCCGGACTCTCGTATTCTGAGAAGCTGTCCCTCCGTAATTGCTGTAAGCATCTGCATCGGATCGCAGGGCCTTCGAAGTGTTTCATTCTCGACCTTGCACCGTAATTATAGCGTCCGTTTTGTTTTTTTTCACGGAAAAAAAGTTGCGAACTCATCAGAGTCCGCAGCTTTTTTGCATATTCAGTCGTTTTTTTATCAGTTCAATGAAGCTTTGAGGGGAAATGACCTTGACAAAAGGTCCGAACGACAGGGTCCTTATCACCATTTCCGTTTCGTCGTCTTTTTCGTATTTCAGAGTGACTCTGTATTTGTCATCTCCGATTTTTTTCGCTTCCTTTTCAAAATGGGCAAAATGGAGAAGTACACGCTCCAAAGCGTTTCTTTCGTCCGTGACCTCCAGAACAAGCTCCTCATCCGCCGTCTGCCTCACAACGGGATTCCTTTGCTCCCACACCTTGCCGCTCGGAGCACATGAGACGATCCTGCCGAGGTTGACGACCGATCCGTGCCGCGATCCGGAAGCGATGAGACGGAACTTATCGTCTTTTTCGGAATACTCGAGATATTCAGGCATGGCGGTAAAAGTGTTCGTGCTTCCCGTACGGTTTTTCACGACGAACTGCAGAGCACGGCGTTTGCGTATGCAGTCGAGCATCAGCCTGAAGCGGGCTATATATTCCTCGTCCGAATAATCGTCTCCGTCGGAATACTTATCAAACACGCGGAAATCTTTCTCGGTGAAGAGGGGTTCAACGTCGGGAAAATCGGGAATACAGTCACCGAAAAGGCGTATCCTCGGGTCAAGGCTTATTGCTTTGAGCCATCTTTTCTGAAGAACGGTCAGCGGCATATCGGGGACGTTTTGTACGTTTGCAGAGCCGTCCGATCTCAAAAGAGGCCAGTCGCCGTTATTCAGCGCTTCTTTGATCCTGATAAAGCTTTCGCCGAAAGCGTTCTGGCGGGAAATCTCACGGAGGTCTTCAGAAGAAAGAGGACGTGAGACTGCTTCCTTCAGTATCGCGGCAACGGCGTTGTAATAAGCGCCGTAAAGTTCACTGAATATCATTGCATCCGTCCTCCTCTCCTGTCCCGTAGAGTTTATACATTGCGGAGATATCGTCTTTGAACCGCGCTTCGGCGGCGGGATCGGAGAAACTGATATCCGTGATCCTGCAGATGAAGGTCCTTATCCACGGTATCATTTCGCTTGCGTCGTAAACGTCAGCCGAAAACCTGCTTGTGTTGCTGTCGATCCTTTCGACGTTCCCGCAGCGTTTCTCGCGTTCGAGACGTCTGTGGATATGCTGCTCGTCATCGGCGTATTTCACGGTGAATTCCACGTGCTCGAGTCTGTCATCCGACCTGCTTTGGGTGCTCACTCCCCAGATATGTTTCTGCATCTCGTCGAGCTTTGCCCGCAATTCGTCGAAATGTTCACATTCGTCATCGATATGTACCGACAGGATATTGTCGGTCCTGAACGACGTGATCCTTTTGAACCGCGGAACGTAAGCCATCAGATACTGCCTGCCGTTCTGCGTGCTTATCATGATACGAAGCGGGATCACGTGGCTTTCGGAGATACGGTCTTTATGACGGTTTACGGATTCCAGAGTAATGCTGCTCTTTTTGCTCATGGCATCGAAAAGCCCGCAGACGATCTCGCTGTCAAGAGAACTCGTAATATAATGATGCTTGAAAGCGAAATGATCGTCATGGATGTCGTTCTTGTCAAGCAGATATGAGCCGATAACTCCGCACGGGGCGACCTCTGAAAAGAAATCAAGCAAGTCGCCGCAGGACGAAAGGTCGGTCGAGCCGTTTCTGAAATACAAAACGTTTTTTCCGCTTTTTTTCGTTCCGAGCAGCCCTTCGCCGACGTATTCCTTCAGTTTTTTTCTGATCGTGGATTCGTCAAAAAGACGGTCGGATTCCGGCATATATTCACCGACGCGGTCGGATATTTCGGATACGGTCAAACCGTCGCCGCACGCAAGTATATCCATGATGATGAAATGAAGGGTGATGTCGCCGTCGGTAAAGCTTTTGGCTTTCCACGCCTTATAGAGCGGGTTGTGATGGGTTATACGGCTGTTGATGGAAATGAAAACGTTCTTTCCGTCGGGTGCTTTGCGGAAACGCATACAGTCGCCGAGCAGACTTTCCATGCGGCGCTTTTCGTCGTCATACGATCTTGCGCTTTTTTTTGTGTATTCGTCGCGGCTTTTGAAGCCGTAGACGTAGAATTCCCGCATATAATCGCGGATACGGTTGAAGTTTTTGATAAGCTCGCTGTATGCCATGTTTTCACCACCTTGTTTTATCGGATATATATTTATAATTTCCACATATCTTCTTTCGTGATACCGGCACGTTCCGCCGCGCGTCGGAGCAGAGAATGGGTATTGACGAAGGCTCCCGCGCTGTGCGCGTCCGAACCGAAATGAAAATGACATCCGCAGGCCTTGGCGGCGGAAAGCAGACGTATATATGACGGTGAAAGCCTTTCTTCGTCGAGACGCGTGCCGTTTCTGTAAAGGCAGGCGTGTATCTCGATGCTGATATCGTTTTTTGCGGCAAGCGTGAAGCAGTCGGCAAGACGGCTGTCGGAAATGCCGTCCACGATCTCCTGCTCGTCCGGACTGCATATCGGATACAGCGGATGACAGATGCCCGTCGGAACGGGATAACCGATATTGCAGGCATATTCAAAGCGCTCGAGCATAAGGTCGCGCAGTTTGTCCGGAGTGGACAGATCGTGATCACGATAGTATTGACGGATGTTCAGGATATGACTTGCGGCGATAAGAATATAATCGAAATTTTCGGCAAGCTCCTTCGGCAGGGACGGCTCCAGTCCGTGGGCGACCTCGACCTCGCAGCCCAAAAGGACGCGGCGATCGGTCTTGCTTCTTAATTCCGCCAGACTGTCCTTGAGTTTCAGAACACGCTGTACACCGGGTGCGTCTGACGCCGCCCTTTCTTCGTCCGAAAAAACGAAAGAGTCGGGATAGTATAAATGATTTGAAAAACCGACGGTATCCACGTCTTCCTTTTCAAGAAAGGGAAGATACGTTTCGGGAACCGTATCGCGTGGGGCGCAGTTCGACAGATTCGTATGCAAATGCAGGTCCCCGTACCAAAGAGAACTGTCTCTCATAAGAAACTCCTTTTGTGTTGTCATATGTCGGAATAAGCTGACAACGGCGGGCGGTGCTCGACTGCTTCCGGCGTCAGATCGCCGGTTTTTGTATAATTTCGGAATCAGATATGGAAATTATCCATTTTGCTGCTTTTTCATAAGGATGCCATGCCTTTCCGACGCGCCATAACACAATTATTATATCATAACTCAACCGCAAAATCAATGTTTCGATGACCGGATCGGGCTTGAATTTAAGTATATGAGGAAACAAATATAAAGAGATTTGCCGCTTGGCGTGTAAGCGGCGGTCAGGCTCATATAGGAGGGCTGACGGAAAAGCCTTGACAATCGCCGTATATGGCAATATAATGAAATAACGGGCAGGGAAGAAACCGCGTGACGCGGGAACAAGCGTGCAAAATAAAACGGATCGGAGCGGTAAAGCATGTGGGCATTGATTTTTCTGGCGATATTAATTGTGAGTCTGACCGGGCTTGTTTTCATGGCAAACCGGCTGACCGCCTTTCCGTTTCTGCGGACGACCAGCCGCAAAAAGGCTTATTTATTCGGCTTTCTGATCCCCGCGCTCATATTCACGGCGATCTCGCTGTGGAGCGGGATCTGGAACGGAATGATAATATTCATCCATCTGTTATTGTTCTGGCTTCTGTGCGAGGGCTGCTTCAAGCCGGCAGCCAAGCTGCGGAAAAAGCCGTTTGCCGGTTATTGGGCGGGTATCGCTGCCATCGTCATCACCGCTTGCTATCTTGGCGTGGGATTCTTCTTTGCACACCACGTTTATCGTACCGCCTACACCTTTGAAACCGAAAAATCTCTTGGGATTTCCTCCCTGCGGATAGTGGGCTTCAGCGATTCTCACGTGGGGACGACGTTCAGCGGAAAGGAATTCGGGAAGTTCGTGGACAGAATGAACGCGGAGCATCCGGATCTCGTCGTGATCGTCGGCGATTTTGCGGACGATGATACCGACTATACGGACATGGCGGAAGCTTGTCGGGAACTGGGAAAACTGGAGGCGAAATACGGCGTTTATTATGTTTTCGGCAATCACGACAAGGGCTATTATTCATCTCATCGGGGTTACGGCAAAGAAGAACTGGTGCGGAATCTGCGGGAAAACAACGTTATCGTACTGGAGGATGAGGTCGTACCCATCGCCGGAAACGTGGTCCTCTGCGGCAGGCAGGATGCCGGACAGAGAAGCCGGAAGACCATGGCGGAGCTTGCTGAAAATTTCGGTCCGGACACCTTTTCCGTGATCCTCGATCATCAGCCCAATGATTACGCGGCTCAGACTGAGGCGGGTGTCGACCTGGTCATTTCGGGTCACACGCATGGCGGACAGTTCATTCCAATCAACCGTGTCGGTGAATTGATAGGTGCCAATGACATGACCTACGGCACCGCCGCACGGGGGCTTACGAGATTTGTGATCACGTCCGGCATTTCAAACTGGGCGTTCCGGTTCAAGACCGGCTGCATCTCCGAATATTTTGTCATCGACCTCACGGAGAACGGGACCGCCTGAAGCGGCACCATATAAACAGAAACAAACGCATCACTCAGGCAAGACAAGTAAAATCCGGCAGGGAGCAAATGGATCGTGCTCCCTGCCGGATTTGTTTTTATATTCAGTGCGATAGTGCTTCCTTACTCGGTCAATCCCATTATCCTCATCAAGTCTGCTTCAGAGCAGGGACAAAAGCCACCAACAAACATCTTTAAATCAGAATAGGAATTGGAGTAAGGAAGATAAAACGCAAAAAAACCGCCGAAATGAATCGACGATTTTATGCATATAATTATGAATATTAATACATCTTCGCTCCCGTGGGAATGTGGTTATCGAGCATGAGCAGATGAAGCTTTTCTTCGCCTTCTTCGTGGTGGACGGCGGAGATGAGCATACCGCAGGATTCGATACCCATCATGGGACGCGGAGGCAGGTTGGTGATGGCAAGCAGCGTCTTGCCGACGAGCTCTTCGGGCTCGTAGAACGCGTGGATACCGGAAAGGATAACGCGGTCTTCACCAGTGCCGTCGTCAAGCGTGAACTTGAGGAGCTTTTTGGACTTGGGAACGGCTTCGCACGCCTTTACCTTGACAGCTCTGAAATCGGATTTCTGGAAAGTGGGGAAGTCGACGTAGTCGGCAAACAGCGGCTCGATCTCGACCTTGGAGAAGTCGATGACTTCTTCGATGGCGGGAGCGGCAGGAGCGGCTTCCGTAATGGGAGCTGCTTCCGGCTGGTCATTATTCACTTTTTCCGTATTCTCGTCAGCCTTCGGTTCACTCGATTTTTCGTTGATGTCCTTCATCGTCGGGAATAGTTTTTTCAACTATTCGCAATTCTTCATATCCCTTCAAATCCCTTATTTTACTAGCTTTTCCGTTCTTCATACTTATTCGTATTAAGTCGGGGGAAAAGCAAGTTTTGTTGTCAAACTACTGTCTCAGCAG
>JAZRXG010000012.1:0-54460 GCA_045600105.1 Eubacteriales bacterium
GTTTTCAGCAGGTGTTTATTTCGACATAGCGTTTTAGTGATGTTTGCCCTGACGGGCAAGTGATGTTGTTCGCTATGCTCACAGTGATGTTTTTGCTTCGCAAAAGTGATGTGATGTGTTCCACTCACGCGCCGTCGAGGCGCACATCACTCGCCGCAGGCGAACATCACGCCGTAAGGTACATCACGTTCCACGCAGTGGAACACATCGTTCGCCGAGTGTCCTTAAGAGCACTCGGCGTTTCGGCTCCTTTTTTCGTTTATTCTTTCTGCTTTTTTCTCTTTTTTTCTTCTTTCGCCTGAGCTTTCGCAAGGGCGATCATTTTTTTCTTCATTTCTCCGGCATCGGCGTCGTGGTCGGTGTTTTCGTGTTCGGCGCTGCCGGTTTCGCTTTTCGCGGTCTCTTCGCCTTCGTTTGAGGAAGGCTTTGCGATGAGCTCCTCAAGCTCGGCGTAAAGCTCGTCGCTTTTGTCAATACGGCTTTTCAGCTTTTCGACTATCACGTTCAGCTTTGCGATGGTCGCGTCGGCCTCGGCTTCACGCGCTTTTGCGGTTTTTTCGGCTTCGGCGAGCCTTTCGTCGCACAGTCTCTTGACGTTGGAAAGGTACTGGTCTGCCGCGTTCTGCGCCGCTTCGTATATTCCGTTGACGTTCAGAGCGGCCTCGGCTATCGATCCGGCGCGCTCGATATTCAGTTCGCGTTCCTCAAGCTTTGCGTTGAGCGATTCGAGATTTGCTTTGAGACGGTCTACTTTTTTGCCCTGGGATATGAGCATTTCGAGCAGCTCGCTCCTGCTTAAGTGTTTAAGTTCTTTTTCGGTCACCGGAAAGCCCCCTTTCGTTATGCGTAAGGCGATTTTAACACAAAACCCGACGGATTTCAAGAGCAAATTGTAAATATGCGTTTTGTGAACGAATAAAAACGGAAAAATTAAAAAACTTCGCCCGAATTGTTAAAAAAACACAAAAAACGATATTGACAACACTTGTATTTGGTAATATAATATCAAATGTAAATCTGTACTCTTTTTGTGCAAGAATACTAAAATACGAAAGGAAAAAAACCATGAAGAAAATTCTCAGCCTCATACTCGTGATCGCGCTTTGCGCTTCCTTTGTGATGACGTTTTCGGTTTCCGCTGAAGAAGGCTTCGTGACCGACGGTCTCAAAGCGTTCTACGACGGCAGCATTCATTCCGAAGACGGCAAGACCTGGACCGACGCTTCCGGCAACGGCCTTGATATCGACCTTTCCGGCGTTGATTCCGCCGCGGGTTATTTTGAAGGCGACGCTTTCGTTTCCAACAGCGTCAAGGTCAATTTCCCCGCGGAGATCGCTTCTCTCATCTCCACCGGTTCCTTCACCACCGAGCTCGTTGTCGGTGATACCGAAGTCCTCGGCTCTTCCTTCGGAACCTACCTCAACACCTCCAACGACAACTACTCGCTCTTCATGCGCACCGGCGCCACTCCCTACATTGAGTTCAAATGCGCCGGAAACGCAAGACCCAAGGTAGCCGTCGAAGACATCAACTACTTCAAGGATTCCACCATCACCGTTACCTACGACAAAGCCGGCGACGTTTGCCTCTATGCCAACGGCGAGCTTCTCATGAGCGTTCCCTGCACCGTCGGCGCTTTCAACTGCACCGATTTCTTCTTCGGCTATGCCGCGGGCAACGCAAGAGAACACAACACCGAATTCAAGGCAATGCGTTTCTACGACAGACCCCTTACCGCTGACGAAGTCGCTTCCAACTACGCCGCAGACTGCGCAGGTATCGATCCCGCCGTGGAAGACGGACCCGACACCCCCGACCCCGTTTCTCCCGAAACCGGCGATTATTCCGTTACCGTTACCGGTGACGAAGGCGTGGTCATCCCCGATGCCGCCGCTCTCGCAAAACTCACCGACGGCGTTATCGCTTCCGACGCTTCCGCTTTCTCCGACGCAAGACTCATGAACATCAACTGGGACGCCGCTTTCGATTATTCCAACGTTGAAAGCAACTCTCCCAAGACCGCGGAACTCATCCTCGACCTCGGAAAAGTTACCGCCATCTCCGGCGTCAAGCTCAACGCTTATAAAGAGCTCAACAGCTTCGTAGACCTTCCCGCGGTCAAGGTTTACCTCTCCAACGACGGCGATAACTTCGTCCGCGCCGCAGACGGCACCTGGACCTCCGCTGTCGACGGACTCGTAGCCGGCACCGACAGAAGCGCAGCTCCCAACGGAGCCGCCGTTTACTTCGCAGACTGGTCCACGAGAGCCACTCTCGACGCAAGATACGTCAAATTCGAACTCAGCCTCAGCGATCCGTTCACCTTCCTTTCCGAAGTTGAAGTTACCGATACCATCGCCGACGGCAAGGTTCCTCTCGAAGAAAACCTCGGCGTCGCCATCGATCAGATCGTTTACAACGGAGTAAACGTTCCCATCCAGAGCGGCACCGCCACCATCCTCACTTCCGAAGCAGGCGAGATCTCGCTTAACGACGGTGCCGAAGGCGACTACGCTCTCGCACGCGCAGGCGTCATCACCGTTGCAAAATGGGACGAGGAACTCGCAGGCTACGTTGTTATCTCCAACGCGGTCAACCCCTGGCCCAACGACCGTGAAGGCTCCATGACTCTCGGCGACGATGAGATCGGCATTTTCACCATCTCCAACGGCACCATCGAAAACGCGGGCGCAGGCAATAAGTGGGTCATCTGGCACATCGAAGTCGGTGACGTTCTCCACGTTTACGACGGCGTCATCACCATCGGTGTTGAACCCGACGGCGGCAGACAGATCCATTTCGGCGCTGACGAACCCGTTGATCCCGATACTTCCAAAGAAGAATCCAAAGAAACCTCCAAAGAGACTTCCAAAGAAGAATCCAAGGCTCCCGTCACCCCCAAGACCGGAGACAGCGGCATGATCGCTCTTGCCATCGTTTCCGTCATCACCCTTGCGGGCGTCGTTATCGTCAAGAAATCCAAATGAGTAAATAATTTACTTTCGGAACAGCCTGCTGCAATGCAGGCTGTTCCGTGTTTTGTGAGGAAAAATGAAAGAATACAAAATAGAAGGTCATATCTCAAGCCGTGTTCCCGAGGACAAAAACTGGCGTCTTGCGTGGAGCGACGAATTCGACGGGAACGACGTCGACGACTCGAAATGGAGCAAGCGTCTGCACATGATGGGGCAGCGGCACGAAACGTGGGTCGAAGACGCGGTGACTCTCGACGGAAAGGGAAACGCGGTCTTCCGCGTCACGAAGGACGACGCCGGATACCACACGACTCAGCTCCAGAGCGGCGAAAACTACATGGACCGTCCCGCGGTCAAGCGTTTCACGGGACGCTTCACCTGGCCCATCGCCGCGATAAGCGCTCCCAAGTTCATGCACAAATACGGCTATTACGAATGCCGCTGCAGAACGCAGCAGAAAAACGGCTGGTGGACGGCGTTCTGGATGCAGTCGCCCTGCAACGGAAGCACGCTCGACCCGTCCGTGTCGGGCGTCGAGATAGACATAATGGAATCATTCGAGCCGAACGTCGTGATGCACAACGTGCATTGGAACGGCTGCGGCGCCGACCTGAAAAGCAAGGGCAAAACGGGGATCAAGCTTGAAGAAACGCCCGATGGCTTCCACACCTTCGGCATGGAGTGGTCAAGGAACGGATACCGCTTTTTCGTTGACGGAGCAATGACGTGGGAGACCGACGGCCCCGTCTCGGACAGGGAGGAATTCATCCTCGTTTCCGCCGAATGCAAGGGCTACCGCGCAGACCCCGCGTCGCCCGATCCCGCGCTCGAAGACGCGCTTGACGATGCTTTCGTCGTGGACTACGTGCGAGTTTTCGACGAGACAGACTGAACATCATAAAAATTATTGAAAGAACAGGCAAACACCTGTTCTTTTTTTGCACAAATAAGAACAAATGTTCTTGACATTGCCGAACAAATGTGCTATCGTATAGGTACAAACAAATGTTCGGAGATGATATTTATGTTCGTGGGAAGTCAGGGGAGGATGTTCGCCGGAAACAAGCAGACGGGAAGCGGCGCGACCTTCGGCAGGGTGATACTGCATTGTGACTGCAACTGCTTTTTCGCGTCGGTCGAGATGGTCGCGCACCCCGAGTACCGAAACGTACCGATGGCGGTCTGCGGCAGCAAGGCAGACCGTCACGGTATAGTGCTTGCCAAAAACGAGCTTGCCAAAAAGGCGGGCGTTTCCACCGGGGAGGTGATATGGCAGGCGAAGCGCAAGTGTCCGTCACTCGTCATCGCGGAGCCGCACTATAACCTTTACGAGGAATATTCGGCGGAGGTGAACCGTATTTTTGCCGAATACACGGATATGATCGAGCCGTTCGGCATCGACGAATCGTGGCTCGACGTCACGGGGAGCTCGTACCTTTTCGGCAGCGGCAAAAAGATCGCCGACGAGATAAGGCAGAGGATAAAAAAAGAGCTCGGCATCACCGTTTCGGTCGGCGTTTCGTTCAACAAGACGTTTGCCAAGCTCGGCAGCGACTACAAAAAGCCCGACGCCACCACCGTCATAACGCCCGAAAATTACAAGGAGCTGCTGTTTCCGCTGCCGATAGGCGATATGCTCTACATCGGCAGGCACACCGTACCGCGCATGAAGCTGCTCGGCATAAACACCATCGGCGACCTCGCGTCGTCCGACGTCGATATGCTGGGAGCGCAGTTCGGCAAAACAGGCAGGATGATGTACGAGCTCTGCAACGGCAGGGACGTCAGCCCCGTCATTTCGGTGCCGCCGAAAGCAAAATCATACAGCAACGGCATGACCTTTGTCCGCGACCTCGAAAACGAGCGCGACTACCGCGCGGCGGTGACCTATCTTGCCGAAAAGGTGTCGTTCCGTATGCGGCGCGACAGAGCGAAATGCCGCGTTGCCGGCGTTGCCGTACGCGACACGCTGCTGAACGTGACCGACAGACGGCGCAGGATGACGTCTGCAACGTCGTCGACGGACGTGCTGATAAACGAATTCTGGAGTATTCTCGTTTCGAACTGGGACGTGTCGAGACCGGCGCGTTCGATAACGCTTTTCTGCTCCGACGTCGAAAACGAGTTCCCGTCGGAACAGCTCAAATTCTTTTATTCCGCCGAGGAGACCAGAATAATGAAAGGCGAATCGCTCGACGCGTCTGTCGACAGGCTGCGCGAAAGGTACGGAAAGGGCATAATATGCCGCGGCTGCATAATTAACGGCGTGGTTTGAGCGGAAAAACCTTGATTTTTTCGTCTTGTTGTGATATGATTCGTATGATATATCGGGAAAGAAGGCAAAGAATATGGAATTCGGTATAGTTGACAGATGCACCGAGGGACTTTTCAGATACCGCGGCTGGCCCACCGTCTGCCGTGACGAAAACAACACCCTTTACGTCTCCTGCTCGGGACACCGTCTCGGACACCTCTGCCCGTTCGGCAAGGACCTGCTTTATACGAGCCGCGACAACGGCAAAACGTGGTCGAGCCCGCGCATCGTCACCGACAGCTGCGTCGACGACCGTGACGCCGGCATACTGCCGCTCGGAAACGGAAAAATGCTGCTTACGTGGTTCAACAACAAGCCCGACCTGCTCCGCGGATACCGCGGACATCTGGCACCCGATCCCTACTTCGAAAACGCGTCTTACGATCAGTACCTTTCCGACGCCGTCATGAATATATGGGATACCCTCCCCGAAGAAAAGCTCACCTTCGGTTCGTTCATCAAGCTGTCCGACGACGGCGGCGAATCGTGGGGAGAGGCGATAAGAGTACCCGTTTCGTCGCCTCACGGTCCGACTCTCCTTCCAGACGGCAGACTTCTGTACCTCGGCAAGGAAATGTTCAGCGAAAAGTACGAAAAGAGCGCCATCCTCGCGTTTGAAAGCCGCGACGGCGGCAGAACGTGGGATTACCTTTCCAAGGTCGGATGTCCGGAAGGACTGAATTACGGCATGATGCACGAGCCCTACGCCGCCGTTCTTCCCGACGGCACGCTGATGGGCGCGATAAGAGTGCATCTTGACGGACTCAAGGTCTACACCTGCTTCTCTTACGACGGCGGCAAAACGTGGACGACGCCCAATGACATCGGCGTGAACGGCGCCCCTCCGCATATACTCGTCCATTCGTCGGGAAAGGTGATCGTCACCTACGGCAGAAGAGCCAAGCCGTTCGGCGAACGCGCGGTCATAAGCTCCGACGGCGGAAAGACCTTCGGGGAAGAGATCGTCATCAGCGAAGAAGCCGCCACTCACGACCTCGGCTATCCGTCGAGCGTCGAGCTTGACGACGGTTCGATACTCACCGTTTATTATCAGATGTACAAAAACGACTCGTACTGCTCGATACTTTATACAAAATGGCGTCTTCCCGATGAAATTTGATATTGACCTCAAACGCAAACGGTGATATAATTAATAAAATCGTTTTAACGGAGAATTTTATACATGGATTACGAAAAACTCGCAGAACTGCTTTTCCCCGACGTTACGGAAAAGCCCGAAGATATTGAAAAGAAATATCCGCCCCGCGTCCTTCCCGAAGGCGCCAAGGTCACGCGTTTCGCTCCCAGCCCCACGGGGTTCGTTCACCTCGGCGGTCTGTATCAGACCATCGTCGGCGAAAGACTCGCTCATCAGTCCGGCGGCGTGTTCTATCTGAGGATAGAGGACACCGATGACAAGAGGGAAGTCGCCGGAGCGGCTCAGAAGCTCATAAAGACGCTTGCCCATTACGGCATCGATTTTGACGAAGGCGCGTCGCTTGGTGACGACGGCGGAATATGCTATAAGGGCGATTACGGTCCCTATAAGCAGAGCGAACGCGGACCCATCTACCGCGTTTACGCCAAAGACCTCGTTCGCCGCGGACTCGCTTACCCGGTGTTCTCCACCGCCGAGGAAATGGAAGTCCTCGAAGCGACCGACAAGAAGACCGAGGTCAAGAGCCGCGAATGGACCGAGGATTTTGCCGCTTCTCAAAGAGAAGAAATGCTGTCAAGACGCAATTTCACGCTTGAGGAAGTCGAAGAAAACCTCAAAGCAGGCAACAAGTTCGTCATCCGTATGCTTGCAGACGGCGACGGAGAAGCCAAGGTCAAATGCACCGACCTCATCAGAGGAGAAGTCGAGTTCCCGGTCAACGACAGGGACGAGATAATTCTCAAATCCAACGGCATCCCGCCGTATCATTTCGCTCACGCGGTCGACGACCATCTCATGGGCACGACCCACGTCATCAGAGGCGAAGAATGGCTGCCGAGCCTTCCCGTTCACCTTCAGCTCTTCCGCTATCTCGGATTCAGAACGCCAAAATATATGCACACCGCGCAGGTAATGAGCCTCGACGCAAACGGCAACAAAAAGAAGCTTTCCAAGCGCGATATGGGCGCGAGCATGGACGATTACACACGCCTCGGGTACGCTCCCGAATGCGTGCGTGAATACCTGCTTACCATCCTCAACTCCAACTTTGAGGAATGGAGAGCCAAGAACCCCGACGCCCCCTACACCGATTTCGCTTTCAGCATCAAAAAGATGTCCAACTCCGGCTGCCTCATCGATTTTGAAAAGCTCGGCGACATCTCGAAGAATATGATATCCCGTCTGAGCGCCGACGAGGTTTACGACGGCGTTATCGGCTGGGCTGACGAATTCGACCCCGATTTCGCGGCAGCTCTCAGAAACGACGAAGCGAAGGCAAAGGCGATATTCGCCATCGGCAGAGGCGGAAAGAAACCGAGAAAGGATTTCGGCAAATGGAGCGAAGTCAAGGATTTCGTTTCGTTCTTCTACAACGATTATTTCAAAGTCGAAGACAGTCTTGAAAACTTTGACAAAAACGATATAGCTGCCTGCCTTGCGGGCTTTGCCGCAAAATACGACGCGTCCGACGACCAGAACATCTGGTTCGCCAAGATAAAGGACGTGGCGAGCGAAAACGGCTTCTGCCCCGATATGAAGGAATACAAGGCGTCCCCCGAAAAATACAAGGGAAGCGTCGCCGACGTGTCGTCCTTCATCAGAGTCGCCGTCACCGGCAGACTCAATTCACCCGATCTGTTCACCGTAATGCAGATAATCGGATATGACGAAACCATCAAACGCGTAAGCGCTTTCAAGGAGAGTGTATAATTCTGCAATGGAAGAAACAAAGAATTTTCTGTTTGAAAAAATAGAATCCGACCTCGAGTCGGGCGTCGTCGAAAAGGTGCACACCCGTTTTCCGCCCGAACCCAACGGATATCTTCACATCGGTCACATAAAGGCGATCTACGTCAACACGACGGCGGCAAAGAAATACGACGGCATCTTCAACCTTCGTTACGACGACACAAACCCCGCCAAGGAAGACGTCGAATACGTCGATTCCATCTATGAAGACCTCAAATGGCTCACAGGCAAAGAGCCCGACAACGTATGCTACGGCTCCGACTATTTCGGGAACTGCTATGAATACGCGGTCAAGCTCATCAAGGACGGCAAGGCGTACGTCTGCGACCTCAATGAGCAGGAGATCGAGGAATACCGCGGCACCCTCACCGAGCCCGGCAAGGAATCGCCTTACAGAAACAGAAGCGTCGAGGAAAACCTTGAACTGTTCGAAAAAATGAAGAACGGTGAATTTCCCGACGGATACTGCACACTGAGAGCAAAGATAGATATGTCGTCGCCCAACATCAACCTGCGCGACCCCATCATCTACCGCATACTCCACCGCGCTCATCACCGTCAGGGCGACAAGTGGTGCATCTATCCGCTCTACGACTTCGCTCACCCCATTCAGGACGCGCTTGAGGGCATCACCCATTCGATGTGCTCGATAGAATTCGAAAACCACCGTCCGCTTTACGACTGGGTGGTCAACAATATCGGATTCGAAAAGAAGCCGCATCAGTACGAGTTCGCCAAGCTGTTCATCACGAACACCGTAATGTCCAAACGCAACCTCAGACGTCTTGTCGAAAACGGCACCGTCGACGGCTGGGACGACCCCCGTATGCCGACCATCTGCGGACTCAGAAGACGCGGCTACACCCCGTCCGCTCTGTTCGATTTCGTCGCACGCGCAGGCGTTGCCAAGAACTTTTCCATCGTCGATTCGGCTCTTCTCGAGCATTGCATCCGCGAGGAACTCAACGAAACGGCACTCCGCCGCATCGCCGTGCTCGACCCGATAAAGGTGATCGTCGAAAATTATCCCGAAGACAAGACCGAATATTTCGAGGTTTCCGACAATCCCAAGGATGAAAACGCGGGAACGAGAAAAGTCGCCTTCACCAAGGAGCTTTACATCGATTCCGACGACTTCTCGCTTGCTCCGCCTCCCAAGTTCTTCCGTCTCAAGCCCGACGGAGAAGTCAGACTCATGGGTTCGTATATCGTAAAATTCAAGGAAGCGAAAGTCGACGAAAACGGAAAAGTCACCGAGATCATCGTTACCGCCGACCTCGAAAGCGGCTGCGGCAACCCCGTTGACGGCAGAAAAGTCAAGGGTACCATCCATTGGGTCTCCGCGGCTGAATGTGCCGACGTCACCGTGAACATCTACGACTATCTGTTCAATATCGAAAACACCAGAGCCATCCCCGAAGGCAAGACCCTCGACGACTATTTCAACCCCGATTCCGTAAAGACGCTTGAACACTGCAAGGTCGAAAAAGCGCTGCTTGACGCCGAACCGGGCGAGAAGTTCCAGTTCGTCAGAACGGGCTACTTCTGCAAGGATACCAAGAACCCCAACACCTTCAACCGCATCGTCGAGCTGAAGGACAGCAAGCCTTTCTA
This sequence comes from Eubacteriales bacterium, assembly GCA_045600105.1. Classification (GTDB taxonomy): domain Bacteria; phylum Bacillota; class Clostridia; order Oscillospirales; family CAG-382; genus UBA1206. The sequence goes on from JAZRXG010000012.1 coordinate 9,813, forward strand.
AACGAATAAGAAAGCGTTCCGTAAGCCACAACGGAACGCTTTTCATATTATATACCGAGGTGATACGATGATTTTTGACGATCTTTCGTACGGAGTCCCGGTGTGCGAAAACGAAGTCGTGCGGTTCGGCACGGGAGAAGAAAGCGGCACGTTTTTTGATACTGAAAACGATGATAAAAGCGGGGAAGGCGGTTCTGTCGATGCCGAAAAACAGGCTGACGGCGATCCGCGGCAGCGATTTTGCGGATATACTCGCCGCGGGCACTTGATTTTATATCCTTCATGTGATAAAATAAACAAAAACGCGATATTCACGGAGAGCGAAAATGAACGGTATCTGCGAAAAAGCGGCGGCGTGTCCGCTGTTCGAAGGTATGGACGAAAACGAAATAAACGATTTTCTGTCGCGCGGAAGCGTAAGCGTCAAGCGGTTTGCCAAAGGCAGCGTGATACTTCACGCCGGTGAAGTGTGCCGCAGCGTCTGCGTCGTCGCGTCGGGAAGCGCCGTCGGCGAAACGGTCACCGAGGACGGCAGGATAGAGGAAACGGCTGCCTTCGGCGAGGGCGGCGTGTTCGGCGACCTCATCGCGATGAGCGGCAGCGGCGAAAGCCCCGTCACGGTAGAAGCCGAATCGGAGACGGAGATCATCTTCGTTCCCGTGTCCGACGTGCTTAAAAGCCGAAGAATGACCGCGAATATGGCAAGATCGATATCCGAAAAATACTTTTCGCTGCGTTTCAGGATTTCGTGCCTCACCAAACCGACGCTCCGCGAAAAGATAATGAACTATCTTTATCATTCATCCGGCGGAAAAACGGGCGTCGTTTTCACGGTCCCGTTCTCGCATTCCGAGCTTGCCGACTATCTATCTGCCGACCGTTCGGCGCTCACGAGGGAGCTCACGTCGCTCCGCCGTGAGGGGATGATCGACTACTACGGAAAAAATTACAAGATCAATACGAGGGAAGAAAAATGAAAAAATCAAGTCTGCTTATCGTCATCGCCCTGCTGCTTTCCTTTGCCATTCCCGTGTTTTCGGTGTCTGCCGATAATTCCGGCAAGACCGTGTACTCCTATCCCGTGGCGGGGTTCGACCTGCGCCAGCCCAAGAGCGCGGCGATAACCGTCTATACCCGCGACTACGGCGAAAAATACGAAAAGGACGGAAATTACGCCGTCCTCGCCGTTGCGGTGGATAACGGAAAAGTCGTTTCGGTAAGCGATTCCGCCGCCGTGATCCCCGAAAACGGCTACGTGGCCGTCGCCCGCGGAACGGCGCTGTTAAAGGAGCTTGAGTCGCTCGGAATAAAGACGGGCGACACGGTGGTCTTTTCAAAGATCGGAATGGAAATGATATTCCTCACCGATAATTATTCGCCGTTCTATTCGAACACGATAAAATTCGACAAATACAACTCGACGCGCACCGAGTCCACCATCGTCATCTACAACAAGGGGCAAAAGACCAACACCAACATCTGGGGCAGCGAAGTGGTCGTTGACGCGGAAGGCTTCGTGATGTCGGTCGGCGGCAACGACAACGCTATCCCCGAAGGCGGCATGGTCATTTCGGCGGTCGGCAAAGAGCGCATCGCCGAGCTCGAGAACGCGGCGTCCGTCGGACTTTACGTCACCGTTGACGACAAGGCGAAAACGATCTCGTTCTCGTTCTCAAAAGAAAGCATTTACGGCGAGATCGCCGTGAAATACGAAAACTACGTGTCAGCCCTCGAAAAAGCAAGGTCTTCTTATGCCTGCGTCGACTGCGCGAAGGTGGAAGAATACAAAACCGAACTCGAAAAAATACTGAATGACGTCAAAAAAGCCAACGATTCCGACGATCTCGCTTCCGCGATGACGGGCAAATACCTGTTCGGCGACCTTTATGACGAGGCGCTGAAAGCCCTTACGGAATATCCCGCCGTCGAGGAAAGAGCCGTTTGGCTCCGTCCTTCAAACAGCGGAAGCCGCGAAAAGGTCAACGCAGTCGTAAAAGCGGTGCACGACGCCGGTTTCAACGCCGTCTGCGTCGAGCTGCTTTTCAACTCCGTCACGATTTTCCCCATCGACACCGAAGAGTATATGTTCGAGCAGGACCCGTCGCTCGGCGGCTTCGATGTGCTTGAGGCGTATATCGACGAATGTCACAAATACGGCATCGAGGTCTACGGCTGGATGGTCGGCTACCGCGTCAGCTACGGAAGCTCGACCTACATAAACCGCTCCGTCACCTACAAAAAGCCCGAATGGATGAATATTGCCAAATCGGGGACCGTCGACGTGGGCGATACCGCCGGACATTTCCTCAATCCGGCACTCCCGGAAGTCTCCGAGCTGCTTCTTAAGTTCTACGAATACATACTCACCACCTACGACCTCGACGGCTTCCAGCTCGACTATATCCGTTATCCGCTTGCCGACGGCGAGGATTTCGGCTATGACGAATACACGAGAGGTCTTTTCAAGGACAAGTACGGCAAAGACCCGATGGATATGAGCAAGGGCGACGCATTGTGGCTCGATTGGTGTAAGTTCAGAGCGTCGTTCGTCACCGATTTCGTGGGCAGGGTGAATGAGCTCGTGAACAGAGTCCGCCCCGACGTTTTCCTTGCCGCCGACGTTCAGCCGAATTTCACGACGGTCTATGACAAATATTATCAGGAATCCAAGATATGGCTTGAAAGCGGCATCATCGACACGGTGTTCCCGATGGCGTACGGCACCAACGTCGTGCCGACCGACTCAGCTTACGCGGTGGAAGCCGCGGGAGAAGGCGCGTTTTCTTATATCGGCATCACCGATTACGGCGCCGACGTATTTGAACGTCAGGTGACCGAAACGAGGGAAGCGGGCGCAGACGGATTCGCGTTCTTTGATTTTTCAAGATTCAATAACGAAAGTTATGTAAACCAACTCAAAAACACGCTTTTCGCGAAAAGCGCTTTATCTCCGTCGTACAGCGCAATAGACGCCGTAAAAGCGCAGGTCGCTTACGCGCTCAAACGTCTTGATTATGTAAACTCAAACGATGTGACCGCCGAGCTTCGCTCGCTGCTTTCGTCGCTTGACGAAAAGATAGCGGACTGCGATACCGGCGAAGAATGCGTCGGGATGCTTGAAGAAGCGTACGCCGAACTGACACGCAATAATTCCGCGATCTGCAACGTCACGTCAAAGGATATCGCGAGAGCCCTCAAATACGCGCGTCTTTCAAAAGACGGCGCAAAGCTCGCCTACCGCGAGACGCATCCGCTGCCCGAAAAATATACGGACGAACCGTCGGAAGAACCGTCTTCCGAAGAGTCCGCGCAGACTGCCGAATCTTCGGAAGATCCGCAGAACGTCGAAAGTGAGCAGAAAGGCGATAATATCCAGGGCCCCGGCACGTGGTTCATCATTGCCATTGCCGCCTGCGTCATTGCCGTCGCCGCCGCGGTCATCATAATAATAAGGAAAAAACAGGAGAAGAAAAAATGATAATCAGAAATATCGAAAACGGTGAAAACAAAAAAACGCAGTCTCTCATGGCGTGCGCCTTCAAATATCCGCTTGATGCTTCGCGCGTCGGCGACGATATGGAAGAGGAATTCATAGGCGCGTTCGCCGACGACAACGAAACGCTCATGGCGCAGATCGCCGTCAAGGATTACAAGGTCACGTACTGCGGCAAGACCGTCGGATGCGTCGGCATCGCGGGAGTTTCCACCTATCCCGAATACCGCCGCGAGGGCTGCATCCGCGCCATCTTCAACGAGGTGTTCAAGCGCTGCGCCTCAAGAGGCTGGGATATTTCGCTGCTTTATCCGTTCTCGTACAGATATTACCGCAAATTCGGCTACGAGCTCGCTTTCCGTCACAAGACGCTTTCCGTACCGTTTTCGATGCTCACGCATATCGAACGCAATAACGGCGCGGTGCTTTACCGCGGAGAGGGAGACGTGCTCGCGGACCTGCTTGGTGTCTACGCCGCCTACGCGAAGAGCAAAAACCTCTGCATGGTAAGGACCGACGGAACGGCTTACAGCGCCGACCCCATAAAAACGTGTAAATACACTTATCTTTGGAAAAACGGCGGAGCTCCCGCGTCGTATGCCACGGTGACTCCCGACGGCGAAACGCTCAGAGTGACCGAGCTCGTTTATACCGACGTCACGTCGCTTTACGGCATACTCGGTTTTCTGCGTCTTTTCGACGGGCAGTACAAAAATGTTTACTTCGCGCTTCTCGAAAACGACTCTCCGGTCGATTTCCTCGTCGGCACCGACAAGGGAATGACCGCGTCCTGCGCTGACGGCGCCGAAGGCAGGGTAGTGAACGTAAAGAACGTGCTTCTGATGAACGAATATCCGCGCTGCGGCGGCAGCATCCGCGTCAGAATAACCGGCGACGTGATAGAATCCAACAACGGCGTCTTTACCGTGTCGTTCGGGGAAAAGACCGACGTTTCGTTTGAAAAGGACGGCGAATGGGACGTTTCGATGTCGATAAACTCGTTCTCACGTCTCGTTTTCGGCGGCGTCGCACGCGGAAAAGCCGCGTACCTTGCCGATACCGTCATCAAAGACAAAGAGGAGCTGCTTTACGAAATGTTCCCCGAAAGAAGCATGAATCTGTTCGAACGTTTCTGAGACCGTGCCGCGAAAACCGAAAACGGGGGGGAGAATATGCGAAGGATCTTCATTATTATATTTATATTGATAATTCCGTGCGTCCTGCTTTCGTCGTGCGGCGAGCTGCTTGACGCGCTCACGGCGTCGTCGGAAGAAGAAAGCGCCGGAAGCACCGGGGAAATATCCGAAATTTCGGAAGAAGTGTCAGCCGAACCGAAGTGGAAAATGGAAGTCGTCGAAAACGAGGTCTTCCCGGACGAGCCCTCGAGAAGGGCGGCTGAACAGATGGACCCCGCCATCGCGAGAGCCATCGAAATGCTCAACGACAAGTGGGTAAACGACTTTGCCGAAAAGCAGACCTTTACCGCGTTCCCGTACGACCCGGATTCGGAGATAAAGGAGTACGACGGTCTGAGCGAAGACGCCAAGGAGCTGTACGACGTCATATACGACGCCGCCGTAAATTTCGGACATTATGAATTTGACGAAAGAGAATACCCGAAAAGCTTTATTTCGGATTTTCTCACGGCTTACAGCGCGGTGAGCCACGACTATCCCGACCTGTTCATGTATACGGGCTGCGTTTTCAACGGATTCATCACCTCAAACGCCTACTGTATGCCAAACGAAACGGTGAATCACGTCTGCGAGGACCTTGACGCCGTAAAGGCTGAAGTCGAGTTCTTCTGCCGCACCATCGACAGAGTTGCCGAAAAGATGCCGGAAGGACTGACGGATATACAGAAATATATCTATCTTGTCGGCGTCGTGTGCTACACCACCGAATACGATTATTCGCTTGCTTCCGACCTTGACGATTCGCAGGCGTACAACGCGCTCGTCAAGCGCTCGACCGTCTGCCACGGCTACGCGAGAGCGTACTATCTGCTCTGCACCAAATGCGGTCTTGACTGCAAGTGCGTCATCGGCAACGTCGGCGACGACCTGCATATGTGGAACGCGATAAAAACGAGCGAGGGAACGCGCTATATCGACACCTGCTGGGTCGATACGACGAGCCAAAAAACGGGTTATCCCTACGAATTCTATCCCTGGTACGTATTCATGACGGAAGAAGACCTCGTTTTCGAGGGCTACGACCTGATAGGATAAAAACCAAAGCCATGAACCGAAACAGTCTGCAGACAACGCAGGCTGTTTTTTTTGCGCGCTTTTGACGATAATGTAATTTTTTGTCAAAAAACAGGGTATAAGAGATGTTGACAAACGGAGAAAAATGTGGTATAAGTAAAATGATTAAATAGAATAGTATGTGTACGCCCATTCGGCAAATGATAACTATTATTAATATTTGATTTATAAATCTTACGATCCGACCGTTTTTTTCGGGGAATGAAAAATGACAAAAGATATCAACGAACTGATAATCAAACTGAATAAAAAGCACAACCGCAGGATGATTCGCTACCGTATCCTCAGTATCCTTATGTGCATCACCGTGTTCTTCACGACCTATGCGCTCATTCTTCCCGCCATCACCATCGAGGCGGACGAGATCGGATACCCGCGGCTTTCCGTCAGCGCGGAATGGGACGACGAGAACAACGTCCCCAAAAACGTGACGTTCGAATGTGACGTCGTCAAGGACTATACCTATATATTGGAATATACCGACAACGGCGGTTCGGTCTGGACAACTATCGCAAGCAGCGGCAAGATCGCCGACAACAACACGACAGTATACGAATTCAGCGGAAGCACCGTCGACGCTCTGATAGCTTCAGCCGATATGAACACGCGCTACCGCGTACACCTCGGCAAGCTCAACAACAAAGGCGAATACGAAAACAACTCCGAAAAATACACTTACAGCCTCAAGCTCGCCGACATCCTCGAAGGCGTGAAGGAAGGCTATTCCGACTGGCTCAAGGGCGACTACCTCGTCTATTTCTGCGATGACGACCCCGCTGCTCCTCCTTCCGATACCGCGGAGCTGCTCGCGGTATTCGACGAATACTATCATCTTCCTTCCGCTTCGGTCTCCGCAAGCGTTCCCTCGTCAGCAAGCGACCCCGTTGTCGTGAACGCTTACGTCGACATCAGCGACACTTATACTTTCGAGTGGCAGAAGCAGGTCACCAATGCCGATACCGGAGAAGCCGAATGGGTCACCATAAGCGGAGAAAACGGAGCGTCCATCACCGATACCGCGTCCTGCCTCCCTTACGGCGGAACTAACGTCAGATGCAGGGTCTTCAAGGACGGCAATTATCAGACGACCTCCAACGTCATACTCGTCAATCCGCAGAAGTGGGATTTCGACCAAGCGGTCACAAAGATCAATACAGGCCTTTCTCTTTCAACGACGAATGGCTGCGGCGACAGCTACGATCTCACCCTGAACGGAACGATCTTCAACAAATATCTCTATTTCGACGGCGTGGCATCCAACCCCGACGTACCTTTCAGCGATGCCGAAACTTACCGCTGGTATCTCTGCAAGACCTATCTTGACGCCTACAACGCCGCCGCCGGCGACGAAAGCGCAAAGAACACCGCGGGTGTTGCCGCATCCCGTGAAGTGTGGGAACGCTATCTTTACGATATTTTCGATCCGGGCGCACAGAATCTCGGCAACACCGGCTCCGGAAGCTACGCTTACCCCACCACCGGCGGTTACGGCGACCACACTCTTGCGTGGCCGAAATCGGGCGACTCGTCGTTCCATGCCAATGCTGCGCCGCAGATCGACCCTCTCAACTATGACTTTTTGGTTGGCGGTGTTGACTATACCAACTTTGTCAGCGATCTCGATAAATACGCTTATGCCGATAAAGCGGGTGACGCGAACACCGAAAGGACCTACAACGTCAATATCACCGCGGACGGCACGGCAAAGGCAAAAGCGCCCGTCGCGATAATCTTCCAGATACAGACCGCGTGGCAGCTGTTTGACCTTGATCACGCCAACGCACTTGCCGGTGACGGACACACCGAAGTCGGCGCCGTTGCCTTCAACGGCGAGATCGCGACTCTTTACGACATAAAGTGCGCCCTTCTCGATTTCGTTGAATATATGAATACGACCTACCCCGGCAACAACCTCGTCGTCGGCGTGGTCGAAGTACAGCACAACGGCTCGAGCACCATGTTCAGCGGTACGGACGCTTCGGGCAAACCGATGTACGTCACGAATAACCCCGACGTCCTCAAAGAGGGCATAATCGGCTGGGATATCTTCGGCAACTGCGAACACGTCCACTATGACAACAACGCGCTCGTCAACGCGGTGACCAATCTTCCGAGCAACCTTTCGACCTGGAACGACTTATACGGTCATCCCATTGCCTACGACGACATCCAGAAAATAGGCATCATCATCGGCGGACCTACCGAAAACACCAATTCCACCAATGGTCTCGGATGCACTCTTCCGTGGAGCACGTTCAAGGCTTCAAAGCTTAATTCCGTCTACTCCATCAGAGTAAACGAAGGTACTCCCGTTGCGAACAACGTCATGAATCCGGATCCCATTATTTCGTGGCTCGACTATTCGGCAAACAACGGTACTCCCTACAAGGACGGCAACAACGGCACCGGCTTTACGCAGAAATACGTGGCAACGAGCCGCAAAGCTCTGTATGATACTTTCGTTGAGATAGCCGAAAGGGAAATGAGCACCAAGTACATAGTCGTCAGCTCCGATACCTCGGCATACGTCGAAAACGTGATGATCGACGACGTGATCCGTCCCGAATTCAAGGTCGACCTCCGCAAGCCCGTCATAGCGTCGATAAAAGACAGTGACGGCACTCTGCGGTACGAAACGATAGTTGATTTCTCCTCAAAGACCGTGAACGTCAGAACGTACGCCGCCGACGGCACTTATACCGAACAGGCATTTGACGCCGAGTTTACCGAACAGAGCGGACTTATCAACGTTCAGATGGATTTCAACGTCACGCGCGGAGCAGACGTCGGGATCCCCAATTCGCTCACCATAATCGAAAACTCCGACAAAACGACCAACGTATCGTACAATTTCGGCAAGCTTTACAACACTACCCGAGCGGTCCTCGATTTCGGCATAGTCGCCCGCGAAGACTACCTCGGAAGCAACAACGTTTATACCAACGTCGGAACTCCCGCCGCAAAATACGCACCTCCTCAGAGCATCAGAGAGGAGAACACGAAATTCGTCTATAAAGACTTTTATACCGTAAAATGCTTCGACGAGCCTCAGGTAAACGTACCGCTCGATTTCACCACCGTCAACGGCGGATTTGAGATAATCCCCAAAGGACAGAGCAAGGACTTTTACGCGCTTGACTGCGGCGTTATCCCGAACAACATCGAAGACCTCATGGACAATTACGGTCAGATCAACGGCACGCTTTATTATAAATGGGTGGGCCCGAATGACGGCGAAGGCAGGGAATGCGGCTCGGTCAGAGTGACGGGAGGCGTCCCGCAGGGAGAACGTCCCGATCTTTCGTACCCGAAGACGTTCTATGAGACGGGCAGCTTCGCTTCGTCCCTCGAGCTTACGTTCGTCCCCGACGAGGTCGATCCAAAAGGAACGTTCCACGACCGCGTCACAAAGACCGAAGTCAACGAAAAAATGCGCGACGGCGTCGCCAACGTGCTCGTCATCGACGAAAACTCGCTTCTGTCGCTCGAGGTCGAAAAGATATGGAAGGGCTCGTTCCCGCACGCGGATCAGATCGGATTCGATATTCTTGACAAAAACGGAAATGTTTTCAGGACCGGGACACTCGGAAGCAGCGATAACTGGCATAAATTCATCAGCGACCTTCCCGCGATAATCAATAATGAAACGCAGACGTATTCCATCAGCGAGATCGGCGTCGAAGGCTATGTGACTTCGATGCAGAGCGAGATCACCACCGAATACGTTTACGAAGGACTGCTCGAATTCGATTTCAAACCGCAGATAAACATACCGAGCGGATACACGAAGATCAGAGTATATTACACCTACGGCGATTCCGGCGAAGGGACTTACCGGGATTTCACCGTATCGTCACTCAACGTCGACGATTCCAACAGATTCACCATTTCCGGTCTCGGCGTAGACGAAGACGGCAACCCCTATGAAGGCGGTATAAACCGCATCGACTACATCGACGACAGCGAAAAAATATACGCTTCCTTCATCGGTCCCGATCTCGATCCGTATTCGGTCACCGCCGAACAGTGCGGCTACGCGTTGTTCAGCATTACGCCGAGCGCTAAGGTCGATAAAGACAGATACGTCGAGATCAGATATACCGTAGGCAGCGATACGACGGTATATGCTTATTCTTACAAGCTCCCGGCAGCGGTCAACGCGGGAACCTCGTTTACGCTTACGGATACTTCCAACCTTCTTCCCGCCGATACAAATGCTTCGGATATCACGATAATGAGCGTCAGGATGGGACAGCAGCTCAACAACCTGCAAACGCTGAACTGCACGTCTTCCTGCACGGGACTCGGCACCGCGAAGCAGACCGTATATTTCAACGCGCCGAAAAAGCTCCAGAAGGGCAAAAACGTATACGTCACCATCAGCGACGGAAACGGAAACACCTATACCCAGACCTACAAGCTGACCGCGGACGTGAATATGGACGAGAGAGTCACCGTCGTGTTCGACGACTTCCTTCCCGACGGGACTTACACCCTCGACAGCATCGCGTACGATCAGAATAACAACTATCTCGCCGACGATACGTTCGTCGCGTTCAAGCTGCCCATCAGGATCGCGGGCAAGAACGTCACCGTGACAATCCGCAATGACGACACGGGCAACACGTATTCGCAGACGACTCAGATCAACGCCGAAGCGGATACCGATGTCACCGTCGTTTTCGCAAATGATCCTCCCGCCGGAAACTATTCGCTCGTTTCGATAACCTATACCGACGGCGGCACGAAGTACGTCATGAAAAAGACCGTGATCGAGTTCACGGCTCCGGTCGATTTCGCCGAGAGAGATGTTCTCGTTTTCACGCTGACCAACGGCACGGATACGATAACCGAATCTGTCACTCTCACCAAGAATCAGGCAAACGCGATGAAAGCGGGCAACCTCATTGAGCTTGAGCTTGCCACGACGAACGACACTACCGGATATTACGTGTCGGGCATCACACGCAACGCCAGCCCGCTCACCGATATGACCAAGGTGACCTTCACCGCTCCCGTAAAGATAACCGCCGACAAGGATCTTGCGTTCACGTTCTGGGACGGCACCAATGATGCCACCACGACGTCCGCGTATACCGCGAGAGCCGATATGGCTTACGAAGCGGGAAGTGACCTCACCGTCACCCTCAACGGCAATCCGCCCGAGGGATACGTTATCAAGACGATGACGTTTGACGGTAATTCTCTTGCTTCCAAGACAGCGGCGTCGTTCATTACGCCGATGAAATTCGACGGCAAGACCGATGTCAAGGTCACGATAACCGACGGTTCTCATACCTATACGTCTACCATCAAGCCAAAAGCCGCGGCAGGCGAAGAATGCACGGCTTATTTTGACAACGTCGTAAGCGGCGGCACTTATCAGATCTCGAAGATCGAATACGGCAAGAACACCCTTACCGGCTACACTTCGCCGACCGTTATACCCGGCGGAGCGTTACCCGAATACACCGTCGATTTCGGCGGCGCTCCCGTCGAAGCACATCTTTTCGCGGGCGGTATGTATCCGTCAACGGTAATATACATCGGCGGCAACTATCCGGGCAGCGAGGTCAGACCCAACGGTATATCAAGGATAACCGCCGGTATGCTCACGCCGTGCGACATCCCCGCAGGCACGGAAATCACCGTGTACTACGAAAACGACGGCGTTACCGGCTCGTTCACCTATACCACCACTCAGGCGACGAGCGCGGGCGACATCGCATATTTCAACAGCGGCGCTCTTCCCGGAGGCGATTACGTCATCACCGGCGTCAGCCACCCGTACGGCACTTCGGACGAGCACATGTATTATTATGACATTCCGGTGAACGCTTCGACCAAGTCGAAGCTTATCAGCGCGACGAGCACACCGCATTACACGATCACCAACACGCCCGAGGTATCCCTTCCTTCGACCGGCGGCAGTACTGCGAGAACGTTTACGGCCATCGGACTTGCCATTATGCTCGCTGCCCTCATCGCGGGCGGATTCCTCTTGAAGAAAAAAGGCTGAATTGATTCGAACGGATAAAAGCGGCTCGTCCGCAAAACGACGCGCCGCTTCCGTACCGTTTCAAATCAAAGGATCCGTTTTTCCGCAGACAGTGTCCGTTTTGTGACGGTTTCCGACATAGTTCACGCAAAGACGCGATTGTATGAAGAGAACCTATAACGATGTATAATCATTGAATATCGTTGAATAATTATTAATTGACGGCACTTTTTGTGTGGAAATCAGCGTTTTGCACAAAATAATATGCACGTATTAATAAAAATTCTCATTTTCACTATTGCATTTGCCGAATGTTTGTGATATTATGATACCATATAAAATGGTGTTTTGTTTTGATTCCGCTGCGGCGGGCATCGTTCCGCGTGCAAAAATGAAATCGTTTTTTGAAAGGCAGGGAGGCAAAATGTCAAAGAAAAAAGATATAACGCTTCCCGAGGTCAGCGAACTCCAGACAGAACTGCACCGTGTAAAATTCAGAACGCGCTATATGAAGCTTCTCCGAAGCACCATATACGCCCTCATAGTGACGGCGGCAGCGGCGGCACTCATTGCAACTCTGATGCTTCCCGTGCTTCAGATATACGGCAACTCAATGACACCGACGCTCAACGAAAGCAGCATAGTCGTTTCGTTCAAGACCAACAATATCGACCGCGGCGACATCGTCAGCTTCTATTATTCCAACCGCATACTCGTAAAACGCGTGGTAGGCCTTCCGCTCGACACGGTCGAACTCAAGGAAAACGGCGATTTCTACGTCAACGGAGAGCTGCTCGACGAACCGTATATTGTCGAAAAAGCGTATGGGGAAAGCGACATCGAGTACCCGTTCCAGGTCCCCGAAGGGTCGTATTTCGTGGTAGGCGACCATCGCGAAACGTCGATCGATTCGAGAACGAGCACCGTCGGCTGCGTTATGAGCGAAGAAATAGTAGGAAAAATCATTTTCACGGTCTGGCCGCTCAAATATTTCGGCACTGTCAAATGAACACGTTTTCCGCTTTTTCACAAATATGTCCCGCACCATACTTTGAAATCCGCGCACTGCTCACGGCAGCTGCGTTGATCGTAGGGCTCGTTCCTTAACACAGAAGAAATAAAGCGGCAGTAAAAACAGCGTCTCGCTGCCGAAGAACGTCTGACCGCGTTTTGGAAAACCCGAAGAATAAATAGAGAAATGTTTTCAAAAAAAAAATAAACGAAAGGAAAAAACAAAATGAAAACAAATCGCAGAACCCTCGCACTCATCCTTGTTCTGGCTCTCGTTTTAGCATTTGCGATCTCCGCATTTGCAGATGATGAAGCACCTGCCGGCGATACCCCCGCAGAAGACCCCACTTCCGGCAAGATCACCGTTTCCAACGGTACCGCAGGCAAATCCTACGCAGGCTACAAGATCTTTGACGCTACCATCAGCGATGGCGGTGTATCCTACTACATCGACAGCGACAGCGCCTGGTTCGACCTCGTAAGCGCGGTTTCCGTCCTCAGCGACGCTGAAGAACCCGCAGAAGAACCCGCTGAAGAGCCCGCGGAAGAACCCGCAGCGGCAACTCCCGTATTCACCCTCAACCTCGTTTCCACTACCGAAGCAGGCGTCAAGACCTACAACGTAGTTATAAACGAAGGCGTTGATGGCTCAGACATCCTCAAGGCTCTCTTCACCGAAAACGAAGGTGAATACAGCATCGAAAGCATTCCCGCTGATACTCCCGATCTCGCTTCTACCAAATGCGGCGATACCGGCGTAGTTGTCTGGGACGAAGTACCCTTCGGCTATTACCTCATCACCAGCACCCTCGGTTCCGTTGTTTCCGTTGACACCAACAAACCCAACGTGACCATCATGGATAAGAACGAGATCCCTTCGTGGGACAACGAAGAATCTTCCGAGGAATCCTCCGAAGGATCCGAACCTTCTTCTGAACCCACCTCCGGCGAAACCACTTCCGAAGAACCCACCTCCGAAGAACCTACTTCCGAAGAGCCCACATCCGGTGAAGAGCCTTCCGAAGAACCCTCCGAAGAACCCTCCGGCGAAACCAACCCCGGTAAAGTTATCGTCCTCGACGACGGCAGCAAGGTTACCGAAAACTCCGCTAACTACGGCGACGTTATCACCTTCGACATCGGTATCAACGCTACCAACTACTACAAGACCAACATCATCACTTATTACTACATCACCGATACTCTCGGCGCAGGCTTCACTCTTAATGAAGAATCCATCGAGATCTATCTCGGCGACGTAGCAGACGGAAACAAACTTTCCGTTGCTGAAGGCGCCTTCGGCACCGGCACCGCGCTTCCCACCTACAAGCTCTATGTCGGCGAATATGACGAAACCGACGGCACCAAGATCGACATCGTTCTCGACTGGGCAGAACTTGATAACGGCGAACTTTCTCCCCTTCTTACCGCAAACACCAATAAGATCCACGTAAGATATACCGCTGCCGTCAACAACGACGCTGTTATCGGCACCACCGGCAACAAGAACGTAGCAAACTTCACTTACGATTACGAACCTTACAATCCCGAAGAACCTCCCACGGAAGATCCTGATCCCAAGGATCCCAGAGACGAAATCCCGAATCCGGATTATAACCCTGACGAACCCGAGAGTGATGACAATCCCAAAACAACCCCGAACGACGATAAGCCCGAATACGATCCTGAAAACGAAAGAGAAACCACTACTTACGTTTACGCGATCGGCGTCACGAAGACCGACTCCGAAGGTACCGTTCTTGACGGCGCTATCTTCAACCTGAGCGATCTCTGGTTCACCGAAGATGAAGCAGGCGTTTACAGCTACGCTGATTCCACCGCTGCCGGCGCTACTCAGGAACTCACCACCAAAGACGGTCTCCTCCTCATCAAGGGTCTTGCCGAAGGCGAATACTCCCTCACCGAAACCAAAGCTCCCGATGGATACAACAGACTCACCGAGGCTCAGACCATTACCGTTTCCAACATTGCAGCGAACACCGACGCTTACGGCGAAGAAGTTGCGGCTGAAAAAGTCATCGAGAACAACAAGGGCTCTGAGCTTCCTCAGACCGGCGGCATCGGCACCGTTCTCTTCGTTGCCGGCGGCGCGCTCCTCGTTATGCTCGCAGGTATCTTCCTTGTTACCAACAAGAGAATTTCCAAAGAATCCATCTGATCTGATATAATAACATTCAGATAAACAAATGTGAATAAGGGGGAAGGGAAACCCTTCTCCCGATATCACACCGGAGATATGGCGGCAAAGCGCTTTGCCGTCGTATCCGCGTTGTGATAATAATAAATGAAGCAGGAAACAAAACGCAATGAAAGCAGGAACATTAAAAGTATTTACGCTTATATTGCTTATTGTATTCTTTATAGGTCTATGCGTTTTGCTCTATCCGGCGTTCGCGCAGTATTGGAACTCAAAAGTCCAGTCGCGTGTGCTCGCCGATTACGAAAGGCTGCTTGATTCGATAAGCGTCGAGGATTTCGCCGATGAATTTCAAAAGGCCTACGACTACAACGATTCCCTCACAAAACTCGGTTTTCCGATGAAGGAGTATAAAAAGGTCAGCGGATACAAGGACGCTTTGAACATTGCCGGAAACGGAATGATGGGATATATATCCATCGACAAGCTGCAGGTCGAACTGCCGATATACCACGGAACGAGCGCGACGGTCCTCAATTCCGCGTGCGGACACATTGAGGGTACGAGCCTTCCGGTCGGCGGCGAATCGACTCACGCCGTGCTTTCGGCTCACCGCGGACTTCCGTCGGCAAAGCTGTTCACAGACCTTGACAAAATGCAGATAGGCGACGTTTTCAAAATCACCGTTTTCGACCGCGTGCTGACTTATCAGGTCGATCAGGTCAAAATAGTCGAGCCGAACGATACGTCCGAGCTTCAGATAGTGAAGGGTCAGGACTACGTTACGCTGCTCACCTGTACGCCTTACGGCATCAACACTCACCGGCTTCTCGTAAGGGGTCACAGGATCGAATCGAACGAACACAAAACCTATTACGTCACGTCGGAAGCGTATCTTGTTGACAGACTGATCGTCACACCGATCGTCGCGCTGCCGATATTGCTCGTGCTGATAATTTACGTTATTTTCAAACCCGTTAAGCGTAAGCCTCATATTGAGGATGACGAAGGAGAAGAAATATGAAAAGAATGATCAAAAGAATATCTTGCGTCGTTATGATGGCAGCATTGCTTGCGCTGTCGCTTCTGAGCGTTTCGGCGATTTCCACGGCTGACGCCAAAGAGCAGATAGTCGAAGACAAGGAATGCTCGCTCACGCTTACCTACAGAGCGGAAGATAAATATTTTGAAGGGCTTGATATACAGATATTCCGCTGCGCTTCGGTCACAGCCGATTTTCAGTACAGTATGTACGGCGAATTCGCGGGATATAACGTGGTCCTCAACGGCATCACCTCCCAGACCGAATGGGACGCGGTATGCGATACCGTGGGCTCTTACGTCGTTGCCGACGGCATCGAACCCGACGCCGAGCTTCTTACCGACGAAAACGGTGTCGTTTCGTTCACCGGACTCAAACCCGGCATTTATTACGTCAAACGCATCCCCACGGAAGCAACCAAGCGCGTTATCGGCTTTGAGCCTTTCCTCATTGCCGTTCCCGGACTCGGTGAAGACGGACTTTGGATATATGACGTTGACGCTCTCCCCAAACCCGGCGAGACGCCCGTTCTGAAAGACAAATACAAGGTCATAAAGGTATGGCAGGACGCCGGCAAGGAATCCGAACGTCCCGATTCCGTAAACATCGATATATTTGCCGACGGCATACTCCGCGAAAGCGTAGTGCTGAACGACGAAAACAACTGGACCTATGAATGGGCATCGATCGACGACACCGAATGGACGGTAGCCGAACGCGGCATCGATCGCGCTTATTCCGTCACCATCGAAAAGAACGAGGATACCTTCGTCGTCACCAATACCCGCAGCGGCAACCCCAAGCCTCCTCAGACGGGTGACTCGGGGAACATCTTCTGGTTCATCGTCATCTGCGCCGCGGGCATACTCCTCGTGGTCCTCGGACTCCGCGGAAGCAAAAGATATTCATGAGTGACACCTTAAAAAAGATACTGTTCAGGTTTTTGGCGGTCGTCGGCATCGCCGTGATAGCCTTCGGGATCGTCATGGCAGTCCGTTCCTTCATCGGCGGATCGGTCGGCGACGCGTCGAAAATAGCCGAAGCCCTCGATTCCGTCATCCCGAGCCGAAAAGCGGGGATCAAGGAGGAACGCGTCAACAGTACGATGGCTTCGATCTCGTACGACGGTCACGACTACGTCGGGCTGATCGAAATAGGCGGGTATTCCGTCAAGCTTCCCGTGCTTTCCGCCTGGGACAACGACCTTATCGGCTCCGTCCCCTGCCTTTATATGGGCAATCCGCACAGCGGAACGACGGTCATCGGCGGAAGCGACAGAAAAGGACAGTTTGATTTTATTGATTCCATAGATGAGGGTACGGAGATCACCCTCACCAACGTAAAAGGAGAGGTCTTCCGTTATCAGGTCACCGTTGTGAGACATTCAGATGATGTTTCCGCTTCTATACTCAAGAACGGAGAATACGATTTTACGCTTTTTGCCAGATCCGGCAAAATAAACAAATACGTCATCGTGCGCTGCAACATTAAATGACCCGACAAAAGGGTCATTTGGTTTATAAGCATCAACATTTGTTAATATTAACTCTCGAGGACAGCAAAATGAACGACACCGTGTCAATTTCTTTTAAGTACGAAAAAAGAGCAAGAAGAAGACGAATATATCTGAGGATACTGAGCGTCCTCATGTGCGTGACCGTATTCTGTACGGTCTATATGCTTATGCTTCCGGCTCTTACCATGGAAGCCGACGAGGCCGCCGTATGCGGTCTTATCAGCCATACCCACGGTGAAGAATGCTACGAAAACGGTGTCCTCGTTTGTTCCATCCCCGAGCACGAGCACGATATGGAGTGCTTCTCCGATATGCTCTGGCTGTACAAGTATTCGTGCGGATACGAATACGAGCATACCCACAGTGAAGAATGTTATATCGGTGACGCTCTCGTCTGCTCGCTCACCGAGCACGTGCACGGCGAAAACTGCGAAAAGATCGAAAACCCGATCCAGACCAAGCTGCGCAAAACAAAGCTTCTTGCCGAGCCCGATATCGCCTCGGGATATTACGGATCCAGCCAAAACATAAAATGGGTCATCAACGCCGCGGGCGAACTGACGATCACCAATAATATAGGGTCGCATTCGATACAGTCGATTCCCGGGTCAGATCGCCCCTGGGATGCTTACAAAACGCAGATAACCAAGGTCACCATCGGTCCCTACATGAAACTGGAGGGAAATGCCGGCATAAGTCTTTTCAGCGGCTATACTGCCTGCAAAGAATTCGACCTGCATAATCTTGACACCTCTTCCGCTACGTATACGCGCACCATGTTCAGCAATTGTACTTCCGCCGAATCGATAAATATGTCCGGCTGGAACACCTCGCGTGTCGTGGATATGCAGATGATGTTTTCAAGCTGCAGCTCGCTTGAGTCACTTGATCTATCAGGCTTCAACACCTCAAGAGTCATGTACATGAATAGTATGTTCAGCGGCTGCAATGCTTTGGAGCAAATTGTTTTTTCAAGCGATTTCACAACGGGAAACGTCACGAATATGTCTTCCATGTTCAGCAGCTGCAAAGCCTTGACCGAGATCGATGTTTCGGGCTTCAATACCTCCAAGGTCACGAATATGGGGTTGATGTTTAATTACTGCTCCGCTTTGACAGAGCTTGACGTATCGAATTTCGATACCTCCAAGGTCACGAATATGTATAACATGTTCAATTACTGCTCCGCTTTGACAGAGCTTGACCTGTCCGCCTTCAACACGGTAAACGTCACAAATATGTCTAATATGTTCAGCGGCTGTTATGCTTTGGAGAAAATTGTTTTTTCAAGCGATTTCACAACGGGAAACGTCACGAATATGGCTTCCATGTTCAGTAACTGTTATGCCTTGTACGATTTTGACATATCCAGCTTCAACACCTCTAATGTCACGAATATGGGTTCGATGTTCAATGGCTGTTCCGCGATCACCGAACTTGATCTTTCGAATTTTGACACATCCTCAGTCACTGATATGGGAAGCGGAAATTCATACGGCGGCACTACGGGTATGTTCAGCCGCTGCTCTTCGCTGAAATCGCTCGATCTGTCGAGCTTCAACACATCGAACGTAACAACAATGGTGTCAATGTTCAGGGGATGCAATAGTCTCGAGGCTATCGACGTATCGGGATTTGATGTGTCTTCGGTCACGAATATGGAGCAGATGTTTTACGGCTGCGGTGCGCTCGCCGAGCTTGACCTCAGCGAATGGAATACGTCAAGCGACGCAAATATGAACGGTATGTTTGTCGCAGTAGGCGGCAACCATGAAAACGGTACTGAGATAATTCTCGGTGAGTCTTTCACGGTGAACACAACTGCCCAAAAGACCCCGTTCATTTACACGGATCGCACCGGCACCGCGACCCCCAACTATTATATCAAGCTGAATGCCGACGGTACTTTTGATACTTCCGTAAAGGATAACGACGAGATCGCCGCGTATCAGCTGACCTCGACGTCCGATACCGTTTACGTTCCGTATTACTCGATCTGTTTCAACGCAAACGGCGGTACTTTCGCGGACGGAACCACCGAGAAAGAGATATACTATCGGGCGGGAAATTACTGGAGCCTTGACGATGCTCCGGCTGTCCATAATTCTTCGTATTCATTGATCGGCTGGGATTCCACCGTCAACAACCCTTCGACGAGGATCAACGGCAACGAGTGGAGACTTTCCGACCGCTTCGGTCAGTACAGCGGCACGCACGATTATCCCGCTGTCAGGCTTTACGCCGAATGGGCAAGCCGCACGGTCAGCCTCGATACCTCCGATACGCCGATCGCCGCTGCAATATCTACCGGCGACAACAACGGGGAAGACATCCCCGAAAAAACCTTTACCTTCACGGTGAACTGCACCGAGCCTTTGGGGCCCGCACCCGCTGTCGGAACCGTTGACACGGACGGCGCAGGCACGTATATCGTGGATTTCGGCGAATTGGAATTCAATTATCCCGGTACGTATCATCTTGAGATCATACCGACCGACGAATCCGCCGGCGGCTGGATCATCAACAGAATACCCAAGACCGTTATCGTTACCGTTACCGAAGACGGTGAAGACGGACCTCTTTCGATATCGGCTGTCACACCCGTTGAATTCATCAACATTTATTCATGGGGCAAAAGCTCCGATCTGATCGGGGAAGAAGACAAATCCGATCCCATTCAGAAAAACTATACCGTGCAGGAAGCAAAAGACATCCTTTTGAAAAGCTCGGAGTGGACCGACAAAAACAGCGGTGAGGGCGAGATCCGACTGATCTACAACAACACCTCCGCCGACAAGAACGAAAGCCGCGCAGTGTATCTCCTCTGCACGTGTCTCGCGCACGATTTCACCATAGAGATCGCCGAGAGCAACATCAACTTCCTGCGTCAGAACTTCACTTACGTTGACGTCATTTCACTCGAAGACCAGATGCACGCGGGCGGCTTTGCAAAGCATTGCGCCTCCTTTACCTCTTCTTCTACTGACGCTGACGTAGAGTCGTTCCTTGGTACCATAAAATTCCTTCAAGGCAACCATGCCGGCGTTATGTACACGATCGACATTATGACCGAATACCTGAGCCATTTCGAGCCGACCGCCGTTTACGTCAGCTTCGACGGCGTGCGCGGCTTCGGTACCGACGGTGAGCCGTATTCATTTGCCGACTCTATCTATCTGGAAGTCTTGGGGAACGATTATCTGACGGAAGAAATCAGCTATACCGATGAACAGATGGCGACGATCCGCAAGCTTGCCAATTACCAGAAGGACGGCCTTTACTATCTGATGTCGGCGGATAAGGACGGAAGGTCCTCCAATCCGAACGATACGCATAATTATATTTATACCAAATTGATGCCTTTTAAGTATGCGGAAGACGATGATGGTGAGCGGAACGAAACGGCATACCGCAATCTGCTCTATCATTTCTTCGCCACCGTTTCTCCCGCGGTCTTCCTTGACGCGCCCGACGACGTCGAGGACATGATCGACAGCCTTATGACAGGCGAAGATTACATCGTCTGGAAGGATATGCTCGCAAGCTATTCCGAAACCTACGGCGACAGAGTGTATTCCTATGACCAGTCGTTTGAAAGCCTCGGGATCGATATACCCGTAGGCAGACAGTTCGTAGTGAACGATACCATCGACAAAGACTTCAGCATAACGGAGACCGCCGCTCTCGACGGTGTCAAGGTCGGCTTCTACGGCGTTGATGACGACGGAAACGTGACCTGGACGGATATGGATGCCGACAGTTATACGCTGACGCAGACGACCGACACGGACGGAAATACCGTCATCAGCGTGTCACTGACCGTGGAGAACCTTACCGTTCCTCTTGCGATCAGGATCCCCATAAAAACGGAGCTCGAACAATACAAGACCGACGACAACGCTTTCCGTTCGACCAACATCGACGATGCGTACGTCGATGTGACCGTGGAGTTCGAAAACACCAAAACTCAGGAAATCAGCGAATCCACCTCGACCACCACGAGCACCGACACGCCGAAGCTTTTCAAAAAAATCAGCGTGATCGATTTCTACATCGAAAAGTTCGATGAAAACTGGACCCATCTTCAGGGAGTCCGCTTTGCTCTGTACGCGGCAAACGCCGCCAACGCTCCCGATGGTGCCGAAACCTATACGTGGAACGGCAAGACCTATTATAAGGTAGCCGAAAAGGAAACCGACGCGAACGGTATTGCAAAATTCGACGATCTCAAGACCGGCAGCGTTTATCTTTTCCGCGAGGTGATGCCGCTTGCGGGATTCAGCCCCATGAGCGGCTGCCAGGAATTCTTCTTCGCGGAGGCGGAGTACGGTGAGGAATGCGTCTATCGTTCCGAAAGCGACGCCGAAGAGGGCGATAATTACTACTTGTCTGCCGATGAACTTGTTCCCGAAGTGGTGAACAATCCGGATGAAATGAACGTATTTTTCGTCATCAACTATCCGTATTCGGGTGAGGAGCTTCCTTCCACCGGCGGAAACGGAACGACGGGATTCGTCATCGCGGCGTGCCTCATATTCGCGCTCGGCATCGTCGGCGCGTACGCGTATCTCTGCGTCGAACGCAGAAGGCGCGGCTCCGAAAGATAACGAATAACAAATCACGATCACAAAAGACCGAAGAAGCGTCGTCGGACGTTTTCTCCGGTCTTTTTGCCTGTCATTGTGTTCTGGCGGCAGACAGAGACGTGATTATATGAAAACGAACAGTAACGGCGTATAATCATTGAATTGTGATGAATAATTATTAATATTTGGCTTTTTTTGCAAGATGTTGGCATTTTTTACAAAAATATATTCGCATATTGATAAAAATTCTCAGTTTTACCCTTGCATTTGCGGTTTGCCTGTGCTATAATATCGTACATATAATGGATATAAAATTTATTTATCGTTTTTCTGACGGAAAACGACGGAAAAAAACAATTTTCACCGTCCCGCTGTTTTTGCGGCGCGGCACGGTCGGATAACCAAAGTTAAGCGAAAGGGAAAAATAATGCAGTTCAATTCCGAAGTCAACGCTTATGCGGAAAAAAGATACAGATCGCGTGAAAAGCGTATCATATGGTACAGGGTGCTGAGCATTCTGATGTGCGTCACGGTGTTTTTCACCACTTACGCGCTCATTCTTCCGGCACTCACGTTTGACGCCGACACAGCGGCGACCTGCGGCATGGTAAGCCACAAACACTCGTCCGCCTGTTACGCCGAAGACGGCAGCCTGATATGCGGGCTTCCCGAGCACGAGCACGATATGGCGTGCTTCAAGCCGAGGCTCGAGGTCAACAAATACGGCTGCGGCTACGCTTACGAGCACACTCACGGCGAAGACTGCTACTACAACGGCAAGCTCGTCTGTACTCTTGTTGAGCATACCCATACCGACGCGTGCGCCATACAGACCGTCAAGGTCAGAAGGATAACCCTCGGCGCGTCGCCTGAAACGCCTTTTGACATCAATACCGGACTTGTTCAAGCCGCCGACAACGATTGGCAGGTACTTGACAACAGTATTTATAAAGGTAACGGTGAAACCAAAAAGACCGCGTCTGACGGCGAAAATGACAACATAAACGACGTGCGTATACTCAGAAAGATCGTTCCGACCGATGAAGAAAACATATTCTATGTTTATCTTTCCATCGACAGACGCACCTCTATGTCAACGCTTCTGACGCAAAGCTGCTTCTATTTCCGTGAGGCGAATACCGAATCGGAGGTCGGCACTCTGTTCAGAAGTCAGAGCAGCGCGAAGGTCAAGGATGACCATATCGTCTATACCGAAGACAGCGAAGTACAGGGTAAAAACGATATAACGATGACCGTTCATGTGGTTGACAATTATACATACACGAAAAACGGAAATAAGTATATTTTCAATCCCACCGGTATAATTTTCACATATACGGCGACTCGCTCAAGTGACCAGTCGCAATGCTCTAACGGTACCGTGTTCATGAACCCTCCGGGAACGGATTACTTCTACGATATGATGTCTCCCGTCAATTTCCACGAGGATACCACTCAGGGCGAGGGATATGATCTTGAAATATATATTAAAAAGAGCGAGCTCGGAAATCTCGATTTCCCGTTTTACGAAACGATTTTGGATAACGTGAATGAAGAGATCGAAGACGATTACGAGATGCTTGAAGTCGTATACTGCGACGGCACATATGATCAGGACTGCGACAGCAATATGCTGCAATGGGCGCCTGCCGTCAATCCCGATGTCAAATCCACCGTGTCTGCTTCTTCGTCTGACGTTCTCAGCGGCTGGGACTGCAACGTCAGCCAGCTCGTTTACAAGGTACGCCTCAAGACGGAAGAAAACGGATTCCATTCCTGCGCCGACAATATGAATAGTATTGTGGGTGATGATGAGACATACGCGCTTGATGACCCCGCTGAGAATTCCACTTTGCTTGAGTATCACAAGGAATTGCTTCCCGGCGCCGATGAGCCCGAGTTGATTATAGGTTATACCGACGGCGTGTCGAATAACACGATGACTGCCGAATTCCAGAGACTTTACACCCGCGGACTTCTTTACGACCTCTGGTTCATGAAGACCGACGCGAACGGCAACCCGCTTCAGGACGCCGAGTTCAAGATACTTGACAAAAATCATAACCCCTTCAAAGACCCCGCAGATCCCACGAAGGACCTGGTGACTTATTCCGATGCAAACGGCGTTGTTGAGTTCATAGGACTTCCCGGCGGAGAAGTATCGGGTATATATTACGTGCAAGAAAGCAATCCGCCGCTCTTCTACGAGCTGCCCTCGACTGCCGAATGGAACACGTACGGGCTCACTTATACCGGCAATAAAAACAAATTCACCCCCGATGACCTCAGGAACCACCCCGAAAATATGCGTCTCTCGGCGTACAGCGGTACGGCTGTACCGTGGACCATCGTCAATACGAGAGAACCCGGTCAAAAAGTACAGTTCGTCAAGCTCGATCCTTCCGGCAATACTCTCCCGGGAGCCGTGTTCGATCTGTATTTTTCCGATGGCAATGGAGAAATTCTCGAGTCTCCGGTCCCCGGCAAAACCGGACAGACGTCCGGCAGTGACGGTCTGTTCGGCGGACCGATGGAGTATTCCTACGGTACGTACTACCTCAAAGAGACGCAGTCTCCGCGAGGCTATTACAGACTCACGTCGCCTATCAGACTCGTCGTTGACGACGGCGGCGTAAGCGCCTACATTGGCGATACGGCTCTTAACGTGACCAAATCCGGCGATCTGTATACCGTTTCGGTCGAAAATACGCTCATTCCTCCCGAGCATACCGAGCAGCCCGATCAGTATGAACAGAGTTATCCTGAAGATACGATCGAAATTTCCAAAAAGATCGATTATCTCGCAAATAACGACGGATTCATCGGACCGCAGGACCTTTACAGACTTTACCTCACAGTGGATTCGTTGAACGAACCCATCGACCTGCTTCTCGTCGTTGACCAGTCGACTTCCATGAATTTAGCGACGGACGGAAGCGTAGCAGCCGAAGGGACTCTCACCCGTCAGGATTACGTGAAAAACTTCCTTGACGGCGAAGAATCCGACAACAGCGACGGATTTATCTATAAATTCCTTCACGCCAACGACGACAACTCGCTTGCCATCATCACGTTCGGCAGCGACTGCGATCTTGACTGCACGTCTCCCAGGCGTCTTCTCAGGAATTGGACGAACGCCGAGTCCGCGGAGGATTTCGAATCCCATCTCGAAAGCATAAGAGATCAGCAGTCCACCAACTACGCTGCCGCCTTCTGTGCCGCGGACGCAATGTTCGACGATATTTCCGGAAGCACCAACAAAAAAATAATGGTGTTCCTCACCGACGGCGAGCCCACCGTTGCTTACAAGGACGGCGGAATGCACACCGGATACTTTGACGAGAATGATGACCCCATAATCGTCGGCACCGGCAGTTCGGGGATTGAATTTTCGTTCGGATCGTATATCTTAAGCATGTTTACGATTTCCAAATTGTCGCCGTTATATAATCCGGTTCCCACATATCATCTTTATGACGACGCTTTGAACGAATTCAACAGCACGTATTTTTCCACTCTCTATGAAGGTATCGCTTCGTTCCCCGAGATCATCGATTTTAAAAATATCGTGATCAGCGGTGTCCCCGGATGCAATGATTACCCGTTCGGGGAAATCTACGACATAACTGCTTTCAGAAACTTCTGCAGCTCATATATTGGCGATGTGGGTTCTGGTTTTACCGACGAAGAAGGCTTTTGTGAATGGCTGCTCGGTGACGGTACGAACGACGGACATCTTGTGACAGCCGGCGACGTATACGATCTGTACTGGCTCACCGAATCGGCATTCAAGGAATTCGCCGACAGCAACCCCGAGGTCATTACCTTCCCGATAGCGTTCCTGCCCGACCCCGAAAGAACGCTGAATTCCGTTGATGTGAACGGCAACAACCGACTTGCGTACGAAGTTCTCAAGTATATGAGCGGAGAAGGAAATGATTTCATTTCCGCGACGACGGGCGAAGCCCTTTCTGACAAGCTCAACGAGCTTTTCGCGCTCAACGACCTCAGCTTTTACGATACGCTTTCGAACGACGTCGTCCTTGCCGATGACGCCGGGCTGAAGATAACGATCGAATATAACGGCAGCACGATAGTTCTTTATGAAAACGGCGAATTTACCGACAGCGCTTCCGATTATATCGATACGACCGCGACTTGCCTTGCAGCCAACAGACTCGACGTCGTGTTCGCCGAAGGTGTTCATTTCTACGGTGATTTCAAATGCACCGCCGAATTCAACGTAAGACCCACGTCTTCCGCGTATCTGAAATTCCTCGAAAACGGATACGACGCGGCGGGTGACGCGGACACCGACTACGATACGACAAATCCCACATCTTCCACGATGCCCGGCTTCTTCTCCAACGATGAAGCGAAGGTCGAATGGACCCGTTCGGGCGACACGTGGACCGATGAATTCCCGAGGCCCGTGGTCCAGGTCCCCGAGAAAACCGATCTCCTGCTCCGCAAGGTCGATTCCGTTTCCGACGCGAGACTCGGCGGCGCAGAGTTCGACCTCTATTGGGAATGTGACAGCGATTTCGAAAACGCCGTCGCCATCCCGGGTCTGCCCGGCAAATACGGCATCAAGCTGAATACCGATGTCATAACGTCGCAAAGCAGCAATGATACCACCGTAAACGACGTACTGTTCGGACATTATTACCTCGTTGAAAAGAAGGCTCCGGACGGATATATCGCGATCGTCTCTCCCATTGAATTTGACCTTTACATGAGCGGGGAGATCACCGTTTCTTCAAACGCCGCCGTCGCTTCCTTGGACGGTGACGTCATCAAGGTCAAAAACACGGTCGGCTCCGAGCTTCCTTCGACCGGAAGCACCGGAAGCGGTTTATACGTCGGGATCGGCGTACTGCTCATGGCGTGCGCGCTTATCGCAGGACTCGTTCTGAAACGCAAAAGCGAAAGGAACCGTCAGGCATAACGCCGACGGCGCTTATTGCAAAATCAAATAAAAAAGCAGGTTGACTTTTTGATTGTCAACCTGTTTTATTTTGCCGCGTTTTTTCAGTTTATCGTAACGGGGAGGCCGTTTAGCTCAACGCCGTCCTCGGCGCGGATGAGAACGTATTTGATGCCGTCGATGACACGCGTTTCCACAAGGTCGGTCTTGTCAGAGGCGACTTTTATCACGACGTCGGGCGTGCGAAGCTCGAATTTTTTTGTTTCCATTATGTTCTTCGGGGGAAGGTCGGTGGCGCTGCCGAAGCTTTCGTTGTAATTTTCGGCAAAGGACTCGAGCTTTTCTTCGGGAACTCCGCAGCTTTCGAGTATGCCCTTGACCTGATTTTTTGAAATAACGAGGTTTTCGGGGTCCTTGCTCTGTCTGTGCGCTTCGATGCGCTCGTTGAGCTGACGGCGCACCTCTTTCGCCACGTCGAGGCTGCAGTCGTTCTCGAGCGATTCGCAAATCACCGAGCGGAAGGTGTTCTTCTGCTCGTCAGCCGGCATCATCGCCATGCCGCGTCCGAAAACGGAGGCGGTGAATTCCTCGTGAGCGTCGCCGGTGTCCTTGGTGAGCATCAGCGCGTTGTAGATGTTTGTCTGTCTGTTGTCAAAAGACGGGAACATGAACCCGAGTACGGGAGAAGTGACGACGCCGTCGCCGTTCTGATTCCTGAACGTCTTTTCCTCGGCGTCGTACGCGAGAAACGATTTCGACATCTTTACAGGGCAGATGCCGCATATAACGTAGGTGAATACTTCCTCGCTGTCGCCCGACTTGTCGCCGTCGTGCGTTTTGTATGGAACGTCGTATTTGTTGCAGGTGACGAGGATGACGTAGTTTTCCTTTATGCCCGAAGAGGCGATTATCTTGCTGTAAAGCGTGTCGAGCGCGTTTTCGTCTTCAAGGCAGGTGTCCTTGAGCAGGGTGAGCAGCTTGTGCTCCTCGCTGTTCTGCACCGCGTTGGTGTCGAACGGGATGTCAACGAGGGTCTTGCCTATCGTTCCGCTTATGGTTTTTCTGAAGACGTTAAGATATTTTTCGCCTTCTTCGCGCTGGATCATTCCGAGCGAGCGCCTGAAGCGTGATATTATCCTGCCTTCGCCGTTGACGTAGCAGCCGTATATCGTGTTGACGGCGGTCTTCTCGGGGTCGAGCGTTCTTTTTATTTCGCGTAATTCTTTTTCGTTCATTTTTTATCCTTTATATTTTGCTGAACAGTAATTCCGAATAGGTGGGGTAGGGCCACATATCAGCTGCCGTCAGCTTTTCGGCGTTGTCAACGTATACTCTCAGTTCGTCCATAACGGGCAGCACGTCGTCCTTGAACGCAAAAGCGCGTTCGGCGACGTCCTTTATCCTTTCGACCGTTTTGATGCCGCTTTCGAGTTTTCCGTTGGATTCAAAAATCTTTTCTTCGAGCTCACACAGCGAATTCAGGGTGCTTTCTTCGTATGAAGCATTGAAAGCCCCGTTGAATTTCCGCTTCGTTATGATGGTCTCCTGCAGCTCGCGCGTATAACGGCTGACCGCCGGAAGTATGTTGCGTTTTACCATATCGCAGGCGGTGCGCGCCTCGATGTTGACGACCTTGCAGTAGTTTGCGAGAATGATCTCGTATCTCGACCTCACCTCGGATTCGGTGAAAATGTTCTGTCTTCTGAAAAGGTCGATGTTCTTCTCGTCGGTGTAATGGACGAGCGCTTCGGGCGTCGTGCGGTAATTGAGAAGCCCGCGCTCTTCGGTGGCTTCCTTTATCCACGCCTCGTCGTATCCGTTGCCGTTGAAGACGATGCGTTTGTGCTTGGCATAGGTGCATTTGATGACGTCGTGAAGCGCGGTGTCAAAATCGTCTGCCGCCGAAAGCTCTTCGTTTATCTGCGTCAGAGCGTCGGCAAACGCCGTGTTTATCATGATGTTGGCGCAGGCGATCGAATCGGCGGAGCCGAGCATGCGGAACTCGAACTTGTTGCCGGTGAAGGCAAACGGCGAGGTACGGTTGCGGTCGGTCGTATCGCGTAAGAAGCGCGGCAGAACGTGAGCGCCGAGCTTTATCTGATCCTTTTCGCGTTCGGTGTAGTCGGAATCGTTTTCGATCGAATCGAGGATGGACGTCAGCTCGTCGCCGAGGAACATCGAAATGACGGCGGGAGGCGCTTCGTTGGCGCCGAGACGTCTGTCATTGCCCGCGGACGCGACGGAAATTCGCAGCAGATCCTGATGCTCGTCCACCGCCTTTATGACGGCGCAGAGGAAGAGCAGGAAACGGGCGTTCTTGTGGGGCGTGTCGCCGGGAGTGAAGAGGTTGACGCCGGTGTCGGTCGTGACCGACCAGTTGTTGTGCTTGCCGCTGCCGTTGACGCCTCTGAAGGGCTTTTCGTGAAGCAGGCAGACGAGGTCGTTCTTCTTGGCTATCGACTGCATTATTTCCATAGTCAGCTGGTTCTGGTCGGTGCTGACGTTGGTACGCATATATACGGGCGCAAGCTCATGCTGGGACGGCGCGGCTTCGTTGTGCTCGGTCTTGACGGGGATGCCGAGATTCCAGAGTGCTTCGTCAAGCTCCTTGAAATAAGCGGAAACTCTCTGCTTTATCGCCCCGTAGTAATGATCGTCGAGCTCCTGACCCTTGGGCGGCATCGCGCCGAAGAGCGTCCTGCCGGTGAAGACGAGGTCCTCGCGTTTGTCGTAGAGGTCTTTGTCAACGAGGAAATATTCCTGCTCGGCGCCGACGTAAGCCGAAACCGATACGGCGTCGGTCTCGCCGAAAAGGCGCAGTGTTTCCATGACTGCTTTGTTGAGCGCTTCCATCGAACGAAGAAGCGGAGTCTTTTTGTCAAGCGCGTGTCCGCCATAGGAGCAGAACGCGGTGGGGATGCAGAGCACGTTGTCCTTGATGAAGGCGTACGACGTGGGATCCCACGCGGTGTAGCCTCTTGCCTCAAAGGTGGCGCGGAGTCCGCCGGAGGGGAACGACGAAGCGTCGGATTCGCCCTTGATGAGCTCCTTGCCCTTGAACTCCATGATGATGGAGCCGCCTCCTGCGGGAACGAGGAACGAGTCGTGCTTTTCGGCGGTAACGCCGGTCATGGGCTGGAACCAGTGAGTGAAATGGGTGGCGCCCTTTTCGATCGCCCACACCTTCATTGCCTCGGCAACTTCGTCGGCAATGGCGCTCTGGAGCGTCGTGCCGTTCTTCATCGTGGCATGGAGAGCCTCGTAGATCTCGGGACGCAGCCTTTCTTTCATCACGCGGTCGTTGAAGACCATAGAGCCGAAATATTCGGGTAAATTTTTCACGGCGTGTACCTCCGTAAGCTTTCAGAATAATTATCATTATTTTACGCTCACAGACGTGATTTGTCAACAATTTTCGCAAAGTGAAAACATATTTTTGCGTATGTGTTGACACTTGCGGCGTCACGTGCTATAATACACGGCGTAAAAAGAATAAACGCAGTCTGCCCCGGCACAAAACGGGGAATCGGGTGAGCCCTTCGAGGCGAAATCCGGGGATAAGGAAATCGCGGTGAAAATCCGCGGCAACCGCCATTACCGTAACTCGCGCCAAGCGTCAAGTCGGAATGCTTATCAGTCTGCGGAACGTAAAAGTCTCTCGGGCAAATCGGGGGAGACGCGTTTATTTCGGGGGAGTACCGTGCTGCTGCCTCCGTGTTTTCGCGTCCTTACCCGTGGGGGAGGGCGCTTTTGCTTTATCCTTTTTAACACAAAAAAGAAAGGATAAATACCATGAAAAAATCAGCAAAGATCATCTCGTTCCTCATCTTCGTTTTCATTCTGACGTCACTTTTCGCGTCGTGCTCGTCGAAAGCGGACACTCCTGAATTGTGGAAAGACTCCTCTTATCAGACCGATACGACGTTCGGCAGCGGAAGCAAGACCGTGAACGTAAAAGTCATAGCCGGTGAAAAATCCGTCACTTTCACGCTCAGGACCGACGCCGCCACTCTCGGGGAAGCTCTTATGGAATATTCTCTCATAGACGGTGACAAAGGCGAATACGGGCTTTACGTCAAGGAAGTCAACGGCATTTCCGCCGATTATGACGTTGACGGCGCGTATTGGGCGTTCAACGACGGTGAAGGCAATATGATGCCCGTAGGCGTCGACGGCGCGAATATCGCGGACGGCGAAAAGTATGAGCTTGTCTACACGAAATAAACGCTTTCTGACTGTACGCGAAACGGCGGTCTTCGCCGTCCTCGGCGCAATGATGTACTGCTCAAAGCTTATCATGGAAGCGCTGCCGAACATCCATCTGCTCGGTATGTTCGTGATGACCTGCACGGTGGTCTTCCGCTTCAAGGCGCTAATCCCGATATACGTTTACGTCTTTCTGGACGGTCTGTTTTCGGGATTCGCGTTCTGGTGGCTCGCGTATCTGTATATCTGGGCGGTCCTTTGGGGAATGACGATGCTCATCCCTCGAAAACTGCCGAAAAAAATCGCGTTCTTCGTTTATCCCGCCGTATGCGCTCTGCACGGGATACTGTTCGGTGTGCTTTACGCGCCGATATGGGCGCTGATGGCGAAGATGGATCTTGCGGCGACTCTGTCGTGGATAGCGGCAGGCTCGGGGTTCGATGCCATACACGCGGTGAGCAACTTCGTGGTGGGATTTCTGATATTGCCTCTTTCGGAAATGCTCCGCAAACTCGTGTATTCAAAATGACAAATGATAAAAAGCACGGAAAAAGGCTGTTCCCGTGCTTTTTTCATTACTGCCGTATTGACTTTGTTCATATATATGGTGTATAATATCTTTTTATCAAGAAGGGGTGATGGCGTTGCTTGAACATATACATAATATTATCGAAGGGCTGCCGACGGCGTCCGTCATAATAATTTCCGTCGCGTTCATGCTGTTTTTCGGCTTTGCGATGACGCGGCTCACCAAGCTGCTCAAGCTGCCGAACGTCACCGCCTACATCATCACGGGCATACTTCTCGGGCCGTATTGCCTGAGCATCGTTCCGGCTCGTATGATAGACGGCATGGGCTTCCTTTCCGACATCGCGCTCGCGTTCATCGCGTTCAGCACGGGCGAATATTTCCGCCTTGACACGCTCAGAAAGAACGGGCTTCGCGTTGTGGTCATCACGGTGCTCGAGTCGCTCGTGGCGTCGTTTGCCGTGTTTGCCGTGATGTATCTGATACTCGGGCTCGAGCTTCCGTTTTCCGTCGTTATCGCGGCTCTTGCCGCGGCGACCGCGCCCGCGTCCACAATGATGACGATAAGGCAGACCAACTCAAAGGGCGATTTCGTCGACACTCTGCTTCAGGTAGTCGCGCTTGACGACGTCGTGGGACTCGTGGCGTACAGCATCGCCATTTCGATCGCCGTTGCCTCGATGGGGAAGAGCGGCGGTGTCGGCGTGATGAGCGTGGTGAAACCGCTTGCCGTCAATATCGCGGTATTCGTCATCGGCGGCGTTTTCGGTCTGCTCATGAAGCTGCTTATGCCCAAAAAGCGTTCCACCGACAACCGTCTCATCATTTCCGTCGCCATGCTTTTCGCGTTCTGCGGCGTGTGCGCCCTGCTCGACGTTTCACCGCTTCTCGGATGTATGTCGATGGGCACGGTGTATATCAATATCACGGACGACGACAAGCTGTTCAAGCAGCTCAACTATTTCAGTCCGCCCGTGCTGCTTCTGTTCTTCGTCCGTTCGGGGCTCAGCTTCCGCCTTGATTTTCTCGTCGATTCTTCTTCCGCCGTCGGAGCGACGCCGCTCATCGTCGTCGGCGTGCTTTATTTCGCGGTAAGGATAGTCGGCAAATACGGCGGCGCGTTCCTCGGCTGCGTTCTGGTCGGCAAGACCAAAAAAGTGCGTAACTGGCTCGGATTCGCGCTCATTCCTCAGGCGGGCGTCGCGATAGGTCTTGCGGCGATAGGCGCGCGTACCCTCGGCGGCGAGATAGGCGAAGCGCTCAACACCGTCATCCTCGCGTCGTCGGTGCTTTACGAGCTCGCGGGTCCTGCCTGCGCCAAGCTTTCGCTCTATATGTCGGGCTCGTATTCCAATAAACTCGAGGACATCGTCAACGTCAGCGAGACCGACGAAAAGGGGGGCGTCAGGACGCCGACCGAGCTGCTCATAGAGCGCATAAACGCGATACAGAAGGAACTTCCGACGCATGACTACACCACGTCGGAGGAAGAAAAAGCCTTCCTCGAAGCCGCCGAAGAGCAGCAGAGAGCGGCTGCCGAAAATATGAAGAACCGCCGAAAATTCGGCTTTTACAGATAAGGAGAAATCGGAAATGACAGATATATTGATGAAAAGCGATCCCATCGTAAAACTGCTCGGCGCGTGGTCCGCCGAACTCGGGCTCGGCTCGGTAGTGCTCAGAATAGCGCTGTCCCTGCTGCTCACGGCGATAATCGGCTGCGAAAGGTCGAGCAAGCGTCATTCCGCGGGTCTTCGCACGTTCATGCTCGTGTCATTCACCGGAACGGTGGTAATGCTCTGCGACATCTTCGTGATGGAATCCTACGGCGGTTTTCCGCTCATCTCCGCCGCCTGCGTCATCGGCGCCGCAATGATAAGCGGCAACTCCATCCTGTTTTCGTCCAAAAACCAGATCAAAGGTCTCACCACCTCGGCGGGACTCTGGAGCTGCGCGGTGCTCGGGCTTGTCGCGGGGGCGGGTCTTTACAGCCTCACGCTCATCACGTTCGCCACTCTGATATGCTGCATGTCGTTCTTCCCGTCGTTCGAAATGTACCTCAAGAACCGTTCCAACCATTTTGAAATACATCTCGAACTCAAGAACCGCTCCAATCTGCAGGACTTCATAACCACCATAAGAAAACTCGGGCTCCGCATCGACGACATCGAATCCAACCCTGCCTACCTCAATTCCGGGCTCAGCGTGTTCACCGTGTCGCTTACCGTGAGCAGCGAGGAAATGAGAAAATACAAAACGCACGCCGAAATAATCGAAGCGCTCGGCACGCTCGAATACGTATACCACGTTGAGGAGATAAGATAATGGCAAAAATTTATTCGTCGATAACCGAACTCATCGGCAGAACGCCGCTCGTTGAACTCAAAAACGTCGAAAAAGAATATTCGCTGTCGTCAAGCCTTGTCGCAAAGATCGAATATTTCAATCCGGCAGGCTCGGTAAAGGACAGAGTCGCCGCGAAAATGATCGAAAAAGCCGAAAAAGACGGCAGTCTCGTTCCCGGCAGCACCATAATCGAGCCGACCTCGGGCAATACGGGCATAGGTCTTGCTGCCGTCGCCGCGGCGAAAGGGTATAAGACCGTCATCGTAATGCCCGACAATATGTCGGCGGAACGCATAAAGACGATGAAGGCATACGGCGCGGAAGTGATACTGACCGACGGCAAAAAAGGTATGTCCGGCTGCATCGCCAGGGCGGAAGAACTGAAAAAGCAGATAGCGGGAAGCATCGTCGCGGGTCAGTTCGTGAACAGCGCGAACCCCGAAGCCCACTACGAGACCACGGGCCCCGAGATATACGAAGACACCGACGGGGAAGTAGACTTCTTCGTCTGCGGTGTCGGCACCGGAGGCACGATAACGGGTACGGGAAGATATCTGAAAGAGAAAAACGAAAACATCAAGGTCGTGGCAGTCGAACCGGCGACGTCCGCTGTGCTTTCGGGCGGGAAAGCGGGAAGTCACGGACTGCAGGGAATTGGCGCGGGATTCGTCCCCGAGATCCTCGATAAAACCGTTTACGACGAGATAATCACCGTCTCCGACGAAGAAGCCTATGAAGCCGGCAGACTTATCGCCGAAAAAGAAGGCTTCCTCGTTGGTATCTCCGCGGGCGCGGCGCTCAAGGCGGCAATAGACGTGGCGTTGAGAAAAGAAAACGCGGGCAAGACCGTCGTGGTGCTTCTTCCCGACACGGGCAGCAGATACCTTTCGACCCCTATGTTCGCATAAAATAATAACGAAAGCGGGATTTTTTCACAAAAACTCCGCTTTTTCGTATTTTCTTTTTATTTTTGCAAGGATTTTTCCTTTCCGGATCGTATATATAACAGAATCAACGGAGGAGATATTATGATCGGCAGCAGTAAAGCAGGTGTCGAAAAACCGGATTTCGACACGCTGATAGACGAATACCGTGAAAATCTCATATTTTTCGTCAACGGCTACGTCCGCGACTACCACGCCGCCGAAGACATCGCGTCCGACACCTTCGCGTGGCTTTTCGTGAATCAAAAAAAGTACGACGGCCGCGCTTCGTTCAAGACGTTTCTGTTCACCGTGGCGCGTTCGAGGTCGCTCGATTACCTGAAACACGCGGGAAAGATCGCTTTCACGGCTCTTGACGAAGCCGAAGGGTACGGCGGTGAAGACGTTGAGGCAAAGGTGATAGGCAGCGAGAAGAAAAAAGCGCTGCATGACGCCATGAACTCTCTCCCCGAAGATATGCGAACGGCGCTCCACCTCGTTTATTTTGAGGATATGAGCTATGCCGAAGCCGCTTCCGTTATGAAAAAATCAAAAAAGCAGGTGGATAATCTGCTTTTCAGAGCCAAAAACGAACTTCGTGACGCTCTGGGAAAGGATGGACTGTTTGATGAAAACGCCTGACGAATTCAAAAACGACGTATACGCGAAATCAAAGGTATACGCCAATAAAAAGAAAAAAACGAAACGTGTCGTTTCTTCGTGCCTTGCCGTCGTTCTGTGCTTCGGCGTCGTGTTCGCGGCGGCAAAGCTTCTGCCGTCAAAGAACGGCACGGAAGACCTTGCTCCGACGGCAGACGCGAAATGGGAAAACGAATATTTTGCCATTGATAAAGCGTCTTCCGCCGTTGATCTCAAAAAACTCGTCTCCGTCGGCACGGAAGACGTTGACGCAAAGACGGTCGACGAAAAATACAAAGCCTCTTTTTACGATTTCACCTCCGAAATGCTGAGATATAGCTATAAACCGGGTGAAAATTCGCTCATCTCACCGACGTCGGCGGTCTTTGCCCTCGCTATGACCGCCAACGGAGCGAATGAAAGCGTGCAGAGCGATATGCTGCACGTCATTGCCGACGGGCTCACGATGGACGAGCTGAACGCCTATCTTTACACCTACGCGCGCTCCCTTATGTCGGGCGACGGCTACACCCTCGGCATTGCCGATTCGGTCTGGTTCCGCAGCGACGGCACGCTGAAGGTCAACGAAAAGTTCCTTGAAAAAGTCAGCAAATACTACGACGCCGATATCTTCGGCGTTCCGTACGACGCATCGACCGTGAAGGATATCAACGATTGGGTCGATAAAAAGACCGACGGCATGATAAAAAAGATCTACGATTCTCCCGAGGCTTTCAGCGAAACGGTGCTGACCCTCATCAACGCCGTTATGTTCGACGCCGCTTTCGAAAACACCGAATACGCATACAAAGAACGCGAAAAAGATTTTGTCAATTCGAACGGAGAAACGCAAAAAGCCGATTTCTTCGGCTATAAAGAATATCTGCAATATATCAGCTCTTCCGATACCGAAGGCTTTATCAAATACTACGAGGGCGGCAAATACGCCTTTGCCGCGTTCCTTCCGGACGAAAACGTCGGTATCGGCGACTATGTCGCGTCCCTCGACGGCAAAAAGCTTTCGTCGCTGCTTTCTTCCGCGAAATACGAAAACATGAAGATCGAAATGCCCGAATTCACCTACGACTTCAACTTCAATATGAACGATATGCTCATTTCTCTCGGAATGGGGTCGGCGTATCAGGGCGGATTCGAGAATATGGCTGTTTCCGAATGGGGCGACGTCCATATCGGAAACGTGTTCCAAAAGACGCATATCGAAATGATGCCTACCGGCACCAAGGCTGCCGCCGTTACCGTCGTTGTAATGAGAACCGAGAGCGTTCTCATTGAGCCGGACGATCTTATCACGGTCACGCTCGACCGCCCCTTCGTCTACGCCGTCATCGACACCGAAAACGGACTTCCGATCTTCCTCGGCGTTCTCAATACCGCAAAATAATATGACAAAAAGGCCGCGAAAGCGGTCTTTTTCTTTGTGTTTTCAAAAACACTTGATTTCGGTCTCGATTTATGATACAATACACATAATAACAACTTCACGGAGGAATTATGATGAAAAGAATAGTCACGCTTCTCTTCGTTCTGTCGCTTCTCGTGTCGTTCACGGCCTGCGGCGGAAGCGAAGACGAGTCAAAAGCCCCCGACGTTTCCGCGGAAAACAGCGAAAACGCCGAAAGCACCGATATTTCCGAAGAATCAAGTGAGGAAGAATCAATGGCAGCACCCGACGAAAACGCGAAAAAGATATGGAAAGACGAGTACGCCGATCAGGACGCGGCTCTCGTATCCGCTGACGATATCTACAAAGCCGACTATTATTTCAACGGCGTCAAGACCGACGACTACGCGGTTTCTCCCGCCGACGGCGACGGAAAGTACGTCTTTTCGGGACTTGAAAGCAGCCGCTTCGTCAATGTTGCCGACGGATATATGTTCACCGTTCCGGCTTCCGACGTTTCTCTCGATCTGTCGCTTGCCGAATACCGTTCCCAGATCATCACCGACAGCTCGGTGATCTCCGTATCGTGCGAAGATCAGAATCCGTACGGCAACACCCAGAACGGCTGGAACACCTACCTTACCGAATGGCTCACCGTCAAGATCGACAATCTCGACTTCCTTTCGGCAAACAACATAATGAGGACTTCTCAGGTCGAAACGTCTTCCGATATCATTGAAGGCTACGAAGTCATCATCCACAGCCTTTTCATCAAGCTTCCCAAAGAAATAGAGCATCCGTATTATAATATCGCGATAATCCGCAAGAACGGCGAATACGTCAAGTTCACCCTCGTCGTGATGAAATCAAAAGATAAAGCGAACGACGAATTCAAGAAGATGATCAAGAGCTTCTCCTTCTTTGACGGCGAAGGCAAATCCGTCAACCACAGACCTCAGCATGAAGTCATCATCCCCGAGATATGGAACGACGAAACGCGAGCGTATTACGACAAACTCACCAATCAGACGGACGTTGACTGGGGATTCTTCTATGCCCGCAACGATCAGACCTATATCGATTGGATGGCGAGCGAAGAGGGTATCGACTATCAGCCCGAGATATTCATGACCTACTACCACATTGGCTGGTACAACTCGATGACCTATCTCGAACCCGATTTCCTGAACAAGAACGCGGGCGGCAACGGCTTTGACGGCAAGCCCGTGCTCAACCTCACCTATCAGTTCACCACCACCAACAACGACATTTCGGGATTCACTCCGATGTTCGACATCATGAGAGGCAAGTACGACGACCATTTCAGACGCCTCGCGCAGGATATCAAGGCGTACGGCAAACCCGTCATCTTCCGTCTCAACAACGAAATGAACACCGACTGGACGTCCTACTGCGGCGTCGTGACCCTTCTCGACCCCGATATCTACCGTATCTGCTGGCAGAGACTTTACAACATCTTCATGGAAGAGGGAGTCGACAACACCATCTGGGTCTTCAACCCCATCACCATCACCTGTCCGTACTGCGACTGGGGCGAATACGAATGCTATTATCCCGGCGACGAATACTGCCAGATGCTCGGACTTACTTATTACGAAAACGCAAACAGCGCCGCTCTTGAGTCCTTCAAGGCGCTTTACACCAAAACCTACAACAAATACAAGGACAGCTTCATCAACTTCCCGTGGATGATAGGCGAATTTGCCTGCGGCTGCGGCGGCGAAAAGGTGTACGACTGGGGCAGGGGCGGCTACGTCGATACGACGGCGGCAAGAAACGCCAACGCTCAGGCAAACTGGTGCCGCGAAATGTTCAAGTGCTTCGCCGACAATCAGAGTGAGGCGAACGCGTTCTGCCGCAACATCAAGGTCGCCGTGTGGTTCTCCGCGAACGACTACGTTTCCATAGGCGGCAAAAACTACATCACCAACTATTTGCGCCTCGACGAAAGACTCACGAAAACGCTCGAAGTCTTCCGCGAATGGCTCCCCAAACTGCACCACGATAATTGACGAATAATGAAGAAATAAGGCGGAAAGCACCGGAAACGGCGCTATCCGCCTTTCTTTTTTTGCAAAAAGGACTTGCAAGAGGGGCAAAAACGGAGTATAATATATTCGGTGATAATATGCACGAAACTCCGACCGTAATAATGCAGTTCCTTTCGTATAAAGAAGCGATACAGAACCGCTCGCCGCTCACGGTGAGGGGTTACCATCACGACCTCGATATGTTTTTCACCTATCTGCTCGCAAAGCAGAAAAAGGTGAGGGAAGAGGATATCGAAACACTTGACGAAGTGGACGAAAAATACATAAACTCGGTCACCTCCAACGACATATACGGCTTTCTGCTCTATCTGTCGCGCGACAGAGGCGACAACTCCAAGACGATCGCGCGCAAGCTTTCGGCGATAAAGGCGTTTTTCAAATACCATTCTTCCAAGAGCCATTACGTCGAGACCAATCCCGCCCGTGATATAGATTCGCCTTCGATAAAGCGGGCGCTTCCCAAGTATCTGTCGCTCGATGAGTCGGTGCAGCTGCTCGATTCGGTCGATGGCGGCGACGCGTTTGCCGAACGTGACTTCTGCATACTTACGCTGTTCCTCAACTGCGGTATGCGTCTTTCCGAGCTTGTCGGGATAAATCTGACGGATATCGAATCCGACTTTTCAAAGCTCCGCGTAACGGGAAAAGGCAATAAGATGCGTATGGTCTACCTCAACACCGCGTGCGTTGAAGCGCTAAAAGCCTATCTTCCGGTGAGGAGCGAAAAGGCGTCCAAGTGTTCGGTCCCGCTTGACAGCGAATCGAAAAACGCGCTTTTCCTTTCCAAAAGAAACAAGCGCATAGCGAAGCAGACGGTGCAATGGCTCGTTCACAAGTATCTCGGCAAGTGTGATCTCGAGGGAAAAGGCTATTCGGTCCACAAACTCCGTCATACGGCGGCGACGCTTATGTATAACGAGGGCGGAGTCGACGTGCTGACGCTCAAGGACATACTCGGTCACGAACAGCTCAGCACCACGCAGATATATACCCACGTCGCAGACGACAAGGTGAAAAACGCGATGGAAGCGAATCCGCTTTCCAAAAACGTAAAAAAAGGCAGAAAAAATGATAAAAAAGAAGATTAAGATCGAAAGCTACGAAGTCGGCCCAAACGGAAACGTAAAGCTTTCGGCGTTGATGAAGCACATGCAGCAGACCGCTCTCGAGGACTGCGATCAGTACGGGGCGAGTTACGAAAACATGAGGGAAGAAGACCTCGTTTTCGTCATAATCCGGTTCGGCATAAGATTTTTCCGTCCGATACGCAAGAACGACGTAATCGAGATACTTTCGGTCAATGACAGGATAGAAGGCATAGTTTTCGTGCGTGATTTCCTCATTTACAAGGACGGCGTTCCGGCTGCCGAGGCGACCACGAACTGGGTGATGATGAGCTATTCGCGCCGCAGACCGATGCGTCCCACGGCAACGAAATACCCCGTTCCCGAAATGAGAATGGGTGTCACGTCGCTTGAGCTTCCGCACAATATCTGTCCCGACGGCGTGTTCGATTCGTCCGAAAAACATACCGTTCGCTACAGCGAGCTCGACGAGAACGAGCACCTCAACAACACGGTCTACGCCGACCTCGTTTACGATTATTCGGACTGCGAGATAGGCGACGTCGAAAACTGCTTCATTTCGTTCAACAGCGAAGCACTCAAAGACGACGTTCTCGTGATAAGCAGACGAAAGACCGAAAAAGGTGCCGAGATGAAATGCGTCAACGAACGAAGCGGAAAAGTCTGCTTCGAAGGCATTATTAATTTCAGGTGATATAATGGGAAACAAAAAGATAATCGCAGCGAATAAAAAAGCGTATCACGAATATTTCGTCATAGATACCTACGAAGCGGGCATCGAGCTCTGCGGTACCGAGGTCAAGTCGCTCCGCGAAGGAAAGGTGAACCTCAAGGACTCGTTCTGCAAGGTGAAGGACGGCGAAATGTTCGTTATGGGTATGCACGTCAGCCCATACGAAAAGGGTAACATATTCAACCGCGATCCGTACAGAAACAGAAAACTCCTGCTTCATAAGAGGGAAATACTCAAGCTTTTCGGTCAGGTCGCCCAGCGGGGGCTTTCCATCATTCCGCTGTCACTCTATTTTGAGGG
Organism: Eubacteriales bacterium; assembly: GCA_045600105.1. GTDB lineage: Bacteria > Bacillota > Clostridia > Oscillospirales > CAG-382 > UBA1206. Next base: position 51,048 of record JAZRXG010000012.1, read on the forward strand.
CAAGTGGGTCAAGATGGAGATCGGGCTCTGCAAGGGCAAAAAACTGTACGACAAGCGCGAGGACGACGCCAAAAAGACCGCCAGGCGTGAAATGGAAAGAGCAGATAAGAATTATTGATTTTACTCTTGAAAAAGTCAAAGCGGTGTGATATAATCATCTTCCAAAATAAAAAGGCATTTTACCCGATTTGAAAAACGCGGTTTTGCGTTTTTCAAAAGCTTCGTGGGGGCGTAAAGGTTTCGACGGGGGTTTTGAAGCAGGGTAAGCGGGCGGAAGAGCGTGGCTTCCATAAAAAACGTAAAAAATAAAAATAAACGCTAACAAAAACGTTGCAATCGCTGCCTAATTAGGCGGCCGTCGTACCCGGAAGGACTGCGAGCCGGGATACGGCGTGACACAGCAGTGAACGTGAACGTCCTCAAGCTTTGCGGGACGGCATGAACTTATGAAGCTACTCCGAGCGTAGGGTGACGTTTCCCGCCGCATCCGGAGGAATTCAAATAAACGTCTGCGCCCGGAGAAAACAATGTGAATGAGCTTTCGGACAGGGGTTCGACTCCCCTCGCCTCCACCAGAAAAAAGCACTTGCGAAAGCAAGTGCTTTTTTCAATGATATCCGTTCCCTTGCGGGAACGGGTGATATACCTTCGGTATGATATCGCACCTTCGTGCGATGATATATGCCTTCGGCATATGAGGAACGGATATTATATCATATTTGAGCGAAGCGAAAATATATCATACGGCGTCAGCCGTATATCATATCGCCGTGAGGCGATATATCATTGCGCTTTTATTTTTTGCTCAAATTATATCGTTTTTGACCAGCAGATTTATAATATAAAGTATCAGAACGATAAGCATCCCGACGGCATAATACAAAAGCGCTTTCGGAATGATCATTCTTTTGTTGTGCTCTTTTTTTCGTTCTTCCTCTTCAAGATTACGAAGCACTTTTTCGTATTCCATTTTCTTCTGATATTCCTCTTCCGGGGTAAGAGGCCTCTGATAGCCCTTGAAAGGATTCCTGCGGGGATATACAAGGCGGTCGTTCGCTCTTTTTAGTTCCGTCACGGTCTCGCTCAGATTTTTGTCGTTCAATTCGGCAAATTCCCATTCCTTGTCGCGTCCGCAAATCTCGCATTTGTCGTTTGCGATAAGGTTCTTGTGACCGCAGCAGCAGAGCCACGCGCTTTCGCTTTTCTGCGGCATCACGACGGCGGGATAAGATTTTTCGGCTTCTTTGTATTTGTTGAGCGTACTGTACGCGTATCGCTTCGCGCTCTCGAGGTCGGACATTTTTTCGCTTTCGTTCGGCACGACGATACCGAGTTTTTCGACAGACCCGTCCTTGTATTCGACGGACAAAAACTCGATCTCAAGTTTTTTGCAATAGTTGTGCGGCAGCAGCATATACGCGGATCTACCGAAAGATTCCGTGGGACGTATACAGCGCTGTTCTCTTTTGTTGACGAGCCGTTTGCTCTTTTTCCAGGGCATACTGCGTATCCCGAACGAGGCGTTGGCGGCGGAATAAGTGAAATATACCTTCGTCGTCTGCGGGATATCGGCATCGTGATATAGCAGAAGCCGCATGGAAAAAGATGCTATCTCTTTTTCCGAAAGATTGCGGAACGTGAAGGACGCGAAAAGTTCACCCGAGTCTTCGTCACGGATCGTTATGCCTTCCTGCGCCTGCACGGGCGAGCCTTCGACGATCGAGTTGAACTCAAAACGGTCGATTATTCTGTATATGCGCTCTCTGTCTTTCAGCATCAGTTTCCTTTGCTTCAGCGTGTATTTTACCTTGTCTTTCAAAAAAATCACTCTTTCGGTAAAAAATCGGATATTTACTTCGATCAGATCGGGTTCCCGGTAATGAGGGCATGCGCAAGATAAAGAATAAACAAAATTAGCATCACGGCGGCATAATACATAATCACTTTCGGAATTATCATTCTTCGGTTGTGCTCTTTCTTTTCCTCCTGCTCCGCTATGCTGCGAAGGACCTTCTGATATTCAATTTTCTTCTCATATATCTGATCTTCGGTGAGCGGCTTCTCGTAACCTTTGAAGCGTACTTTGTCCATAACGTTGTGGTCATTGGCCCGTTTTAACTCGAGCACGGTCTCATTCAGCTTTTTTTCGTTCAGTTCGGCAAATTCCCAGTCCTTGCTTCTGCCGCATTCTTCGCATTCGTCGAGCGAGATCATATTCTTGTGACCGCAGCAGCATATCCACGCGTTTTCGCTTTTCTGCGGCAGCACGACAGCGGGATGCACATTTTCGGTTTTCTTGTATTTGTTGAGCTTTTCGTAAGCGTATTTCTTTGCGAAATCGAGGTCGGACATTTTCTTGTTTTTGTTTTCAACGGCGATGCCGAGTTTTTCCGTCGATCCGTCCCTGTATCCGACCGACACGAGCTCGAACTCGATTTTTCTGAAATATCCGTCAGGCAGCCCGATATACGAGGCTTTTCCGAAAAACTCGGTGGGACGTATATAGCGTTTTTCTCTTCCTGAAAACGACCTCTTTTCCTTTTTCCCCGGAAAGCGGCGTATCCCGAAAGCAGCGTTTTCGGCGGAATAAGTGAAATATATTTTTTTGATGTACGGGATATTAACGTCGCGGTAAAGAAGGAGCCGTATGGTGAGTGACGAAATATCCTTTTCCGAAAGATTCTGAAACGCGAAGCACGCGAACAGCTCGTGCGTTTTGTTGTCGCAGATGGTATAGCCTTCCTGAAGCTGCACGGGCGAGCCCTCGACGATCGAAGGAAACTCGAATCGTTCGATTATCCTGTAAAGCCGCTTTCTGTCTTTACGCATACGCAATCTTTGCTTTATCGTGTGTTTTACGGTATCTTTCAAAAAAATCACTCCTTTCGGTTGACTTTTGCCGCTTTTTGTTCACTCTATCAGTATTTCCGATTTATGGCTTGGGTATGGAGAATTCACGGGGAACGGGTGAGAGTTTGGTGACATCGTAAAGGGGTACAACGTCATCGAAAGAATGCAGCAATAATGAAAGAAACTCGTAATCATTCGGCGTTCGTCAGCATAAACGAGAACGTTTTTGCCATCGGCGGAAAACTCTCACCCGCTCCGCGGAAATCCTTTTCGTCGTATGCCGCGTCTTTGCGGTAAAGCAAAACGGCACTTTCACACCCTCTACACGACTGCAATAGTTTATCCGAGTACATACTACCACATTAGTGCACATTTGTCAATACTATTTTGGTAGTGTGGACGAAAATTAAAAAAGAAACGGCAAACGCCGAGTGCTCTTAAGGACACTCGGCGAACGATGTGTTCCACTGCGTGGAACGTGATGTACCTTACGGCGTGATGTTCGCCTGTGGCGAGTGATGTGCGCCTCGACGGCGCGTGAGTGGAACACATCACATCACTTT
>JAZRXG010000013.1:0-22885 GCA_045600105.1 Eubacteriales bacterium
TTCGCTAACTCTTGTTATATTTTTCCTCCCCCCTCAAAAAATTTTATCCTTTGAGGGGCTTTTCGTCATGCTCTTTTTGCTTCTATTAAAATCTTATATCTTTTTTCAAAAAGTTCTTGACTTTTAATAGTTAGTCACCTCCGAAGGTATCGTAGTAGACAAATCCCATTTTTTTCGCGTCGCAGAGCTCCGTCTCCCCGTCGACGCACACGGCGCGGAAAGCCTTCGCCGCGCTTTCAAAGTCGGCGCCGTCGAGCGCGTAAATGTCGGTTCCGGTGTCGTTTCCGAACCCGATCTCCACGCGGTATCTGCCGAGTATTTCGTCCGTTTTGACTGCCTGTATAAACGCCGCCTCGTTTTCTTCCCTGCCGTCAAAGCTCACCAGAACGTGCTCGTTTGCCTTGTTCCTGAGTCCGCGGAGAGCGTTCACCGTTTCGATATACTGCGTTTCGGTCAGCTTTTCTTCAGCTTCCGGAACAAACGGAGACGCGTCATCGTCGTTGTAGTTCTCAAGCTCATCTGCCATCGCCCAAAACATGCCGCTTATTATGCAGCCCTTGTGCAGATGCTTATTCGTCTTGGGTATCATGTAAAAAAAGCGGTTTCCCAGACACTCGCACACGCCGGAAAGGTATTTTTCATCATTACCCAACGTCCTTACATACTCGTTGACGTTCAGCACGGTCGCGCTCATTATCACCTCGGACGAGGGCTTCCACACGTCCTCGTTTGCGGGGATGGGAAATGTTCCGCTCGATATGCAGCTCTCCGGAAAACTTCTTCCCGTCATTCTTTCGTATTCGTCACAGCTGTCGTAAACGACCGTGTTGTTCCCGAGCATCAGTATGCACATTCTCGCCCTTTGACCTAGCCGCACATCCGAAAAAATCTCCGTATCGTATACGTCCGCGTTTATCGAAAATTCCTCTTCACCGACGCAGAACATATTCAGCAGTCCTTTTTTGTGTCCGCCTTCACTTTCGACCCATTCCGTGGGTATCACCTCGGTCAGACGGTCAAGCTCGTAAACGTATCTGTCTTCGGTCCACTTTCTTTCTTCGCGTACTATTTCGAGTGCGGTCCTCAGGTCGACTTTTCTGAATCTGTACGATTCATCGTTCGGATCGATCACAAGTCCGTTCACTCTGTCGGAATTGACCACGGTGTTCAGAAAGTCGAGAACGTCGACTTTGCGCACTCTGTTCAGCACGCCGTCCGGATGCGTGAGCATCACGGCGTATTCAAGCCCCGTTTCGGCGTTCTCGACCCTGAAAAGCGCGTCGGGAGTTCCTTCTTTGTTCACGCACGGCACGTATACTTGGCAGCGGTTTATCAGCACGTCCCAAAAGTAAGCCCTTACATCGCGGTACTGCGGCTCGTAATCGTAATAATTCGGGTCGACGCACTTACCTTCAATGGCATCCCGCAGTCTGTCAACCTCAAAACAGCTCCCGAACTCTTCGGGGTTCTGATTGAACGCCTTGTTCTGCATCAGCCCCGAAAGCTCTTTCCACGCGTCGGTATCCGCAAGTTCCTTGAGACATTCGACTATCGACGTGTAGTACCATTCGATTTCCTCGGGAGACGCGTTGAAGCGTTCCCAGAGCTTTTCGCCGATTTCCCCGTAGTCGCGGACTATGGCGCGGGCGTTGGCGAGCTTGTCGCCGAGACATATCATCTTCGCTTCGACCGACGCGGTATCAAGCTCTTTTATCGTCTCGGTCTTTCTTATCTTCCAGGTCGCGTCCTCGGGCAGCTCTTTGCGCTTGTTTTCGCTTTCGGCTTTCACAAGCTCAGTCACTCTGTCGCCGAATTCGCGTCTTATGTCCTCTTCGCCGAACGCCGTGTCCTCGATCACGTCGTGGAGCACCGCGGCAGCGATAACCTCCTCGTCGTCCGTCAGCGTCTTCACTATCTCCATCGCCTCCATGGGGTGTACAATGTACGGGAGCTCCGTTCCCTTGCGGAGCTGTCCCTCGTGCGCTTTCTCTGCAAATCTGACTGCTCTTTCGATAACGTTTTCGTTCATTTTCGTGTCTCCTTTCGTCGTTCGTGATTCTTCCTTCGTCGGACGGTCTCCCCCGTCCGCACGTATATGGCAGCACACGCTTGGGGACGATTTCGGTACTTCATCGACCGTCAAAAAATATTTTTTCATCAGTTCGTATATTTCGTCCGCGCCGGCACCGCGGAGCGTGGACATCATACATTCACTCTCGTAATAAGTATCGTAAAATCTTTCAATATCGTATTCCTCAAAGCATGCTTTTTCGACCGTTCCGTGTGGCAGAAGCAGGCGATAGCACTTTTCCTCTTTTTTATACAGCACGTAGGCGCCGCACAGATCGTCGCCGTCAGAATCGGCAAGTATGCCGTAAATGCAGTCAGCTTTTTCAAGTTGTTCCTTCATTATGCACGGTCTGATATTTTCTTTCATTTTCGTTTCTCCTTTCAGTTTACCGTTTTATCATTGCTCGTCTTCATCGTTTTCGCGGTATTCGTCCGTATCGCCGCTCTTGCCGCAGTATTCGTCAAAAAATCTCTCGTCGCATGAAGCAACGCCGACAAGCCCGCGGAAAAACATATATGCTCCGATGCAGATATACGGAGCTCTCGCCTGTATGGCTATCAGCGAATCGACCACTCCGCGTATCATAAGTCCGTAAAAAAACAGGCATCCTCCGGCGACGGTAAGCAGCATCCACCTTCTGCGCGTCTTTCTGTTGTACATTCAAATCATCCTTTCGTTTTTCGTCGGACGGTCTCCCCCGTCCGCACGTATATGGTAGCACACGCTCGGGGACGATTTCGGTACTTCATAAAAATCGGGCAAAAAAATTTTCCCGCGCTTTTCACGCGGGAAAATCAAAAAGCACAAAGATATTCAGTTATACGCTTCCGACGCTTTTTTCAGTCTTTCACGCACCGCGGAAACGACGCTTTCGGGCGAGGTCGCCTCGATCTCACCGGCATACTTCATCAGCCAGTAGATAAGCCCGCGGCTCTCGCTCGTCCTCACGACGGTCTTCAGCTTTTCGCCGTCGCGCATTACGCGGATATCGCTGCCGAACTCGTCGAGCACGGTGTCGAGCATCTCGGGACCGAAAGAAAGAGACACGCGCGTCACCTTGCCGCTGTAATTGTAGATGTTGTCCGACACGAATTCCCTTATCACCCTTTCGGCGTCTCTGCCGAGCAGCGTTTCCTTGGGGATGGCTTTTTCGTTAAGCACCTCCACGTTTGTCATTCTGTCGAGGTGGTAATAGGAAAGCGGCTTGCTTTCGGAGTAATTGCCGATGAGGTAATAGGTGTCCTGACGCCAGATGAGCGCGTACGGGCTGACGGGGACCGGTTCGGTCCTGAAACGGCTCGCCTTTTGCATTTCGGGCAGCGTTTTCATGTAATTGAATAAAATCTTTCTGCCGCTGCTTATCGCGTCAAGACATAGCGCGATGTTGTGCTTGGTCATCCTGTCGCCCGTCCGGTGGCTGAGTCTGACGGGGGACGCTGTCTTCAGCGTTTTTCTTCCGCCGATGCCCGTGAGCGAATATATCCTTTCGGTCAGCGACGCGGCGTCGGATTCGCCGAGGAACGGTGCGCCCTGCACGGCGTCGCAGAGAAGCTTGAGCTCCCAATCCTCAAAGACGCGTTCGGACAGAAAGAAGCCCTTTTTTCTCACCGTATTTATCGAAAGCCCGTATTCGTCGCGCAGCGTGTAAACGTCGCGCAGCACCGCTTTCCGCTCGGCGTCGATGCCGTCGCTTGTCAGGCGGTCCGCCATATACTGCGTCGAATACGGATGATCGGCGTCGGTCTCGTTGATGAGTTCAAGCACCTTCAGGAGTTTTATTTTGCTTCCGGACATTGCCGCACCTCCGTTTTTCTTTAATCATATCACGCGTCCGTAAATATTTCAAGTACCGTTTTCGTCTTTTGCACAAATGCTGTTGCAAAACGAGGAAACGAATGATATAATAAGGCAGACAAACGACACGAAACGGGGATGGCTAAGATGGAAAACGAAGCAAAAACTTATACTTATTCGGGCGAAAAGCTCGGCAAAACCAATGACGTAAAAATAAAAAAGCTTTTCAGAATAAACGGCGGTCAGGACGGAGCGGTTTTCGGAAATTATCTTTTCCGCTTTGACGCCGCCGGAAGCTGCACGGTTTACGACGTGAAAACGGGAGAAAAGCTGTCGTCGTTCCGCGCGGGCAGCTTTGAAAAGCTGAAGATACACTCCAACGCCGTGTGCTTTGGAAAGGAATACTATGAAGAAGGCGACGAGTTCCCGCTTCTGTATTCCAACGTATACAACAGCTATCAGGCATGCGGCGAACGGCTCGAAGGCTATCTCGGCGTTTACCGTCTGACGCGTGACGGTGTCACCTTCGCGGCGTCCCTCGTGCAGGTCATCCGCGTGGGATTCACCGAAGACCTCACACTTTGGAAATCGCTGCCCGACAACGGCGACGTGCGTCCCTACGGCAATTTCACCGTTGACACGGTAAACGGCATCCTCTGGGCGTTCACCATGCGCGACAAGGAAAAGGTCACGCGCTTCTTCTCGTTCCCACTTCCCAAGGCAGGCGACGGCGTTTTTGATGAAAGATTCGGCTGCAATGTCGTGACGCTCGGAAAAGACGAAATAATCACCGATTTCGACGCGCCGTATTCGAACTTTCTGCAGGGCGCTTGCTTTGACAACGGACTGATCTATTCGACCGAAGGCTTCTCCAACACGCCGTCCGCTCCCGCCGTGATGCGCGTGATAGACGTGAACGCGAAAAAGCAGATCGCTCTGTTCACCTTCCGCGAGTGGGGCATGACGATCGAGCCCGAATTCATTTACGTCTGTGACGGAAATATATACTATTCCGACGCCGTCGGCGACGTATTCACGTTTGAGTTTATATAATAAAACAGACCTGCGGAAAAAAGCTCCGCAGGTCGATTTTATTTCAATGTGTTTCAGCGTCCGAGATATTTCAGGATGCCGGTGTATCTGAGCGAACGTGCCACGTCGCGGGTGATCTTTTCGTAGTCGTCGCGTCCGAGCTTCTTGTCGGCGCTGACGCACATGACCTCGGAGCCGCAGAACGTATCGGTGTCGAGCACGATGTAGCGGAGATCGGCGCCGCAGGTGATGTGATAAACAAGAAATTTGTCATCAAAAGTAAAATCGTATTCGCCTCCCGAATATGCTTTCCCCTGATCTCTGATCGAGTTGAATCTTTCGTTGTCTTCGTAGGTGATGATGTTCATGGTAAGGTTCCTTTCGTTCTTTGATTTATACGTCGTCTTTATCGTTCGTGTTTTGATTTTCCGCGGAGATTTTTCCGTAACGGAGTTATTATATAACATCATTTTCGATTTGTCGAGAGTTTTTTGCGATTTAATTTATTTTTATTCACGTTTATCCGCGTTTCGGACGCGATTTTTTATTGCTTTTCGCGCTTCCGCGTGATATAATGATGATGTATACGGGAAAATTTACGGTTTTTCCTACCGAGTCATCCATTTCAACACGGAGGTACAGATCAATGTCAGAAGCAAAAGAACCCAAATTCAAACGTTACCGCAACAGAAAAAAGGATTATCCTTATTATAATTGCTGCCCGATAGTTTATTCGGTGCGCGAAATAATCGACGTTTGCTCCGAAAGATACGGCGACAAGCCCGCGTGGAGGTTCCGCGAGAACGGAGTCGTCAGGTCCGTCACGTTCAGAGAATTCAAGACCGAGGTCAACTCGCTCGGCACGGGACTCTGCGAATACGGCATTTCCGACAAGCACGTTATCATCATCGGCAACAACAGCTACAACTGGGCGCTTTCGTTCTATGCCGTGCTCGCGTCAGACGGCGTTGCCGTACCGACCGACAACCAGCTTCAGGAAGACGAGCTCGAATACATATTCAACTTTTCGGATTCCTCCGCGATAATCTATTCGAAATCAGTCGAAAAGAAGATAAAAGCCCTTGAAGAAGGCGGCAAGCTCCCGAACATCACCCTTTACATCTGCATGGAAGAGCCCTCAAACAGAGACGAAAAGCACATCTGCCTTGAGGACGTCAAGAAGAAGGGACGCGAGCTTTACCTTGCCGGCGACACCAGATACACCGACATCGTCCCCGACCCCGAGCGTCTTTCCGAGCTCGTGTTCACGTCGGGCACCACCGGCAAAGCCAAGGGCGTCATGCACAACCAGCGCGCGATATGCTACGTCATCAGCCACTCGCCCGACATCATGCACGTCGCTTATTCGTGCCTGTCGGTGCTCCCCTATTATCACACCCTTGAATCGACCTGCGGCATACTCGGTATGTTCCATTCGGGCAACACCAACCACATAAACGAAAACCTGCGCACCCTTATGCCCAACCTCAAGGAATACCGTCCGACCGACGTTCAGCTCGTCCCGCTTTTCGTCGAAAAAATGTACCGCACGATCTGGAACAAGATCGAGGACCAGGGAAAAGTCAAGAAAGTCAGATTCGCGATAAAGCTTTCGAATTTCCTGCTCAAGCTTCACATCGACCTCAGGCAGAAGCTGTTTTCGGAGATACACGAGATGTTCGGCGGCAGACTGCTTGAAATAATCTGCGGCGGCGCTCCTCTTTCGCCCGAGATCGCCGATTTCTTCTATTCCATCGGCATCACGCTCTGCACGGGCTACGGCATCACCGAATGTGCCCCCATAATCACGATAACCCGTCCCGAGTTCCACGACTACAACTGCGTCGGTACGATAATGCCCGGCGTCGAGATAAAGATCGAGAACCCCAACGAGGAAGGCGACGGCGAGATCTGCGTCAAGGCGCCAAACGTGATGATGGGCTACTACAAGGACGAGGAAAAGACGCGTCAGGCGATCGACGAGGACGGCTGGTTCCACACCGGAGACCTCGGCAGAAAATACAAGGACGACCGTCTCTGCGTCACCGGCAGACTCAAGAACCTCATAATCCTGCCCAACGGCAAGAACATTTACCCCGAGGAGCTTGAATACAAGCTCCATCAGATGAGCGACCTGCTTGCCGAAATAGTCGTGCGCGAATTCCCCGGTCCCAACGGCGAAGCAGTCGTCGGCGCGGAGATATTCCCCGACCTCGCTTACGCGAAAGCGAACGGCATCACCGATATCGAAGCCGAAGTCAAACGCATAATCGACCTTTACAACGCCGACCAGCCCAACCACAAGGCGATAAAGGCGATCGAGATCAGAGACAAGGAATTCGCCAAGACCACGTCCGCAAAAATAAAACGCGATTACGCAAAAAAATAAAATAAAAACAAGGTGATAATTATGAAAAGAACGCTCCTTCTCGCGCTGACTGCCGTGATCCTGCTCGCGTTCTCACTCCCCTTTTCCGTTTCGGCAGCAGATGAAAACCTCGTAAAAGGGCTCGATTACACCATCGAATTCACCACGTCGACCGAAAACTCGTATATGAATTTCACCGAAAACGGCGAGACCTTCGACATCGACAAGGGTCAGCTCACCGACGGCATAAAAGCTTCCGCTTCCCTTAACGACAAGGGATATTACAAGGCTTTCCGTTCCCTCGGACGTTTCGTCTGCTTCGATCTCGGGAGCGAAAAACGCGTGAGCGGCTTTTCGGGCAGCTTCTTCCATTACGGCGCGGGCATCTACACCCCGACCTATATGAGGCTGTGGCTTTCGGACGACGGCGAGCACTACGTCTGCTGCGGCGTCAAGGACGGATACGAAACGTATACGCCGAGCGCAAAAAAAGTCAGCGTGTCCCTCTCTCTCGACACGCCTTACAAGGCACGCTACGTCAAGGTCGAGTTCGAGTGCGGCGTTTTCGTTTACTGCGACGAGATCGAGGTTTACGGAAGCGGCGACGTTTCGGGCTGCCTTCCCGTACCGGAATACAAAGAAAAAGAGCTTCCCGGCTTTTACCCTCAGGGTGACGAAAGGATGAACGGCGCTGCCCACATAATCAAGATATACGACGGCTACTACTCCACGCAGTCCAAAGCCGACAACACCGCCGAGGAACTGCTTCCCTACATTTCCTATATGGAAAAAGGCAAGATCATCGACACCATGTTCGACACGGTGGCGTTCGTCCCGTGCAGCATGGAATACCCGTCGGGCGGAAGAATGGGGCCTTCGGACAGCCAGAAGGGCGGCACGATGTCGGACTGGGAGCTTTACGCCTACCATACCTTCAAGGAAGGCGCGAACCTCCACGCGCTTGACGAAGCGACGGCGACGCGCAACGAAGCCCTCGGCATCGACACAAAAGTAAAAGTCATGCTCACCATCCCCTATTCGCCGAAGCGCACCGATCCGTTCGGCGACATAAACGGCGACGGAAAAGACGAGTATTCGCGCACCCTCGAAGAAAGGGCAGCCATAGTCCGCTGGTACGTCGACATGGTCTGCACGAAATTCAAGGAGTGCGGCTTTGAAAACATCGAGCTCATCGGATTCTACTGGATGCGCGAGGAGATCCCTTATCAGCTCTCGGATCACGAAGACAAGCTGATAGGCGAAGCGAAAAAAGCCATAGACGAGATTCTTCCGGGCGCCTGCCTGCTTTACGATCCGTTCTACCTCTCGCAGGGGTGGGACAGATGGGAAGGCTACGGCTTCGACGGAGCGGTCATGCAGCCCAACCTCGCCGGAAAAGAGTATTTCAAAACGGAAATGCTCGGTGAATTCGCGTCGCAGATAAAGAGCGCCGGCGTCGGCGTTGAGATAGAGACCGACGAGCCGAGCTATTTCAAGACGGCGGAAGCCAAAGAAAAAGCCAAGGTTTATGAAAATTACCTCTATTACGGCAAAATGACGGGATATATCGACGCGCTCCAGACCTATTATCAGGGCGCCGGTCCCGGCACGATATACGTCCTTTACACGTCTGACGACCCGTATCTCAACTTCCTTTACAAAATGACCTACAAATTCATCAAAAAGACCTATTCGCCGTCCGAAGTCACTTTAGAAATAGGCGACACGGCGATACGTCCCGATTCGGCGCAGAACATACTCGCCGTCACGTTCGGCGAAAGCGACATTTTTAAGGCGGACATCAAGTCGACCGTGACCGCGTCCCACGGCAAAGGCTCGCTCCGCGCCTCGACTTCCAAGCTCACCTATACGCCCGAAAAAGGCTTCGTCGGCTGCGACACCGTCACCGTTCACCTCACCGATCCGTTCGGAAGAGAGAGCGAAACGTCGTTCAGGGCGGTAGTCGGAAACGGCGCGTCGCTCGTGACGTCGGCGCTTTCGGGCATCGGCTGCAGCGCGAAATAAAGCGAAAAGAGGAAACGAAATGAAAAAAACATTATGCCTGCTTTTATGCACGGCGTTCCTGCTGTCCGTGATCCCGTCTGAGATATTCGCGGACGGGGACGAGCTCATCACCGTGACCCCCACCGGAGTCGACACGACGAGGAGCGAAAACGCGCTCATCATATACACGCCTTCTTTCGGCAGCACCACCAACACCAACCAGTGGGGCACCGAAGCCGTGGTCGACGAGACCGGAAAAGTCGTGAGGATAACGACGAGCGGCAGCGAAACGATACCCGAAAACGGATTCGTCATTTCGGGCCACGGAACGAGCAGCACCTGGGTGAGCGATAACATAAAGCCCGGGATGTACGCGTCTTACAGACCCTATTCCAACACCCTGCTCATTTCCGAAAGCGCGGTGATAACGCAGGACCTCACCTATGAAATGACCCACGCCGTCAACTCCGTCAACGGCACGAGAGGCGAGAACCACATGGTCGTCTACACCAATTCCGGCAGGCGTACCGCCACCAATGAATGGGGATACGAAGTCACCGTCGTCGACGGGCGCGTGGTATCTCTCGGCGGCAACAACAGCCTCGTCCCCGAAAACGGATTCGTCGTATCGGGTCACAGCGCGTCGCTGGAATGGCTGCAGAACAACGTCAAGACGGGCATGGCTGTGTCGTTCGACGCGAGTGCCATGACCATCACCTTCAAAATGGACGACGGCGCGTACGAGCTGTATATGCGGTCCGAGATCGCATCCGGACGCGAACTCATCGAAAAAGCAAAGTCAGCTTACGTCCTCGGCGACTACGAGGCAGCCGAAAAGGCCGTTGAAAAATGCGAAGAATACGCTTCTTCCTTCGTTTCGGCGACCGAAACGAGCGATAAATACAAGGCCTTCAATTCGTTCAGCTCGACGCTCACCGAAGTGTCACTTGCCTGCTCCGAAAGCCGTCCCGTGGAAACGCGCGGCTGCTGGATACGTCCCGTTGAAACGAGCAGAAAGCAGGTCGCGAAAAAGGTGCAGGAGCTTTTCGACGCTGGCGTCAACACCATCTGCATCGAGACCAATTACAACGGTATGCTCATCTGCCCCGCTCCCGAAGACTCGCTCTGCGAGCAGAACCCGCTTTTCAGAGGCTTTGACGTGCTCGACGCTTACGTAAAGGAATGTCACCTGAGAGGAATGGAGCTCCATCTTTGGATGCCGATATTCTACTGGGGCCACACGAACGGCACCGAGCTTGCGCGTTCCCCCTGGTTCAAGAAGCCCGAATGGCGAAACATCACCAACCTCGGCAACGACCACATCGTCAACACCGACGACACGTTCTGCTTCCTCAACCCCGCTCATCCCGAGGTCAGGGCTTTTCTGCTCGACCTTTACAGATATCTGCTCACCACCTACGACGTTGACGGATTCGAGCTCGACTACATCCGTTACAGAGGCCGCGACAGCGAAGATTACGGTTACGACGAAATAACCGTCAAAGGCTGGCAGGAAGCCACGGGTCAGACCGTCACCCCGAAAAACGACACGAACGCGCCGTACTGGAATAGCTGGGCGCAGTACAGATGCGACCTCGTCAACTCCTTCGTCGGCGAGGTGCGCGAACTGTTCGACGAAGTCGCCCCCGACGTCCTCCTCTGCGCCGACGTCGTCACCAATCCCAAGGAAGCCAAGGAAAGCGTTTATCAGGACTACACCGTATGGCTCGACAACGGATGGATAGACCTTCTCAAACCGATGTCCTATTACGACAGCGCCATCGCCTGCCTGCCCGACGTGCTCGGATACGCAAAAGGCGCTTTCGTTTCGGCGGGTCTCGGCGCGTTTGAAGCGGTCCTCACCCCCGAGCATCTGCTCGTTCACGAAAAAGACGCCGTCAGTTACGGATGCGACGGCGTGACTTTCTTCGAAGCGAACGCCGTTCTCTCCAAAAACCTCGGAAAACTGTTCTGCGCGGGCCCGTTCAGAAACGCCGCGGTCACCCCGACATACGACACGGCGCAGAACGCCGTGACCATGCTGAACTACGCCAAGCAGCGCATGAACGACGTCATTCTCCCCTTCGGCGGCATGACCGAAGCGCAGAAAGCGTCCGTTGACGCCGGGATCGACAAGGTTCTCGAAAAGCTCGGCACCGCGTCAGCCGATAACGCCGAGGAGATCGCCGAAGAAATTAAAGGCATAAAAGTCGAATGTACTTCCGAAAAGGCTTCCGCCGTGATAAAGAGCGATCTCGATTACGTCGTGAGGATACTCACCCGTCTTCCTTTCATAGTACATACCGATTATATCGAAGAAGACGAGGAAAGCTCCGAGGAATCGTCGCTTCCCGCCGAGGGATCGGTCCCCGAAGAATCCGAGTCCTCCGAAGTTTCTGCCGAAACGGACGCAAGCGCGGCATCCGAAAGCTCCGACGAAAGTGATGAAAGCGGTATCGGCACCGGCGTGGTAACAGCCATTGCCGCAGCAGCCGTAGCCGTCATCGCCGCCGTCGCGGTCATCGTCGTGAAGAAAAAGAAAAAATAATATAAAGTTTTGATCCGCTCTGCCGCATCGCACAAAAAAATGCGGCAGAGTGTTTATTTATCTATATTTCAGTCTATAATTGTTTACAAATTGAGAAAGCGAAAAAAGATTTCTTCCCTTGACAAAGCAAAAAAATATGATACAATGTATTTTGTTATATTATTATCGGTCGGAGTCTGCAAAAGTGAAAAAAAAGACTAATAAACATCTTAATATAGCCATTGACGGACCGAGCGGAAGCGGAAAATCCACGCTTGCGAAAGGTCTTGCGTCCAAGCTCGGCCTCGTTTACATCGATACCGGCGCTCTCTACCGCACGGTAGGACTTTTCGTCCAGCGCAAAGGACTCGAAAGCACCGATACCGAAGGCATCATCGCCGGACTTCCCGAGTGTGATATCTCAATGAAACTCGAGAACGGCGGCAGCGTCGTGTACCTCAACGGTGAAAAAATGGGCGACGAGATCCGCACGCCCCGCTCTTCCATCTACGCGTCCGACGTTTCCAAGATACCCGAAGTGAGAGAGCACGTTCTTTCGCTTCAGCGCGACATTGCCGGAAACAACGACTGCATAATGGACGGCAGAGATATCGGCACGGTCATACTCCCCGATGCCGACGTCAAGATCTTCCTCTTTGCTTCCGACGAAGCGAGAGCGATAAGAAGATACGAAGAGCTTCTTTCCAAGGGACAGGCGGTCACTCTCGAAGAAGTCAAAAACGATATGGCGTGGCGCGACGCCAACGACAAGAACCGCGACATCGCTCCGGCGATCCCCGCGCCAGACGCGATCATGTTTGACAACAGCGGGCTCGACCGCGAACAGACCGCGGAAAAAGCCGTTGAAATAATAAGGGAAAAGCTGAAAAAATGAGTGCATATTCCATCCTCAAGGGAATTCTCAAATATCCGTTCCGCCTTCTTTACCGCGTGAAGATCGAAGGCAGGGAAAACGAACCCGAAGGCGCTTATATCGTCTGCGCCAACCATTCGTCGCTCGTCGACCCCATACTCGTCACCGCGTCGCTGAAGCAGAACCAGAGATGGCTCGCCAAAAGAGAGCTCACCAAAAACTTCTTTATGAAGTTCGTGTTCAGGGTCACCAAGGCGATACCCATCAACCGCGACGGGCTCGACACGCCCGCGCTCCACGAATGCATCGACTCGATCAAAGCCGGAACAAGCGTGGGCATATTCCCGCAGGGAACGCGTATGAGACGGGTCGAACCGCAGCCCGATCAGGCGCTTGCGGGTCTTTCGCTCATCGCCTGCATCTCAAAGGCGACCGTGCTGCCCGTTTCGATAGTCACCAAACGCCGCCAGCCGGGCATATTCAGAAAAACGCGCATCGTCATCGGCAAGCCCGTGACGTACGAGGAATACACCTCCGCAGTCGACAGCCGCGACAAAAAGGCGATCACCGCCTATCTGTTCGGCAAGGTATGCGAGCCGTTCTCCGAAAATGGCTGAAATAACGATAGCCCCGAAGGCGGGGTTCTGCCCGGGAGTCAAGCGCGCCGTTTCCCTGCTCGAAGCAGAGCTTGAAAAAGGCGAAAGGGTCTACTGCATCGGTGAAATAATCCACAACAATATGTATAACAAGTCGCTCGGGGAACGCGGGGTGAAGATAATCACCGCCGACGATATCGATTCCGTCCCCGATGACGGCGTGATATTCATCCGCGCTCACGGCGAAGAAAAGAGCGTCTACGAGAAGCTCGCGTCGGGCAGGCACCGCTTCGTCGACGCCACCTGCACCTACGTCAAAAAGATACATTCCATCGTGCGCGACAATTCGTCGGACGGCAGCGTCTGCGTCATCCTCGGAGACGAGAACCACCCCGAGGTCAGAGGAATACGGTCGTTCGCGGCAAACGGATATTTCACGTTCCATTCGGCAGACAGCGCAGCCGAAAAGGTAAAAGAGCTCGAAAACGACGGAAAAAGACATTTTTCGGTGTCGCAGACGACGTTCAGCACGCTTGAATGGAAAAAATTCAAAAACAATTTGAAAAATCTATATACAAACGGGAATTTTTTTGATACAATATGTTCCGTGACGGAAATGCGGCAGAGCGAGGCGAACGAGCTTTCGAAGTCCGCCGACGCCGTCATCGTAGTCGGAAGCACAAAAAGCTCGAACACGATGAAGCTTTTCGACATCGCGAAAGCAAACTGTCCCGACACTTTCCTTACGGAAAACGCGGAAGGTCTTGCGCCGTATAAAGACAGGATAAAAAACAAACAAAACACAGTAATAATTGCCGGCGCATCTACTCCCGGCATTATAATACAGGAGGTAAAAAAAGCAATGACAGACACCGTAAACGAAGAACTCAGCTTCGCGGAACTTTTGAAC
The DNA here is from genome assembly GCA_045600105.1 of Eubacteriales bacterium. Taxonomy (GTDB): domain Bacteria; phylum Bacillota; class Clostridia; order Oscillospirales; family CAG-382; genus UBA1206. The sequence goes on from JAZRXG010000013.1 coordinate 14,177, forward strand.
CAGTCGTTCAAAACCTTAACTACAGGAGAAAGGGTAACAGGCACAATTCTTGCCATCACACCGGCAGAAATAAAGGTCGATCTCGGAACCAAGCATACGGGCATTCTTCCGTATGATGAGATTTCCGCCGACGGCAACGTTGATATGGATGCTTTCCACGTCGGCGACGCCATCGAGGTAGTTTGCACCAAGTTTTCGGATGTCGAAGGAACGGTCATGCTTTCCAAGAAGCGTCTTGACGAAGCCAAGAACGCTGCCATGGTATCCGACGCCGCGGAAAACGGCGAAATTCTCCACGGCACCGTCAAAGAAGTCGTCAAAGGCGGCGTTATAGTCAACGTCAGCGGCATTCGTGTGTTCGTTCCCGCCGCACAGTGCGGACGTGAAGGCACCGATCTCGAAGCTCTCAAGAACACCAAAGTTCCCGTTAAGATCCTTGAGTACAACGCACAGAGAAAACGCGCCGTCGGTTCCATCCGTTCCGCGGCAAGAGTCGAAAGACAGGCTCGCCTCAACGAGTTCTATTCTTCCATCGAAGTCGGTCAGAAGATGACCGGTACCGTTCGTTCCATCACCAATTTCGGCGTATTCGTCAACCTCGGCGCTGCCGACGGCATGATCCACGTTTCCGAAATTTTCTGGGGCGTTCCCCGCAATCCCGCAGACGTTTTCAAGGTCGGCGACACCGTTGAAGTCTTCATCAAAGACATCGACCGCGAAAGAGAACGTATCTCCCTCGGCTACAAGACCGAAGAGACCAATCCCTGGTACATCTTCAACCAGAAATTCAACGAAGGCGACGTTGTCAACGTCACCATCGTCAGCCTTATGCCCTTCGGCGCGTTCGCCGAGATCATCCCCGGCGTTGACGGCCTCATCCACTGCTCTCAGATCGGCAAGAAGTTCGTTCCGAACCCCGCTTCCGTTCTTAAAGTAGGCGACAAGGTAGACGTCAAGATCACCGCCATCGACAACGAAAAGAACCGCGTAAGCCTCTCAATGAGAGCCCTTCTCGAAGGTGAAGAAGCCGAAGAAGAAGCTGCTGCTCCCGCAGAAGAAACCGCTGCCGAATAATTCTTTTCAGAGTAATCAAAAAGCAAAAGAAATCACCCGAAAGCATCGTTTTCGGGTGACTTTTTTGTTGATTGAAAATTGCAAATACCAAATGGCAGATCGAGGTGATGATTTCCGCGCGATATCGCACGGAAATCATTTCAATAATTTTTAATTTTCAATTTGCGATTTGAAATCGCGCTGTCAAGCGCGGCGTATTCGTTCGTGAGTATCGTATCAATGCCCATTGCGAGGTACTTTTCGGCTTCGTCGGGGTCGTCCGACCAGAAGAGATTGCAGACAAGCCCGTGTTCTTTTGCGCGTTTCACGGTGCTTTCGTCAAAATATCCCTTGACAAGCTGCACCTTTCTGCAGCCCGTACGGAGTGCGCGGTCGATAATGTCGCCGTATCGGGGAGCGCTGCCGCCCATGCAGCGGCAAAGATACGGCGCCTTTGACGCAAGACGTCTGTGGAGCGATTCGCTGACCGTCATTATATAGACGTGATCCCTGCAGTCGTATTTGTCGATGAGGCGGATGAGCTCGTCGAGCATCCCGTCGTCGAATATCTCTTCGTTTCGTCCGAACTCCTCCTCAAACGACTTGAGGTGGATGTTCATTATCGTATGGCAGGCGAAGCGTTCGAGTATCTCCTCAAACGTCTGTATACGCAGTCCCCTGAAATGCGGCGACCAATACGAGCCGAAATCGAGCTTTTTGAGTTCGTCGAGCGTGTAATCCCACACGTTCCCGTGACCGTCCGACACGTTTTCGAGCTTGTATGTGTGGACTGACACCCACTTTTTGTCTTTTGTATGCCATAGATCAAACTCGATCTCGTCGGCGCCCATACCGACGGCGGCGCCGAAGGCGGGCATGGTGTTTTCGGGAGCGACCGCCGAAAAGCCGCGGTGAGCACAAAGACGAGGATACGGGAGCTCGGCGTCCGACGGCACTATCGCGCTGCCTGCCGGACGGTACTGCCACGGGCGGCGCCCTTTTTCGATATATTCCCAGTGCGCTGAATCGGGGTTGCCGTAGCCCGCGGGCTTATAATACTTGCTTTTCGGGTCAAAAATGACGGCAATGCTGCCGAAGCGGCTTTTCATATTCGCGAGCACTTCCCCGTTCGGCGACACCGCCATCGTGCCGCCGCAGACTCCGCTTGCTTCGTCAAAGCGGATGCACGAACGCAGGACGTACGCGTTGGTCTGGTAGGCGAGGAAGCGGCATATTATCTCGGTCGCCTCGTGCGTGTCGCTTCTCTGATGCGAGCAGCCGATGATGACGTCAACGTCATAACGCGCAAGACGCGAGAACGCCTCGTAAAAATAGAAATCGTAGCAGGTCATGAAGCCGTACCTCACCCCGTCCACGGTAATGACGTAAGGCTCGTCGTGACCGAAGGTGTAGGCGTATTCGAGGGCCTTCTTTTTGCTTTCGGCGTGCGGCAGGTGCATTTTGCGGTATCTGCCCACGATCTCCCCGTTTTTGTCTATGGCAAAGGTGGTGTTGGCGTAGTTGTTTCCCGTTTTGTCGAGCGCGTTGACGAAGACGAGGCACGAGCACCTTTTTGCGGTGGTGACGCATTTTTCCATAAGGCGGTCAAAATATTCGTCGTGAAATCTCAGCGTTTCCTCACGCGTCGATGCCACGCACGGCACGTCGCCGTATTCGGGCAGAACGATGATATCCGTGTCCGAAGCGCATTTGTCGAGCTCCGCGAGTTTATATTCAAAAAGCTCGTCCGCTCTTGACCGGTCAGCCGAATACGGCGGCTGGATAAGTATCGCTTTCATTATTTTATTATCCCCCGTTTACCTGACGTTTCTTTTATAAAATGATATCACAACGCACGCCCGTTGTCAACGGTCGTCAGCTGAAGCGGATTTTTGATTCTTTCGTAAAAAGTATGCAAAATAATGCGGAAAACCATGTAATTTTTCTTTTTTCTTGCGGGTATTGATAACAGAAGGGCAAAAAAACGAATGTTAATGAAAAATTAAGCAATCAAACCGCCTGACGCGCACGATTTTGATTGACATTTGCATTTTGCGCTGATATAATCACAATGAGAGCAAATAAAAATAAAATCAAAAGGGGAAACGAAAATGGACAAACAAAGAACATCGGGACTCACCAGAGCCGAACAGGAGCTGCTTGATTCTTACAACCGTATGATCGCGCAGAACGGTTGGCTCGACGGCCCCGGCACCGCAGACGCAAAAAGCAAAATCAAAGCAGGCTTCAGGCAGAAGCTCGGCAAAGTAGGCGAAGGACACTATTACAACTATATGCTTCTGGTCCAGAAGAGCAGCGAGGCCCGCAAGCTTGAAGAAAGCGGAGCCGCAAAGCCGGCAGGCACTGAAGAAGTATCGAAATACTATGAAGAGCTTAAAATCCCCGAATACGAAGACGCCTTTTCCGCGGCAAAAAAAGCCGTTGACAGTGAAGAGACCGCCGTGAAGAAGGATATGCAGCAGGTCCGCATCGAAGCGGAATACAAGGCAAAGCAAATCGAAGACGCCGCGCAGGTGATCCTCAACTGGGACGAAAAGTATAAAAAGGCATTTGAGGAAAACAAGGAGCCGGAGATCTACGACGAAACCCTCGAGAACATAAATAACGCTCCGCTGCAGTATAACCTCATCAAGGAGAGACCGGTTTTCACCAAAAATCTGGATGACATGCCCATCTATACCGGATTCGAGGGCGACCTTGAAAACATCAGATACGAGTTTTTCGAAAAAGATCTCGAGAACGCCAAAGGCATCACGGGCGTTTCTTCAAGCGTCCTCAGCGAGATAGACCCCGACAAGCGTCTCAACATAAGAAACGCAAACGCGCTCGCCGTTACGACCGCCGCGCAGGAATTCATCAAAGCCGCCGGCAGCAACGGCAGCGTTGAGAAAAAAGTGGTAAAAGGAAAAGAAGTCGAGGTCAGAAAAGAGCTCACCATGAACGAAGAACGCGAGCTCATCCTCAAAGGTCTCGATATCCTCTGCCATCCGGCAATACGCTCCGCCAATATGCAGAACGCATCGCAAGCCAGAAAAGAGGACGAAAATTACGCGATCAAGAACGACGTCTTCAAGATGATCCGCAAGCTTACGAGCGAAAGAGCGAAGGACCTTGATATGAGAGCCACGGACCCCGATATCAAAGGTCCGGACGGGATCGAAAAAGCGTATAAATTCATATACGACAAAGCCGGCTACGAAGGAGTCGCGTATTATCAGTGGGTCACCTCCCTCAACGCGTCGCTCGACGTTATGCTTTCCCGCAACAAGCTGGACCGTATGGAAGCGCATCTCGAGGTGGGCAGCCATTACCGCAAGGCTCTCAGCCATTATTACAACGACAAAGCCGACATCAACTATGCGGCTATGTCCAATTATGACAAAGAGATGAAAGATCTCAGCGATCTTGAAGCGAATGTCGCGAAGCTCGAAGCACAGTATCAGGAAGAATACGTCGGAATATCCAAAGACCGCAAAGAACGTTACGGTTACGCGGAAAAGCTGACAGAGTGGGAAAATACCGACGCCAGACTGCACCAAGAGCTGCTTGAGGCAGGAAAAAAGAGAAAAGCTCTTTTCAAATTGCAGTCCGACATAAAGCATGAAATAGAAAATACCGTATTGGAGATCGCGGAACATCAGGACAAGATCAACGATCTCTCCCGGCAGTCGGAAGCAGAAGCAAAGGAAATCAGCAGCAGCGTAGAAGAAGCCGAAAAAAATCTGGAAGAATACAGAAAAAACGTTTCGCAAAAGCTCAAAGAGATGGAAGACGGCACCTACGAGGATACGGTCAAAAGGATCAAAGAATGGACGGAAGACCAGGGTCTGTCTCTCGCATACGAGCTCGGAGACGCAAAGGATTATCAGAGCCTCCTCGGTGTCAGAAAAACTCTTGACGAATTCGAAAACGTCATCAAATCATACGAAGCTCACAGGCTTCTGTACGAAGCGGACGCTACGTCTCATTTCAAAGGTGAATTTCGGGCAGATCTGAAAATCGAGCCCGAACTGCTGCCGCAGAGTGAACAAGGATGCACCGCGCTCGGACAAATGATCCAAACCGCGAATATTGCCAACCATATGCTGGGCAAGATCCTTGTCGACGTTGCCGTATCGTCGCGATTCTCAGATAAAGAAAACAAAAACGAAGCTTTTGAAGCCGCAAAGCAGAAAGCCATTTACCAGCTCGAAGTCCTTGACAAAACGTACAACTTCAAAAACATGTATATGGTGACCGGCGGGGTCCTCGACAATACCGAACAATCCAAAAATGATTTCAAGGAATTCTCGGAACGTTACGAGGCTGAACGCCAGGCCGCCAAAGAACGCGGCGTGAACCCCAACGATATCGCGAAATCAGAATACCCCTATACCTATAAGACTTTAGCGGACTACATCAGAAACGCGAAAAACGAGGAAGAACTCACAAGCCAGCTGAACAATGCGCTCAGTTACGGTCAGGCTCACTGGAGAAAGCTGGACACCGTTTACCGTGCACAGTTGAAAGAAGCCAAGCTGAACATGGACAAGATCGCCGGAAAGATCATGCTAAACCTTCCCGAAGGCGTTACTCTTGACGAGATCGTCAAAAATTATGAGCAAAACAAAGGCAAAGAGAATTACGAAGACGCGCTCACCAAATTAAACGTAGTGTACGAACAAGCCGAAGCAGAACGTAATGAAGCGCAGAAAAAGGTCGACTCACTCAAGGGTATCCTCTCATACGTATACAAAAGCAAAAAGCTCAAAGACGCAGAGAAGGAGCTTGAGGACGCGGAGCGTAAATTCAGTGCCGCGGACAAAGTCCACGAAGCAGCGGTAACGGAATTCGGTCTTGATAAACTCCTGCCGCAGTACCTTGAAGCCAACGAACGCTACCAGGCGCTCAAAGATCAGCACGTTCAATGCGTACGTGAAAACGAAAAGAACATCACGTACAATTCAAAAGAATACATCGACTATCTTGCTCAAAGCTCCGAGCAGACGCAGAAATGGTACGAAGGACTCAAGGCCAACAGAGAGCATTTCGAAAAAGCCTGCAAGCAGCAGATGATCGACACTGCCGAAAAGGATTATCTCAACAGCCTGAAAAATATCGAAGCGACCGTGAACTCGCAGGCACAGGGCGTGATGACCGCCGTTGTCGAAGACGTCCTCAAGAAAAACGACAAGGGCAAAACTCTCGGCGAGCAGATACACGACGAATCCGTTAAAAAAGCCGCGTACGATAAAGTGCTCCAAAAATACAACGAAAACCTTGTCAAGGTCGACGCGGCTATCCAGGAAGCGGATGCTGCCGTGAAAGCCGCCCAGAAAAACCTTGACGAAACGACAGCGGCAAACCAAAAAGAGAAAGCAAGACTCGAAAAGCTCTGCGACGATTACGTCAAGCAGAAAGCGCTCCTCTTCAACAAGCAGGGCATCATGAAAAACGAGCTGCCGAAGATGCTCGAATATTTCGAGGGTGCCAACGATCAGTACAAGAACCTCCGCAAGCTCCTTCCTCTGACCCCCGTGGAATCCGAAAAGCTCAAGCAGAAGGACGTAAAGCTGGAAGAGCTCGTTAACGGCAGACCCTCCAACGAATTCCGCGAATCGGTGGAAAAAGAGCTTCAGGGTTATTTCGCCGCGGCAAATCTGAAGCAGTTCAAGACAAGCAACTCCGACGATTTCACCAAAATGGTCAACGCCATCGGCAAAGCCATCGGCAAGGACCCCGTTGATAAATCCGGCAAGCCCAAAGCTCTTAAAGAACCGGATGAGGCGAAAAATTACTTCGACAAGGGATCCCTTGCCGATTGCCGCAAGAGACTCGAGGAGATCAAGCTCGCGGCGGAAAAATACATCGACGCAAAGAGAGATCAGAAATGGATCCTCTTCCCGTCCGATCTGCGCGTTCACCGCCTGAACAACGCGATCTCTCTCGTCAACTACGTTGAGAACTGCCTTGACACGCTCACCGGCAACAAGAAAGAGTACAAGGTCGATGCCGAAAAAGTGAACGACCCGAAGAATAACACCGACCCCTACGGCATCAGCACAGCGAAGACCGAAGTCGTCGGCAACGATAAAGGTCTTCTGAAAAGGCACGAAAATCTGCAGAACAACTTCAAATCCTTCATCACGATCCCGCATAACGAAGGAAACGTGTTCGAAGCCTACCAGTCCAAGGTCCAGGATCTCAATATGGGTATCAGCGAAAAATCGTCCAACAACAATATGCAGGCGTTCATCACCGCCGGACTCCGCCGTCTGAATAACGAACTCACCGCAACCGAATCCGCTCTTGACCCGAAAAATCAGTCCCTCAACAAAACCAAGGTCCATATTTACGTTGACAAAGCCGGCAGCGAAAAGCTGCAGCAAAACAACCAGAAAGAAAAAGGACTTATCAGTTCCCTTTTCGGCGCCGTCAAGGAAAAAGTCGTGGGATTGTTCAAATCATAAGTTCCGCGCTTTCCGCCTGACCGACGCGCAAGCCAACGCAAAAGCAATACCGGATAACGCAAACGAACAAACGAACACCGGGTGCAAAAAAAGCACCCGGCGTTTGAATTTTGATTTGAAATGATCTATTTCAATTCTTCCAGCAATTCTTTATAATCCGCGCCGTTTTTGTCTAACAAATCCGTTGTCTCCAACCGGCTTCTGACGCGAGCTCGCTGTTCGCGCATACCGAAAGAAGCAAATACCTCATTATCTCTGCACTTTGGACAATTCAGAATGATAGCTTCGGATTTGCTCGGCTGCGGCAGGGAGTCGTGATATACCGCCAGTTGGACCGCCTTTTTCAGGCTGTTCAACCCGTTTTCATACTCTTTGTGCTCTAAATACAATTCGGCTATTTTCAGGTGGTTGTCGATCTTCAAGGGAATGACAAATGATACGTCACCCGATTCCCACAACAGTTCCGCAAGTCCAGTCGACTTATCAATCAACGCTATTTGCTGACGCCATTCGTAATAGGGCAGAAGTTTATTAATCATACGGTCAAACCGGGTGCACAACGTTTTCAGCGGGTATCCGGCCATAAACTCAACGGCGGCATCCCCCTCAAGCAAATCAATCAGCACTGAATCCCGCGTGTTATCCAGATTGGGCAGCTTTTTAGCAGCTTCTATAGCTTTTTCCTTTTCTCCGCATTTGTAAAGCGCATAGCAGCGCTCGGTCTGCACCCAGTTCCTTATATAACCGTCAACGCAGTTTTCAAGGATGTGGTCCGCTAAATCGACGCTGCGCCGGGGATTGACGTTCTGCCCGGCATAAACTATCCACGCCATCAGCACGTAATTGTTCGGAAAGCGCTTTAACGCCTCGTCTGCAGCGCGAACGATCTCGGCGTCGTTCCGTTCGGCGTCAAGCGTTCGCAATTTATCAACGATCCTGCCCACTTCACCGTTTTCACGAGTTTTGTCAGCGCCGATAAGCTCATCGGTGCTTATACGGAACAATTCGGCAATATCCGGCACCATCTGCAAATCGGGATAGGATTCACCCGTCTCCCAAAGTTAAGGATATTGCGAGTATCTTTGTCTTTTGTCTTTATTTTGTGTCAATCAATCTTTCCTACAAAGCGGTAATAAATCTCAACTTCCTGCTCCCGGAAGCCCAATTCCGTCTTGACGGCATCATG
>JAZRXG010000014.1:0-17046 GCA_045600105.1 Eubacteriales bacterium
TATTAGGAATATGAAAAGATTAAAAAGCGTTATCGTTCTTTTGATGGCAACATCCATGCTGGTTTTGCTTTGCTCGTGTGGAAACAAAATGAGTGAGGAAGAAATCGAAGCAACATGCAAAAAGGAAGCGGAGAATTTTGTGGGAGGATATCTAAGCTATACAAGCCTAAATTATCTGGAAAAATACAAAGAGGATCCGTGGTATGACTATGCGATGGAAAATAATATGTATAACTTTAAGCCAAGAGCTCATTATAACGGTAAAAATGACCACGGGATTTCCGAGAGGATTGCGGATTACCTTCTCACACACGCGACCTTTGAAATCGATCCATACAGCTTTGTTCATAGCAAAAACAGTGCAACTGCAGAACTGAGCGTCAACGTAACAATCATACCCCCGCAAACAGCTTTCGACACAATCGAGGATTATGTGACAACTCGATATTCAATTCAAGTCGGAGATACAGCTGCCGTTGATGCCGCGTATTATGAGGCTATTTCCATGGTTGAGAATATCTCGCCTGTAACCCAAAGTGTCCATATTACATTCAAAAGCGAGAACGGTGAGTGGCTGATTGATGACTGGTTAGGAGTTGCCCAACAAATCAATGAGATAAGATAATTATGGGAAACAAGCACCATCCGTAACTGGCTAAATGATTCTTTTTACAACAGCACATTCAATGCTGATGAACGAGTAATGATTTTTGATGAAAAGCATATTGGAATAGTTCAATACAAGGAAATTGATTTAGAATGTGGAATTGGCTTAGCTATTAAGATATAATAGGTCTTCCATTGCATGCTAAAATCGTTGGTGAAACCTATTTGCACGTAAATAAAAGTGGCGAAGCAGATAAACGCTTTTCGGATAATCCTCTGTTATAAATCTATGAAATAGGATTACTTAATCTAACATCAAAAAAAGTATCAATATGTATTAGTTTTAACGATCCTAGCATAAGCCAATCTATATATAATTGCTTTTGTGTTAATAAATGTTTTAATAATTGCAGCTTGATTCATTATAACAAGAATGATCATTATGGTTTGTATTAACAATGAAATATAAACAAATACCTGTTCGGCTTGAACAGGTATTTGTTTTGCACTTATTCAGTTTTTCTCGTTATAATAGATCTTGCTGCCCGCCGGAACGGAATGGGTCAGCCACACGTTGCCGCCGATGACGCTGCCGTCGCCGACGCAGGTGCTGCCGCCGAGTATCGTCGCGCCCGCGTATATGATGACGCGGCTGCCGATATCGGGGTGGCGCTTTATACCCTTGACGGGATTTCCGTCGTCGCCCAACTTGAAGCTGAGAGCGCCGAGCGTGACGCCCTGATAAAGCTTGACGTGGTCCTTGATGGTGCACGTTTCGCCGATGACAACGCCGGTCCCGTGGTCGATGAAGAAATACTCGCCTATCGTCGCGCCGGGATGGATGTCGATACCGGTAAGCTGATGCGCGTATTCGGTCATCATACGGGGGATGAGCGGCACCTTCAGCTCGTGCAGACGGTGCGCGATGCGGTAAATGCTTATAGCTTCAAAAGCCGGGTAGGCAAGCATTATCTCCGTTTCGCTCCTTGCGGCGGGGTCGCCCTCGTACGCGGCTTTTACGTCCGTGCCTATAAGCTCACATATACCTTCCAGGCTGCCGAGAAACTCGCACACAATGTCCTCGGGATCGTTCTGTATCATTTCCTCGGGAGTCATTATGTCGTTGATTATCTCAAGCAGCAGAAGTGCCGACTGTCTGAGCGTCAGCTGGATGTCCTCGCATATATAACGCGAGCCGCGGCAGTCGCCGAATATCTGAGGATACATAGCGGAACGCAGAAGGAGCAGGAGCTCCTCGACCTGCTTTTTCAGTCCCGCTCTGTCAAATTCTCTCGCTTCCTTGCTGCTGCGTTCGGTAAGCGAATTCGCGGCACTGAATATCGCTTCGTCAAGTTTGTTTTGCCGTTTCATATAAGTATCACCGTTAACCGTTCTGTAATTGCATTATATGCCTTCTTCGTCCTTTTTGGGAAAGAGAAGGCATCCGCTCTCGCGGAAATGCTCGATCCTTTCGCGTAAGTTTTCCTCGCTCGTTCCGAAATGCTTCGCAAGACAGGGAACGCACATATATTCCGTTGACGCGCGGTTTATGAATTTCTTCGTCGCGCCCATATCGTCGGCGGTGAGTGCGGCGCCGCAGACGACGCATTTATCAGTTGTCTTCAACGAGCTTGAGTCTGAGCAGCAGAGTTGCGTGAGACTTCACGCCGCCGACACGGATGACGTCGCGGAATTCGCCGTAATCTTCGCCCGTCCATACGTTGACGGCTCTTGCCTTGAGTCCCATCGAATGATCGAGACCTATGTCGGCAAGGTTGAGGTAAGGCCACTGTTCACTGTCGGAAAGGTTGAAGAAAGCGACCGCGAGATCGCCGCCGTCAAGCTGCTTGACCCAAAGATTGCTTGCACCCCAGTGATCCCTGAGGGAGAACGGCTGACGCTGAGCGGCATCCTGATTGATGGCTATAACGTCTTTGTTGAGGAGTATCTCTTTGGTCTCGGGAGTCATGTTTCTGATATCGCATCCGATCATAAGAGGAGAACCGAAGAACGCCCACATCGAGAAATGGGTGCGGTATTCATCCGTTGTGCATCCGCTGACCGCCACGTTGCCTTTGCCGTTCATGCCGACGATGAGCATATCCATATCGTTGAAGCAGCCTTGTCCGTTATACGGCTGAAGCGGGATCTGTTTTGCGTAAAGGTCTTTGACCGACTGCCAGCTGTCGTTGATGTCGCCGGTGGAACGCCACATGTGAGCGCCGGTCGTCTTGATCCAGGTGTGGGATTCGTCAGCGCCCCAGTTGCAGGCGGAGAAGAGGATGTCTCTGCCGCAGTTGGCAAGCGCCATGCCCATGCGTTTATAAAGAAGATCGCCGCTTTCGCTGACGGGTCTGTAGCAGTAATCGTATTTGAGGAAGTCGACGCCCCACGAAGCAAATGTCTTTGCGTCGATGTATTCATACTGATAAGAAGAAGGGTATCCCGCGCAGGTAAGCGTACCGCTGCAGGAATACATACCGAATTTGAGTCCTTTGGAATGAACGTAATCCGCGACGGCTTTCATACCGTTGGGGAATTTTTCCTTGCTCGGGACGAGTCTGTGATTTTCATCACGTTTGAATTCAGCCCAGCAGTCGTCGATGACGAGATAATTGTAACCGGCGTCGAGGAGTCCCTCGTCCACCATGGCGTCGGCAGTGGTCTTTATAAGCTCTTCGCTTATGTTGCTGCCGAAAGTATTCCACGAGTTCCAGCCCATAGGGGGTGTTCTGACGATCATTGTTATGACCTCCGATAATTTATTAACGCTTCGCGTCGCATATATTTTAACAACTGCGATAAAAAATGTCAATATTAAATAAAAATATTCTTGTAAATAAGAATAAAACGTGATATAATACCGATAATAAGCGTGATGAATACCAACGGAGGTGTCATTATGCTTAACAGGAAGATTATTTTCATCACACTTGTCGTATTATTCTGCGTTATTCTCACAGCCTGCGCGAACGTCGGAAAAGAAGAGGCTTCGGAAGCTTCCCGCGTCAGACCGTACGACGGAAATGAATCACGTGAAACGTCTTACGAAAGCAGTTCGTCTTCCGAAGATGCTTCGGATTCGATCATCGAAGGGGTCGTCAGCAAAGTCTCGGACGCTTTCGGCAGGGATTAGTTATTATTGCAGGCGTGCCGCCTGCTTACATACAGAAAAAAGGAGTACATAACATGAAAAAGCAAGCCTTTATCGCATTATTACTCGTCACTGTGTTGCTGCTCGCACCTGTCATCGCAAACCGTGCGTCCGCTGCGATGGTGAAGGTCTATACAAAGGACCGGAACGTCGCATCCGGAAAATCCTATGTCGCGTCAAAGCCTTATACCGTGGCAGGCGCAACCAATTACCAGAATGTCAGCGGTAAGGAACTCACCGACGGCATAAAATTCGAAGACAAAACGCAGGGCGGACTTTACGGTACCTGCTGGCACGGCTTTGATTACCGACTCGAAGAACCCATTTATGCAACGATCGATCTCGGAGCAGTCACCGACGGTCTCATCGAATTCCGTATGCAGATGGTCGGGCAAGCCAACAGCGGTATTGACGCCCCAAAAACACTTAAGTTTTATGTTTCTGACGACGGAAAAACGTTCAATGAAGTCGGAACCGGACGTCAGATGGAGGATGCTCTCGTTACCGATTTCGTCTGCACGCTTTCCGAACCGGTAAGCGCAAGATATGTCAAAGCGGAAATGGGACGCCCCAAGAGCGGTGTTTTCATATTCTGCAGCGAATTTGAAATATACAACTCCAAAATGGTAGAAAAGGATGAAGCCGAATTGTCAAGAGAACTTGAAGAATCACGCGAAGAAGCTTCCCGCCTTGCCGAAGAAGAAGCAAGCATAGAAGAAGCTACCAAAGCAAAAATACTTGAAGAGGGAAACCTCGATGTCGAAGAATATCCTCTCGCGTTCAGAACGGGCAGCCGTTTCCACTTTGACGGCGCGTTCGTGCGCGGTGTCCGTCAGGGCGATACTCCCGCATCGCTTTGCAAGGAACTCGTCGATATGGCAGGCGTTCAGGTGCTTGACAAAAACGGCAAGGAGATCACCGGCGGCAACCTTTATACCGGCTGCAGACTCGTTCAGTACTCCGGCAAAAAGATCGTCAAGGATTACACCATTCTCATCGCCGGCGACATAGACAAGGACGGCAGCATCACCATGGATGACTACGTCAAGACCAGACTTTCCATTCTCGGTGAGACCACTCTTGACAGCCTTGAAAAGAAAGCCGCCGACTACGATTCCAACGGCTCCATCAACCTCACCGACTACATCGCTCTCCGTCTCGCCGTACTCGACAAGCTTCAGTTCGAAGAGATCGAAGACTCCGTTCCCGAACAGTATGATATGAAAGTCTGCAAATCAGGTACCAAAGAGTATAAAGTGACCTGCAAAGCATCCGACGGAAGGGATATGATCTTTACCCTGAACGAGAAGGATTGGGGTACCTGGAACATCGGCAACTGGAAGATCGGCGGAGTTACCATTTCTTCCAACAGCACCGACTTTGAATACGTTTACCGTGCCGCTTCTTCCGCAAAAGGCGGTTGGGACTGGTCGGGCGGAAACCACGGTGCCGAAGAACTCGTGTCGCTCGAATTCTATGACGGTATAACCGGCGAAAAACTCACTTTCGAGAAAACCAATGTCAATATTGATGTAAAGAACCTCAGGATCGTTGAAAAGACCAAGCTCAAATTCGGCGAAGCCGACCCCGCAAAAGGTACTTATTACTGCGATGTTGTACGCGAATACACCATAGTCGGACAGAAGATCACTCTCGATGTTACTTATGACTATACACGTGACGCATATTTCTGGCTCTCTTATACCTGCATGTTCCCCGTACCCAAAACGCTTGGCTTGTACATAGACTTCCTTAACGACGACGGCACCACGACAACGTGGCGTACTCTCAAAAAAGGTGCCGCGGATTATTCGGGACCCATGTACGGTAAGCTTCCCGCTGCGGAATGCAAAATTTACGGTTATCAAAACACCGACCTTTCTTTCCGTGTTCAGGTCTACACCAAGAATGACTCTCTTGAGAACTACAAGAACGACAGCAAGCTTATGTATTGGGACATGAACGGTGACAGCAACAAGATCTATTTCTCAAAGTTCCCGTCTGCCGACGGCAGCAGAACTCTTGTCAAGGCAGGAACACATTATGAAACATCCTGCTCATGGATCCTCGATATAAATAAATAAAAGGTATTCTGCCATGAAAAAACTCTTTATCTCCGCCGACATCGAAGGCAGCTGCGGCATTTCGCATTGGAACGAGACCGAAAGGGACGATACGTATTTCCGTACCGAAATGACCAAGGAAGTCTCCGCCGTATGCGAAAGCGCCGGCAAACTCGGTTACGACCACGTTCTCATCAAAGACGCTCACGACAGCGCGAGAAACATTTTCCCGGATAAGCTTCCCGAAAACGCCAATATCATCCGCAACTGGACCAACGATCCTTACTGCATGGTAAGCGGCGTTGACGAAAGCTTTGAAGCGGCGATATTCACGGGCTATCATTCACCGGCTTTCACGTCGGGGAGCCCTCTCGCTCACACGATGTCGACACGCCTTCAGTTCGTCAAGATCAACGGCGAATACGCAAGCGAGTTTCTTATCAATGCCTACGCCTGTGCCACGAAGGGCGTGCCGGTAGTTCTCGTCACGGGTGACGAATATCTCTGCGAACACGCAAAGAAGTATATCCCCGCCATCACGACCGCTCCCGTAAATAAGGGTATCGGCGGCGCGTCGCTTTCGATGCATCCCGAGAAAGCGCAGCGCTTCATCGCCGAACAGACCGAAAAGGCTCTCGGCGGCAACTTAAGCGATTGCGTTGCCGTTCTTCCAAAGCATTTCAGAATCGAAGTGCAGTATAAAAAGCAGGAATCGGCGTACAACAATCAGTTTTTCCCAGGTGCGGTCCTCGAAGACCCGTATACCGTCGCTTACGAATGCGACGATTACTACGACGCTCTCGTGTTCATGCACTTCTGCCTCTGATAAATTACAAAAAAATAATCGGCTGACTTTTCGGTCAGCCGATATTTTTTTGTTTACCAGAGTTTCTTCGGATAAATGCCTGCTGCGGTAAGTTCTTCAACGCCTTTGATGACGGAAGGCTTATCGGTTATGTAGGTAACTCCGAACCACTTGTCGGGAGAAGAAACGACTTTCATCGTGTATCCCGCGTCAATAGCCATCTGGACCGCGAGAGGAATGTAGTATTCACACTTCATAAGGTCGCCCTTATTCTGTTTGAGGAATACGTGGAAGCCGTCTTCAAGAACTTTGAAGAAGTCGGGAGTGAAGCAGAAGAAGTTCATCGAAACGATGGTCTCGGGATCGAGAGTCACGTTGCCGTCGGGAGTGGGGTAGTAGATGCAGTTCTCGCCCTTGGTGATCTCGTGGGTCTCGGTGACCTTGGTCATGATCCCGTTTTCAACTTCGCACACGCCTCTCGAAACGCCGCCCTCGTCGGTAACGGTGTTTTTGACGAGATAGCCGATCATACAGTAATCTTTTTCTTTTGCGGAAGAAAGATGAGAAGCGGCGAGCTCGTAAGCGGTCTTGCCGTAAAAGTCGTCTGCGTTGATGACCGAGAAA
The DNA here is from genome assembly GCA_045600105.1 of Eubacteriales bacterium. Taxonomy (GTDB): domain Bacteria; phylum Bacillota; class Clostridia; order Oscillospirales; family CAG-382; genus UBA1206. Next base: position 7,253 of record JAZRXG010000014.1, read on the forward strand.
TTGTCGTCGCCGACAACGTCGCGGCAGCAGAGAAGTGCGTGACCCGTGCCCCAGGGTTTGGTGCGGTCAGCGGGAACTTCTTCACCGTCAACGAACATATCGCCGGACTGATAAGCGAATTCAACTTTGATCTTTCCTTCAAAACGGGTAACTACCTTTTCGTGGAAAGCGGCTTCGTGTTCTTTTTTGATGAGAAGAACGACTCTGTCGAAACCGGCTCTGATGGCGTCGTAGATGGAGTAATCAAGGATTATTTCACCGTTTTCGCCGATAGTGTCAAGCTGTTTTTTGCTTCCGCCGCCGTATCTGCTTCCGAGACCGGCCGCAAGTATAACGAGTGTCATGTAAATTCACCTCAGATTTCGGGTATTTCGATTTCGATTTCGTGACCGAGCTTCGCGGAACGAACGATGCCGTCGATGATAGCCTGGTTTTTGATTATCTGGCTTGCGGGAACAGCTACGGGATCGCCGTAGATGATGGCGTCGCAGAACGAACGGATCTTCGCGTCGAAGAGCTTGTCAAACGGAGTGGTGTTGACAAGAGGAATTACGGTCTGGGTCTGAGTGCCGGCAACCTCTTTGTAAAGAGTCATGTTGCCGCCTACGGAACCGTTCCAGCATTCGGTGGAGGGGATACGGAGACCGCCCTTGGTACCGAGAATGATGGTGTCGCCGGTGGTGTCGATGTTCATCGCCCAGGCGATTCTGAAGTCGAGAATGATATCGCCTTCAAGACGTACGAAGCCTGCGGCGAAATCGTCTACGCCGAAAGCGTCGGCATATTCGGGATGGCCCGGATAGGTAATGGGATCTTTGCCGAAATAATCGGATTTATAACCGGTAACGGTGAGGGGCTTCGGATAGCCGACGGCGTTGAGGACCATATCGAGAGAATAGCAGCCGATGTCGCCCATTGCGCCGATGCAGCCGGTATCGGCGGAGATGAAGGAAGTGCCGAACGGGGTGGGGATGCCGCGGCGTCTGCCGCCGCCGGTCTGTATGTAATAGACCTTGCCGAGTTCGCCGGATTCAACGATCTTTTTGATTTCCTGCATATTTCCGTCGAAACGGGGCTGGAAACCGATGGAAAGGACCTTTCCGCTTTCTTTTTCGGCTTTGCAGATCTCAACTGCTTCGTCAAGAGTTACGCACATCGGTTTTTCGAGAAGTACGTTGACGCCTTTTTTGAGAGCGTAGATGGTGCATTCCGCGTGAGTTTTGTTATAGGTGCATACCGAAACAGCGTCAAGGTCTTCTGCGTCGAGCATGGATTTGTGGTCGGGATAGCAGCGTACGTTTTCAAGACCGAATCTCTTGAAGAAAGCTTCTGCTTTTCCGGGGATGAGGTCCGCGCCCGCGACTATCTCAACGTCTTTCTGTTTGAGATAGCTTGCTATATGACATTCTGCGATCCAGCCGGTGCCGATGATACCGACTTTGAGCTTTCCGTCGTATGCTTTTCTTTCTTTGGTCACAAAGTCAAATTTGAATTTTTCGGAAGCGTCTGCCATGGTTGTTTCTCCTTTATTTATTTATTTATGGTTTTGAGATAATCGACGGCTTTTTTGATGCATTCGAGAGACGTCCAGCCGAGACAGGGTCTGTCCTGCTCGACAACGATCCATTTGCTTCCCGCTTTGACGGAAGCTTCGAGAATGGAAGGGAAGTTCTGAACGCCGTAGCCTGCGGGACGGAAAGCGAAATCGCCTTCGTCAGCCTGAGTCTCGGTCGTCTTTATGCCGATGAGTTCGTAAAGTCCGGACTTGGAATCTCTGTTCTTCATAACGAAATCCTTGATATGAACGACGGGAGCGCGTCCGGTATATTTGACGAGATACGCGGCGGGATCTTCGCCTGCGACGTTGACCCAGCAGGTATCCTGCTCGGTTGCGAGAAGGTCTGCGGGGATACGTTCGAAAAGAACGTCATACGCGTATTTTCCGTTGAAATCGACGAATTCGAAATCGTGATTGTGATAAAGCATCACAAGTCCGTATTCCTTTGCTTTTTTGCACATTGCCTCGATCTCGGCGAGAGTGGTGTCAAAGTCCCCCGCGGCAGGACGTTTTTCGACGGGGAGATAGGGGACCGCGATATATTCGCAGCCGATCTCCTTGTAGTCGGAGAACACCTTGTCGGGGTCTTCGAGCATTTCCGCAAGAGCCACGTGGGCGGAAACGGGAACGAGTCCCAATTCCTTGAGCCATCCTTTGACGGTGGACGCGGAATGTCCGTAAAGACCCGCGAATTCGACGCCGTCATAGCCCATTTCTTTAATAAGCTTGAGTGTACCGTAAAGGTCTTTTTCGGCATAATCACGCACGGAATAGACCTGAACGCCTATCGGAAACATAGTATTACCTCCTATAACTATACTGAGTTTATACTACCACATAGTTCCCGATTTGTAAATAGTTTTACAAAAATATATCCAAAAATCCGAACACCATATTTTCATAAAGTGAAAAACCGCGTTTCATCGCGACACGGTATTCGCCGGGTATCACGTTTTTTCCGAAAAAATCTATCTCGCGGTTAACGCACAGATACGACGTGTCGTCGCCTATCGACGAAAAACAAACCGAGGCTTTTGAATCCATTCCGACCGAAACCGCCGAAACGCAGTTCAGCCCGTCGGGAAGACGTCCCGTAGGACAGAATACAATGTCGGCGTCGCACTGCAGGGAATTTACTCCTTTTTCGCCTATCACCACGATGTCGCATTCTCCGCCCGACGGCAAGAGCCCCAATTTTTCGATCTGCTGCGAAAACGCTTTTCCGCATCCGGAAAACCGTATCCTGCTAACTTTCGGCAATCGATTCATATTCACGGATATACTCCTTCATCGGAACGCATTCCAGTCCGTTTTTCGCCGCCCGGGACAGCAGATCCACAAGTCCGTATACGGAATTCTTATCCGAAATATCCACGGCGATGATATCACCGTTCCTCACCGAATCGCTTTTTCCCGAAAACACCGAATAAGTCATTCCGTATTGACCGTAAGACGCCATGACTTCGGACGCGTACGGACTGTTCGCTCCGTTTATGTATACGCACGCCGAGTGCTTTCCGCATACACGGTAAAACTCATCGTTTCCGAGCGCAAGGTATTTCATAAAAGCCGAACGCGACATTTTTTCGGTGTTTTCGCACAAAAGTCCGTATTCGTATGAAAAACCGTCCACCTCAGACAGCACGCCGTCCGTCCTTCCTATACTGTCGGTACTTGTGAAAACGGTAGGCTCGATGCCGAATCCGACGCAGATGCCAGCAAAGATTTCAAGCGTTTCCGCGTTCGTTTTATTTTCAGTGACGGCAATGACCGTATATATCGGCGCCGGAGTGTCGATGTGCGATATAGTGGAAAAAGCCGATGCGGGAACGTCGCCGTTTCCGGCAGACGACACGCATATCAAAACGACGATGACAGCCGTAACGACAAATGACAAAGCAAGCCATCGCTTCGCTTTTGCGGATATTATGAAACGCATAAAAAATCACCGATATATTTTATGCGTAGAGGCACAAAATATACCGGTAAAATACTGTTTATCTTATCTGTCCGTCACCGTTTATGACGTATTTGACGGTGGTAAGAGCGTCAAGTCCCATGGGTCCTCTTGCGTGAAGCTTCTGAGTGGATATTCCTATCTCCGCTCCGTAGCCGAATTCTCCTCCGTCGGTGAAACGCGTCGACGCGTTGACGTAAACGGCGGCAGAATCGATGCGTCCGCAGAAATATGAGGCTTTGGATGTATCGTTGGTGAGGATACATTCCGAATGTCCGGTGGAATGCGCGTTGATATGGCTGACAGCCTCTTCGATGCCTTCCACACATCTGACCGACATTATATAGTCGTTATATTCCGTATCGTCGTCGCTTTCGCTTAGCGTGAGTATATCGGGAAGTATGGATCTTGCAAGCATATCGCCTCTGAGTTCGACGCCCGGCATCGAAGCGTGCACGAGCGGAAGCAGTACGGGAGCGATGGCTTCGTCAACAAGAAGATGCTCGGCGGCGTTGCAGACGGAAGGGCGGGAAGTCTTGGCGTTGACGATGACTCTCACCGCTTTTTCGATATCGCAGGTCGCTTCGGCGTAGATATGGCAGTTGCCCGCTCCGGTCTCGATAACGGGGACTTTCGCGTTCTCCACGACGGAACGGATGAGTCCTTTTCCGCCTCTCGGTATAAGAAGGTCGATCCCGCCGACGCATTGCATCAGCTCTTTTGAGGACTCGCGGCTCGTGTCGTCTATGAACTGCAATATTTCCGGGGAAATACCGCACTCGGCGATCGCTTCGCGAATCACTCCCGCGATGGCTGCCGAAGAGCATACCGCTTCTTTGCCGCCTCTGAGCACGACGCCGTTTCCGCTTTTGATGCAGAGCACCGCGGCGTCCGCAGTCACGTTGGGGCGGGCTTCGTATATCATGCCGATAACGCCTATCGGAACGCTTTTCTTTTTTATTTCAAGACCGTTCGGTCTGCTCCAGACTTCGCCTTTTCCGAGAGGATCGGGAAGTGAAGCGACTTCTTTAATCGCGTCGCATATTCCTTTGATACGTTCTTCGGTGAGCGTGAGTCTGTCGATAAAACGCTTGTCAAGTCCGTTAGAAGCAGCGTTCTCAAGGTCTTTTGCGTTTGCGGCAAGTATTTTGTCTTTTTGTCCTGCAAGTTTTTCCGCCGCTTTCAAAAGAATCGCGTTTCTCGTTTTTCCGCTCGATACGGAAAGCTCGTACGCCGCTTTTCTGCAAAGCCGGCATTTTTCCATAACGGTCATATCGTCTCCGCCTTTCCGAAATACGTACCCGTGAACTCGCCGTCGAAAATATCGTAGAGTATGCACGGATTGCTTCCGTTTACGATTATCATCGGGATGCCGTTTTCAAGCGCGGTCTCAGCTGCTTCGAGCTTGGTCCTCATGCCGCCGGTCCCGCGTTTTGTTCCGGCGCCTTCGGCGTAAGCTTTTATCGTTTCGTCAATGACGGGAACGTGCTTTATGAGCTTCGCGTCTTCGTATCTGCGCGGGTTCTTGTCGTAAAGTCCGTCGACATCGGACATATTTATTATAAGATCGGCACCCGAAAGACGTGCCACGGAGACCGAAAGGGTATCGTTTCCGCCGAACGTGATCTGTTCGCTCGAGACCGTGTCGTTCTCGTTGACAACGGGAATGCAGCCGTATTCGAGAAGCGTCTTGAACGTACCTGAGGCCGACGCGCTTCTGTTCACGTCATCCACGGTGTCCTTGGTAATGAGTATCTGGGCTATCTTATGGCCGTAAAGCGAGAAGTTGCGGTCGTAAATATCGATAAGCTCGCATTGACCTACGCTCGCCGCAGCCTGCTTTTCGACGGTAGTGAGCTGCTTTCCGAAAAGACCTATCTTCGCGATGCCGCAGCTTACCGCGCCCGACGTCACGAGTATCATGTGTCTGCCGCTGTTCTGGAGGTCGGCGAGACATTTTACGAGTAATTCTATCTTCCTTATATTAAGAAGACCGCTCTCGTGCGTCAAAGTGGACGTCCCGACCTTTACGACTACGGTTTTTTTATCGTTAAAATCAAACTTCATGGCAAAAACTCTTTTCAAAACAAAAATAATATGCTATATTATATACAATATAAAATGAAATTACAAGCATTTTTTTAATAAAGGAGAAATAATAATGATCATTCTTGCGTCGGCTTCTCCGAGAAGAAGGGAAATACTCACAAAAGCGGGACTTACCTTCACCGTCATTCCCGCGTCAAACGAAATAAATCCTCCGGCATCCACCCCGCCGCACGAGTACGTCATGCGGAGCGCCGCGGCAAAAGCAAGGGAAGTCGCGTCGAAAAAAGCCGAAAAAGGCGATATCGTGATAGGCGCTGACACCATTGTCGTACATAACGACGCAAAGCTCGGCAAGCCGCATTCCGCCGAAGAAGCGTTTGAAATGCTGCGTTCTCTTTCGGGTGACGTGCATTACGTCCATACGGGATACGCCATTATAAAAGACGGCGAGGAGATCATAGATCATTCGGTGACCGAAGTCGTTTTCAGGACTCTCACTGACGATGAGATATATTCCTATATCGCCACGGGAGAGCCGTTTGACAAAGCGGGAGGATACGCCATACAGGAAAAGGGAAGTATATTCGTCAAAAAAATAAACGGCGATTATTATAATGTCGTCGGTCTGCCTCTGTGCGACGTGTATTCCGTCATCAAATCTATCGAAAGTCATTAAAATGTATAAGTTTTCTATTGACAACGAGAATGTTTTTGTATATAATCAACACATGACATACAAATATTATAATAAGAAAGGTTGATTTGAACATGAAAAAAACGTCAATCGCGTTACTCCTCGTTTTCACGCTCGTGTTTGCATCGTTCGTATCAATGTTCACCGTTTCCGCGGCGTATTCGCTCGTTGAAGATACTTCAAAAGCGTACGACGTCAAGGAAGGCGTTCATTACACCGAATATCAGCTCACCAGCGGCGTGAACGGAACCACGGTCAAGGCAAATATGCTTGAGTTTTCACCCGAGGATTATATCCCCATGGTGTTCTCTTGCTGGGCCGGCAGCACCGGTCTCTGCGCAAAGCAGTATGAATACGCCGAACAGAAATACGGTTACGACGTAGCCGCAGTTATGAACGGTGCGTTCTTCAGCATGGCAGACGGCACTCTTGTCGGCATCAACATTTCCAACGGCAAGATATCCTGCGCTCACGCGGGATATTCGGGAGAAGTCGTTGCCTTCTCTTCAGACGGACATTTCGATGTCGTCAACTCCAACATCACTTACACTCTCAACATCGACGGCAAAGACGTTCCCAACGGTATTTACTACATCAACAAGCACAACGGTGAATCCGAGTCCGGCTGGTCGCCCAGATTCTATTATTTCGACACTTCCTGCGGAAGCCAGTGCGACACCTATGCTGAATGTCCCGGCACCGAGATCATCTGCCGCAAAGCGGAAAACAGCGAACTCGTCGTCGGCGGCACGCTCAAAGGGGAAGTAATCGAAGTCAAAAAGAACTCCTACGGAACCTACCTCGCAGACAATACTTACGATCTTTCCGACAAATTCGTGCTCTTCCTCAAAGCCGGCTCTTCTTACGAAAGCTACATTGAGGGTCTCGAAGCAGGCGCTCTCGTCGAGATAGGCGCAGACGAAACCGTAGTATCCTCCAAAAAGATAATGGAAAACGCTTCTTCCGTTATCACCAACGTCGGCTGGCTCGTAAAAGACGGCGTTGACCAGACCAAGATCAATTCCACCATCGGCACCCATTCCGTCACCCTGAAAGCAAGATGGAACGCTTTCGGTGTCAAAGCAGACGGAACTTACGTATTCTTCACCAGCGAAGGCGGCTCCACCGGTGACGGTGAAAGCCTTGCAGCTACTCTCCAGGACGTTGCCCGCACCATGATCGACGCAGGCTGCGTAAACGTTATAAGAATGGACGGCGGCGGATCCGTCGCTCTCTACGTCGAAGACGACGGTACCGGAAAACCCGGTTACAAGACCCCTTCGACCAGACCTGTTTCTGACTGCATCCTTATAATCAAACGTCCCGAAGCAAGCGAAAAGCAGGTCGCGGCACTTGACGAATTCATCGCTCAGGCAGAAGAAGCTCTCGCCACCTCCGAAGACGAAGCAATGCGCGAAGCTTATGAAGCCGGACTCGCAGTCAAGGGATCCAAGTATTCCACGAGCGGCGACTATGTCAGAGCAATAATGAAGTTCGACCGCGTATTCGGCGGACTCGCGGAGCTCTCAGACCTTATCGCTGCGGCAAAATCCATATCTTACAGCGATTACACCGACGAGGATCTTGCGGCCATTCAGGAAGCTTATCAGTACGCCGTCGCGGTCAAAGCGACCAAAGACGCTACCATTGCCGCGATAAACGACGCGGTCGATAAGCTCGAAGCAGCCCTTGCTCTCAATGACAACGCCGCACTCGGCAAATCTTACACCGTAAACGGCTTATATCCCAACGCTGCTGCTCCCACCTATCCCGATGAAGGCGGCGTGACTCTTACCGACGGCAAAGACGCGGCAGCTTCTTACTCGGATTACGGTTGGGTCGGATTCAACTCCGGTTCGTCCGAGCTCAGCAGCGTCAGCCCCAAGGTCGGCACAATCATAGTTGACCTCGAAGAAGAAGTCGATATCGCTTCGTTCGCACTCAACGTATACGACGGACTCGGCGACGCGGGCATCAAAGCTCCTTCCTACGTCGAATTCTTCTATTCGTCAGACAACAGTACCTGGACTTCAGCCGGAAAAGTTACCGATCTCAAAGTCAAGGCCTCCGTAAAGTGTCTGAACAGCTTCGAACTCAGCGCTTCGGCTCCTATTGCCGCGCGATATGTAAAAGCCGAATTCGGATTTGCTTCCACCTGGGCATTCATTTCCGAAATCAAGGTTATCAAGTCCTATGACAGAGTTTCCAACGTAGGTTGGGTCAAAGGGTTCAACTCCTCAATCGCCGCAGGCGACGCGTTCATATTCACTCCCGATACCTGCCCCGATCTTTCGACCGTCAACCTCAGATGGACATCGAACATTTATCTCACCTGGGATGAAAGCGCAAACGGCTTCAAAGTCACCAAGACCGAATATCCCGACGGAAAAGACGGAACCGCCTACACCGACGATATGATTTGCATCGGCGTACACAACTCCGAAGTTGCCGGTGACACCGACGGTTCTGCCGCAAACAGATCGTATGCCGCTACCGCAAAGATCGGTGATTACATAGAATTCCACGGGATCAACCTCAACAGCAAGGATGTTCTTCCCGGCGGATACTTCAAGATCGTCAAAGCCGCTGACTTCAACGATGAATTCAACGGTATGTATGAAACTCCCGAATATGACATTCCCACCAACGGCGCTAAACCGCTTGAAGGAACCGCAACTCTCGTTCCCGAAATGGTTTACGAACAGATCTCCGGCGGCGGTTCGGATGCCGAATACGCCTTCGATGGGGAAGTCCTCGTCGTTGACGATACCGGTGCAGGTTGGCCCTGCATAACCGGTACTTACGCAAAACCCATTATCGCGTCTCTCGAAGGAACCACTATCGACATCGATTTCACCGTCGAAGGCGGCAACACCGCGATAATCCTCAATACTTCCGATCAGTCCATCAAGATCCATCAGAACGTTAACGGTTCGCTCGACGCGGGTTCCGGAGACCTCTACGCAGGTACTTATAAAGTAAGCTGCGATCTCAAGGATATCCTTGCGTACGACGCAACAAAAGAACCTTCCAGCTATTCGGGTTCTACGGCGATCGTTCCCGACGAAGACGGCAACGTGACCTTCACCGGAATTACGATCTACGCAACCGGCGGTGCAAAAGTCACCATCAACTCGCTGAAGATAACTTCTGCAAAACCCGCAGTACGCGGCGATATGAACGAAGACGGAAAAGTCAATTCCGCAGACGCGGTTTATCTGCTTCGCAATACGATGCGTCCCGACAAATATCCCATCACTCAGAGCGGTGACGTAAACGGCGACGGAAAGACCACTTCCGCTGACGCCGTGTATCTTCTACGTTACACTATGCGCCCCGAAAAATATCCTCTTGCCGACTAAAATACCGTACAAACTTTAATGTATTATAAATCGAAAGGGGCTGTAGCAAAACAATAATTGCTACAGCCTCTGTTTTGATTGATAAGGATACGAAAAAAAGGCAAGAATTTCGCAGAAAAGGTGGATATTTCCAGAAAAAAGGCGAACAAACAAGGCATCCGCCGAAAACGACGC
>JAZRXG010000015.1:0-21577 GCA_045600105.1 Eubacteriales bacterium
GCCTCGACGGCGCGTGAGTGGAACACATCACATCACTTTTGCGAAGCAAAAACATCACTGTGAGCATAGCGAACAACATCACTTGCCCGTCAGGGCAAACATCACTAAAACGCTATGTCGAAATAAACACCTGCTGAAAACCAAAAACAGACTGATATTTTGATTTATCAGTCTGTTTCTTTAATAAGTGCGCACTTACTCACCACTTATGTGGCATTTGTACTTTGAAACTGTCCTTTAGAACACCGTTTCAAGGATGCTTTTTTATTTTGCCGACGGTCGGACAGAAAAAGACAAATAAATCAAATAATGTCAGATAATATTCAAAAAGAACTTGAAAAACCGCGCGGTATATGATAAAATGAAGAGAATTGAACCGGGCACCGATTCAGCCGTCCGCGACGGACGGCAAAAACGCGGGCGGAGAAGCCCCCGGGGAGACTCGGACGATAAAAACAAAAAAGCAAAAACGTCGGAAATACGCCGCCTTCGGGCTCCGTGAGCATCGGGGCGCCGAAGCGCCGCGCTGACGGCTATACGGGAACGGGGGACGTGATGGATATATCATTCGGAAAACTGCAGCTGGATCATATTGCCGTTATCGTGTCATCCGAGGACGGCGTGACGTTTTATAAAAATCTCGGATTTGCCGAGCAAAGCCGCACCGCGAGACCCGCGTGCCACGACGAACTGATATATCTTTCAGGAAACGGATTGGTTCTGGAAATATACAAAGACCCGACGCATCCCGAAAGGGTGACCGATCCCGAAGCGTACGGGCTGCGGCATCTGTGCTTTTCGGTCGAACACATCGACGGCGAATGCATGACGGACGCAAAGGGAAGATTCACGTATATCCGCGATCCCGACGGGCTGCCCATCGAGATACGCGAAAACGCAAAACAAAAAGGAACTGAAAAATAACTTATGAAAAAGAAACCCGTATACGATTTTTTCAAAAGAGCTTTTGACATATTTTCTTCATCGGCCGCGATAGTATTGCTGGCGATCCCTATGCTGATAATCGCCATTGCGATCAAGTGCGATTCCAAAGGGCCGGTGCTTTTTAAGCAGAACCGCGTCGGAAAGAACAAAAAACTGTTCCCGATCCTCAAATTCCGTTCCATGTTTACGGATACCGACCCCGACGCTCCGACGCACAAGCTCGGAAACGCCGTGAGCCACATAACGAAGGTCGGCGCTTTTATACGTAAAACGAGCCTTGACGAGCTGCCTCAGCTGTATAATATATGGCTCGGGAAAATGTCGTTCGTCGGTCCCCGTCCCGCGCTTTGGAACCAGTACGACCTTATCGAAGAACGTGACAAATATCACGCCAACGATGTTAAACCGGGGCTTACCGGACTTGCGCAGATAAGCGGAAGAGACGAGCTCGAAATACCCGTCAAAGCGAAATTCGACGGCGAATACGTTGAAAAACGCGGATTCTTCTATGATATCGGTCTGCTGTTCAAAACTTTCGTTTCCGTTTTCAGACACGAAGGCGTCGTTGAGGGCGGAACGGGTGAATTAAAGAAAGAGCAGGAGGGTATGACCAAATGATCGATCCTGTCGTAAGCGTCGTCGTTGCGACGTACAGACGCGGCGCTTCATTGGCTGACGCTTTGAAATCAGTCGCGAATCAGTCTTTCCGTGACTTTGAGATCATTCTTGTCGATGATAACGATAACGAGGAATGGAACAAGATGGTTTCGGAAACGGTCGATGATTTTAAAATAAAATATTCGGACATCCGTTTGCTTTACGTTCAGAACCATCCCAATCAAGGCTCTGCCAAAACGCGAAACCGCGGCATTGGATCGGCTCGCGGAAAATATATCACTTTTTTGGATGACGATGACCTGTATTTGGAAAACAAGCTCAAAAATCAGGTCGCGGCAATGGAAGAAGCAAACGCGGATTACAGCATTACGGATCTTGCTCTCTATGGCGAAGATGAAAAACTGAGTGAAATACGGAAGAGGAATTATCTGAACACGGAAGAAGCCGACGATCTGCTGCTTTGCCATCTGAAGTATCATATGACCGGGACCGATACGATGATGTTCAGCGCGGAATACATCAGAAGCTTTGGCGGATTTGAGCCCATCGACGTCGGCGACGAGTTTTACCTTATGATGAAGGCGATAGAAAAGAAAGGCAAATTCGTTTACGTTGATTCCTGCGACGTAAAAGCCTATGTCCATACCGGAGACGGCGGGCTGTCAAGCGGGCAGGGGAAAATCGACGGAGAGAACCGCTTGTACGAGTTCAAGAAAAAGTATTTTCCCGGGATGAAAAAGAAAGATACCAACTACATAAAAATGAGGCATCATGCCGTTCTGGCGTTTGCCTATAAGAGAAGCGGTCAAAAAGGCAAATTCATAAAAGAGGGCTTTAAGGCGGTGTTATCCGCCCCCGTGCAAAGCGTCAGTCTCCTCAGAGAATTGAAACGCAAATGATCTGACGCAAACGTAAAAAATCAGGAAATTTGTATTTCGCCGTTCTGCAGGGCGAAAGAGTGAGAGAAACCGATGAAAATTCTGATCATAAGTCATAATCCGCTTACAACGTACGGAAGCATGGGAAAGACGATCAACAACCTGCTTTCCGCGTATCAAAAAGAGGAATTGTGTCAGCTGTATATATATCCGAATCTTCCGAACGTCGAGAGCTGTTCGTCGTTTTACAGAATAACGGACAAGGACGTGCTGCGTTCGTTTTACCGTTTCAAAGTGAAGGGCTCCGAGGTGACCCCGGACGTCGGACAGTCGGATATGTTTGAGAAAGCCGGGGACGAGCAGCTTTACCGCAACCCGAAAAACAAGAGCGGAAGCAAAATGATCCTCAGGGACGCTATGTGGAAATGTTCGCATTGGTATAACAAGGACCTGAAAGAATGGCTCGAAAGGGAAAAACCGGACTGCATTTTTGCCGCTCCCGGGAACGCCAAGTTCCTTTATGATATCGCGCTGAAAATATCAAAAAAGAGAAACATCCCCATCGTTTCGTATTTGTGTGACGAATACTATTTCGTGAGCACCCCGAAAAAAGCGGCAAAGAAGCTTCAGGTGCGGATGCTCAAGAAAAAAATCGAAAAGTATTCGCGCCGCGTTGCGTCGTACGTCACCATCTGCGACGAATTGAACGAGCTCTATTCAAAGCGCTTCGGCGTTCCGGCGACCACCGTGATGACCGGCTCGAGCTTCCCGATAGCGGAAAAGCCGGCGTTTTCGGCGTCGCCGCGCACGGTAACGTATCTCGGAAACGTGCGGTGCGGCAGATATATGTCGCTTATCGAGATAGGAGACGCTCTGAAAGAAATAAGCAGACTCAAAGGCGAGGAATACCGTCTTGATATTTATTCCGGCGAAAAGAACGAACAGATCGTCGGAAGTCTGAAAGAGTGCGAAGCGATCAGCTGGCGCGGATTCGTTTCCGGAAGCGATTTCGACAAAACGCTGCACGGCGCCGAATTCCTGCTTCACACCGAATCGTTCGACGAACGGTATATCGAGCTCGTGAAGAACTCCGTCTCAACGAAGATCGCCGACAGCCTCGGCAGCGGCGTGCCGCTGATCGCCTACGGACCTTCCGGGGTCGCGTCCGTCGGTCATCTGATACGCAACGGCTGCGCGGAAGTGATAACGAAAAAGGAAGACCTCGTTTCGTCGCTGCTCGATATTTTCGGGAATGAAGCCAAAAGAAAAGAAATAGCCGCGAAAGCGCTCGATACCGCGCGCAGGTATCATGACGCGGCTGACACCGCAAGAAAAATGAAAGACGTGATATGCCGCGTGACTGAAAAGCACGGCGTATAGCGGGACGTGCGATAAATATGGTTAAGGTTACGGACTACAACAGAAACAACATAAACACAAGAAACACAAAATCACATACGAGGTTCGAATATTTTCAGGCGTTGATGATCATTCTGGCATGCATGAATTTTTTGGAAAGCGGCGCGCTGATCATGGTCATCCTCGGTCTGCTCTCTTTCTTTTACAACAACAGAAAGATCGTCGTGAACACCGACGTGGTCTGCATGCTGATTTTCGCGGCGGGCGTTTTCATTACCTCGATCGTATACGGGCGCGGATTTGCCGAGTGCGTCAAAGCGGTGAATTTCGTGCTGACGTATCTTGTGGGGTATTACGGATATCTGCGGTCGCCGAATAAAGCCGGCTTCATACGCCTTGTGTCGTTCTCGGCGTTTTTCGGCTCGTTCGTCCAGCTGCTGCTCCATTATATTTACAACTACGGCAAAAATTACGGCGGATACCGCATATATTACAGCTTCTGGACCGCAAGACCCATTGCCGTTACCTGCATAGGACTTATTTCCGCCATAATCATAGGATATTCGTTTTACGGCATCTTTTTGAGCAAAAAAACGTACCTCAGGCTCCTTTCGGCTGCCGCCATCGTGCTTACCGCGATAATAAACCTGAACAACGCGACGAGAACGCCGATAGTAATGCTGTTTTTGTGCTATTTCATAATGCTCATCGTCTATTTCCGCACACAGTCGGCGCTGAGCTCGTTCCAGCTGTTCGTGATAGTCGGACTTGTCATACTGTTCGTCCTTTTGGGCTATTTTCTGGATATCGGCGGATTGAAAGGATTCATTGATTCGAGCGCTCTGATCGAGAGATTCGAAGGAAGCGGCATCAAAACGTCAAGAGTCGATATCGCGGCAAGATATTTTGAATATATGCCGAGGAGCCTTTTCGGCGGCGAGCAAATCAAGGCAGTCGTCGGAAGAAGCGCGCACAACTATATTCAGGAAGCGTACGATCTTTACGGACTGATACCCCTTGCCGCGCTTCTGGTCTTTTCGTTCAGACTTATCGGCAAAACGTTTTCGGTCACGAAAGAAGCAAAGAACGACAAATCGCTGCTCATCGTAATAGCTCTTGTATTGGTAATATTCGTTCAGAGCCTGCTTGAGCCGATCATGACCGGATATCCCATCATTTTCTGGGTGCTGATAATGTATTCGGGAATAATCACGGCGTATTTGTCTGAAAGAAAAGGCTTATGATATGAATTCGAATTCAAATATTGCAGCTGCGGATTGCTTTGGCGTATTTGATTTTCGATTTGCTTCTTTTGGCTGTCGGGCTTAAAATGGAGGAAAAATATAATGATAGTTGCAAATATGTGTCTCGGGAATTTTTTCTACGAAGGATACGGATATCAGGAAAACATTCTTCCGAGATATCAGAAGCTGCTCGGGCATCAGGTCTTCATCGTGGCTCACGCGCAGACGCTCAGGGACGGCAAAAAGACCGATATCGAAAGCGATTATATAAATGAAGACGGTATCCCCGTCAAGGTGATAAAATACCGCAAAGGCAGGAACGCCGTAAGATTCAGAGAATACGAACCGCTGGGACCGATCCTCGATTCGATCTCTCCCGACGTGATATTCGTTCACGGCGGTCAGTCGCGTTCGCTGAAGGACGTTCTTAAATACAAATCAAAGCACCCGAACGCCGCTTTGTATATCGACAACCATGCCGATTATTACAACTCGCCCGTAAAAGGAATTAAAACGAAGCTCAACGCACGGTTTGGAATCGGGTATTATCTGTGCAGATCGAAAAAGTACGTTGACCGCTATTTCGGCGTCACGCCCTGGAGATGCGAGTTCCTGAACGACGTTTACGGCTTGCCGAAAGAAAAGATCGCCCTGCTTCCCATGGGAGGCGAGGACGAGCAGATACACTTTGAAAACAAAGACGCCATCCGCAGACGTGTCTGCGAAAAATACGGTATAGACCCAAACGGTACCTTCGTCATCTGCACCGGCGGAAAGATCGACAAAACGAAAAACATCCATCTGCTTGCCGAGGCGGTGAAGGAGCTCAAGGGCGTGAAAGCCGCCCTGCTCGTGTTCGGAAACGTCGCGAAAAATTTCGAAGACGAATTCGCGAAGTACGTTGATCCCGAGATCGTCAAAATGATCGGCTGGGTCGACGCCAAGAGCGTTTACGATTATTTTCTGTCTTCCGATCTCGTGGTTTTTCCCGGCACTCATTCGGTGCTGTGGGAGCAGGCGGTCGCGTGCAGGGTCCCGTGCGTCTTCAAGGATTGGGAGGGCATGCATCACGTCGATATCGGCGGCAACTGCGAATTCATCAAAGAGGATTCCGCGCAGGAGACAGGCAGGATACTCCGCGAGATCATCTCCGACAGTTCAAAATATCAGGCAATGAAAGCGAACGCCGAAAAGAAAGAGGCGGAAGCTTTTCTGTATTCGACTATCGCGGGCGAATCGCTTAACAAATACGGCAAATGAGGCGTTTTCCGCGTGAAAACGGCCTTGCTGCGGCGCAATTGATCGAAATCGTTTGAATGGAGAAAAAATGAATCTGTCATTTCTGAAAGGAAAAGAAGCGAAAAACGCCGGATGGATCATCGGAACGCGAATCGTTCACATGGTTTTCTCGCTTCTTGTAAGCATATTTTCCGCAAGACTGCTCGGACCGAGCAATTACGGGATCGTAAATTACGGCATCGCGTATACCACGTTCTGCATGTCACTGTGTACGCTCGGACTCAACTCGATAATCGTAAAGGAGTTTATCGACAACCCTGATAAAAAAGGCGAAATACTCGGAACGACGATAGTTCTGCGCATCATATCGAGCTTTTTTTCCGTATGCATGATCATCCTCGTGTCGTTCTTCCTCGATCACGGGGAGCCGGAGACCATCATCGTCGTCGCGCTCTGCGCCATATCGCTCCTGTTCCACGGATTCGACTCGATCGGATACTATTTCCAGTCTCTCTATATGTCGAAGTATTCCTCGAGCGTATCTCTGATAGCGTACGTGGTCTCAAGCGTTTACAAGCTCATACTCCTTATCTCCGGAATGAGCGTACGCTGGTTCGCGCTGGCGACCTCCGTTGACTACATCGTCATCGCGGTTTTTATGATGCTGATATACAAGATCAAAGACGGGCCCAAGCTCAGCTTTTCGTTCGCACGCGGAAAAGCGATGCTTTCAAAAAGCTATCACTACATCATTTCCGGGATGATGATATCGATATACGGTCAGACGGACAAGCTCATGCTCAAGCAGATGATCGGCGAGAGCGAGGTCAGCTATTACAGCATAGCGGTCTCGATATGCAATATATGGGTGTTCGTGCTTGCCGCGATAATCGATTCGATGTACCCGACGATAGTGTCGTATTATAAGACCGATAAAAAAGAGTTCGAAAGAAAGAACCGTCAGCTTTACGCCATCGTTTTTTACGTTTCGTTTTTCGTGTCGATAATGTTTACGGCTTTCGGAAAGATCGCCATAAATATTCTTTACGGAAAAACTTATCTCAATTCATATCTGCCTCTCGCGATAATCACGTGGTACACCTCGTTTTCTTATATCGGAGTCGCGAGAAACGTGTGGCTCGTTTGTGAAAACAAGCAAAAATATCTGAAATATATTTATTTTTCCGCCGCGATCATCAACGTCGGCGCGAACGCTTTGATGATACCGAAATGGGGTGCCGCGGGAGCGGCGCTGGCGTCGCTGCTGACTCAGCTGCTGACGAGCGTCATCATTCCCATGTTCATTCCGGATATGCGCCAGAACGTAAAACTGATATTCAAAGGTATAGCGCTGATCGACGTTTTACCAAAAGGAGTACGAAAAAAATGAGTTTGTTTTGTCAGAAGACCTTACTTATCACCGGCGGGACCGGTTCCTTCGGCGGAACGGTCCTTCGCCGCTTTATCGAGACCGATATCGGAGAGATCCGCGTGTTTTCGCGCGATGAAAAGAAGCAGGACGACCTTCGTCACGAACTGCAGGTGAAATATCCCACCGCCTCCGAAAAGGTCAAATTCTACATCGGCGACGTGCGTTCTCTTGAATCCGTCAAGGGCGCGATGCACGGCGTTGATTACGTATTCCACGCGGCGGCGCTCAAGCAGGTGCCGTCCTGTGAATTCTTCCCGATGGAAGCGGTGCGCACCAACATCATCGGCACCGACAACGTGCTGACGGCAGCTATCGACGCGGGCGTCAGGGCGGTCGTATGCCTTTCCACCGACAAGGCGGCGTATCCCATCAACGCCATGGGCAAGTCCAAAGCGCTTGAGGAGAGCGTTGCCATCGCCAAGAGCCGCAGCAGCGGAAACACCAAGATCTGCTGTACGCGTTACGGCAACGTGATGTGTTCCCGCGGTTCAGTCATCCCGCTCTGGATCGATCAGATAAGAAGCGGAAACCCCATCACCATCACGAGCGGCGAAATGACCCGTTTCATAATGTCGCTTGAAGAAGCCGTCGATCTCGTTATGTTCGCCATGGAGCACGGCGAAAACGGCGACCTCCTTATACAGAAGGCGCCCGCCTGCACCATTCAGACTCAGGCTGAAGCCGTCTGCGAACTGTTCGGCGGCAAGACCGAAGATATCCGCGTCATAGGCATCCGTCACGGTGAGAAGATGTACGAAACCCTGCTTACCGACGAAGAATGCGCTCACGCCGTCGATATGGGCAATTATTACCGCGTTCCCTGCGACAACCGCGGACTCAATTACGACAAATATTTCAGCAAAGGCGAAGAGAGGACGGGACTTACCGCCTTCAATTCCAACAACACCAGGCTTTTGAACAAAGAAGAAGTAAAAGCAAAGCTCATGACGCTCGCGTATATTCAGGAACGTCTCGCAGAGGAGAAATGATATGTCTGATTTCAAGTGGCAGAACAACGGAAAAATCAAGATCTGCATCGGTCTCGGAACGCGTCCGGAGATTATTCGCCTTGCTGCGGTGATCCGTCGCTGCAGAGAGTATTTCGACACCTGCGTCATCTATTACAATCAGAACTGGGACAGAAACCTTTCCACCGTTTTCTGGGAAGACTTCGAACTTAAAAATAATGAAGGGGAATTCGGTCCCGATATCCTCGTCCCCGTCGTGGGCGAGAATCTCGGCGTTACCTGCGGCAATATTCTTGCCCGCAGCTGCGAGCTGCTGACCGGGCTGAAGCCGGACGCGTATCTCGTTCTCGGTGATACCAACTCATGCCTTTCCGCGATCTCCGCAAAGCGTCTTCACATTCCGCTTTTCCACATGGAAGCGGGAAACAGATGCAAGGACGAATGTCTGCCCGAAGAAACCAACAGACGCATCGTCGACGTCATTTCCGACGTGAACCTCTGCTATTCCGAATTCGCGAGAAAGTATCTTGCCGATACGGGGCTGCCCAAGGAGAGAACGTATATGACGGGTTCTCCGATGGCGGAAGTGCTCAGAGGCAACCTTGAAAAAATCGAAAAGTCGGACGTTCTGACCCGTCTCGGACTTGAGCCGAACAAATACATCCTTCTTTCGGCACACCGTGAAGAAAACATCGACACCGAAAAGAACTTCACGAGTCTTTTTACCGCGATAAATGCGCTTGCCGAAAAGTACGATATGCCAATCCTTTATTCCTGCCATCCGCGTTCCAGAAACAGACTTGAAAAAAGCGGATTCAAACTTGACGAACGCGTTCGCGTCAACGAGCCGCTCGGATTCAATGATTACAACAAGCTTCAGATGAACGCGCTCGCCATCGTTTCGGACAGCGGAACGCTCCCCGAGGAAAGCAGCTTCTATCTTTCCATCGGTCATCCCATCGCGGCGGTCTGCATCAGAACGTCCACCGAACGTCCCGAAGCGCTCGAGGCAGGGGACTTCATCCTTGCGGGCATCACCGCAAAGGAGCTCCTGCAGGCGACCTCCATGGCGATAGAAATGAAGCAGAACGGCGTTCTCGGCAAACCGTGCCCCGACTACGTGGACGAGACCGTGTCGATGAAGGTCGTCAGGATCATTCAGGGATACGTCAACGTCGTCAATAAGATGGTTTGGAGAAAAGACGTATGAACATTCTCGTGACCGGCGCAAAAGGCTTCGCAGGCAGAAATCTTGCCGCGAATTTGCGGAACATAAAAGAAAACAAAAACCGTACCCGTCCCGATCTCAGGATCGACGAGATATTCGAGTACGATATCGATACCGACCCCGCGCTGCTTGACGGGTTTTGCGCAAAAGCGGACTTCGTGTTCAACCTTGCCGGCGTCAACCGTCCCAAGGATAACAGCGAATTCATGGCAGGCAATTTCGGATTTGCAAGCAAGTTGCTCGATACGCTGAAAAAGCACGGGAACACCTGCCCCGTGATGCTTTCGTCGTCTATTCAGGCAACGCTCATCGGACGCTACGACGGCGATTACGGCAGAAGCAAGAAAGCGGGAGAAGAACTGTTTTTTGATTACGCCAAAGAAACGGGAGCCAAGGTGCTCGTTTACCGTTTCCCGAACCTGTTCGGCAAATGGTGCAGACCCAACTACAACAGCGCCGTCGCGACGTTCTGCAACAATATCGCGAACGACCTGCCGATCACCGTGAACGATCCGACGGTCGAACTTGAGCTTCTCTATATCGACGACCTTGTCGAGGAAATGTTCGACGCTCTTGAAGGAAAAGAACACCATTGCGAATTTGAAGGAATTAATACGGTACTTGACGAAAAGGGAAAATACTGCGCCGTTCCCACGACGCATCACGTTACTCTCGGAGAAATAGTCGGGCTTCTTGAAGCCTTCAAGGCTCAGCCTCAGACGCTTCTGATGCCCGAGATACCGGACGACGGCTTTGCCAAAAAGCTTTATTCGACCTATCTTTCGTATCTGCCCAAAGAGAAGACGATATTCCCGCTCAGAATGAACATCGACGCGAGAGGCAGCTTCACCGAGCTTCTGAAGACCGAAAAATGCGGACAGTTTTCCGTCAACATATCCAAGCCGGGCATCACCAAGGGCGAGCATTGGCATAACTCGAAGTGGGAGTTTTTCATCGTCGTTTCGGGTCACGGACTCATTCGGGAACGGAAGATCGGCACCGATGAAGTGATCGAGTTTGAAGTGAGCGGCGATAATATACAAGCCGTTCATATGCTTCCCGGATATACGCACAACATCATCAATCTCAGCGAGAAAGACGATCTTGTGACGGTGATGTGGGCAAACGAGAAGTTTGACCCGGACAGACCCGATACGTTCGGCGAGAAAGTACAGTAAAAGGAGAAAATCAATGACAACGATGACCGACGAAGAGCTCAAGAGCGTTGAGATCGGATTGCTGGATGAATTCCGCACGGTATGCGATAAAGAAAATCTGAGATATTCCCTTATCGGCGGCACGCTTCTCGGAGCGGTGAGGCACAAAGGCTTTATCCCCTGGGACGACGATATCGACGTTTCGATGCCGAGACCCGATTACGAAAGATTCATCGAATACTGCATGAACAACGAAACGCCGTTTGAACTCATATCGCATAAGAATAATGAAAAATACAAAAAAATGTTTGCGAAGATATCTGACAGAAGAACGTTTCTCGAGGATCTGAATCCCGACAGATGGAATTGCGAAACGGGAGTATACCTTGACATTTTCCCGATCGACGGGCTCGGAAAGACCAAAGAAGAAGCGGAAAAGGCGTTTTCAAAGATAAGATTCAGCTTTGAAACGCTCGTGGCGTCGCAATGGAAAAAATTCAAGAAAAGCAAGACGCACAAATGGTACGTTGAGCCGGTCAGATTTTTCTTCTTCGTCATAAGCAGATTCATCGAGCCGGATACCCTTATAAAACGTATCGAAACCAAAATATTGAGTTACGGCTACGAGGAAAGCGATTTCGTGGGAGCGGTAAGCGGCTCTTACAGAACGAAAGAGATAGTGCCGTCATCGGTATACGAAAATTATACCGATATACAGTTTGAAAAAAACAAATACGCTTCGATAAAAGATCACGAAACGTATTTAAGCAGCGTATACGGCGATTATATGCAGCTGCCGCCCGTTGAAAAAAGAGTATCGCATCATACGTTCATCCCATATTGGAGGTAATGGCAAATGGACTCCCAAGCAGTCAACGATTTTTTGCGCGAGGAAACCATATGTGATTTTTTCGTGTCTTCGACCAGAAAGCAGATATGGCTCAAGGAGATTGAAATGTTCGAGCTCTTCAAGTCGATCTGCGAAAAATACGGACTTACGTATTATCTCGCGGGCGGAACTCTGCTCGGAGCGGTGAGACACAAGGGCTTCATCCCCTGGGACGACGATTTTGACGTCGGAATGCCGCGTGAAGACTATGAAAAATTCCTTGTAGCTGCCGCGAACGAGATCAGATACCCGTTCATCCTTCAGACGTTCGGCACCGATTCGGAATTCCTTTCGTGCCACGCGAAAATAAGAAACGACGAAACCACCGGCATCCGTTATATGGAATGGTTCGACGAACACAGCTTTTCGCAGGGGATATTCTTTGATATTTTCCCGTACGACAACATCCCGGACGGAAAACTCAAATACAAGCTACATTACGCAAGAGCGCAGTTTTACAGACATACGCTTAATAACGGTCCGCTTTGTAAGAGAAAAAGGCTTACGCTCCGCAGAAAACTCGCCTACGCTTTCTGCAAGGTGGTAGGCGTTTTCATCCCGGCAAAAAAGCAGTATTACAAGCACGAAAAGATCTGCCGCAAATACAACGGAAAGCAGACCGAACGCTGGGGCCCCGCTTCGACGTTTTACGAATTTCCAAAGCTTTACTATAAACGTGAAGATTTCAAAAACGTGATCGAAGTGCCGTTTGAATTCACGACCGCCAAGATACCCGCCGATTACGATTCCGTGCTGACGACTCAGTACGGCGACTGGCACAAGATCGTTCGCGGAAGCAACTACCACGGAGAAACATTCTTTGACGTGAACAAGTCGTGGAAGGAATATATCCATAAATACGAAGAGTATAAAGACAAGAATCAAACGATTTGATTTTTTTACCGAAAAACACCTGAAAAGACAGAAATGCTGCTTTGTGAAAGAATCGGAAGGAACGCAACTGAATGAATACAACTAAAAGAAACGGAGAGATCGAACTGTTTCGTTTCGTTTTCTCCGTAATAATTGTTTTTTATCATTTCGGACTGACGTGCGAAAGGAATTTTTTCGAGGGCGGATATCTCGGCGTCGAGTTTTTCTTCCTCGTCTCCGGATATTTTTTGGCGTCCCACGCATACGCGAACCGGAAGGATGACTGGGAAAGCACAGTAAGCGATACGTGGCGCTATCTGCTTTCGAAAATAAAAGCTTTATACCCATACTTTATATGCGCGATGATACTGAACGCGGTGGTCAGACTGCTTATCGTGAACCATTACGGCGCGTTCGGGATGGTCAAGGAATTCGGCACCAGTCTGCCGAGCCTCTCGCTCGTCTTTATGGGAGCGGGATACGATAACGCCGGATTTTACGTCGGAAACTCCTGGTTTATTTCCTCGATGCTTCTTGCGATGCTGGTGCTTTATCCGCTGCTTCTCAGGTTTTATCACGCTTCGACCGGAATTCTGTTCCCCGTCACGTCCGTCGTGCTGCTTGGATTCATGTCCGTGAAATACGGAAAATTCGACACGTTCTACACGTGGACGGGTATGTTTTACCTCGGAACGCTGCGCGCGTTTGCCGAGATCGCGCTCGGCGCGAGCCTTTTTGAATTGGTCCGCTCTCTGAAACGCGGAAACACGTGCTTTTCGGTATTCGGAAAGCTGCTGCTGAGCTGCATAAAGTACGGCAGCTATCTTGCGGTCGTGGCTTTCATCATGTTCGTTGATACGGGAAACACCGAGCTTCACGCCATCATGTTTACCGCGTTGGGGATCGTTCTCACGATGTCGGGATATTGCTATTCGATCCCGAACTGCGCGTTCATACGTTTCCTCGGAAAGATATCCGTCCCGATTTTCATTTTTCACGGTTTTATGCGTTTGACGGTGAGGGATATGCTGAACGGAAGCGTACTTTCGATGAAAAACTACGTCCTCGTTTGCGTCGGGGCACTGGTCCTGAGCGTACTGCTGATGTTCTTTACCGATCACGCCGCCCGGCTCGTCAAAGCGGCGGCAAGAAAAATTTTCCTTAAAAAGGCTCCGGAAACAAATAACGAGTGAAGGGCGTGGCGCGGCGGGCGCCGGTCCGGAAAACACGCGCTTTTCTATTTTGATATCTCAAGCAGGGCTTCGACGAATTTTATGTCTTCCTGGCGTACGATCTTGATATTGTATCTGCTGCCTTCGCAAAAAACGAGCTTTTTGCCCAGATTGTACATTACCATGGCGCAGCAGGTCTCGTTGAATTCGTGATTTATTTTTTCGCCTTCGCCGAACGTTCTGAAAAGTTTTCCGTACGAATAAGCCTCGGGGGATTGGATCGACAGCAGTTTCGATCTGTCAACGTAATCGACTCCCGAGTCGTTCCGCTTGATGAACTGTATATATTCGTCCATCGGTTCAAACGTGACCGCCGAATCGTGTTCTTTGGTGCAGCGGATGACGTTGGATATCATTTCCTCGGAGACCATGGGACGCGTTGATTCCTGAAATATGACTATGTCGCCGAACGAGCATCTGCTCGAAAGCCATTCTGCCGCCGCTTTGACCGACAACGCGCCGGTAGTCCCCGCGGGGATGATCCCGCGCAGCTTGGTGACGCTGAAATTCCGCGCGTACGCGCTGACGATGTCTTCCCAGCCTGAAAGGCAAACGACGTATATCTCGTCGACTGCCGGATGACGCTGATAAGCCTGCATCGCGTACATTATCACCGGCTTGCCCGCGACGTTTACGAACTGGTTGGGCGTGTTCTGATGATTGCGCGTGGATAAGCCTCCGGCAAGAATGACGGCGATGACTTTTGACGACGACGAGCCTTCGTCAGACGTCCTGCCGCAGACCGCCTGCTTTTCCAGAATGATGTTTTTGTTCGATTCGTCGGTCCTTCCCGTCAGTATGTAATCGATGCCGGTATTCAGCACGTTCGCCATCGCGAGCAGCTTTGAATGCGTCGGCTCGGTCTCGTTCTTTTCGATTTTGGTTATGGTCGATTTGCTCTTGTAACCCAGAAGGTCGGCAAGCGTCTGCTGACTCATTTTCAACTCGAGGCGCCTTTTTTTGATGTTTTCTCCGATAGTTGACATATACATCCCTCCGCTTTCTTTATACCGCTTCAAAGTTGAATAGTCAAGCGTTTTGCACGAAAAAGTTCAGAAGTTTCCCAAAAAGAAACAAATCGACGTGAAAAAACAGCGTAAAAGTTGAAAATCGGTTGACACGTCCGTCCTGCGCTGATATAATTCAATATATGCGCTGATATGATCCGGCGTATGCAAAAGAAAAGGACGGTTTTATATCATGAAAAAAGGTTTATCCGAAAATCAAAAAAAGATACTCGGCGAATTCGTCGGGTCCGCGTTCATCAGCTTCTGGGGACTCGGATTCGTGGTTCCGTTTGCCGTTTTGGGCTACGTGAGCAATATGTATGAATTTGCCGCGTGGTTCGGTATCGCGTTTGCGATAACCGTTATCGCGTTTGCTCCCATCAGCGGAGTCCACGTCAATCCCGGCGTCACGCTTGCCTGGGCGACTTTCGGCGGCTTTGACAAAAAACTCATTCTTCCGTATTGGATAGCGCAGATACTCGGATGGGCTGTCGGCGTGGTCCCCCTTTATCTCATTTTTGATAAAGCGATCACGAACTGGGCAGTTATCACCGGCTCGAATCCCGCCACCTTGTTTTACTGCAGTGTTGCCGGACAGGGCAATATCTGGGAAGGCGCGGCACTTGAAATATTCCTTACCGCAATGCTTACCTTCGGCATTTTCGTTCTTCTCGACGAGAGGATACCCAACCGTCCGTCTCCCAAGGGCTTCCCGTGGGCGATAGGCATCGTGATCGCTCTTACCATCGCGCTCGGCGGCGGATTTACCGGGACCTGCATCAATCCCGCGCGTGACTTCGGTCCCAGACTCGCGGGTCTCGTTTACGGACTTATCAAAGGCTATGACGTTTCCGTCATATTCGGAGACTGGCAGTGGCTCATGTACATCGTGGCTCCCATGATCGGCGCCGTTCTCGGCGGCGTATTCCACTACGGAGTCGTGGTGAAGCTTCTTCCCAAAAAGGATAATTGACCCGGAGGTACAGATATAATGGTTGTCGGAATGTTGCTTGCGGGAGGCGTCGGTCAGCGAATGGGCGCCAACATTCCCAAGCAGTTTTTGGAAGTAGACGGAAAGCCGATCATTCTGTATCCGCTTTCGATCATGGAAGACCATCCGGAAATCGACGCGATAGAGATCGTATGCGTTGAAAGCTTCATTGATACGATGTGGGACATCGTGAATAAAGCGGGATTCAAAAAAGTCAGATGGATCACCGCCGGCGGCGCTTCCTGTCAGGAATCGACCAAAAATGGAATAGATAATCTCAAAGACAAAGTCGGACGCGACGATATCCTCCTTATACATATGTCGTCTTATCCGCTCGCGTCCGCCGAAATAATGAGCGGCTGTATCGAATCCGCAAGAACTAACGGAAACGGATGCACCGCCAGACCGATTTTGTATTCGGCTTTCTTCACCGACGACAGAAAGACCACGGTCGAGCAGATAGACCGCGACAAGCTGATGCTCTGCACCGTTCCGTATGCTTTCCGCTTCGGCGAATGCGCCGATCTGTACGACAAAGCGTTTGCCGAAGGAAAGGGGATACAGGGCAACGTGTTTACGAACACGCTGTATTGCGACAACGGCAAAAGGATATATTTTACCAAGGATTCCGAAACCAATATGAAGGTGACGACGCCGGAAGACATCGATTTGATGAAAGCCTTCCTGAACGTTATCGGATCGAAAAGAACAGGAGAATGATGATGACTGATAAAAAATATATCGTAGGTATCGACGAAGGCACTACCGGAACCAAGACCGTCGTATTTGACCTCGAGGGGCATATGATCGGCTCCGCGTATATCGAATATCCGAGCTTCTATCCGAAGCCCGGCTACGTTGAGCAGGACGTTTCGCTGATAAAAGACGCGATTTACGGGACCTGCAAGCAGGCAATCGCAAAATCAAAGATAGACCCCAAAGATATTCTCGGCGTATCGATGTCCACTCAGGGCGCCGCCTGCATCCTTGTCGGCAAAGACGGAAGCGTTGTGAGGAACCGCATGATAGGCTGGCAGGACCTCCGCAATACCGAGGTCACCGAAGATATCAAAAACGCGATAAGCGACGACGAACACTACGCGATCGAAGGCGCGTCCATAGGCGCGTTCAATACCGGCGTTACCGTCTGGGTAAAGAAAAACGAGCCCGAGCTCTGGAACAAGGTCGACCGCATCTGCACGAACCACGACTTCTTCCTCAATGCCATCGGAGCCGACGGCTATTACGCCGACGTTGCTTCCGCGCACAGAATAAGCATGCTTGACGTCGATAAGAACGAATGGTCCGACCGACTCATAGGGGCGTATGGATTTGAAGATAAAAAGCTCCCCTCCGTCGTATCGGAACCGGGCAGGATCGTCGGCGAAGTGAACGCGGCGATCTCCGAGCTCACCGGTCTTCCCGTGGGATGCAAGATATGCGTAGGCGCGCAGGACGTCAACTGTTCTTCGTTCGGCGCGGGCGGAACTACCGGCGACGTCAGCGCGATGGTATGCGGAACGTTCGGCGCAAGCTATATCGCCATCGATAAACCCGTAAGAGACCCCAATAAGACTATTATCGTGAAAGGCAACCAGGGAATGGGATGGCAGCTTGAAGCGTTCTCCCATACTTCCGCCTCCGCGTTCAGATGGTTTCGCGACAAGCTTTGTCCCCTTGAGGTCGCGACCTCCAAGCTTATGGGCGTCGATCCGTACAGCCTCATGACCGAGATCGCTTCCAATTCCGTTCCCGGAGCAAACGGCGTTACGGCGCTCACCTGCCTGCAGGGCTCTCACGGAAGACAGGTCAACGAAGCCACGCGCGGCACTTTCCTCGGCATCACTCTCGCGACAGAGAAATCCGACCTCGCCCACGCGGTCCTCGAAGGCATCTGCTATGAAATGAAAGACATTCTTCTTATGCAGGAAGAATTTGCGGGACAGATCAAAAAAGTACGTCTTTCCGGCGGTGTTACCAAGAGCCCGATGTGGTGTCAGATGTTCGCGGACATCCTCAACAAGCCGGTCGAGCTGACGGAAGTTACCGAAACCGGCGCACTCGGCGCCGCCATGTACGCGGGCATCGGACTCGGCGTTTACAAAGACTGCATTGACGCCGCCGAAAAATGCATAAGGATCAAAGAAACCTATTATCCCGATACGGATAACGTAAAAGCGTATGAAGAAGGCTTTGAACGCTATATGGACGCATTCAACGCGCTGAACGGAACGTTTTATAAATAAAGCGGACTTACGGTACGGATGACCCGATTTCGGGCAAAAGGGATATTTGTTTTCAAATATACGGTAATCCGTCCCGATGAGGACGGATTATTTGCGAAGTATGGAGTGTGTGATATGAACGCAGCCGCGATAATACTGTGTGCCGGAAAAGGCACGCGAATGAACGACGACTCAAAGAACAAGGTGTGCTTTGACTGCGCCGGGATACCCGTCATAAAACGGATAATCGCCAATATGCGTGAGGGCGGCGTCAGCCGTTTCGTCATCGTGATAGGCCATCAGGCGTACAGCGTGATGGACTGCCTTGACGGCGAGGACGGTGTCATCTACGCCTATCAGAAGGAGCAGAAGGGCACGGGGCACGCCGCTCTGTGCGGGCTCAAGGCGTTGTCGACCGTCGGCTATACGGGTCCCGTCATCGTTTCGATGGGCGACAAGATTATATCAAGCAGCGTCATCGCGGGACTTATCGAAAAGTCGAAGACCGCGAAATCGGTCTGGGGCGTGCAGCCGCTCAGCGCGAATTTCAACGGCGGACGCGTCGTCGTTGACGGGGACAAGCCTTACGGTATCGTCGAATTTGCGGACGCGTCGCTTATGGCACTGGCGAACGTTTCGGAATCCGAATACGATCCCAAACTGAAGGCGATAGGTCTCAACGCCAAAAAAGCCGAAAAAGTCAAGAAAAAAGCGCTCTCTTCCAAGCCGTCGGGAACGAAAGAGCTCTGCGGCAGAGTGTTCGGCGCGGACGAGATACTGAACAGCAAATACGCCAACGCCGGTCTTTACTGCTTCAACGTGAACGAAGCGGTCGAAGCGATAGGCAGCGTGGGCTCGGATAACGCGCAGGGCGAGATATATCTCACCGATACGCTCGAATATTTCGCGCTCCGCGACGAAGCCGTGCTTTACGAGGTCAACTCCGCCGAGGATATGCTGACCTACAGCACCAAGCCGGAGCTCAGAAAAATGAGCAGATACTTTATGCGCAGGGCGTCCGAGTTCGTGAGCGACATCGAAGACGGCAGACTCGACGGCGTTTTCGCCTCCCTTTATCCCGACGCGATAAACGAGCAGAAGAAGAGATATATCGGACTTATTGAGCTTTTCAAAAAGAAATACGGAGACACGAAGATAATCGTGACCCGTTCCCCGGGACGTGTCAACCTCATGGGACGCCATATCGATCACCGCGGAGGCGGGATAAACGTCATGGCGACCGACAAGGACACCGTGTTCGTGTCGTCCCCGCGTGACGACGACGTCGTCGCGATAGCGAATACCGACGGCACTTACCCCGAAAGAAGCTTTTCGATAAGCGAAACGCTCGGAACGAAGAAATTTGACAGCTGGCTTTCGTATCTCGAAGACAAAGACACCGTGGAAGCGCTTGAAGCAAGCAAGGGGGACTGGTCGAACTACGTCAAATCGGCGGTCATCCGCGCTCAGTTCGGGAACGAAATGCCGCTTTGCGGTATGAATATGGCTGCCGACGGCAATATCCCCGTCGCGGCGGGGCTTTCCTCGTCGTCGAGTATAGTCGTTGCCGTGATGGAAGCGGTCGTGTCGCTCAACTGCCTCAATATCACCGACAAGGAGTTCATCGATATGTGCGGCGAAGGCGAGTGGTTCGTCGGCTCAAGAGGCGGCGCGGGAGATCACGCCGCGATGAAATGCGGAAAACGAAACAGCATCGTCCACCTTTGCTTCAAGCCGTTTGAAGTGGGCAGCAACGCGAAATTCTCGGAAAAATTCGCCGTCGTCGTCGCGAACAGCATGATAAAGGCGAAAAAATCCGAAGGTAGCAAGGACAAATTCAACGCCAAAGTCGCGTCGTATGAGTTCGCGTTCATGCTCATCAAAAAGAATTATCCGTCGCTCGACCTGCGTGAATTCCGCGACCTCGCAAAAATACGTCCTTACAGCGAAATATACAGGATACTCAAATCCGTCCCCGAAACTATGACCAGAGGCGGCATAAAAGCGCTGCTTCCCGAATACGGCGACGTCATCGAAAGGATATTCGCGAACCACGCCGATCCGAAGGTGTACGACCTCAGAGGCGTCGCGCTTTTCGGCGTTTCGGAATGCGCGAGATCGGAGAAGTGCATGGACTGCCTGAACGACGGCAATTACGCGCTGCTCGGTGAAATGATGAAGATAAGCCACAACGGCGACAGGATATGCGACGTCGACCTTTCCGACAAAGCACTCGATTCGCTTGCACTTGCCAATGCCGACGTATCGCTTCAGAGCGGAGCTTACGGCTGCTCGACCGAGCAGATAGACGGGCTCTGCGACCTGCTCAACGGCACCGACGGAGTTCTCGGCAGCGAGATAGTCGGCGCGGGTCTCGGCGGATGCGTCATCGCGCTCGTCGAAAAAGAAAAAGCCGAAAGCGTCATTTCCGTGCTGAACGAAAAATATTATGATAAATACGGATACGAACGCAAAGCGCAGGTATATCTCGCGTCAAACGGTTCGTCCGCAATATATTGATCGCTTGCTGCTTTTGCGGACGGAACGACTGAAAAACCGTCGCGCGGTAAAAAGCGTGTCTTGGAGAAAATAACATGTCAAAAAAAGAAAAAAACGCCGCGGAACCGAAAAAGAAATCAAAGGTCCTGCGCTGGATAATAGGTATACTCATCGCGATCGTCGCGATAGTCCTCATCATCGGCATAATATTATATATCAAAATATATTCGCTGGTCGACGATATACAGAAGATCGACGATTCCTCGATCGAAATATATCCCGACGAAGACGATCCCGACATAAGCGGCTGGGAAGAAGATCCGAGCATTGAGATTTATTCCGACGAGGATAACCCGGACGTAAGCGGTTGGGAAGAAGATGCGTCTGAAGAGTACGACGTATCGAAAGCGGACACCTCCGAAGAAAGCGAAGGATCGGAGGACGCGAGTGAAGAAGCGTCGGAGATGGCTTCCGAGGAATCAGCCGAGGAATCAAAAGAAGAATCATCGGAGGAAACCAAAGAGGAATCCAAGGATGAGCCTTCCAAGGAGCCGAAAGAAGAGACTTCAAAAGAGCCGAAACAGCCGAAGGAAGAATCAAAAGAAGAGCCCAAGCCCCCGGTGGAACCGTACACACCCGAAAAGATCGACGACAAGGACCTCATAAACATCATCCTCATCGGCACCGATACCTTCGGCGAAACGCGCGGACGCTCGGACGTTATGATACTGTGCACCTACAACAAAAAGACGAATGAAATGTCCATGATATCGTTTTTGCGCGACCTTTACGT
>JAZRXG010000016.1:0-35999 GCA_045600105.1 Eubacteriales bacterium
AAATCGGGATATACAAGTGAAGTCACATATTACGAATGTGAATCTTGCGCTGATTGTCCGTACAAGAAGAAATGTACAAAATCCAAGGGAAACCGAAAGATGCAGGTGTCGAAGAAATTCATAAAGCAGCGTGCGGAATCTTTTGAACGCATCACAAGTGAAAAAGGTATCCTTCTTCGAATGAACCGCTCCATACAATCTGAAGGGGCGTTTGGTGTTATCAAGCAAAATTATGCTTTCAGGCAATTCCTACTCAGGGGAAAGAAAAAAGTTTTCACCGAAATACTGCTGCTCGCAATGGCATACAACGTCAACAAATTACACGCAAAGATACAGCAAAATCGAATGGGAACTCAGTTGTTCAAAAAAGTTTTGATTTAAACCTCACAAAAACCGAATATATATTTCTTTGGTGTGCGTCGTTTTCGGCGGATGCCTTGTTTGTTCGCCTTTTTTCTGGAAATATCCACCTTTTCTGCGAAATTCTTGCCTTTTTTTCGTATCCTTATCAATCAAAACAGAGGCTGTAGCAATTATTGTTTTGCTACAGCCCCTCGCTTTATACTATTATTTGTTTGGCGGGAAAAAGTTTTTTATCTTGCGGAGCAATGGCGCGGATCATTCAAAATCGACGTAAGGCTCTTCTTCGGCGCTGCCGCGGAACAGCTCTTCGGGAAGAACTTTTTCAAGGTCTTCGAGGCTTCCGATCTTTTCGGCGGCAGGGATGGACGGGAATTCGCAGCCCTTTTCAAAGGTGAGGACGGCGTTGAGCTCTTCGGTCTCTTCATCGACGGCAGCGGAAATGAGCTTGACGGTGGTCTTGTTCTTTTCGCTCTTTATGTTGCCGTTAAGTTCGATCTTTGCCATTTGATCGAGAAGTCCCGCTTTGACGGTAACGGTGAAATCGCCGGTCTTCTTGCTGCGTTCGATCGTGGCGGAAAGCGGAGAAATGGTCATTCCGGCTGCTTTGAGCTTGAGCTTGAGCGTGCCGGTGAATTCATCCTTGGAGTCTTCGGGTTCCCAAACGATGGAAGCGCTGATATCGCCGTCTTCTTCGGAATCGAGCAGCATATTGAGGAGGCTGCCGCTTATCGTTACGGAAGCTTCGGAACGGTTGTAAACGGACATATTTTCGGGGAATTGGACTTTGATGCTTATGTTAAGATCCAATTTGGGAATGTCGGCATCCGGAATGATGGCAGAAGCGTCGATGGAAAAGCTTCCGTCGCAGGTATAGAGAACGGGAAGTCCTTTATCCATGGATACGGCGTAAACTTCGGTGGCGTTTATGTCAAAGAGGTCGCCGAGCTGTTCTTTTATCTCGTTGAAAGAGGGGATCTCGATGCTTTCGCCCTCATCCATTTCGCCCGCGATCCTGGAAACAGCGTCAAAATCGATGGCGTTCCAAAGATTTTCGAGGACTTTCATAAAGGTTTCTTTGTCGATGGTCTCGGTGGTAACGATGCTGTCGATCTTTTTCTCGACTTTTTTGTCGTCTTTTTTGGTTTCGATGGTCACGTCTTTTTCTTCGATGGTTCTTTCAACGCAGCCTTCGAGCTTGTCGACGAATTTTTTGATCTCTTCTTCGCTGGTGATGTCGAACTTGAACATACCTTTGAGCATATTGAGAGCTTCCTGCAGCTCTTCATATTCTTCGGGCTGAGTGTCTGCAGTGCCTTTGAAAATGTCGAGAGCAAAGGTGAACGCTTTGTCCATGCCGGCTTCTTCGATGCCGGTGAAGTCGACCGTAACGTTCTTGTCTGCGTAGTAGATGGAGCCGCTTTCGTTGGTGGAAGGATGACTGATCGTGGCAGCGTACTTGCCGTCTTTGGTGAAGAAGTCGATGATGACCAGTTCGCCTTCACCGATATCTACGGTCAGGGAAGTTTTGCCGTCTTCGAGAGAATCCTTGGCGATGGAAAGGGGTGCGTAACTGTCGGCCATTGCGTCGATAACGTTTTCGATGACTTCTTTGTTATATTCCGCATAGTCGGCTTGTGCTGTTTTGATGAGCTCTTTGCCCACGTTTTCGCTGCAGGAGGTCAGGCAGAGACCGGCAACGAGCACGAAAACGAGGAGCAGGGAAACAATGATTTTTTTCATGATGATCAGAAAAATCTCCTTTCAAATATTTTGTTCCATACCTATAATATCACAAAAGCGCCGTGTTGTCAACCGAAAACGGAAAAAGACATGTAAACAATTAGCGCTGCAGTTGTAAAGAGGATATTACGCCAGACGCGGAGGATCACGATTTTTCGGCGGATACTTGAAAACGGCGAAGAAACGTGATATAATAAAAACGTATCTGCGAATACGGAGGTGTTATTTATGAGCAAACATTCCGGGCAGGCATCGCGGCTTTATTTTGAAGGTTACAGCTGTGCGCAGGCGATGCTTCTCGCGTTTTCGGACGAAACGGGACTTTCAAAGGAACTGTCGCTCCGCGTTTCTTCGTCGTTCGGCGGAGGAATGGGCAGACTTCGCGAGGTCTGCGGAGCGGTGACGGGTATGTTCCTTGTCTGCGGTATACTTTACGGCTATACCGATATAACCGATCCGTCGCTCAAGGCGGAGCATTACGCAAGGGTGCAGGAGCTGGGACTTGAATTCAAGAAAAGATATTCCACTTTCATCTGCCGTGAGCTTCTCGAACTCGACGTCCTTCACGACGACCCCACTCCCGAAGCGCGTACCGAGGAATATTACAAAAAGCGCAAGTGCTCGATGTATATTGCCGCCGCGGCGGAAATACTCGACGAATTCATCGAAAAGCAGAGGAAAGAAAAATGAAGATAAGCGGACTCCAGAAGCTCACGCTGCTTGACTATCCGGGAAAGACCGCCTGCACCGTGTTCACCTACGGCTGCAACCTCAGATGCCCGTTCTGCCACAACGCGTTCCTCGTCACCGAAAAAGAGGAAGAATACCCGACTGAACTGTTTTTCGACTATCTCAAAAAGAGAAGCGGCATTCTCGACGGCGTGTGCGTCACCGGCGGCGAGCCTCTCATACATCACGACCTTCCCGATTTTATAAAAGAAATACGTTCTCTCGGCTACCTCGTCAAGCTCGATACAAACGGCGCGTTCCCGACGAAGCTCGAAAAGCTCCTTGATGAAGGCCTTGTCGATTACGTCGCCATGGACGTCAAGAACACGGCGGAAAAATACGGAGTCACCGTCGGCATCGACGGCATAAACGTCGCCCCGTTCTTGAAGAGCATCGCGCTTCTCAATTCCTCCGGCATACCCCACGAATTCCGCACGACGGCCGCCGCCGAATTCCACTCGCCCGAGGATTTTGAGGAGATCGCGCGCATGGTGAAGGGCACGGACGCCTATTATATACAAAAATTCAAGGATTCCGGCAACCTTATCCGCGGCGGACTTCACCCGCTTGATGACGAAGAAATGAGACGCTGCAAGGCTTTTGCGGAAAAAGTGATCCCGAATGTGTACTTGCGCGGCGTTTAATGTCACTACATTTTGTGGTATATCTTGTGATACCGAATATTTTGTACAACATCTTGTCATTTTTCTATTGACAAGGTGTTTTTTTTATGATATGATAATATCACGAATTTTCGGGAAATCATAAATTGTTAATATATGGAGGATAAAAATGTACAAAGTTATTAAACGGGACGGTAAAATTACCGAATTCAACATTTCCAAGATCGCAAACGCAATAAAGCTCGCGTTCGACGCGCAGAAGGTAAAATATAACGACGACGTTATAGATTTTCTCGCACTCAAGGTAACGTCCGATTTTCAGCCCAAGGTCAACGGCGACCGTATAGCGGTCGAAGATATCCAGGACAGTGTCGAAGCCGTCCTCATCAAAGCGGACTACGCCGACGTCGCCAAGGCTTACATACTTTACAGAAAACAGCGCGAAAAGATCAGAAACCTCAATTCCACCTTCCTTGATTATAAGGATCTCGTCAACAGCTACGTCGATTCCATCGACTGGCGCGTAAAAGAGAACTCCACCGTCACCTATTCCGTCGGCGGACTCATTCTTTCGAACTCCGGCGCCGTTACCGCCAACTACTGGCTTTCCGAAGTTTACGATCAGGAAATAGCCAAGGCTCACAGCGACGGCGATATACACATCCACGATCTTTCCATGCTCACCGGCTACTGCGCGGGCTGGTCTCTCCGTCAGCTCATTCAGGAAGGTCTCGGCGGCGTTACCGGCAAGATCACCTCGTCTCCCGCAAGCCACCTTGCCACCCTCTGCAATCAGATGGTCAATTTCCTCGGCATCATGCAGAACGAATGGGCGGGCGCTCAGGCGTTCTCCTCGTTCGATACCTACCTCGCTCCGTTCGTAAAAGTCGATAACCTTTCCTACGATCAGGTCAAGAAGGCGATCGAATCCTTCATATACGGCGTCAACACCCCGTCCCGCTGGGGCACTCAGGCACCGTTCTCCAACATCACCCTCGACTGGACCGTTCCGGCTGACCTTGCCGAGCTCAACTGCATCGTCGGCGGCAAGGAAATGGACTTCCGCTATAAAGACTGCAAAAAAGAAATGGACATGGTCAACAAGGCGTTCATTGAGATAATGATCGAAGGCGACGCCAACGGACGCGGATTCCAGTATCCCATCCCCACCTACTCCATCACCCGTGATTTCGACTGGTCCGATACCGAGAACAACCGTCTCCTCTTCGAAATGACCAGCAAATACGGCACTCCTTATTTCTCCAACTACGTCAACTCCGATATGCAGCCGAGCGACGTCAGAAGTATGTGCTGCCGCCTCAGACTCGACCTCAGAGAACTCAGAAAGAAATCGGGCGGCTTCTTCGGAAGCGGCGAATCCACCGGCTCCATCGGCGTCGTCACCATCAATATGCCGCGTATCGCGTACCTTTCCGCGAACGAGGAAGAATTCTATCAGCGTCTTGACAAGATAATGGACATCGCGGCACGCTCTCTCAAGGTGAAGAGAAACGTCATCACCCGCCTTATGGACGCCGGACTCTATCCCTACACCAAACGCTATCTCGGCACCTTCACCAACCATTTCTCCACCATCGGCCTTGTCGGCATGAACGAATGCGGCCTCAACGCGAAATGGCTCAAAGCCGATATGACCCACAAGGAGACCCAGGAATTCACCAAGAACGTTCTCAACCACATGAGAGAAAGACTTTCCGACTATCAGGAGATGTACGGCGACCTTTATAACCTCGAAGCCACTCCCGCCGAATCCACTTCCTACAGACTCGCGAAACACGACGTCGAAAAATATCCCGACATCATCACCGCCAACGAAAACAGCGGCGTTCCTTACTACACCAACAGCTCTCACCTTCCCGTCGGATTTACCGAAGACATCTTCGAAGCGCTCGACATCCAGGACGAGCTCCAGACGCTCTACACCTCCGGTACGGTCTTCCACGCCTTCCTCGGCGAAAAACTGCCGTCATGGAAATCCGCGGCTAACCTCGTCAGAAAGATCTCCGAGAACTACCGTCTGCCTTACTACACCATTTCTCCGACCTATTCCGTATGCAAGAATCACGGCTATATCGGCGGCGAAGTATATAAGTGCCCCGAATGCGGCACCGAGACCGAGGTATATTCCCGCATAACCGGTTATTACAGACCCGTCAAGAACTGGAACGCCGGCAAGACTCAGGAATTCGCCGACAGAAAAGAATACAACATCGAGACGTCAGTGCTCCGCAGGAACGGCGTTGCCGCTTCTTCCGAAGAATGCTGCGGCGAAAACACCGCAAAAGGCGATATGCTCTGCCTCTTCACGGCTCCCACCTGCCCGAGATGCAAGATGGCAAAAATGTTCCTCGAAAAAGCGGGAATCGCTTATCAGGCGTACGACTGCTTCGAAAACCAGGACCTCGTTGCCGAAT
The DNA here is from genome assembly GCA_045600105.1 of Eubacteriales bacterium. GTDB lineage: Bacteria > Bacillota > Clostridia > Oscillospirales > CAG-382 > UBA1206. Next base: position 5,891 of record JAZRXG010000016.1, read on the forward strand.
ACGGCATAACGCAGTCCCCCACCCTCGTTGTGGTACACGACGGAAAAATGACCAAGTTCGATGATATTTCCGCCATCCGCAAGTATATTGAGGAAGAAAAGAATGTATGATATAATTATCGTAGGCGGTGGCCCTTCGGGGCTTACCGCCGCGCTCTATGCATTGAGAGCGAACAAAAAAGTGCTCATAATCGAAAAAAGCGCGTTCGGCGGACAGATGACCTATTCGCCGAAGATAGAGAATTACCCGGGATACGAGGTCATCACGGGCTCTGAACTCGCCGACAAAATGACCGACGCCGTGCTTTCCAAGGGCGCCGAGGTCGAGCTTGACGAGGTCCTGAGAATAGAAAACGGCGACGTCAAAAAAGTCGTCACCACCTACGGCGAATTCGAATCCAAAGCGGTCATCATCGCCAACGGCGTCAGGCACCGCCATCTCGGACTCGAGGGCGAGGACGCGTTCACGGGTCACGGCATCTATTACTGCGCGGTCTGCGACGGCGGATATTTCAAGGGCAAGAACGTCATCCTCGTCGGCGGCGGCAACTCCGCACTTCAGGAGGCGTCGCTTCTTTCGGATATCTGCGAGAGCGTCACCGTGGTGCAGAACCTTTCCGATTTCACGGGTGAAGCCGGACTTTCAAACGTCATAAAGAACAAATCCAACGTCAGGTGCATATTCGATACCGTCTGCAAGTCTATCATCTCCGACGGCGCTTTCAAGGGCGTCAGGGTCGTCAACACCGTAAGCGGGGAAGAGACCGACCTTTACGCCGACGGTATGTTCGTGGCGATAGGGCTCGCGCCCGACAACAAGGCGTTTGCCGACGTCGCGCCGCTCAACTCCTACGGCTATTTTGATTCCGACGAATCCTGCACCACCACGACCGACGGCATTTTCGTCGCGGGCGACTGCAGATCCAAGAAGATAAGACAGATCGTCACCGCTTCCGGCGACGGCGCGTCAGCGTCGCTTGCCGCCTGCGAATACTGCAACAAATACGATTTTGAACATACGAAGTGATGATTTTTATGAAAAAGATAATTGCGTGCGTTTTGCTTCTCGCTCTTGCCGCGTCGTCGGTTTTTATGACCGGATGCGGTAATGACGACGATGAAGAAACGTCGAAAGAAGAACCGAAAACCGCAGAGGTAGTCACTTACGATTACGAAGGCGAGCTTCTTTCCGACAGGTACACCGTGACTGTGAAAAGCGGGGACGTCGAAAAGAACGTCGTCTGCTACAAAGCGAAAGCGGCGGTGAAGTCCGTGTCGAACGAGGGCGACGGTGAGATCGAGACCGAAGAAATGGCGTTCTGCTATTTCGATTCCGATTTCGCGTCCGACGTGACCGTAAAGGTCACTCCCAAGGATAACTTCGAAAAGTGCGTCGTCCGTCCGCTTGCCGAAGGCATCGAAGCGTCGGCGGAGGACGGCAGTGCCGTCTTTACGGTGAATAAGCCGTGCAAGCTTTCGGTCGAATTCGACGACGGCATATACACCAATCTGTTCATCTACGCGGGAAAGATAACCGACTACGGCGTCGACCCGAACGGGGAAAAAGTGGTTTACTACGGTCCCGGTGAACACGACGCGGGTCTTATCCGCCTGCGCGAAGGTCAGACTCTTTACCTCGCTCCGGGAGCGGTGGTATACGGAAGGGTGTACGCCAAGAACGCCGACGATATTTCCATAGTCGGCAGAGGCGTGCTTTGCGGAAGCAGGCTCGGACACAGCCTCAAGACCTCGCGCGAGCATCTCTGCGAGCTCGACAGATGTGATAACGCGCGTATAGACGGCGTCATTTTCCTCGATTCTCCGACGTGGACTCTGTACATCAACAAATGCGTCAACGTCACCGTAAACGACTTCAAGGAGATATGCTGGTATTTCAACAGCGACGGCATCGACGTCTGCAACTCGCACGACGTGTTCATTTACGATTCGATGCTCCGCAATTTCGATGACAACATTTCGATCAAGGCGGCGGATTCCTCGATAGGTGAGGCAAACTCCGAGCTTTTCGACGTCGAGACCGTTCTGATGGAAGACTGCGTACTTTGGGCAGACTGCGCGCATAATATGCTTGTGGGACCCGAATCGAAGCCTTCCGGATACGAAAATATATTCAACGACATCTCGTTCAAGGACATCACCGTTCTCGAACAGCGTGAGGAAAGCGACTTCTACAAGGGCGCTCTTTCCCTCACCTGCACCGACAACGCGACCTTCCGCAATATCACGTGGCAGAATATCGTCATCGAGAGAATGACGAACGGCGAAGTCATCAACTTCCGCTTCTCCGACGACTACGGTATGTATTACGGCAAGACGATCGAAAACGTGAATGTCGTCAACCTGAGCTGCCTCTGCGCTCCCGCAAAGCGCGACGTCATTCTCGGCAGACCGTCGAACCATATAAGCGGCGTCAGAATTGAGGGATACACCGTCGAGGGCAAAAAAGTAACGCACGAAAGCAGCGGACTCGGACAGATCAATTATATCGATTCTCTCGTCATCGACGGAGAAGATAAGGAATACGGCGGAGAGATCCTCGACGAGGAATACAAACGCTACCTCCGCGTGACCGCCGACAAAAACGGCAACGGCAGCATACAAAAATACTTCAGCGCCGAAGCTCTGAAGACCGGCGAAAGATATACCGCCACGGCGATAGTCAGAGCGAAAGACGTCGACCGCGGTATCGGAAACCCCGACCAGGGACTTGCGTACGTCAACCTTTATCAGTACGACTCCGAAGGCTCGCTTACGAAATACGCCGATTTCGCGGCGATCTACGGCGGGACGACGAAGTGGCAGGTGTACAGCTACGATTTCGTACCTGAGGAAGGCCACGGTCACACCACCATGGGCATCGGACTCTGGGAGGCCGCGGGCATCATCGAATGTGCCGAGATAACCCTTACCGACCGTTACGGCAACGTCGTGTTCCGCGACGATTTCTCGGGAGGCGTCAGCAAAGACGTATGGGAGATCAACGGAAAAGCTGAAATGATCAACGAATAAACTGAAAGGCAAAAAATGGAAAAACTCTACCCCGTTACAGACTCCGTGGAAAGCCTCGGAGAACTCATCGCAAAAGTAAAAAAGGCGCAGCGGATCTACGCGTCTTACACGCAGGAGCAGGTCGACCGCATTTTCACGGCGGCGGCTCTCGCGGCAAACAAAGCACGTCTTCCTCTCGCGAAAGCAGCCGTCGAAGAGACGGGAATGGGCGTCGTGGAAGACAAAGTCATCAAAAACAACTACGCGGCGGAATATATTCACAACGAATATAAAAACACGAAAACGTGCGGTGTCGTGGAAGAAGACAGGGAAGCCGGCATCATGAAGATCGCCGAGCCCATCGGGCTCGTCGCCGCCGTCATCCCCACGACCAACCCGACCTCCACCGCGATATTCAAGACTCTGCTTGCCCTCAAAACGAGGAACGGAATGATAATCAGCCCTCATCCGAGGGCAAAAGCGTCCACCATTCAGGCTGCGAGGATCGTTCTCGAAGCGGCTGTCAAAGCGGGCGCTCCCGAGGATCTCATCGGCTGGATAGATACGCCGTCGCTTGCGATGACCAATATGCTGATGAAGGAAGCCGACATCATCCTCGCCACCGGAGGCCCCGGTATGGTGAACGCCGCGTATTCGAGCGGCAAACCCGCGATAGGCGTCGGTGCCGGCAACACTCCCGCCATAATCGATTCTTCCGCGGATATCGTCCTTGCCGTCAATTCGATAATCCATTCCAAGACGTTCGACAACGGTATGATATGCGCGTCCGAACAGTCTGTCATCGTTCTCGACGATGTCTACGACAAGGTCAAAGCCGAGTTCTCTTACAGAGGCTGTTATTTCCTCGATCCCGAAGAAACCGAAAAGGTAAGAAAGACCATAATCATCAACGGCTCCGTCAACGCGAAGATAGTCGGTCAGAAGGCGTCGAAGATCGCGTCTTTAGCCGGAGTCGAGGTGCCCGAAAGCACCAAGATACTCATCGGCGAGGTCGAATCCGTCGATATTTCAGAAGAGTTCGCTCACGAAAAGCTTTCTCCGGTGCTCGCCATGTACCGCGCGAAAGACCTTGAGGACGCGTTCGCAAAAGCCGAAAAGCTCATTTCGGACGGCGGCTACGGTCATACGTCGTCGATATATCTCGACGCGGTCGCCAAAAGGGACGTCATTGACGAATTCGCGTCCCGCATGAAGACCTGCCGCATACTCGTCAACACTCCGTCGTCGCACGGCGGCATCGGCGGGATCTATAATTTCCGTCTTTCTCCGTCACTCACTCTCGGCTGCGGCTCGTGGGGCGGAAACAGCGTTTCCGAAAACGTTGGCGTCAAACACCTGCTCAACATCAAAACCGTTGCCGAAAGAAGAGAAAATATGCTCTGGTTCAGAACTCCCGAAAAAATATATATCAAAAAAGGCTGCCTTGGGACCGCGCTCGGCGAGCTTGGCGACATGGGAAAGAAAAAGGCTTTCATCGTAACCGATTCGTTCCTTTACGCCAACGGATACACCAAAGGTATCGAAAGAAAACTCGATTCCATGGGCATCGTCCACACGACATTTGCCGACGTTGAACCCGACCCCACTCTCGCAAGCGCCGTTGCCGGCTCAAAAGTCATGACGTCGTTTGCGCCCGATGTGATAATCGCGCTCGGCGGAGGCTCCGCAATGGACGCCGCAAAGATAATGTGGGTGCTTTACGAGCATCCCGACGCTGATTTCGAGGATATGGCAATGCGCTTCATGGATATCAGAAAGCGCACCTACACCTTCCCGAAAATGGGCGAAAAGGCATACTTCGTCGCCGTTCCGACTTCTGCCGGCACGGGCAGCGAGGTGACTCCGTTCGCCGTCATCACCGACGAAAAAACGCACGTCAAATATCCGCTCGCCGATTACGAGCTGCTGCCCGATATGGCGATAGTCGACGCCGACCTTATGATGAGCTCCCCAAAAGGACTCACCGCCGCCTCCGGTATCGACGCGGTCTCACATTCGCTCGAAGCGTACGCATCGGTCATGGCTGCCGATATGACCGACGGACTTGCTCTCAGATCGCTTAAAATGATATTCGAATATCTGCCCCGCGCTTATGAAAACGGTCAGACCGACGTTGAGGCGAGGGAAAAGATGGCTCACGCCGCGACCATGGCGGGAATGGCGTTTGCCAACGCGTTCCTCGGCGTATGCCATTCGATGGCGCACAAGCTCGGCGCGTTCCATCACGTTGCTCACGGCATCGCCAACGCGCTCCTCATCGACGAGGTCATCCGCTTCAATTCCGCCGACGTCCCCTCCAAGATGGGCACCTTCCCGCAGTACGCTTATCCGAAGGCGAAGGCAAGATACGCCGAGGTCGCCGATTATCTCGGAGCGAAAGGGAATACCGACGACGAAAAGGTCGAATCTCTTATCGCGATGATAGACGAACTCAAGGCAAAGATAGGCATCAAGCCCACCATACGCGATTACGTTCCGGACGAGGAAGACTTCCTTGCGCGTCTTGACGATATGACCGAGCAGGCGTTCGACGACCAGTGTACCGGTGCCAACCCGAGATATCCGCTGCTTTCCGAAATAAAGCAGATGTATCTCAACGCCTATTACGGAAATAAGGAGTGAGGATAATGGAATTCACAAAAGATAATCTTGTTGCTAAAAGCGCTCATAAAGAATTCTACCGCTCCGGAGACGTGTTCTGCAAGGTGTTCGACGACACCTATTCCAAGGCGGATATACTGAACGAAGCGCTCAATCAGGCGAGAGTCGAGGAAACGGGGCTCCACATCCCGGTACTTCGCGAAGTCGAAAAGGTCAACGGCAGCTGGGCGATCGAATACGATTTCATCGAGGGCAGGACCCTCAAGTCCCTTATGGACGAAAACCCCGATAAGGAAGACGAATATCTTGAGTTTTTCGTTGATCTGCAGCTCGACATCCATTCGAGGACCTGCCCGATGCTCGGACGTCTTATCGAAAAAATGCAGCGCAAGATAAGCGCGTCTTCTTTCGACGCCACCACGAGATACGAGCTTCATACTCGTCTTGACGGTATGCACGTGCACACCAAGCTTTGTCACGGCGATTTCAACCCGTCCAACGTCATCATTTCGGAAGACGGAACGCCTTACGTCATCGACTGGGCTCACGCCACTCAGGGCAACGCGTCCGCCGACGTCGCAAGGACCTATCTGCTTTTCTGCCTCGAAGGCAGGCAGAAATTCGCCGATAAATATCTTGACCTCTTCTGCAAAAAGAGCGATACCGCAAAGCAGTACGTCCAGAAATGGATGCCCATCGTTGCCGCGTCGCAGTCTGTGAAGGGAAGACCCGAGGAAAAAGAATTCCTCGAAAAATGGGTCAACGTAGTAGAATACGAATAAAAATACCAAGGCATAAGCCCCGGACAGGGACCTATGCCTTGCTTGCGTTAATAAAATCAGAAAACGGGAGAGAAAAATGAAACGTTTGTCACTTATACTCACAGCCGTCTTACTTATTTCAACGCTGCTTACTTCCTGCACGGGCGAGGGCGGCACGCCGTCCGAAGAAGTGTCTTCATCCGAAGCGCTTTCCGAAGACGTCGCGGCGTCCTCCGAAGCAAGTGAAGAACCATCCGGGGAATCGTCGGAGATCGAAGTGGTAGAGACAGAATATACCAGGCTCATCGATTCCATCCTTGCCCCCGTCGACAAGACGCTTCCGCACGAAAACCTGCTGAAGGGCAAAAAATACGTCAGCCTCAGAGAAAGCGACCCGGCATATAAAGACAACGGAAAGCTTCTGACCGACGGTGTCGTGCCGACTTCTTTTGACGAAAGCTCGTACGCCGGCTACGGAAACTCGAGACTCGAGCAGATGAGACTCGATTTCGACCTCGGCAAAGTCATGGACGGCATTGCGGAATTTCACGTTTATCTTTACAATCAGACCGATTACGGCATCGGCCTTCCCGATACCGTCACCATGTCCATATCCGACGACGGAGAAAACTATGTCAAGGTAGGTTCCGCATACGCTCCCCGCAGCATAAATCCCACCGGAATATATGATTTCCGCGTTTTCCTTCAGGGCAGCGTAAGCGCGAGATATATCAGATTCGATTTTGATATATGCGACAACGCGTGGATGTTCATCGGCGAAGTCGAAGCCATTGCTTACGGCGAAAACTATAAATCCAACGAAGAAAAGGCTTATTACAAAAGCGAAGAGTATTACGGCACGAAGGAAGTACCCGTCATAACCGAAGATATATTATGGGATGCCGATTCGTCCGATTACGACACCGTCGTGAACCTCGTCAAAGGCAAAAAGCCCATGGTATTTTTCAGGGATATGATCCAGAGCGAGCTTGCCACCGACTGGTACAACACCGTGAACGTTTCGCTGCTAACCAACGGCAAACGCTCCTCCAACCAATCCTACACGAGCTCCGAATGGTTCCACAACACCAGAGGCGGCTCCAGATCGTTCGTGTTCGACCTCGGCGCGATAAGCTCGGTCAGCTCGGTCAGCGCGGGATTCCTCAAGGACGCGGCTCCCAGCATCAACCTTCCCACCGACGTCCGCGTGCTCGTGTCGCTTGACGGCGTCGAATGGCACACCGCTTACGCTCCCGAAAACCCGAGCGCCGCTGCTTCTGTCGCGATATACAGACTCGAGGGCGATTTTGACAAGGAATATCAGGCGCGTTACGTCAAGCTTCAGTTCACCATATCCACTCACGTCTATATGGATGAGATCGAAATATACGGCAAAAAGAACGCGAAGGATGCCGAAAAACCCACCCCCGACGAGGAAGAGATAAAGACGAGCACCTATATCACTCCCGACGATTTCGACGGCGTACACAATATGCTTCTGTCCTATCATTGCCTCAAGGATGGCAGCACCCATACCGAAGGCGGCCTTATCACCGCGGACGAATACCTGCCCTATGTTGCCTATCTCGACAAGGACGGCAAGGTCGCGGACACGCTCTTTGACGCGTATCTCTACCTTCCTTATACCCGTTTCAACTACGACGACAGCACCCGCGTTTTCGACGGCTGGAAGTTCTACGTTGACGATATCTATTATCCCGAAAGAAACATGAACGCGCTCAACACCTGCGTCGGAAACGTCAAAAAAGAGCTCGGACTCGACGACTACAAGGTAATGACCTACACGTCCATACTTTATACGTTCCGTCATAAGTCCGACGGAAGCACCAAAAACACCTTCGGCGACGTTGACGGCGACGGTGTGTCGGAGGATTTTTCAAAGCTCGAGGACAGAAAAAAAGCCATCAAATGGCTGATGGACGAAGAGTATAACAGATTCAAAGAAGGTAATTACGAAAACCTTGAATTCGGCGGATTCTATTGGTTCGAGGAATCCATCGACTACGGCGACCCGCACGAGGCGGACCTCATCCGTTTTGCTTCCGACCACGCGCACGAGCTCGGCGTCAAGCTTTTCTGGATACCGTACTACACCGCGAGCGGATACGCCGACTGGAAGGCTCTCGGCTTTGACCTTGCCTGTATGCAGCCCAACTATATGTTCACCGCGTCTGCCACCAAGGACGTGCTTTACGAAAACGCGAGAAAGACCAAAGACCTCGGCATGTGCGTCGAAATGGAAATAACCAACCCCGAGAATAAAGAAGACGCGAAACGCTTTACCGAATATATGCTCGCGGGTGCCGAGACGGGATATATGAACGGCGTCAAGATATATTATCAGAACGGCGTTCCCGGCGGCTTCTCCATCGCTGCGTATTCCAAGACGAAAAGCGTAAGAAAAGTATACGACAACCTTTATCTCTACGTCAAAGAAAAACTCAAACCCGAAGATATCCGCGGAGTCATTGAAGGCACCGAGGACGTCACGATAAACTGCAAAGCCGACAAGAGCATACGCTTCAAGGTCAGCGTTCCCGATTCCTTCGGGGATTACGCGGGCGAAATGGTGCTTGCGATGTCGCCGAAATACGGCGGACTCCGTTTCGACGGCGGCGACGCGATCGTCTACTACGCCCCCAAGGGCTACAAAGGGACCGATACCTTTATATTCTACTATGACGTGGGATTCGAAAAATCGGGAGAAATCGTTGTTACGGTAAATATTCAGTAAAGAAGTGGCGATATGATACTCAAAAACATTTTTGCCGTCACGCCCGACGGCGTCGTGAAGACCGACGTCGAAACGGCTGACGGAATGATCAGAAAAATCGGAAAAACCGAAAAAGAAGGGCTCGACTGCACGGGCAAATACGCTTTCCCCGGATTTGTGGACACGCACGTTCACGGCGCGTACGGCACCGAGTTCGCGTCCGAAAACGAGGAGTTCGACAAGGGACTCGTCAAGGAAGCCGAAAAGGGCATCACTTCCGTCTGCGCCACCGTCAGGTGTCTGCCTCTTGAAGACACTCACAAGGCGATACGCAACATCGTGAGGGAGTACAGACGCCGCCCCAAGGGCGCGTCGCTGCGCGGCATACATCTCGAAGGTCCGTTCGTGTCGCCGAAATATATAGGCTCTATGAATCCGTCGTGGCTGTCATCTCCGTCTCCCGACGAAATGAAGCGTCTTTACGATTCGTCCGAGGGGCTGCTGAAGATCATCACCATAGCCCCCGAGCTCGATAACGCCATCGAGACCATAAAGACGGCGGTCTCCCTCGGAGTCAGGGTATCCATCGGGCATAGTGCCGCCGACTACGAAACGGCACGCCGCGCTTATGAGGCGGGAGCAAGCCAGATCACGCATACGTTCAACGCCGCGGTCCCGTTCCACCACCGCTCTCCCGGTCTTCTCGGCTTCGGGCTCACCGAAGAGAACATGAAATGCGAAGCGATATGCGACCTCGTACATCTCGACAAGGCGGCGATAAAGCTCATCTATCTTGCCAAAGGCGACGGAAAAATAAATATGATAAGCGATTCGGGCGTCTTTTCGGGGCTCGGCGACGGCGAATACGTCATCGCCGGAAAGAAGAGGACCGTCAAAAACGGCGTCTGCACGGTGGAGGGCGGAAAGATAGCGGGAAGCTGCTACACCCTGCATCAGGGTGTCAAAAACCTGCTTTCTCTCGGCTATTCACCCGTTTCGGTCAGCCGTATGGCATCGTTCAATCCGGCTGAAACGCTCGGCATCGCCGACCTCACGGGCAGCATTGAAGAGGGAAAACGCGCCGATATCGCGGTGCTCGACGGAAATTACGACAATGTGCTGACTTTGGTCGGAGGTGAAATATATGAGTGAACTCATAGGCGTCGACATAGGCGGAACAAACGTCAAAATAGGCGTCGTGGATCAGAATTACAACGTCGTCGAGTACGTCAAATTCAAGACGAACAAGCGCGATATCAACGCGATGCTTTCCGATGTCTGCGGAGCGGTCAACACGCTCAAATCACGCTTTGACATCGAGTGCGTAGGCGTCGGTTCGCCCGGCAGGATATGCGACGGCAGAACGGTCATCGAGGCGGGAAACCTGCCGTATCACAACACGCCCGTCGCCGATATCATCGAAGAGAACACGGGCATCGGGACGTTTCTCGACAACGACGCGAACTGCGCGCTTTACGGCGAAAAATTCGCGGGCAAAGGCAGGGAAGTCAACGACCTTATCCTGCTCACCATAGGTACGGGAGTCGGCGGCGGTATAATGATAGGCAAAAAATGCTACCGCGGACACAACAACAGAGCGGGCGAACTCGGACATTTCATCATCGATATGAACGGCAGACCCTGCTCGTGCGGAAACCGCGGATGCCTCGAACAGTACGCGTCCGTCACGGCGTTCGTCGCGTCGGCAAGGAAAGCGGCGTCCGAAAACCCCGAAAGCATACTTATGAAGATGGCTGACGGCGACGTATCGAAGATCGGCGGCAGACTTCCGTTCAAGGCGATGTACCGCGGCTGCGAGGTATCAAAAAAAGTCGTTGACGAATACATCCTCCATCTCGCGTACGGCATCAACAGTCTTTGCAAAATATTCATGCCGGAAGCGTTCGTGCTCACCGGCGGCATAATCAACGAAGGCGAAATAATCACCGACCTTCTTGCGCCCCACCTGCTTCCCGAGGCAAAATGCTTCGTTTCGCCGCTTTTCGGCAACGCGGGCCTCATCGGCGCGGCACTCATCAAAAAAGAAAAAAGCGAATAGACGATATAAAATTTGAATGATATAAATTTGAATGATATAAAGGAGTAAAAGACAATGAAAAAAACTTTATCCCTGCTTCTCGCGCTTCTGTTCGTCATGTCTTCGTGCTTCGTCGCGGCAAACGCCGCCGAGGAAACGTTCGACAACAACTACGTCGTCACCGTCGACGCGCTCAACACCAAGGTCACGAGCGGAAAAGTCGTAGTGGCGACAAACGACACAACGTCGCCCAAAAAGGTGATGACCGTCGAATACGGCCTCAACGCCGCCAACGTCCTGATATTCGGTGCCGACGGCCACATCCGCGAAGCGGGCGGTCAGCTCATGCCCAACACCGACGGCGTTTACGGCAGCTGCCAGACCTTCATAACCGTTCCCGCGGGCGGCTTTGCCGTGCTGTTCAGCAGCACCTCCAACACCAACATAAGCAAACTCAACACCGTCAAGAGCTTCGCCATGGAAGGCGCGATGCTCTACAACGCCACCATGACCATCGACCGCGATATCTACGCGTCGTTCGACAAGAGCACGATGAAGCTGAAGGTGTGGTACAACAACGCTCCCGCCGTTTCCGCGTCAGCCGTCAGGTTCCTTTTCGTGGGCAACAGCACCACCTATTTCAACGGAACTCCCATCAAGTTCAGAGCGCTCTGCAGAGCCGCGGGACTCGACGTCAAGGTGGATTACTGCACCGAAGGCAGCGCTTATCTTTATGAATTTGCCGATGAAAATCACGAAAGAGGCAAAAAATACCGCAGCAAACTCAAAAACAACAAATACGACTACGTCGTTTTCCAGGGCGCCGCTGCCGAAAACTTCGAGATGAGCAGCCCCGCGCTTGACATTCTCATTCCGCTCGCCGAAGCAAACGGTGCGAAACCCATACTTTATATGCGCTATTCGTCCGGAGATACGTTCGAAGAGATGAGAGCCAACGCCGAAAAGCATTACAAGAACTACACCAAGCTTGCCGAAAGATACAACTGCCCCGCATCTCCGCTCGCGATAGCGTATATGTACGCGTACCGCGATTATCCCGAAATAAACCTTTACGCCGAGGATTTCAGCCATCATTCCGCGGAAGGCAGCTACCTCATCGCCTGCTCGCTGATGTACACTATTTTCGGCGTGTCCCCCGTGGGCAACACCTATACCGCGTATCTTGATGAAGCGACAGTCGCAAAGCTGCAGAAATGCGCCGCTCTCGCCGAAGAGACCGAGTATACTCCCGTGACCTACAACGCCGATACGTCGTACGTTGAAGACGGCAAAAAGTACCCCAACCTTGCCGAAGGCAAAGAATATACGGCAAGCGGCGATATTTATTCGAGCGATAAATGGTACGATATCAAAGACGGAAAATGCGTCTATAAATTCACTAACGGCGAAGTGGCAATGGTTGGCGACGACACCCAGTGCGGCTGCTACAAGGGTACAAAACAGTCCATCACGGTCGACCTCGGAAGCGTCTGCGAAGTCAAACGGGTGTGGAACGATATGTTCGGCAACTCCGGCTGGGGCATCCCCGATCCTAAAGACGCGTCGGTGAAGATATACCTTTCCGAAGACGGAACGAATTTCACTCTTGCCGGAACGAGCACGAGAGAAAAATACAACGGTGAAAGCAGCTGGAGACCCACCGAATTCGGACTTACTCTTGACGAGACCGTGAACGCGAGATACGTCAAATACGAATTTACCATTACCGGCAACTTCCTCTGGCTCAGCGAGCTTCGCGTATTCGGTCAAAAGCCCATTGAAAGAGGCGATATGGACGAAAACGGCAAAGTCAATTCCGCCGACGCCGTTTATCTGCTCCGCAGCACCATGCGCCCGACCAAATACCCCATCAATCAGAGCGGCGACCTGAACGGCGACGGAAAATTCAACTCGGCTGACGCGGTCTATCTCCTCAGATATACCATGAGACCCGAGAAATATCCGCTCGCCGACTGAAAAACCGAAGGCTTTTCAAGTTATAAACTAAAAACCAACAACCAACGAAAAAGGATTTCCGCGTTCATTCACGCGGAAATCCTTTCATATTTGGTTGAGGCTTAATGCTTAAAACTTCACTGTTCTTCTTCTGCCGTCGTGTTGCCGGGAGCGAACGAGAATATCGTTTTTCCTCTGAACGGCTTGTCGGGCGTGAATACGCACGAAGGGAAGTTCGTTTTGTTCGGCGAATCGGGGTAATACTGTGTTTCGAGGCAGAAGCCTTCACGCTTTTCAAACGGCTCGTGCAGGAAGTTGCCGGTGTAGAACTGGAAACCGGGCATCGTGGTGGACACGGTGAGAGTCACGCCGTTTTCGGGCATATATATCGCAGCCGCCTTGCGGAGTCCTTCGCCGTTGATGACGAAATTGTGGTCGAAACCTCCGGCTTTGTTGAGCTGTACCGAGTTCGCGTATATCTCGCTTCCGATGGTCTTGGGAACGGTGAAATCAAACGGAGTGCCTTTTACGGGAGAAATCTCGCCGGTGGGGATCATATTCTCGCCGAGCGGCGTGTAGTGATCGGCGTTGAAGACCGCCACGCAGTCGTCTATGCTGCCGTTGTGGGCAAAATAGGTGTGGCTCGTGAGATTGATGACGGTGGGGGAATCTGTCTTTGCCTGATACTGTATCATGAGCGACGAGCCGATGACCGAATATTTTATCTTTACTTCAACGCTTCCCTGGAACATATCGCTGTCGTCGGTCAGCGTGAGAAGCGCGGTCGAATGCGAACACTCGACGTCGAAATATCTCGAACTGTAGCCTTCGTTTCCGCCGTGCAGACAGTTGCCGTTGTCGTTGTCGAAAAGACGGTATTTCTTGTTTTCGAGAGTGAAGGCGGCGCCCGAAATGCGGTTGGCGTATCTGCCCGCTATCGCGCCGATATACATATCGTCGTTTTCATAGCCGTCGTCATCAAAATGCTTCACGTCGTTCGCGTCGTATATCGCGGGGTACTGAAGCACGAGATTGTAAGGCGAATAGACCGAGTTTATCTCGAGTATCCTGCCTCCGAGGTCGGTGAATCTGACCTCAAGATATTCGTCCGAAATGGAATAAACTTTCATATTTTTCCTCCGTTTTGTTTTTCTTCTCCGCCGCATAGCCCTTTTGCCTTCATAAAGCAGGTGCCGCACTTTGGATTTCTCGCCGAGCAGACCTCACGTCCGAAATGGACGAGCCGGTGGCTGAACCCCGACTGCAGCTCCTTTGGAACGAGCGGATCGAGCGTGCGTTCCACGACGTACGGATCGGTGGACGCGACGAATCCGAGACGGTTCGTTATGCGTATGAGATGCGTGTCCGCGACGATGCCCCCGAGCCCGAAAACGTCGCCGCGTATCAGGTTCGCGACTTTTCTGCCGACGCCTCCGAGGGTCAGCAGGTCTTCCATGGCGGAAGGGATGACGCCGTCGTATTTTTCAACGAGAGTGCGGCAGCAGGCACGTATCGAACGCGCTTTTGAATTGTAAAGTCCTACCGAGCGGATGTATTCCTCAAGCTCTCCGTCCTTCGAGCCGGCGATGGACTTCGCGTCGGGGAAGCGCTCGAAAAGCGGTCCGGACACCATATTGACACGTTTGTCTGTGCATTGCGCCGAAAGGATCGCCATTATCAGCAGTCTGAACGGGTCGCTGCCCGATTCGAGCCCGCATTCGAGCTCGGGATATTCGGCGTAAAGCGCGTCTATCACGCCTTTGATATCACTCATCGAAAATATAGTTCACGTCGCCCGAAAGCAGCGCGAGCACTCCTTTGTAGATATATTCCGCGTGCTCGTCGTAATTGCCCTTGAGGGTATCGGCGTAATACTTTTCCGTCAAGAACACGTTCAGGTCGAGCAGCTTTCGATTCGTGTCCTGAATGGTACAGTTGAGCGTATATCCGCCGTCCGTTTCGGTTATCGACGACGACACGCTCGTGCCGTTTTTGTAGAGCGCGAGAAGACGCAGAGCGGAGCGGAGCGCTTTTTCGCGGACGGTGGTGAAAAGACGCATTTCCACGTTGCCCACGGCTTCTTCACCGAGCTTGGAAATGACGTATTTGTTGCTTTTGTCGTCGGGGATCTCCTCGATCTGACCGCTTTCGACAAGCTCGCCGAAGCAGATCGAGAAATCGAATCCGTTGACAAAGTCGTCCTGTACCACTATGTCGTTGATATAAGTGTACTCGAGCGGCTCTTTTATATTTTTAAGTAAAAACAGAATAAAAACCTTTATGTCAAGTTTTTCGGTCAGCTGCAAATCAATACCTCCGATACACGCAAAATTTCACATCTATATAATAATACATAAATGTTAAAAAAACAAGTATAATTTTAATATTGCTTTTTTTTAATGCTTAGTATATAATGATACGTTGAAAGGAGTATGTCGTATGGCTCTGAATTTTCACGGCGGTTACCGTCTCGAAGAATATAAAAACACCAAAAATCTGCCTTTTACCAACTACGACCGCGCCGAAAGCGTATTCATATATCTCGAAAACGGCGAGAAGCCGTGTGTCTCCGTCGGTGACACCGTGCTCAGATATGAAAAGATCGCTTCCAACGGCGACGGATTCGTTACGGCTTCGTCCGTTTCGGGCTCCGTCGTCGAGGCAAACGAAAGACGCATCGTCATAAAGAACGATATGCGTCATCTTTCCGCGCCGTCCGACGAAAAAAGGCCGAAGAGCATCAGTGAGATCGACCTGAACGCTCTCACGGCATATTCCAAAAAGTACGGCGTCCGCGGCTCTTTCTCGGGCATCCCCGTATATAAAAAATTCGCTGCGTCGTACGGCAAAGCCGAAAGAATAATCATCAACTGCATCGAATGCGACCCGTCGTCGGGTCACGTCCGCGCCCTTATAAAAGAAAACGCAAAAGAACTCGTGAACGGCATCAAGCTGATAATGCACGGAATGGGCATCAGAAAATGTGTCGTCGCCGTCGTAAAAAAAGACAGCGAAAGCATCGATCGCATCAAGGATCAGCTTGCCGACAGAAACGGATTCGTATTTGCCGAAGTCAACCCCAAATATCCGTGCGGCAGCAAGCATCTGCTGCTCAACGCGATATACAAGTCCGAATTCCCGCGTGACTCCGAACCGTGGGATAACGGCTATCCGCTCCTTTCGGCGGAAACCGTGATAAACCTTTACAAATCTTTCTGCGACGGGCTCCCCGTCGTTGCAAAAGCGGTCTCCGTATCGGGCGGATGCGTTGAAACTCCCATGAATTTCCGCGTTCCCATCGGAACGCCCATATCGTATCTGCTCGAGGAAACGGGGATATCCGCCAAAGGAAACGCGGCATACGTCGTGGGCGGAACGCTGAACGGCTATCAGGTCAACGGCGGCGCTCCCGTTCTCGCTTCCACGAACACCGTCATCGCCATAAAGGAAAAGAATTACCGCATCGGCGACTGCATCAAGTGCGCGAGATGTACCATGATGTGCCCGATGCACCTTGCGCCTTTCAAATTCCACGAAAATTTCGATCTCGGCAAATATGAGGAAAACGAAAAGATCGGCATTTTCAACTGCATAGAATGCGGTATCTGCTCGTTCGTCTGCCTCGGAAAGGTCGACCTTCTCGGTGAGATAAGACGCGAAAAAGCGCTGTCTTCCGGCAAGGAAAGCGTCTACGCCGATTTCGCCGCGGCACCTTCTGCCGATGAAACGGAAGACGAAGCCGAAGACGTGACCGAAGAGATCGAAGAAACCGTTCCCGTTATCGAGGAAAACGCAGCCGAAGAAACGGATGAAGCCGAAGAGGCAGAAGAAACAGAAGAAATCGTTGAAACGGCTGAAGCGGAAGAGACCGCGGAAACGGCTGAAGGACCGGCTGACGAGTCTGCAGAAGAACCAACAGAAGAAGAAAACGAAGAAGAAAACGAAGGACTGTCCGAAAATACGGCTGAAGAAGCGGAAGTGGTGACCGAAGAGGCTCCCCGACCCGAAGAAGTTCCCGAGGAACCGGAAGACGCCGAAGAGGAATCAGAAGCGGAGCCCGAAGAAGGATCAGAGGAAGCTCCCGAAACCGCAGAGGAAGCTCCCGTGACGGTCGATGAAGAGAAAAACGAAGAGTCCGTAAAGGACGAAGAAAACAAGCCGCTTATCGAAAGCGGACATTTTACCGAAGACGACGGAAGAAAAGCGGACGTCATCCATCGCGCTTCCGAAGAAGTCACCGAATACAGATTTGATATAGGGGAGGACGAATAATGAAAAATGTTATGCGTGCCCCGTTCATAAGACACCACGACTCGGTCCACACCGTGGTGGTCGACGTTGCGATAGCGTCTCTGCCCGCGATATTGTGGAGCGTATACGTGTACGGGTTCAGATGCGTCACCATATACTGCGTGTCCATCCTCACGGCAATGCTCTGCGAGCTCGTTTTCACGCGGCTGCTGTTCCGCTCGTCGCGCACTTTTGACGTTTCGTGCGTCATCACCGGCATCGTCGTCGCCTTTGCGCTGCCTGCCGCCGTTCCGCTCTGGCTGCCTGCCTTCGCGTCGTTCGCGGGCATCGTCATCGCCAAAGGACTTTTCGGCGGAGCGGGCAAAAACCTGTTCAATCCGGCTGCCTCCGGTATCTGCCTGTCGTATATACTGTTTGCCGAAAAAATGACGGTCTTCACCAAACCGTTCGAATATCTCTCTCCGCTTTCTCTCGAGATCCCCGCTTCGAGGCTCAATGAGATACGCGTGTCGACCGCTCTTGACAACCTGCGTCAGGGCATCGCGTCGCCGGGGACCATCATGGATGAATTCTACGGGCTTGCCCCCGGGACGATCGGGGAAGTGTCGGCGCTTCTGCTGCTCCTCGGACTCATCTTTCTGCTTTTCAGACGTACGGTGCATTTCAATTCCGCGTTCACCTACGTCATCACGGTCATGGCTCTCTCGCTTCTTGTTTCCTATGCCGACTGTGAGCCGACTCAGTTCGTCGAAATAGAACTGTTCGCCGGAAACACCATGCTGATACTTCTTTATATGCTCAACGACTATACCACAACTCCCACGACGAGCCTCGGAAGAATAGCGTTCGCTTTCCTGCTTGCGGGAGGCGTCGTGGTATTCCGCCGCTTCGGCGACCCCAACTATGCCGAATTCTTCGCCGTTCTCGCGGTGAACGTGTTCACCCCGTTCATTGAAAGATACACCTATCCCAAGGTTTTCGGCTCAAAGATAAGGAGGAGCGTATGATGGAAAAATATGCGGTCTATATTCTGTCTGTCGGCGTTTCTCTCTGCCTTTTCGCCTTTGACTGGATAATGCGCTTCGCCGCAAAGGACGACAGCTTCGTCAAGCTCGAAAAAAGCGGCGAAACGCTAAAAAGTTTTCTTTACGTCGTCATAATGGCGGCAGGCCCGTACTGGGGAGTGCATTATTTCATGCACACCGAAAAGCTGACGCTCTGTCTTGCCGTCACCGCGGCTGTCGGACTTGTGCTTTTCGCGGTCGAATTTTTTATTCTCAAAAGAGGCGTCCGCTCGCTTTGCGTCCTGCCGCTCACGCTCATCGCGCTTGCCGAATCGTATTATTTCCATTACGTCGGGCTCGCGCAGACCACGATGAAAATGCTGCTTTTCACCTGCGCCATCGCGGCACTCGACCTCTTTCTGCTGCTTTCGTACTCCGCGGCAAAATCAAAAGTCAGCGTCTTCCGGAGCGGAAAAACGCTGACCCTTATCGCTTGTCTTATTTCGTCGCTGCTCACCGGCGTCGTCGCGGGTTATCTGATCGAAAGCTGCGTTCTCAGCGTTCCGTCGCTGTTTCGATAACGACACCGTCGCTTGTGAACGTGATATTTCCGCTTTTATCGGTGCGGAAATATTTTATCCCGAGCTTGTCGAGCCGTTTTAACGTCACGTCGTGCGGGTGACCGTAATCGTTGCCTTCGCCGCACGAAATGACCGCGTAACGGGGAGACACGGCTTTTAAGAATTTTTCGCTCGACGATGACGACGAGCCGTGGTGTCCCGCCTTGAGGACGTCACAGTCGAGTTTTTCCTCAAGCGTCCTTACCATAACGTCTTCGGCATCGGCTTCGGCGTCGCCCGCAAACAGAAATTTCACTTTTCCGTACTGCGCCATAACGACGATACTCGCGTCGTTGGAGGTGCCGACGAAGCCTTCAGACGGAGAAATGACGGTGAATTTCACGTCACCGACGGCAAATTCCATACCGTATTTTCCCATGATGACATTCGTGCCTTCCGACCTTCCGAGCGCTGTCAGGAACGATTCAAAGGTCGCCGTGGTCGCCGTTTCGTTGGTCATTATCACGTTCTTCACGTTTTTGCTTTCGAGTATATCGTCGGCGTCGCCTATGTGGTCGGCGTCGGGATGCGTGAGGACGAAGTATTCGATATCTTCCACTCCGTACCCGTCAAGCAGCTTTTTCGCTTTTCCCGGGTGTTCGTAAGTACCGGCGTCGATCACGACGTGCTTTCCGTCGTTCGACGTTATCAGTATGCAGTCGCCCTGACCGACGTCAAGAACCCGCACGGTCATGATGCCCTCGGGCAATACGACCGACGTTTCTTCTTTCGCTTCCTCGCTTTCGATCCCGATCGACGGTCCGTCCTCGTTTTCCGAAAGAGTGAGGAGAAGCACTGCGGCTATCGCCGCGGCGGTAAGCGCGATTATTATTATCGCAAGAAAAATACTTTTTTTCGATTTTTTACCTTTTGACTTTTTTGTGCCGTGTGAAGCCATTATTTTCACCTCGGAACTATTATACCATACTTTTTCCGTAAAGGGAATACAAATATGACGAAAAATAAACTGATTTTTTCCGTAGGTATTACGGGAATGACGAATATGGGCGCCGGAGTCGCAAAAGAAGACGGCGGCAAGACCGTTTTCGTCAAGGGCGGAGTCGAGGGCGACGAAGCCGACGTCTTCGTCATCAAGGAAACCGCGTCGTACGATATCGCCGCCATTGAAAAACTCACCAAGGCGTCGCCTTACAGAAAGGACCCCGACTGCGAGTGCTGCAAAGCGTGCGGCGGCTGCGTTTTCAGGCATGTGACTTATGAAAAAGAAAAACAAATAAAACTCGGACACGTCAAAGAAGCGTTCAGACGCTACGCCTCGATGGATATTGACGTGAACGACATCGAGACGGCGAATGTTGACCGATACCGCAACAACGTGCGCTATCCCGCGGCAAAGGGAAAAGACGGCAGACTTTTCGCCGGCTTCTTCTCGGAGCACAGCCACAGGGTCGTGAAAGTCTCCGACTGCCTCACGCAGAAAAGCGTGATGAACGGAGTGCTTTCTGCCTGCGTTGAAAGCCTCAACGCGAACGGGATTTCCGCCTACGACGAGAACACGGGCAAAGGGGACGTCCGTCATATATGCCTCAGAACGAACAGAGCGGGAAAAGTCTCCGTCTGCTTAGTCGTGAACGGCAGAACGGTGTCGGAAGGGCTCGAAAACGTGTGCAGCACCGTTGCGGGACGCTTTGACAACGTCACGGGCGTTTACGTCAATTTCAATCCCAAGAACACCAACGTCATTTTCGGCGACGTCACCGAGACCGTGATCGAAAAGGAAAAACTCACCGAAACGCTCTGCGGACGAAAGTTTTCGATCTCTCCGAGGTCTTTTTTTCAGGTCAATACCGAGACCGCCGAGCTTCTTTTCACCCGTGCGGGCGAATACCTCGACGCGGCGGATAACGATGTCGTCATCGACCTTTACTGCGGCACTGGAACGGTGGGGATATGCACCGTCGGCAAAAAAACAAAGCTTTACGGCTGCGAGATAATCCCCGAGGCGGTCGCCGACGCCGGAGTCAACGCGGAAGAAAACGGGATGGAAAACTATCATTTCGACTGCTGCGACGCTTCCGAGGGCATAAAACGCTGCGCCGAACTGTTCGGTCACGCCACGGCGATGACCGTCGACCCTCCGCGTAAGGGACTGTCCGCCGAAACGGTGAACGCCATACTTGAAAGCGGCATCCCCAAGGTCGTCTATATCTCCTGCAACCCCGATACCCTTGCCCGCGACGTAAAGCTCCTCGGCGAAAAATACAAACTCGAGAAAATTTCGCTTTTTGATATGTTCCCGCGAACGAGCCATATAGAGACGGTATGTCTGTTGTCTCGGGAACAAGAGTAAATGCAAAACGATCGTTCGGAAAACGGATAAAAGCATTTCGAGCCGGAATTTTCGGTCAAATGACGTAATAATTTCTGCCATTTTACGGTATACAGATTGAAACTATTTTTTTTGAAAAGGGCAACGACATGGACAAAAAACACGAAAACCTCACCGATGAAGAACTCCGCGCTCTGGAAGAGCTGGAGAAAGAACTGAAGGACGCGTATAAATACGTCATCAGAAACTCGTTAGTGAAAGAGTATGAGGCAAACAAGGACAAAACGGGATCTCTCACCGATCCCGACGCCGAACTGAACAATCTTGATACTCTTGACGAGCTCAGAGATTACGCGCTCAATTACTGCATGGATGATCTGAGGGAAATTCCCGGCGCGGAAAACATTGAGATCAACAAAGACAATATCAAAGAAGCCGAAAATTTATTTGACGCCGCGGTGCACGATTGGTATCTGAATGAATATATCTACCTTGAAAACACCGACGGACGGATCGCGGAAGAAAAAATTGAAGACGAGCAGAATGAGCCGCAGCGGTATACCGGGGAAGAGATACCGGAATTTGACGCCTCTTCTCAGCCCGTTCCCGAAGAAGACAAGTCAAATGAAAAAGACGCGAGGAACGAACGTCTTGACAACGCGAGAAGACATTATATCGCCGGGCATCCGGAGCTTGACGGCGACATGGACGACATAGGCGACGACACGGTACTTAAATGGTACGCGGATGAGGTGTTCGAAGCCAGATGCGCTTATCTGCTTGACGGGGAACCGGAACTGTCCCAGAAAGATCTTGCGAAATATGTCGAAGAAAATGAAAAGATAATACCCGATGACGAAAGAGCGTGGGAACTGTATCATGACGAATATCTGATCCCCATGCGCGAAATGCAGAAGGAAGCCGAGGAAGCGGCAGAGATCCCGGCTGACGAAGAGTTGGAACAGAAGGTACTTGCTGACGAACAGGCACGCAAGGAACGCGACGCGAAACTCGATAAAGAACAGGAAAAAATCAAAAAAGAAATCGCCGAACGCGAAGCATTGGCAGAAAAAAGAAAGAAACTGAGAGAAGAAGCGCTTAAAAGAGCCGAAGAATCAAAAAAAGCCAAAAGTGAAATAAAAGACGCTCCCGCAAATCGTAAAACAGCAGAAGAGATCGCTGCCGAAAGAGCCGAAGCGGAAAAACTCGAACGCTTTTTGGAAGAAAACGAAGTACGGTACAAAAAGGTCAGACCCGACGCCGAAGAACTGAAAGGCATAAGAAGCAGCCTCGACGAACTGCAGAAAAACGCGTCATCAGCGTCGGCGTTCGGAAACACGACAGCGGCAGACGAAAATATAAGACGTATAAAGAACGTACGCGGAGAAGAACTGCATAAAAACGTGAAACCCGAAACGACGGTCAGGACCGCGTCGGTAAAAGACAAGCCTCTTGATATGAAAAACGTAAGGGGCGAACGCAACGAACTGCAGAAAAACGCGTCATCAGCGTCGGCGTTCAGAAATACGACAGCGGCAAGCGAAGATACAAAGCATATAAAGAACGTACGTGACGAAGTGATTATCAGTCAATCGCTTGCGGAAAACAAGAAACAGAATATCGACCCTGCCAAGTACAACGCGGCGCTTCGCGAATTGGCGGGCAGCCTTAACGATACCGGAAGCATCTTCTCGTGGGATTCCAAGGAATTCACCACCATGAGGAACTATCTGAAAGCCGTATCCGGGATCGACCTGAGCGCGAGACAGCTCGGTCAGGCGTTCAACGCGATCCGTGAAGGCGTTGAAGCATATCGTGAACACGCCAAAGCCGACCCCAGACCCGACAATAAGAGAAGAAGCGACCGCCTTAACGTAATGGATTCGCTCGTCACTCTTGCGGATTGCTATGACGAGAGCATCGGCGATCCCAAAGATATGTTCAGGATATCGGCGGACCGCATGGTCGTCGACGTTTTGAGCAAAAACATCAAAACCGGCGAAAGCAAAGATCTGATAGGCAAAAAAGTCGCCCGTTCGGAATCTTACCGCAAGTATATGGACGGCATTTCGATAAGCGAGATGAACAGGATTGCAAAGGATCCGAAAGCCGCCGGAAATACCATTGCGGCGGTACATAACAGCGTAGTCAAGGCAAAAGAAAACAAAGCGGATAATGGCGAAAAAGCAAAGGATCAGGAGGACAACATCTGGTCGCTTTGACCTGCTTCTTCGAGCAGATATTTTAACAGAGTAAAATGAGACAAAAAAGGAGACCCTGACAATGAGCAGTACAATATATGAATTCAGAAGGACGTCGGCGGAGAATTTGTGGGAATTTCAGAACAAATTCATGACCGAGCTTGAAAACAACGCCGTCGAACTCGAAACCGTGTATAACCATATCACAAAGACCGATTCCGCCGAAGTGCTTTTGCTCGTATGCGAAAAATACTATTTCCGGAACGGCAGCATGGCATCGCTGACCCTGCAGTGTATCAGCGAAAACAACGAACAGACGGTCACGGTCATCGGCAACGGCGGCGGTGAAGGTATATGGAACATAAGCTACGGCGCCAATGCCAATTTCGCGAAAAAAGCAGCGAAGATACTGGCAAATATGGGGTTTGTCCAATAACGTCGGTCTTATCTTCGATCCCTTGCAGGAGATATAATGGAAACCGGAACGATAAACAGCAACAATAAAATAATTAAAAAACTGTTCGTCAGCGCCTTTATTATCATGGGCATGATGGAACTGATGATGACGATGGCGTCGATGATAGACTCATATTACATCGGGAACTACGTCGGCAGCATGGGGATGGCGGCGTCGGGCTTTGCCAGACCGTTCTACAGCTTCGTCAACATCATCAGCGGACTTCTGGGACTCGGCATACAGCTCCTTTGCTCGCATTATATCGGCAAAGGCAGTCTTGACAACGCCCAGAAGGCGTTCTCGGGCGCTCTTTTCATCGGGCTCGTTTCATCGGTGATACTGGCTTCAGTCGGCTTTTTCAATTCCCGTGCCATCGCCTCGATATACGGCAGGGGAGAGGCAGTCGCCGACATCCTCCCGCTTTCCGAGGATTACCTCAAGGGGCTTTTTCTCGGCGCTCCCGCGATGATAATTTTCGGTATACTGTCTCCGATAGTCCAGATAGGCAACGGCAAAAAGATGATAACCGTGAGCGTCGTGCTTCAGTTCGCCTCCGATATCGCGGGCGACGCCGTGAACGCTTACGCTTTCGGCAGCAGTATGTTCGGCTTCGGCATCGCGACGTCCGTCGCGTATTATGTGTCGCTCGTCCCTCTCGTCGTGTATTTCCTGCGTTCCGACGCCATTCTCAGACTCAGACTGTCGCTGCTTCCGCTCGGTGATCTTAAAGAAATATTCAGATCCGGCTGGTCAAAGGCGATAAAACGTATATGCAGCACGCTCAAGCCCATCGCTCTCAACGGACTTTCGCTCCTTCTCGGGATGTCGCTTGCGCTTTCGGCGTACAGCATCACCAATCAGGTGCGTGACGTTCTCGTCAGCTTCTGCGCCGGTGCCACCGGTGCCGCGGTGCTTATAGGCGCGCTTCTGTACGGTCAGCGTGACCGCGACGGGCTCAAATGCCTGTCGTCGCTTGCCATCAAGGCGGTGGGAGCCGCGGCGGCTCTCGGTGCCGTCTGCATCGTCTGCGCCCGACCGATAGCGGACTTTTTCATCAGCGACTCCGAAGACGTCATCAGAATGGCGACTCTGTCTATCCGATGCGTCGGCATAATGATACCTTTCTCGGTGTTCAACAGCATGTTCATTTCGTTCATGCAGATAACGAAGCGTTATCGGCTCGTGAACGCGCTGTCGTACCTCAACCGTCTTATCCTCATCGTGCTCACGTCAGCCCTCCTCGGCTTCCTTTTCGGAACGAACGGGCTCTGGTGGGCGCTTCCGGTCAGCGAGATAGTGAACGCGATCATCACGCTGCTCGCGGCAGCCAAGCTCAACGGGGCTTTCCCGCGCAGAGTCGTCGACCTTCTCTGCCTGCCCGAAGATTTCGGGTTCAAAAAAGAGGATTATATTGAAATATCCGTAAAAAGCGCCGAAGACGTCGTGGCTCTTCAGGACACGGTCAAGACCTTCTGCGCGTCCCACGGCATCGAGTCGCGCCGCTCCTATTTCACTCAGCTTGCTCTCGAGGAGCTCGCGATGAACGTCATCGAGCACGGGTTCCCCAAATGCAGACATACGCCTTCGATACACGTGTGGATAACCTATGACGACGGCGATATGAAACTCAGGATACAGGACAACTGTCCCGGCTTCAACGTGATGAAGCACTGCAGCGAACTGCAGCAGGAAAGCAGCGAAAGATGCGTGGGACTGCGGCTCGTCAGCAAAATATCCAAGGAAATGAACTACGTCAATATGCTTGAAACAAATAACCTTATGATAACATTATAAAAAAAGAAGGTAAATCGGCATGAAAGAATCACTCAGGGCGTTGAAATTCCTCATCATTTCGATCAGCGCGGGACTCGTGCAGATAGGCTCGTTCACTCTGTTTGACGAAGTCTTTCATTGGAACTACTGGGCAGCATACCTCATAAGTCTTCTGCTTTCGGTGCTCTGGAATTTTACCATCAACCGTAAATATACCTTCAAATCGGCGAACAACGTCAAGGTGGCAATGCTGCTCGTTCTCCTGTTCTACGCGGTGTTCACACCCGTTTCGACGTGGCTCGGCGATATTGCCGACGAAAAAGGCGTAAACGAATATATCATCCTTGCTGTGACGATGATCGCCAATTTCGTGCTTGAATACCTTTATACCCGATACGTCGTGTACCGAAATTCCTGCGATACCGCAAAATAACGACCGACAAGTGAGGAAACGCTTTGAATAGTTTTGTCGTTCACGGTGACGTCTGCTTCTGCACCGATAAAAACGAAATAAAGACCTGTCCCGATTCCTACGCCGTCTGCGTCGACGGCGTTTCGGCAGGCGTGTTCGCGTCTTTACCTGACGAATACAAAAGCCTTCCGCTTTACGATTTCGGCGGAAAACTCATTATACCGGGAATGACCGACCTGCATATCCACGCGTCTCAGTTCGCGTTCCGCGGGATGTACGTCGACGTCGAGCTCATGGAATGGCTGAACGTCCACGCTTTCCCCGAGGAAATGAAATTCTCGTCACTCGAATACGCCGACAAAGCGTACGGAATATTCACCGAAAGCCTCAGAAAAGGCGTGACCACGAGGGCGTGTATCTTCGCGTCCGCCCATACCGACGCCACCGAACTGCTTATGGAAAAGCTCGCGTCTTCCGGCATCGGCGCTTACGTCGGCAGGGTGAACATGGATATAAACGCGCCCGACGGACTGCGCGAGAAGGACGCGGATTTTTCGGCAGCCGAGACCGTCAGATGGCTTGACGACACGGCTCACAGATACGACCGCGTCCGTCCGATAATAACTCCGCGCTTTGTGCCGTCCTGCTCACGCGAGCTGCTCGAAAAGCTCAAAGAGATCGTCGAAAAATACCGCGTTCCGTCGCAGTCGCACCTTTCGGAAAACCGCGAGGAGATGCGTATCGTCAAAGAAAGCTTTCCCGAATGCGGGACCTACGGCGACGTTTACGACAAATACGGTATGTTCGGCACCAATTCCAAAACGCTTATGGCGCATTGCGTCTATTCGCCCGATGCCGAGCTTGAAAAAATGAAAGAAAGAGGCGTGTTCATCGCGCATTGTCCCGCGTCGAACACCAACGTCATAACGGGCATCGCCCCGATACGCAAATACCTCGATATGGGCATGAAGCTGGGGCTTGCGAGCGACGTTGCGGGCGGTCACACCGACTCGATGTTCCACGCCGTCGTCGATACCATCCAGATGTCCAACCTCTATTACCGCTGCGTTGACGGAACGAAAAAGCAGCTTTCGTTCACTGAGGCGTTTTACCTCGCCACTAAGGGCGGCGGAGAATTTTTCGGAAAAGTCGGCAGCCTTGAAAAAGGCTACGATTTCGACGCCGTCGTGCTTGACGACGAAGCCATCCCTCATCCGCAGTGCCTCAACGTGCGCGAAAGACTCGAACGCTCGGTCTACCTCGGACTTGACGACAAAGGCGGTGTCTGTGCCAAATTCGTTTGCGGCGACAGGGTGGTGTGATGGTGCTCCACAACATCGACCCCGTTTACGACCGTGACTCGCGCTATCTCATCCTCGGCTCGTTCCCGTCGGTAAAATCAAGGGAAACGGGATTTTTCTACGGGCACCCGCAGAATCGCTTCTGGCGCGTTCTGGCGTCGGTTTTCGGTGATGAGGTACCTCGGACGATCGATGAGAAAAAGCGTTTTCTGCTGAAAAACAACGTCGCTCTGTGGGACGCGATAGCCTCGTGCGAGATAGACGGCTCGTCGGACACGACGATAAGGGAAGTAGTCCCGAACGATATCGGGCAGATACTCGAAAAGGCAAATATCGAAAACGTATTCTGCAACGGAAATAAATCTTACGAAACGTATATGAAATACATATTCCCGTCGGTAGGCATAAAGCCCATACTTCTCCCGTCGACGAGTCCCGCCAACGCGGCGAAGTCGCTTGAAGCACTTGCGGAAATATGGAAAAACAAAATACTCGGAGGGAAATAAAATGGGAAAATTCATAACCGGCATCCATCACGTCTGCATCAAATGCGTCACGAACGAAGAATTCGCGAAAACCAAGGAATTTTACGGCAAGACCCTCGATCTTGAACTCAAACGCGACTGGGGAAGCGGAGTCATGTTCGAAACCGGCGGCGGACTTATCGAAGTGATCGTCGGCGCCAAAGAGAACCTGCCTCAGGGCGTGGTCCGTCACGTCGCTCTGCGTACCGACGACGTTGACGCAGTTATCGCGGAAGTGAAAAAAGCGGGATATGAGATAATCACCGAACCCACCGATATCAATATTGCTTCCGTTCCCGTTTATCCTGTCAGGATCGCGTTCTGCCGCGGTCCTATGGGCGAAGAAATAGAGTTTTTCACCGAAAAATAAGACAAAACAGACGGAAAATATTAATAAATTTTAACTTTTCGCAAATTTTCTCATATTCGATTTACAAAACGATTTCTTTGTAGTATAATGCACACATCATCTCGGAGCGGAGGGAAAACGATGAATCGAAGGATCTCGGTATATCGCCTTGCGGCGCTGACCGTGTTCGCCGTGTCGCTGCTGCTTTCCATTGTTCGTATATGGGTAATGGAAAAGAACATTGAAATAAGCGATATAACGACCGGCAACGTCTATTTTATCGAAAAAAATATCGAAACCACCGTTTTCGTCGTATTCTCGGTCTGCTTCACCGTCGCGTTCATCGTGCTCGGCATCTTCCTCGGCAAAAAAGCAAACACGGTCATCGATTCCGAAAACTCTCCGGTCGTGTTCTCTTCGGCACTCTGCGGCTTCATGCTGCTCGCCATCGGTCTTTATTATACTTATCAGTATTTCACTACCGACCGCGTGACTTTCGGAAAATTCATCATCTGCATCATGATGATAGGCGCTTCCGTCATGTTCCTCTATTTTTCCATCTCGAAGAACGGAATGAAAAAAGCGCCGCTTTCTCTTATGCGCATCATCGTGTGCCTTTACGCTATCGTACGTCTCGTAGTCGATTTCATCGCGCAGAACAGTCTGCCGTCCAATTCAGCCATCGTGTTCCACATCCTCAGCCTGATATTCTTCATGCTGTTCATGGTGTATGAGGGCAAGTCCGATTTCGGAGCGGCATCCATGCGCTATTATCTCGTCACGGGTTACCTCTGCGTGTTCTTCATGATGATATTCGCGCTGCCGAACCTGTTCCTCACCCTCGGCGATTATTCGATGATCGATTCCTATGTTCTGTTCTCCGCAAACGACCTCGTCATCGCGTTCTACGCCTTTACGCGCGTTTACTCCGTGGCAAGGACGAACGCCGACGAAGCTCCGGCAAAAGAGCAGATAAGCGAAAAGAAAAGCGAAAACGAATAAAAAATTGAATTTGCTCTTGACATAACGGAATATTTGATATATAATCAATGACTGCGCGGGAGGACCGCACAGTCATATTTTTCGGGGCGTGGCTCAGCTTGGTAGAGCGCCTGGTTCGGGACCAAGAGGCCGGAGGTCCAAATCCTCTCGCCCCGACCACAAAAAACGCACATTTGTCTACGGGACAAATGTCCGTTTTTTGAACGATGTGTTCCGCTGCGCGGAACGTGATGCGCACTATGTGCGTGATGTATCCTTCGGACGTGATGTGCGCTTCGCGCGTGAAGTGATTTTGGCGGAACACGTCACATCACTTTTGTCTAAGGCAAAAACATCACTGCGAACGAAGTGAGCAGCATCACTTGCCCGTCAGGGCAAACATCACTTTACAAAGCATTGTTTTTATGTTATAATATCGTTGAAAGCGAGGTGTTGTTCATATCCGAATCTAAACTCCGTGATTTATCTATGTCTTTCTCCGTTCAGATCATCAATCTTGTCAAAGACTTGAAATCAAAACACGAATCTGTCATTTCAAACCAAATCGGGCGTTCAGGTACTTCCATCGGCGCAAATATATACGAAGCAAACTATGCACAAGGCACAAAAGATTTTATCTCCAAACTTGAAATTGCTTTAAAAGAAGCAAGCGAAACGGGATATTGACTCGAACTTTTGTACCGAACAAATTATATCGATGAACAGACTTACCAATCCTTAAATGAACAATGTATTTCAATTCGTGTAATGTTGATTGCCTCCTGCAAAACCGTGAAATCAAAAGAAAGCAAATAGAATTTGAAGCG
>JAZRXG010000017.1:0-19575 GCA_045600105.1 Eubacteriales bacterium
AGCCCGCCGAAATTGTAGATGTAGCCCATCTCGTAAACGCGGGAATTGAAGATGATGTCGAGCATTCTTTCGGAGGGTTCGTCCTTGAGGTCGCGGGATTTGAGGGTGACTTCGTAGTACGCTCTCGTGTCGGTGGACTGGGAATAATACGCCATATTGTCAAGCGCAACGGCGACTTCCTCGGGCTTGTCGATATTGCTGGGGATGCAGGCGCCGGGAACGAGTCCGGTGGAGGTGAGGCAGCGGGATTCTTCCTGGTTGGGATCAAGGAGCGGATAAGGAAGTATGCCGTAGTCAAAGCCGTCAACGGTACGGAAATTCTTGAGGTCGGTGAGCGCGAAGGTGGTGAAAATGATCTGATCGTTGAGGAACATACGGCATATATCTTCAAACGAGCCGCAGTTCGGCGTTTTGTTGGTGACAACGTCGGGCTTGTAGCTGATCTCGAACACTTTGTCGAGAATGCCGATGTTCTTTTCGGAGTTCATATTGATGGCAAGACTGCCGTCGGACGTTTTTTGGGTGATCGTGCCGCCGCATCCGAAGAAGAAGGAGTGCGGAGCGTTGAACGCGACGTGCAGACCGTAGTGGTCTTCGTTGTCCCACTTGGCGTCTCCGAGGTTTTCGGTGAAGTCTTTGCCTATTTCATAGATCCTGTCGATGGTCCATTCGTGATTGTCGACGAGCTCATAGGGGTTCGGGAGGTTGTACTGGTCGATGAGCGACTTGTTGAAGAAGACGACCATGGTGCATTCGTTGTCGAGTATCGAGATGTCGCCGGTGGTGAAGAAGAGCT
Organism: Eubacteriales bacterium; assembly: GCA_045600105.1. Classification (GTDB taxonomy): domain Bacteria; phylum Bacillota; class Clostridia; order Oscillospirales; family CAG-382; genus UBA1206. Next base: position 797 of record JAZRXG010000017.1, read on the forward strand.
TGCCGTTGATCTCAAGTCCCTCGTTCGCCTTCTGGTCCCACCATCTTTCGTCAAGATGGAGCTGTTCGTCGAATTCGTGGAGGTCGAGCATGTTGCCGCTTCCGACGTATTTGACCGCGTCGTTGATCATGGGCATATAGACTGCGTAATCGGTGATGCCGCCGCCGACGTACATATCCATATCAGCCGCGACGTTGGAGGATTTTTCCTCGCTGATGACGCAGCCGAGCTTCTGCTGAACGAGCTGGTTGCGTTCGTAAACCGCGTCGTTGATGGCTTCTTCGTTGAGCTCCTCGGCATAGATCTCAAACGATTCGTAATAGCTGTAGCTGCTGCCGGCGACGAGGAATTTGATCTCGCGTCCGCCGAGATCCTGAACCAGCGGAGTGACTTCGGAAGATTCTTCCTCCGAGCCTTCGTCCGGCGTGGATTCGTTTGCCGCTTCGGAAACGGCTTTGCTCTCGCCGCTTACGGTGCCTTCGGATTCGCCGCAGGCGAAGCAGCCTGCCGCAAGCGCGAAAACAAGCAGCAAAGCAAGTAACGCTTTGATTTTTTTCATATTTTTTACCTCACTTTCTTTGTCTCTATTATATACTGAACGCGGCTTTTGTCAACTTAAATTCGTATAATCTGCCGAAAATTATCAGATGTGACAATATATAAAATCAAAAATGACAACACGGTGTAAAAAGTCACAACAAAAAAAGACACGGATAAGCAAAATTGCTTATCCGTGCCTTGATTTTATATATTCAGTACGCGAAATACGCCCTGGTGAATTTTCCTTTCGGCGGAAGTGCCGAATCGAGGGCTTTTATTATCCCGTCCTGCTCTTTTTCGTTCTCGGTGGTGAAGATGACGGTCTTTGACGTCCTCACGTTTTTGTCGAGCAGCCACACGGGAACGGAATTGTAGATCGAATTCGAGTGGTCGAAGTCGCAGAAAACGGGGAATGTGGCGTTCGTTCTGTCGTTCAGCGTTCCGCCGCGCCGGTCGGTGCATTTTCCGCTGTTTCTGATGAGGCAGTTGCGCGTGTGCATCAGCCTTATCCTGCCGTAAACGACGACCGAGGAATTTCTCCACGGAGCGTTCTTGGCCTCGGGGGAGGCGCAGACGTTGTCGAATCCGAGCCCTTCGAGGACCTCGGCGGTGACCGACGTGATGCAGTTGAGCTCGTATCCGCCGTCGAGGATGAATCCGTCGCAGAACGGAACGAACGAAAGGTTGGGCAGAGTGAGCCTTTTCACGCCGCACTCCTTTGCTTCCGCCATCATCTCTTTTACGGCGTCGAGTCTGCTGTCGAACACGAACCCCGGGAGGATAAGCGACAGCTTGTCGGCGTAGGGCAGCAGCTTTTTCCAGACTTCCTTTTTATATAAAGGCACGGCGATAATATCCGCCCTTTCGCAGGCGGCGTCGCTGACGCTTTCGCCCTCAAATCGCACGGTGAGGCGTTCTTCCGCTTCTTCGGGAACGAGTTTTTCAGGCAAAACGTGCGTCGTCCTTTGCGGCGCGTTGACGGAGCAGAGCAGGTCCGTGAGCTTTTCCGCTCCTTCGCGGCGGAGCGAATTGAGGAGCGACACGGGATAGAAGCCGTCTTCGATATCGCAGTCGACGCTTCTGACCTCAAACGGCGTATTGCCGAAACGCGAAAGCTGCTTTTTTACGTCGTCGACGGACGTCGGACGTTCCTTTGCCGCTTCGGGAGCGAATCCGTTCACCGTGACTTCGTTTTTGCCGGAAGAAAGGCAAAGTGACGAATTTTCGCCGATCTTCGCGGAAAACTTAACGGAGACAGGTATTTTTCTTTCGGTCGGCTTTTCTTCCGCTTCCCTCGTGTTCGCCTTGTCCTCGTCGGTCCTGACGCCGAACATGGTCTTTCCGAGTTTTTTTGTATAATATCCGTCGGTGAATCCGCTGCGCGAGAAGAGCGAGGACAGCGCCTTTATCTCGTCGTCGGTCGCACCCCGCTTTTCGTCAAGCAGTCTGCGGTATATCTTCGTTACGCCGTAAACGTATTCGGGCGATTTCATCCTGCCCTCGATCTTGAGCGCGGATATGCCCATATCCATAAGCTCGGGGATATATTTCGCAAGACAGAGGTCCTTGAGCGACATCGGATAGCCCTTGTTGTAGCTCATTCGGCAGGGGTAGGCGCATTCGCCGCGATTGCCGGAGCGTTTGCCTATCATCGACGACATAAGGCAGCCGCCCGAGCGGCAGACGCACATCGCCCCGTGGATGAAGACCTCGGTCTCTATCCCTTTGTCGGAAAACGCCTTTATGTCTTCCCTGCTCATTTCACGCGCCAGCACGACGCGGTCAAAACCCAACTTTTTCATAAGTCCGACCGAATACGAGCCGTGGAGCTGCATCTGGGTCGACGCGTGCAGACTGATATCCGGGTATTTTTCAACGAGCAGCGACGCGAGCCCTATATCCTGAATGATATACGAATCGGGACGGATGCCGTTTTCGAGCTTGCCGACGAGCCCGACGGCGTCGGCGTACTCGTTCTTATAAAGCAGCGTGTTGAGCGTGATATTCGTTTTTACGCCGTACAGGCGGCAGAATTTTATTGCTTCAAACGCCTCGTCGAGCGAAAAATTCTTTGCGTTCTTACGCGCGTTGAACTCCGAAAGCCCGAAATAGACCTCGTCCGCCCCCGCGTAAACGGCGGCTTTGAGACATTCCATATCGCCTGCCGGCGACAGAAGATGCGTCATTTATATTCACGTCCTTTTAAGTGGGAGTTGAAAAAAAGAAATATTTGTGATAGAATAAAACAAAAACGGAGTGACGGTCAATGAATGAAGAACTGAAAAAAATAATCGATTCCGCCGATAACATTGTCTTTTTCGGAGGCGCGGGCGTTTCCACCGCGAGCGGTATACCCGACTTCCGTTCGACCGACGGGCTTTATAACCAAAAATACGACTACCCGCCCGAAACGATACTTTCGCATTCGTTTTTTATGAAAAAGACGGAAGAATTCTTCCGCTTTTACCGTGACAAAATGCTTTATACGAACGCTCGTCCGAACGCCTGCCACATGGCCCTCGCGTCACTTGAAAAGCAGGGCAAGCTCAAAGCCGTGGTAACGCAGAACATCGACGGGCTGCATCAGGCGGCAGGCAGCGTGAACGTGTTCGAGCTTCACGGCTCGGTGAAACGCAACCACTGCGTGAAATGCGGCAAATTTTATACCGAGGACTACGTCCTGCACACCAAAGGTATCCCGACTTGCGAAAACTGCGGCGGCGTCATCAAGCCCGACGTGGTGCTTTATGAGGAGCCGCTCGACAACGACTGCATCGTCGGCGCGGTCAACGCCATCGCAAACGCCGACGTGCTCATCATCGGCGGAACGTCGCTGACGGTATATCCCGCGGCGTCGTTCATCGACTATTTCAACGGCTCGAAGATCGTGCTCATCAACAAAACGCCGACGAGCGCCGACAGACGCGCCGACCTCGTTATCCGCGACGGCATCGCCGAAGCGATGGATATCGGCAAGTAAGTTAATTATAAGTTATTAACTCAAATTGCAGGGGACGGCGTCCTCGACGTCCCGAAAACGACTCGCCCTCACGGATCGACTACGGCGGTATAGTATTTGTCGTATATGACGTAGCCGGGCTTGCTGCCGGCGGGTTTTCTGACGAATCTGACGCGTGTATAGTCGACTTCGATATTCTTTCCGTCGCGGACGGAAGAATGAGAAGCGGCAAGGCGGGCGGCTTCGGTGTAATCCTCGTCGCCGGGCTCGCGTCCGTCGGTGTAGAGTATGACGTGGCTGCCGCTGAAGTTCTTGACGTGGAACCATATATCGTCCTTGTCGGCGGACTTGGTGAGCGAATCGTTCATCACGTTGTTCCTGCCCACACGGACAAGGAACCCGCCCGGCGTGGTGTATTCGAACGGACGGCAGGGCTTGCGCTGCATCCGCTTGGTCTTTTTGTTGATATATCCGCCCGAAATCAGCTCGTCCTTTATCTGCTCGGCGTCCTCGGCGTTCTCGCAGCGGTTGATCGTGTCGAGCACGGATTCGAGATAATTCTTTTCGAGCGAGCTTTCCTCGAGCTGAGCGACTATCGCCTTTTCGGCGTTTTGCAGCTTGCGGTATTTTTTGAAGAATTTTTCGGCGTTCTTGGACGGCGAAAGCCTTACGTCGAGCTTGACGTTCACGGTCTCTCCCGTTTCCCAGTCGGTGCAGTCGGCGCTTTCGTCGCCCTGCTTTATCCTGAACATATTGGACGTGACGAGCTCTCCTTTTTTGCGGAGCTCGTCCTTCTTTTTGCATTCCTCAAGCTCTTCCTTCTGGAGGAGCTCCTTTTTTTCTATTCTCTTGAGCCGCGACGTCACTATCTTCGCAAGGTCGCTCGTCCTCTCCTTGAGCAGACTTTTTTCGGATCTTTCGCCGAAATAGACCGACGCAAGGTCACAGAGCGTGTCGAACGTGCGTATCTCCATGCTGCCGTAGCGGTGGATGGGAGCGAAATGGAACTCGACTCCGTTTTCGCCGTCGTACACGGCAGACGGCGCAAAAGTGCCGTGCTCGACAAGCCCGTACAGTTTTGTGACCGCATCATACAGTCTTTCCGCCCCGACTTCCTCTACCGCGGCGTCACCGTTTCCGCAGGCGTTATACACCGTTTCCCACGAAGTGAGCGGTGAGAAGCAGAAAAAGGTGTCGATGAGGAAACGGTCAGCCCTTTTTTCGGGGCACAAAGCGCATTTTGCCGCGAAATCGTCGAACGAAATGCCTTTTGCCGAAATTTTATCCTGCTTTGGCGGCAGTTCGTATTCTATCCCCGGCATCAGAGCGCGTTTGTACGACACGAGGTCGGCGGAATAAAGGCTGCCGAGCACCTTTCCGCCGGACGTCACGACGAGGTTGGAATATTTGCCCATTATCTCGGCGTAAAGCGTCTTTTCGGAAATGTGCCCGAGCTCGTCGGGAGAATCGAAGACGAATCTGATTATCCTTTCGTTTTCGACGACGGATATATCGCGTATCTTTCCTGCCTGAAGATGCTTTCTGAGCAGCAGGCAGAACGCCGACGGCATATCGTTGGGCAGCGTTGCCTCACGGCGCACCGTCACGAAGTTAGCGGCTGCCGAAAGTGAGATATAAAGATATTTTTTTGTTTTTTCCCCGTAAATGGAAAACTCCGCAGACGAGCCGCGGCAGTTTATTTTCTCCACACGGAAATTTTTTATGCTTTCGTTAAGCTCGCGCGAAACGGAGGCACAAAAGAAACCGTCAAATGCCATATTCGATTACCTCCGGGACGTATTCCCGAATAATTTCAGCAAGGCGCGGAATGACGACGTTTTCGGTCGCGAAATGGGTGAAGCAGACCAGATTCATGCCGTATTCGCGGCAGTCGATCATCGCGTCGTGCGAGGCTTCGCCCGTGACGTAGGTGTCGGCGCCCGAGCTGTAAGCGTCGGCGACTTCGCCTTTGCCGCTGCCCGAAACTACGGCGACCTTTTTTACTTTTCTGCCGCAGTCGACGACGTTCTGCGCTTTCGTTTCAAGCGCCATTTCGCCGAAGGACACGAATTCGTCAAGCGCCATTTCGTTTTCAACTTCTCCGCGTCTGCCATAGGGCAGGAACGGATAGGTGCCGCGGATGCCGAGCTTTTCGCAGAGCGCGTCGTTCACACCGCCTGCCGTTTTGTCGAGGCAGGTGTGGTATGAAAGCACCGAAATGCCGTGCCTTACTGCTTTTATCACCCTTTTGCCGACCGCGTCGCCGACCGACACGGTGTCGAGCGGATGGAAAATGAGCGGATGATGGGTGACCACCGTATCCGCTCCTGCTTTGAAAGCATAGTCGAGCACGTCAGACGTACAGTCGAGAGCAGCTACCGCCTTTTTGACGTCGTTTCCGAAATCTATCTGTATACCGTCGGCGTCCCAGCTTTCGCTGTCGCCGAAAACGCCGCGAAGCGTTCCGTCGAGCTCGTAGGTTTTCATTTATTTATACCGAGGGATTCTCTGACCTTGGCAGCGATGCCCTCTCCGTTGAGTCCGTAGAAGTCGAGCAGCTCGTTGGCTTTGCCCGATCTGCCGAACACGTCGTTGATGCCCACGCGGTAAACCCTGGTGGGGCAGTTTTCGGCAAGGCATTCGCAGACGGCGCTGCCGAGTCCGCCGATGACAGAATGTTCTTCGGCGGTGATGACGTGACCGGTGAGGGACGCGTATTTTACCACGGTCTCTTTGTCGAGCGGCTTGAGGGTGTGCACGTCAACGACGGATATCTCGATCCCCTCTTCCTTGAGTATGTTGTAAGCGTCGATCGCCTTGGAGACCATAACGCCGGTGGCGAAAACCACGGCGTCCCTGCCTTCGCGGACGGGGAGCGCTTTGCCGAGCTCGAATTTATATGCTGCGGGGTCGAAGACCACGGGGACGGGATGTCTGCCGAGACGGCAGTAAACGGGTCCGTCGTGCTTGAGAATGGCTTCGATGGCGGCGTAGGCTTCGGTATCGTCAGCGGGGCAGACCACGGTCATATTGGGGATGGAGCGCATGAGCGCCATATCCTCGCAGAACTGATGGGTCGCGCCGTCTTCACCGACGGTGACGCCCGCGTGGGACGCGCAGACTTTTACGTTGAGGTTGGGGTAAGAAGCGGAGTTGCGGATCTGTTCGTACGCTCTGCCTACCGCGAACATCGCGAAGGACGAAGCGAAGCAGGGCACGCCGGTGGCGGCGATGCCGGAAGCCACCGAGATCATATTTGCCTCGGCGATACCGCAGTTGATGAATCTTTCGGGGAATTTTTTTGCGAACACGCCGGTCTGGGTGGAACCCGAAAGGTCGGCGTCAAGCACGATGAAATCATATTTTTCGCCTAAGTCGGCAAGTGCTCTGCCGTAGGACGCTCTTGTTGCAATATCAGCCATTGTGTGCCTCCTTCAGAGACGCGAGACGCGCGTCGAGTTCTTTCACGGCGATCTCGTATTCGTTGGTTTTGGGTGCTTTGCCGTGCCAGCCCACCGCGTCCTCCATGAACGAAACGCCTTTTCCCTTTACGGTGTTGCAGATTATCATGAGCGGCTTGCCTTCCTCGCGGGAGGAAACGGCTTTTTCGATCTGTTCGAAATCGTGGCCGTCGATGACCTCGGTTTTCCAGCCGAAAGCGCGGAACTTTTCGTCAAGAGGCGTGGGGTTCATTATCGTTCTGACGTCGCCGTCTATCTGCAGACGGTTGAAGTCGATGAAAGCGGTGAGGTTGTCGAGATGGTAGTGGCCCGCGAACATGGCGGCTTCCCACACCTGACCCTCTTCGGATTCGCCGTCGCCGAGGACGGTGTATACGTGATAGTCTTTTCCTTTGATCTTGCCGACCTTAGCCATTCCGCAGGCGGCGGAAAAGCCCTGACCGAGAGAGCCCGTGGACATATCGATGCCGTTTATCTTGTTCATGTCGGGGTGACCCTGAAGATAACTGTCGAGTTTTCTGAGCGTTTTGATATCTTCAACGGGGAAATATCCCTTGAGGGCAAGCGCGGCGTAGAGCGCCGGGCAGCAATGCCCTTTTGAAAGGACGAAACGGTCGCGGTCGGGGTCATTTGCCCTGTCAGCCGATACGTTCATCTTGTCAAAATAGAGATAAGTGATGATATCCGCACATGAAAGCGAGCCGCCGGGATGGCCGCTGCCCGCATTGTAGACACCTTCGATGATGAGTCTGCGGATCTCCGCAGCCTTTTCTTCAAGAAAGTGAAGTTTTTTCGTGTCCATTACATAACCTCCGAAGTTGCCGCTATTTTAATTGGTAGCTTTTATTTAATTTTGCAAGTGTTTCGGTGAAATAATCGGGATAATCCGCCTCGAACGAGAGCGTTTCGCCCGTGACGGGATGTACGAACGAGATGTACCGCGCGAACAGGCACTGTCCGACGAGCCCGAACTTGTTCGTTTCCCTGCCGTAGACCGCGTCCCCCGTGACGGGATGACCGAGGTGCGACATGTGGACCCTTATCTGATGGGTCCTGCCCGTTTCGAGCGTGAGACCCAGATGGGTGTAACCGTTGTATCTTCCGAGAACGCGCCAGTAAGTGACGGCTTCCCGTGAATTTTTATATGTGACCGCCATTTTCTTGCGGTCTTTTTCGCTTCTTCCGATGGGAAGGTCTATCTTTCCGCTGTCTTCCTTTACGTTTCCGTCGACTATCGCCTCGTAACGGCGCGTAAACGAATGAACGGCGATCTGCGACGCGAGTCCGCGGTGCGCTTCGTCCGTCTTGGCAACGATGAGCAGCCCCGACGTGTCCTTGTCGATGCGGTGGACGATGCCCGGACGGATGACGCCGTTTATCGACGAAAGTCTGCCCCTGCAATGATAGAGCAGCGCGTTGACGAGCGTTCCGCTTTCGTTTCCGGCTGCGGGATGCACCACCATTCCCTTCGGCTTGTCCACGACGAGCAGATGCTCGTCCTCGTAGACGATTTTAACGGGAATGTTCTCGGGCACTGCTTCGAGTTCCTTTGCCTCGGGAATCGTCACTTCAACGGTCTCGCCGCCCGAAACGCGGTAGTTCTTGGCACAAACAGAGCCGTTCACCAGAACCGCCCCGTTTTCTATCACGGATTGAGCAAGTGAACGGCTTATTTCCAGTTCCTCGCTCACGAATACGTCAAGGCGTGTGCCGATATGTGACGTGTTAGTTGTCAGAACCGTCGTTTCCATCGTATTCGTCCACTTCCGTATCTTCTTTTTCAGCCTCTTCGGCTGCTTTTATGCGCTTTTCGACTTTCGGCTCGTAAAATATCACGTACACGCCGAGCAGTATCGCGCCGACCGTTATGAACGAATCGGCGACGTTGAACACGGCGAATTTCACGAACGCCGTCTCGAAAAAGTCGGTGACGACGTATTCGCCCGCTTCGTTGGTCACGAAAAGTCTGTCTATCATATTGCCGATGCCGCCGCCGAGTATGAACGCGAGCGACGTCGTGAGCAGCGGATGGCGATTGCCGTACTTATGCAGGAACCACACTATGACGACTATGGTGACGGTCGACGCGACGAGGAAGACCCAGCGTGCGTTGTCGAGCATGCCGAACGCCGCCCCGTCGTTTTCGACGTATGTGATATTCATTACGTAAGGTATGAAGCGGACCCGTTCACCGACGTCCATTGAAAGACGCACTATCAGCTTGGTGAGCTGATCGAGAACGACCACTCCGAGAGTCACAAAGAAAGCTAACATACGGCGTTTTTACATCTTTCGCAAAGATGGTTTCCGTCCTCGTCGATGCCGTAGCCGTCGCCGCTCTTCCAGCAGCGTACGCACTTGTCGCCCGACGCGGGAACGACTTTGATGGAAAGTCCGCTCACCTCGTCAGCGAACGCGCCGTCGATCGCGGTTTCGGAAAGCTCGACCTTGCTCGTGATGAATATTTCGGCGAGAGTGTCTTTGTATGCCTCGAACACCTTCATTGCCTCGCTGCCCGCGGGAGCGCCGATAACGACGTCGGCGTCAAGCGATTTGCCGATGACTCTGGCGGCCCTTGCTTCTTCGAGAGCCTTGAGCACGGTGTCGCGGTATTCGAAAAGCTTGTCGTAGCCTTCTTCGATTGAGCTGAAATCCTCGGAAGGAACATATTCGGGTATATCGTTGAGGAAGACCGATCTTTCGTCGTCGCTCTTCTTGTGAGGCAGGTAGCCCCACGCCTCTTCGGCGGTGTACGAAAGAATGGGTGCAAGGAGTCTGATGAGCGCGGAGACAGATTCGTACATAACGGTCTGAGCCGCGCGTCTGGAATCGGAGTCCGCCTTGTCGCAGTACATTCTGTCCTTGGTGATATCGACGTATATCTTGGAAAGGTCGATGGAGCAGAAGTTGTGGATCTCGTGATAAACGATGTGGAATTCGTAGTCGTCGTAAGCCTTTCTCGCGGTCTTCACGAGTTTGTTCAGGCGGGAAACGAGCCACTTGTCGATATCACGGAATTTATCGGTACCTACCGCGTCCTTATCGGGATCGAAATCGCCGATATTGGCAAGCAGGATGCGCAGCGTGTTGCGGATCTTGCGGTAGGACTCGGAAAGCTGTTTGAAAATCTCATCGGACGCTCTTACGTCAACGCGGTAATCGGAAGCGGCGACCCAGAGACGAAGCATATCGGCGCCGTATTTGACGATTATTTCCTCGGGAGCGACGGAGTTGCCGAGCGACTTGTGCATCGCTTTGCCCTCGCCGTCAACTACCCAGCCGTGAGTAAGGACCTGTTTGTAGGGAGCGCCTGCGTCCTTTGCGCCGACGGCGGTGAGCAGCGAAGACTGGAACCAGCCTCTGTACTGATCCGCGCCCTCAAGATAAAGGTCCGCGGGCCAGCTGAGTCCTTCGCGTGAGAGGACGTTGAAATGAGTCGAGCCCGAGTCGAACCAGCCGTCGAGGGTGTCGGTCTCTTTGGTGAAGTGTCTGCCGCCGCACTTGGGACATACGAATCCTTCGGGGAGCAGGTCGGTCGCTTCTTTTTCGAACCAGGCGTTGGAGCCCTCTTTGCCGAACGTGTCGGAAACTTTATCAATGGTCTCTTTGGTGCAGATGATCTCGCCGCAGTCCTTGCAGTAGAACGCGGGAATGGGGAGACCCCAGTGTCTCTGACGCGAAATGCACCAGTCGGCTCTTTCGCGGATCATGGAGACCATTCTGTCTCCGCCCCACGCGGGGAGCCAGTCAACGTTCGCGCAGGCGGCGACCGCCTTGTCGCGGAACGCCTCGACGGAGCAGAACCACTGCGGGGTGGCTCTGAAGATGATGGGGTTCTTGCATCTCCAGCAATGCGGATACTGGTGGACGATCTCTTCGGACGCGAAGAGAGCACCCGATTCCTTCATATCTTCGAGTATAGCCTTGTTGGATTCCTCGTAGTACATTCCGGCGAATTTTCCGGCGTCAGCGGTCTGATATCCTCTGTCGTCAACGGGAACGACTATCTTGATGCCGTATCTCATACCGGTGAAATAGTCGTCCGCGCCGAAGCCGGGAGCGGTATGAACGCAGCCCGTGCCGCTGTCCATGGTGACATATTCGGCATTGCAGATAAGGCTGTCGCGGTCGAGGAAAGGATGGTAAGCGGTCATCAGCTCGAAGAAGCTGCCGGGAACTTCCTTGATTATCTCGTAATTCTCAACGCCGCCCTGCTGCATCGTTCTGTCGACGAGCGGTTTGGCAAGGATGTAATTGACGTCGCCGGCTTTGACGATGACGTAGGTCTCACGCGGGTGAAGCGCGATAGCCATGTTGCCGGGCATGGTCCACGGAGTGGTGGTCCATATAATAAAGTAGGTATTGTCTTTTTCGCAGATACCGTCGAGTTTTCCGAGGTCGTCCTTGACCCTGAATCTGACGTAGATGGACGTACATTTGGCGTCCTTGTATTCGATCTCGGCTTCGGCAAGCGCGGTTTCGTCCTTGGGGCACCAGTAAACGGGCTTGAGCCCCTTATAGATGTAGCCCTTGGCGAACATTTCGCCGAAGATCTTTATTTCGTTCGCTTCGAACCCGGGGTCCATGGTGAGATAGGGGTTTTCCCAATCGCCGAGGACGCCGAGACGGCGGAACGAAGTGCGCTGGATGTCGACGAAATTGGCGGCAAATTCTTCGCACTGCCTGCGGAATTCGGGGATGGTCATTCTCTTTCTGTCGAGCTTGTTCTTTTTGATGATGGCGGATTCGATGGGCATACCGTGGTTGTCCCAGCCGGGAACGTACGGAGCGTCGAATCCGGTCATGGATTTATATTTGATGATGAGGTCCTTGAGCACCTTGTTCATCGCGGTGCCCATGTGGATGTTGCCGTTGGAGAACGGAGGACCGTCGTGAAGAATGAAGGGCTTTTTGCCGGCGTTCTTTTCGCGTATCAGCTTGTAAATAGCCTCATCGTCCCATTTTTTGAGCGTTTCGGGTTCCTTTACGGGCAGGCTCGCACGCATCGGAAATTCGGTCGAGGGAAGGTTGAGCGTATTTTTGTAATCTTTCATTTTCTGTGCTTATTCCTTTTCGGTTTCTTCGGTTTTTTCCGCGTCGGCGGGAGAAGGCACCTCTTGGGTGAGAGAAGCGAGCTGCTCCATATATTCCTTGTCGGTCAATTCCTTTGTCTCGGGCTTCTTTTCGGTTTCAACTTCGTTGAGCTCTTCGTCGGCACGCAGCTTTTCGTCGGTGTCCATACCGTCTTTTATCGCTTTTTTGACGTCGTTGAATATCTTGTCGACTATCTCACCGTCGTTGGGAAGAACGATGTCTTCTATTTCGTTGACGGAGATAGCCTGCAGCTCTTCGATATGTCCGCGGTAAAGGTCGTAGATGTTCTTTTTGAAGTCGAGCACCTTGGTGCGGAGCGTCCACATCTCCTGCTTTTCGGCGGCGAGCTGTTCGCGGAAATCGGCGATGATGGCGTCGCAGCGGTCCTTGATGGAGGTCGTGATGACTTCCGCCTTTTCGTTGGCGTCGCGGATTATCTTTTCGCCCAGCTTCTGCGACTTGACGAGGGTGGAACGTATCGACTCTTCCTCGTCCTTTATCTCGTCGAGGTTGGTGACGACTATTTTGAGCTTTCTTTCGAGCTCGCTGTTTTCGCGGTAAAGGTTGGTATAGTTTTCGATGAGGAAATCGATGTATTCGTCGACCTCCTGACGGCTATAGCCGCGCATCGCCACGGAGAATGTTTTATTTTTAAGTTCATGCGGTGCAAGCATCGTAATTCCTCCTGAAAATCTCTTTGATATATATCAGATGACGCAACTGTTCGGATCTATTCGAAAAACGCGAGAATGACGCGTATGACCATAATGCCCATCGTTGCAAAAAGGCACGAAAAGTCGACAGGGAGAGACGCGAAGGTCTCGCTCCTGTCAAGCAGGTTCCGTATGGGCAGCATTACCGGCTCGGTAACGCTGAAAATGAACGAGAACGCCACGCTCTCCTCCGACGCGAAGATGAGCGGATAGAGCACTCTCAAAAAGAGCAGAACGGTAAGCACGGATAAATAGATACTTACCGTGCTTATCACTATAGATACAAAAATCAAGGCAGATTCACCGTATCCTTTTCGTTCCCGTCAGATCAGAAAAATTCTCTGGGCTGTTTTGCCGTGTTATTGGTCTCTTCAGCCGTTTCCTCGGGTGCGGATTCGCCGGTCACTTCCACGTTGTTGGGAGTGATGACGTAAGTAGAGCTCGCGACGTTCTTGAGTTTGCCGTGGATGGCATAGGTGACGCCGGAAAGGAAGTCGATGAGGCGGAGAGCCGTCTCGCGGTTGGTGTTCTCGAGGTTGAGAACGACGGTCTTGTGCTGCATAAGATGGTTGGCTATGGTCGCGACTTCGTCGAATTTGGTGGGCTTGCAGACCTTCATTTCGAGGTTTGCGGGAGAAATGACGCTGCTGCTGACCTTGGTCACCTGAGGTGCCTGAGGAGCCGCCGCGGAAGCCTCTTCGGTCACTTCCTCGTCGTATTCTCTGTCATATCCGTCATCGACGTTTTCGTTATCTCCGTTGTTGAATGCGCTGCGTAAGCTGTCCCAGAATCCCATTTTGAAATACCTCCAAAGTTTTATGTTTTATTTTTTTAATTTTTATTTTCGGGATAAACACGTTTTCCGAATATCCCTTCCCCGATCCTCACGAGATTCGAGCCGCAGTCGAGCGCTTCGCGGTAGTCGGCGCTCATACCGAGTGAAAGGATATCCATTACAACATTACCCATAATGCTATTATCCACATTTCGGGCTTTAATGTCAATAAATTTTTGGCTTATTTTTGTAAAAAATAATATATTTTTTTCTTTATCGTCATTTTTCGGCACGACACCCATCAATCCGCGCACTCTGACGTGGGCAAACGGGGCGAGTGACGCGAGAAACGACTCGGTCTCGTCTATCGGGATGCCGCCCTTCGACTCCTCGTCACCGAGGTTTATCTCCACGAGGCAGTCCTGGACGATGCCTTTCTTCGCCGCCTGCTTCTCTATCTCACCGGCGAGAGAGAGCGAATCGAGCGAATGTATGAGCGACACCCTGCCCACGACGTACTTCGCCTTGTTTCTCTGAAGCCTGCCGATGAAGTGCACGTCGAACCGTTTGTCGAGGTACGGATACTTTTCCATAAGCTCGTTCACGCGGTTCTCGCCTATCGTGTGCACGCCCATGTCGTAAATGGCGTTTATGGTTTCGGCGTCCCTCGTCTTGGTGGCGGCGAGCAGCGTTGCCCTGCCGTTTATCTCGGCGAGGATGTCTTCGATATTTTTTCTGAGTTCTTCGTTTTTCATCAGTTCACGATCTTTCCTTCGTAAATATCCTTGCCCGACACGATGACCGGATCATAAAGCGAAAGCTCTGTCGCCGACTGCAGGTCGATCTCGGACGGAACGGGGAGCTTGCAGTAGCAATAGCCTTTTTCTTTATACATGACCGTCGTTTCCTTGAATCTGACGATGGTGCCGTCGAGCGTATAAACGCCGGTCCTTCCGTCAACGAACCTTATCGCCGTTTCGGGCACCTTGAGACCCGCGTATTCCTCGACGACGAGCTCGACGGGCTGAGAACGCGTATAGTTGAAGCCCTCGATGAGGACGTCGGACGAGAACACGAGCACGACCGTGTCGTAATTGGTCTGCGAAACGGTCTTGTTCAGCTTCATTCTGACCGTCTTTCCGTCGGAATACGGGAAGATGACCGAATAATCGTAATATCTGTCTTTTCCCTCGGTGAACCTTGCCGCCGTGACCTTGTCGAGCTCGACGGTGATGTACCACGTCGGCGAGGACACGATCTTGCAGACGGAAGACGACATCACTTCCTCGTCGGGAAGCTTGTCAACGAGCTCGGCGTAATCGTCGAGCGTGAGGTTTTCGAGCTTGCTTGGCGTGAATATCTTTTCGTATCCGTCGGTATTGCTGTAAAAATAGCCCGCTTTTGACGAATAGACGTTGGCGTGGTCGCCCGACAATCGGCTCTGCAGCGACGATACTTCTTTTTTGTACTCGTCGATGAGCATATCGTAACCGCCCGCCGCGGTCAGCGACGACGAGCGGCGGTTCATCAGCACGAGCAGCTCCTCCTCGTTCAGCGACGCCATGTCGAGCTTGCCCTCGGCGACCGACAGCATTATCGAGCCGACGCGTTCCTTGATGGACGAGTCGAGCGCGTTGAAATCGGAAGTGGTATACGATTTTATGACGGTGGAGCGTTCGAGCACCGATATTTTCGCGCTGAGGTCGTTTATCCGCTGCTGTATCTCGGCGTCGGACCGGTCGGGATAGACCGAAAGCAGTCTCGTTCCCTTCGGCACCTTTTCGCCGTCCGAATAAAACACGCAGGATTTCCCGGTCTTCGACGCCGTATAGACCGTCTCGTCGCGGAATATCAGCGCGTTCAGCGGCACGGTACGCAGCGTCTCGGCGTAAACGACGTTCTCGACCTCTATCATATCGCCGACCGAAAGGCTTATCTGCAATATGACGTAGGCGAGAGCGCACAGCGCAAGTATGACGGAAAGGATCTGTTTGAGATGGTTTTTCAAATTTTTACCCTCGTTTTATGTGTTCGCTTATCATTTCAAACACCTTTTCGGTCGGGTCGCCCTCGCTTATGTCGACGTGCCGACACCCCGAAATGCGCTTGAAATACGTATATTGGCGTTTCGCGTAGTTGCGCGAATGCTGCTTGATGAGTTCTTTTGCCGTTTCAAGGTCGTATTCCCCGCGGAAATACGGGAAAAACTCCTTATATCCTATGCCTGCCGACGCCGTAGGCGAAGACTCGAGCCCCATTTCGCGGAGCTTTCTCACTTCGTTCTCGAGCCCCATATCGAACATGACATCGACTCTTTCGTTTATCCTCGAATAGATGTATTCCCTGTCGGCGGAAAAAAGGCAGATATAAAGCGGTGAATATATCCTTTCGCCCGAGTTGTTCACCTCGTTCATTTCGCTCGCGGTCCTCCCCGTGGCGTAATATATCTCGAGGTAGCGCACGACGCGCCTGACGTTGTTGGGGTGCGTTTTGGCGGCAGACGCAGGATCGATGGCTTCAAGCCGCGAATACAGTTCACCGTTCCCGAGTTCAGCCGCTTCTTCCGTCAGCTTTTTTCTTATTTCGGGGTCGCCCCTGCTTTCGTCAAGCGAGAACGAGTTGAACAGCATTTCGGAATAAAGTCCCGTTCCTCCGGTGACGAACGGCAGCCTCCCTCTCGATGTGATATCTCCGAGAGCGTCGGACGCGCGAGAAATGAAATCGGCAGACGAAAACGGCTCGGAAATATCGAGGACGTCGATAAGGTGGTGTCTCACCGCCGAAAGGTCTTCTTTTGACGGCTTGGCGCTGCCGATATCCATTCCGCGGTAGACCTGTATCGAATCCGCCGAGATTATCTCGCCGCCGAAAGCGCGGCACGCTCTGACGGCAAGCGACGACTTGCCCGAAGCGGTCTGTCCGCCGATGACTATTGCCGGAATGAGCGTTTTGTTGTCTGTCATAATACCTCGAAATTCGGAAAATTATACGATGAGCATCGCGTCGCCGAAGGAGAAAAAGCGATATCTTTCTTTTACGGCTTCCTTGTACGCGTTCATGGTGTGCTCGTAGCCGGCGAACGCCGAAACGAGCATGATGAGCGTCGATTCGGGAAGGTGGAAGTTGGTGATGAGCCCGTCCATAACCTTGAATTTATACGACGGATAGATGAATATTCCCGTTTCGCCGTCGCGGGGAGTGACGGTACCGTCGTCGTTCGCGCAGGACTCGAGAAGTCTGCACGACGTGGTGCCGACGGCGATGATCCTGCCGCCGTTCTTTTTGACCGAATTTATCTCGTCGGCGGATTCCTTGGCGAGTATGATATGCTCGACGTGCATCTTGTGGTCGAGTATGTTGTCCTCCTTGACGGGACGGAACGTGCCGAGCCCGACGTGGAGGCATATACGGATTATCTTCACGCCTTTTTCTTTGATTTTTTCAAGCAGCTCCGGCGTGAAATGGAGCCCCGCGGTGGGCGCCGCAGCCGAGCCGTCGTGACGGGCGTAAACCGTCTGATAGCGGTTCTTTTCTTTTAATTTTTCGTGTATGTACGGCGGGAGCGGCATGCTGCCGATTTCGTCGAGTATCTCGAGGAAGCTGCCGTCATAGATGAATTTTATGCGTCTCGCGCCGTCGTCGGTGACCGAAAGGACCTCGCCCTTCAGCTTGTCCGAATAGACGAGCACGTCGCCGGGACGCGCCTTTTTGCCGGGCTTGACGAGGCAGTTCCACTCGTCGCCTTCGGCTCTTTCGAGCAGCAGCGTTTCGACGTCGCCGATATGCTCGGGGTTCTTTGCGAAAATACGCGCCGGAATGACCTTGGTGTCGTTGATGACGAGCGCGTCGCCCTCGTGCAGATAGTCGAGGACGTCGGTGAATACGGTATGCTTTATATCTCCGTTCTCACGTCCGAGCACGAGCAGGCGCGACGAATCGCGCTTTTCGATCGGTGTCTGGGCGATGAGCTCGGGCGGGAGCTCGTAAAAATACGACGAAAGCTTCGTCAGATCGGGAATGTTTGACATTGTCCGCCTCTTGTGAATAAAATGTGGTGAAGCCTTGAGCATCGGGCTGTTTTCAAGGCGATCACGGCTCAAAAGCCGAATGTTCTCTGAATATATTATTATACTATATTTTTTTGCTTTTTTCAAGCATTTTTGAAAGAAAGGGTAATTTTTTTATGCCTGACGTCCCCGTATTCAAGGGTATCGCCACCGCGCTGGTCACGCCTTTCCGCAAAGACGGGATAGATTACGCGTCTCTCACAAAAATCATCGAATTTCAACTCACTCACGGAGTGGACGCACTCGTCGTATGCGGCACGACGGGAGAATCTCCGGTGCTGACGACGGACGAAAAAAAGGAGCTCATCGACTTTACGGTGCGTCAGACGAGGCATCGCGTGCCCGTCATCGCCGGCACCGGCGGCAGCGACGTGAAGACCGCGTGCCTCCTTTCGGAATACGCCTGCGGTGCCGGCGTTTCGGCGCTGCTGGTCGTGACTCCGTATTACAACAAAACGACTCCGAAAGGGCTCATCCGCACCTACGAAGCGATCTCATCCGCGAGCGACAGACCCATAATCGTCTACAACGTGCCGTCGCGGACGGGAGTGAACGTCACGCCCGAGCAATACGCCGAGCTTGCGGAAATACCGCGTGTCGAGGCGGTCAAGGAAGCGTCAAACGACGTGTCGAAGCTTGCCGAAGCGATGTCGCTCTGCCGCGGAAAACTGCGGTTCTATTCGGGCAGCGACGAGCTGCTGCTCCCGTTCCTCTCGCTCGGAGGCGACGGCGTGATCTCGGTCGCGTCCAATATCGTGCCGAAGGAAATGAAAAAGCTTTACGTTTCTTTCGCTGCCGGAGACCTCGAAAGGGCGGCGGAAGCGCAGGCGCTTTTAACGCCGCTCGAAAAGCTTCTGTTCCGCGAAACGAACCCCGTGCCCGTCAAGACGGCGCTCCACTATATGGGTCTGTGTGAAAAACGCTTCCGTCTGCCGCTTTGCGAAATGGCGGAGGAAAACGAAAAGCTCCTCGTGAACGAGCTTGAAAAGCGCGGGCTGATCCCCGAAAAACGATAGAAAAAAGTCCCCGAAACGCCGAGTGCTCTTAAGGACACTCGGCGAACGATGTGTTCCACTGCGTGGAACGTGATGTACCTTACGGCGTGATGTTCGCCTGTGGCGAGTGATGTGCGCCTCGACGGCGCGTGAGTGGAACACATCACATCACTTT
>JAZRXG010000018.1:0-31536 GCA_045600105.1 Eubacteriales bacterium
GCATGATGCCGTCAAGACGGAATTGGGCTTCCGGGAGCAGGAAGTTGAGATTTATTACCGCTTTGTAGGAAAGATTGATTGACACAAAATAAAGACAAAAGACAAAGATACTCGCAATATCCTTAACTTTGGGAGACGGGAAACAATATGCCAGACCTGAGCGTACTCGTGGAAATTGCGGATTTTTACGATGTTGACATCAGGGAAATCATTAACGGTGAAAGGAAAAGCGAGAAAATGAACGACGAATTGAAAGATACCTTGAAACAGGTTGCCGAATATGGCGAAGAAGAAAAAAAGAAGCTAAAAAAGAAGATGATCGATATTTCCATAGGCGCTTTCGTCATATTGCTTTTTGCAATGCTTCTTGATTGTACAGGCGGATTTGGATTTATTTCTGAACATTCATGTCAGAATGTTATGGATTTTGCGCTTGGACTTGTTTTGGCTATTCTTGTACTGAATGTTTTATATCTCAGCGGTGTGCTTGATAAGATCAAAACTTGGAAAACGTCACGTTTTTCAAAGAAAAGCAATGACTAAAAAATCCCGCAGCAGTATATTGGCATAACAAAAGACATTAAGCATCAGCTCCCGTTTTTGCCAAATTGAAAAAAAGCTGCCCGCCGAAGAAACCGTAATTTCTTTTCGGCGGGCAGCTTGTGTCGAATGCTTCTTTACGCGGCGGCGTTGATGCCGTCATTTTTTATTTGTGATATTTTCCGTTGTTCAATATCGAAAGGCCGCGGTAGATCTGCTCGAACAGTATCACGCGCATAAGACGGTGGGGAAACGTCATATCCGAAAACGACACCCTTGCGTCGGAACGTTTTTTTACGTCGTCGCAAAGCCCGTGGCTTGAGCCGATGATGAAAGCGAGCGGCGTGTTCAGCGTCGAACGGTCGATGAGCGAGGCAAATGATTCGGACGTGTACTTTTTGCCTTCCACGCAGAGCGACACAACGAACGCGTTCTTGGGGATGGCGTCAAGTATCGCTTTGCCCTCTTTTTCAAGCGCTTTTGACGTCTCGCCTTCGCTTTCGGCGTCGTCGAGCTTTTCTTCCTTCAGCTCTTTGACGGTTATCCTTGCGTAGGCGGAAATGCGCTTGGCGTATTCGCTTATCGCTTCTTTGAAATAATCTTCCTTTATGCTGCCGACGGCAATCACAGTTATGTCCTTCATACAATCACCGACGCAATGATAACACATTTTCCCCCGCTTGTCAAACCGATATTGACAAAGACGTAAAAATCCGTATAATCTTATGTGGTGATAAAAATGAAAAAACTTATTTCTTTGATTTTCGTTCTCGTTTTCCTGCTTGTCTCGTGCGGCGACGGACGCGGAGAGCCCCCGAAAGGCTCGCGCACCATCGACGGCTTGTACGTCTGCGAGATCGACGACGTGCGGATCGCTTATATTTTCGAGACCGACGGATTCGGGATGCAGCTCCTCGGCGACGAACAGTACAACATAAATTATTATATCCTCGGCAATTCCATTGTGATCGAAAACTTCTCGGTGGAAGGCGGAGACGTGACGACGCTTGAATTCATCGAAAGCGGCGGCAAGGTATATATCGGCGGAATGCCGTTCGTGAAGGTTGAAGAAGAAAAAGCCTCGGAGTGACGCCGAGGCTTTTTTCACGGTTTTTACAAGCTGATATTATTCAAGTATGTTGGAAGTGATGTAATCAACGCCCCATTCAACGAGTTGGTCGGCGTCTTCTTTTTTGTCAACAGTCCAGACGTTGATTTCGATGCCTGCGTCGTGAAGGGTCTTGACGTCTTCTTCGTGAAGGCCTTTTATCCATATATCGAGGTCGAGCTTGTACTGCTTGAGGGCGTTGAAGATGGTCTCGTTGAATTCGCCGGTGAGGTACTGGATCTTCTGTTCGGGAAGAAGAGCTCTTACCTTGATGAGGTTTTCAAGCGAGAAGGAAATGAAGATGACGTTTTCGAGCCAGCCGATGCTGCGGATGATGCCGATCATTTCAGCGAGCCATTCAGCGGTGTAGCCGCCCTTGAGCTCGAGGACGCATTTCTTTTCGTATTTCATGCAGGTTTCGATGTATTCTTCAAGGGAGCAGAGGTGGAGGTCGGCTCTGCCGCGTTTGCCGTTCTTGTCGCGGAGGTTGAGAGCGCGGAGAGTTTCAAAAGTGGTCTGTTCGGGGAAGAGCTTGTCGATGCCCACACGTTCGGTATCGTTGTCGTGGAGCAGGATGTACTTGCCGTCGGATGTACGTCTGACGTCTGTTTCAATGCCGAAATAGCTTCTGTTGCCCGCGGCAATGAAAGCGGCGTTGGTGTTTTCGAGCTCGAGACCGGAGACACCTCTGTGCGCGACCATAAGAGTGTTTGGATGTTCGATTTTTACGGTGTTCATAAGTGAATCCTTCCTTTTTATTATTATTTGAAAAGTTCGGTTATCTGTGATTTTATTGCGTCGATCTTTGCGTCGGTTCCGGTCTTGTCTTTGCCGCTTACGAGTATATACGCTTTGACCTTGGGTTCGGTGCCCGAAGGACGGATGACGACCGTGGTGCCGTCCGTGGTTTTGTAGTAAAGCATATCGGCTTCGGGAAGTCCCGTGGGCTTTTCGCCTCCGTTTACGAGGTCGTATTCTTTGCAGACCGCGCAGTCGCCTTTGACGGTGACGGCACATCCGTTGATCTCGCTTATGACCTTTTCACGGAGAGACGCCATTTTTTTCTGCATTTCGACCATGGGGACCACGCCGGAAATGGCGATGCTCATGGTGTTCTCGGCGTGAAGCCCGTATTCGGCGTAAATGTCGTCGAGCGCTTCGCTGAGCGTTTTGCCGACGGATTTGTAATATGAAGCGGCTTCCGCAATGAGCAGAGCGGCGGCGACGCCGTCCTTGTCACGCGCGTAGGTGTCGGAAAGGAAGCCCTGACTTTCTTCGTAGCCGAAGATGAAGGTGTGTTCTCCGTTTGCGGCGTATTCCTTGATTTTTTCGCCGATGTATTTGAAGCCGGTCAGCACGACGACGGGGGCAACACCGTTCTTTTCGCATATCTTATCGAAAAGTGTTGAGGAAACGGCGGATCTGATGGCGGCGGCGTTTGCGGGAAGCTTGCCGCACGCTCTGCGGGCTTTGATTATGTAGTCGATGAGGAGAGCGCCTATCTGGTTGCCTGAAAGGGGAGAGAACTCGCCGTCGCCCCCTTTGACGGCAACGCCGAGTCTGTCGCCGTCAGGGTCGGTGGCGATGATGACGTTGGTGGCAAGCCCTTTTTGGCTTATGAAATCAAGCGCGAGCTTGAAGCATTCTTTGTTCTCGGGGTTTGGCGATTTGACGGTCGGGAAGCCTCCGTCGGGGATATCCTGCCGGGGAACGACCTGCAGATTGGTGATGCCGGCTCTTCTCATCGCTTCGGGAACGAGGAGATAGCCTGTACCGTGCAGCGGAGTATAGAGAAGCTCAAGCGAATCGCCGTACTTTTTGATTACGTCGGGATCGATGCGGCAGCCGAGCACGCATTTGAGATACGCTTCGTCGGTTTCGGTACCGATATAGGTTATTTTTCCGTTTTCGAGGTAGGGAGTTATGTTTGCCGAAACGGGAGAAAGCACGTCGTATTTCTTCATTGCCTCGGCGACTTTTTCGGCGTGCTCGGGCGGGAGCTGGGCGCCGTCGGACCAATAGACCTTGTAGCCGTTATATTCCTTGGTGTTGTGCGACGCGGTGACGTTTATGCCTGCGATGCAGCCGAAGCGGAGGATCGCGAACGAAAGCTCGGGAGTCGGGCGTATGTTTTCAAAAAGATATACCTTGATGCCGTTTTCGGCAAGCACGCGTGCGGATATATGCGCAAAAAGACGGGACTTGTATCTGCTGTCATACGCGATGGCGACGCCTTTGTCTTTGCCGGAGGCGCTCAGCACAAGGTCGGCGACTCCGCGCGTGGCCTGAGCCACGGTGTATACGTTCATGCGCGAAATACCCGCGCCCATAACGCTGCGGAGCCCCGCGGTGCCAAACGACATCGGAGTGGTGAAACGCGACGCTATCTCGTCTTCGTTTCCTTTTATATTAATAAGCTCTTCTTTTGCGGCTTCGTCGATAACGTCAGACGCGAGCCATCTTTCGTATTCATTGTTCATCTTTCGCAAGCTCCTTTTCGAGTGCTTTCGCAAACTGGTCGGGGCAGCTCGTCTGCTTGAAACCGCATCTGATGCCCTTGAGACGGCTGATGACCTCCTCCGGAGTCATTCCTTCACAAAGGGCGGCGACGCCCTGAAGGTTTCCGTTGCATCCGCCGTAAAAACGAATGTTGTGGAGCCTGCCTTCGTCATCGCGTTCGAACGTCACATTGCGCGAGCAGGTGCCGGAAAACGGGTAAGTAACTTCCATATTTTTCTCCTTGATGATTTTTATTATCCAATTATAGCACGTTTTTTTCGCTTGTAAACCATAAAAACGCTATTTTTTCAAAAAAAGTCCGCGTTCACAAAATGTTTACAATTATTCGGCGCAAAAGAGAAAAAAATCGAGAAAAACCCTTGACAAATAAGGATTCCTATGGTAAACTACCCAAGCTTGGTGTGCGAAGAAACCGGAGATTGCTGCGGGAAACGCAGGTAACTTCGGCGGAGTATGTCCGACAATCGGGCGATGGAACGGCATTTTTTAAGGGACCATCCCGAAACACCCGAGAAGATGTTCACGTTCCGAGCCGCCAAAAAGCAAAAAACATATTTTATCAGGAGGCTTTATCAAGCTATGGCAAACAAAGAAAGAATCAGAATCAAACTCAAAGCTTACGACCACACCCTCATCGATCAGGCCGCTGAGAAGATCGTGGAGACCGCAAAGAGAAACGGCGCTTCCGTTTCCGGCCCCATTCCTCTTCCCACCGACAAAGAGATCGTCACCATCCTTCGCGCGGTTCACAAGTACAAGGATTCCCGCGAACAGTTCGAGACCCGCACTCACAAACGTCTCATCGACGTCATCAAGCCCTCTCAGAAAGCAGTTGAAGCTCTCATGTCCATCGAGCTTCCCGCAGGCGTAGAGATCGGCATCGAGCTTTAATTTCCTTATTATTATATAGCTAATCAAAAATCGGTCACGTTGGCAAAGCCAACCAATAACCAAGGAGGATTATAAAAATGAAAAAAGGACTCATCGGCAGAAAGATCGGCATGACGCAGATCTTTGATGAAAAGGGAAACGTGATTCCCGTAACCGTGATCAACGCAGGTCCCTGCGTGGTCGTCCAGAAGAAGACCGTTCAGAAAGATGGCTACAACGCCGTTAAGCTCGGCTTCTCCGACATCGAGGAAAGAAAACTTTCCAAACCCAAAAAAGGCGAATTCCTCAAAGCAGGCGTTTCTTTCAAGAAATATCTCAAGGAATTCAAGCTCGAAAACGCTTCCGAGCTCAACGTAGGCGACACCCTCACCGCTGATACCTTCGCTTCCGGCGAAAAGATCGACGTCACCGGCACCACCAAGGGCCGTGGCTTCAGCGGCGTTATCAAGAGATGGGGCTGCCACAGACTCAGAATGACCCACGGCACCGGCCCCGTACATCGTCAAGCCGGCTCTATGGGTGCAAACAGCGACCCGTCCAGAATCATGAAAAACAAGAAAATGGCCGGTCAGTACGGTAACGAACAGGTGACCATCCTCAATCTCGAGGTAGTCAAAGTCGATGCGGAAAGAAACCTCATCGCCGTTAAAGGCGCGGTTCCCGGTTCCCGCGGCGGCATCGTGTTCGTACGCAGCACCGTTAAATAATCGGGGAGGAGGAAACAGTAATGCCTAACGTAAACGTATTCAATATGAAAGGCGAAGTCGTCGGTTCCATGGAACTCAATGAAAAGGTTTTCGGAACGGAGATCAACGATTACGCGGTTCATGCAGTAGTCAAAGCTTATCTCGCAAACCAGAGACAGGGCACTCAGTCCACCCTCACCAGAAGCGAAGTTTCCGGCGGCGGCAGAAAACCCTGGAGACAGAAGGGTACCGGCAGAGCCAGACAGGGCTCCATCCGTTCTCCTCAGTGGACCCACGGCGGTATCGCCCTCGGCCCCAAACCCAGAACCTACAAGATGTCCGTTAACAAGAAGGTCAAGAGAGCCGCAATGCTTTCCGCTCTTTCCGCTAAGGTCGCTTCGGGCGAACTGATTGTCGTTGACAATATCGCGCTTGACGCATACAAGACCAAAGCAATGGTGGAATTCCTTAAGGCTGTCAAGGCTGAAGGCAAGACCGTTATCGTTCTTGACAAGGTCGACGACATCGTCATCGGCTCCGCAAACAACATTCCCGCGGTTATGACCGCTCAGTATAACACCGTCAACGTATACGACCTTGTTAACTACAGCAATCTCGTCATCACCAAGGAAGCCGTTCAGAAGATCGAGGAGGTATATGCATAATGAAAACTGCACATGACATCATCATAGCACCCGTCATCACCGAAGCTTCCATCGCAGATCTTCAGGAAAAGAAATATACTTTCCGCGTTGCTTCCGATTCCAACAAGATCGAAATCGCAAAAGCGGTCGAAGAGATCTTTGAAGTAAAGGTAGAAAAAGTTACCGTTATCAATATGAAATCCAAGCCCAGAAGAGTCGGATACGTCGAAGGCAAGACCAGCGAATGGAAAAAAGCCATCGTTAAGGTCAGCGCCGATTCCAAGACCATTCCGTTCTTCGACAGCCTTATGTAATTCGGAAGGAGTTTGAAAGATGGCAAACAAGACATATAAACCTACAACTCCGTCGAGAAGAAACATGGTCACTCCTTCGTTCGAAGAAGTCACCAAGAAAACTCCGGAAAAGAGCCTCGTTTCCGTTCTTAAGAAGCACGCCGGCCGCAACAACACCGGACGCATCACCGTCAGACATCACGGCGGCGGAAACAGAATCAAGTACAGAATCATTGATTTCAAACGCAATGAGATCGGTGAAAACAAAGTCACCGCTATCGAATACGATCCCAACCGTACCGCTTACATCGCACTCGTTGAAAACAACGACGGCAAGAAGAGCTACATCCTCGCTCCCAACGGTCTCAAGGTCGGCGACGTTATCCACACCGGCGAAGACGCCGATATCAAGGTCGGCAACGTTCTTCCCATCGCAAGGATCCCCGAAGGCACCATCATCCACTCCATCGAGCTTTATCCCGGCAGAGGCGCTCAGATCGCCCGCTCCGCAGGCGCTGCCGCTCAGCTTATGGCTAAAGAAAACGGCGTGGCTCAGGTCCGTCTTCCCTCCGGCGAAGTCAGACTCGTTCCCCTCAACTGCCGTGCGACCATCGGTCAGGTCGGCAACCTCGAGCACGAAAACGTCAAGCTCGGCAAAGCCGGCAAGACCCGTCATCTCGGCATAAGACCTACCGTCCGCGGTTCCGTCATGAACCCCTGCGACCATCCTCACGGCGGCGGCGAAGGCAAATCTCCCGTTGGCAGACCCGGTCCTGTTACTCCTTGGGGCAAACCTGCTCTCGGTTACAAGACCAGAAATAAGAAAGCTCGCACCGACAAGTTCATTGTCAAGCGCAGAAATGACAAATAAGTCGGTAAGGAGGATTTGATATGAGCAGAAGTATTAAAAAAGGCCCGTTTGTTGAAAAGAAACTTTACGACAGAATTTGCGCTATGAATAAAGCAGGTGAAAAGAGAGTCATCAAAACCTGGTCCCGCTCTTCCACCATCTTCCCCGAATTCGTCGGTCACACCATCGCCGTTCACGACGGCAAAAAACACGTTCCCGTCTACGTAGTCGAAGACATGGTAGGCCATAAGCTCGGTGAGTTCGCTCCCACCAGAACTTTCAAAGGCCACGCCGGCTCCAAGACTTCCAATAACGGTAACTGATGAAGGCTGAAAGGAGGCACTAAAAGTGGAACAGAAGGTTGCAAAAGCGCATCTCAGACAGTTGCGCATGACCCCGAGAAAGGTAAAGATCGTTCTTGACCTTATCAGAAACAAAAACATTGCGGAAGCTGCCGCAATACTGAAGACCACCAATAAGATCGCTTGTGAAAGCGTCGGAAAGCTGCTTGCTTCCGCCGTAGCGAATGCCGAATTCAACCATCAGATGGATGTTGATAAGCTTTACGTCGCAGAATGCTTCGCAACCCCCGGCATGCTTAAATATATGAAGCGTACGATGCCCAGAGCAAAGGGAAGCGCGAACCGCATCATCAAGCGTACTTCGCACATCACCATTGTTCTTAAGGAAAGGGACTAAGGAGGTTAATTATGGGACAGAAAGTACATCCTCACGGTTTGCGTGTAGGCGTGATCAAAGACTGGGACAGCCGCTGGTTCGTCGGTGACGAAAAGTTCGGCGACACCCTCGTTGCAGATTACAAGCTTAGAAAATACCTTAAAAACAAACTTTTCCAGGCAGGCGTTCCCACTATCGAAATTGAACGCAACGGTGAAAAGATTCACGTTATCATCCACACCGCGAAGCCCGGTATCATAATCGGACGCGGCGGCGCCGAGATCGAAAAGCTCAAAGCTGACGTAGAAAAGTTCACGGGTCACCCCTGCACCATCAACGTCATCGAAATCAAACAGCCCGATCTCAACGCTCAGCTCGTTGCCGAAAACATCGCAGCCCAGCTCGAAAAGAGAATTTCCTTCCGCCGCGCAATGAAACAGTCCATCGCCAAAGCCATCAAGCTCAACGCGAAGGGCATCAAGGTTATGCTCAGCGGACGTCTTGCCGGTGCTGAAATCGCAAGGACCGAACATTACCATGAAGGAACCATTCCTCTTCAGACCCTCAGAGCAGACATCGACTACGGTTTCGCCGAAGCAGCTACTACTTACGGCAGAATCGGCATCAAAGTCTGGATCTACAAGGGCGAGGTTCTTCCCGAGGTTAAACGTCCTGCCACCGCTGAAGGAGGTAGATAATCATGTTAATGCCTAAAAGAGTAAAGTTCAGACGTGTTCAGAGAGGCCGTCTTAAAGGAAAGGCCCTCAGAGGCAACAAGATCTCCAACGGTTCCTACGGTATCGTAGCCCTCGAACCTTCCTGGATCACCAGCAACCAGATCGAAGCAGCCCGTGTAGCCATGACCCGTTACATCAAGAGAGGCGGTAACGTCTGGATCAAAATATTCCCCGATAAGCCCGTGACTGAAAAGCCCGCTGAAACCCGAATGGGTTCCGGTAAAGGCTCGCCCGAATACTGGGTAGCAGTCGTCAAACCCGGCAGAGTGCTCTTCGAAATGGACGGCATTCCCGAGGAACAGGCACGCGAAGCTATGCGTCTTGCGGGACACAAGCTCCCCATCAAAACAAAGTTCGTAACCAAGGCCGAACTTGAAGACTAAGGAGGTAAGGAATAATGAATATCAACGAAATCAGAGCTATGTCATCTTCCGAACTCTCCAAGGCTCTCAAGGAACAGAAGGAAGAGCTCTTCAACCTTCGTTTCCAGCATTCCATCAACCAGCTCGACAATCCCATGAAGCTCGTTGAGACCAAGAAGACTATCGCCCGTATCCTTACTGTTCTTCGCGAAAAAGAACTCAAGGAAAACGCGTGAGTGAAAGGAGTCGGCGAAAATGGAAGAACTTAAAAGAAACCTCAGAAAAGTAAGAGTTGGCAAAGTTGTCAGCGATAAAATGGACAAGACCTGCGTCGTAGCGATCGAAGATGCCGTCAAGCATCCCCTTTACGGAAAGATCGTCAGACGTACCGTCAAATTCAAGGTTCACGATGAAAACAACGAATGCGGCATCGGCGACAGAGTAGAGATCATGGAAACTCGTCCCCTTTCCAAAGACAAACGCTGGAGACTCGTGAAAATCATAGAAAAGGCTAAATAAGCCGGGAGGACAACATGATACAGCAACAGTCATTTATGAAAGTCGCCGATAACACCGGCGCAAAAGAACTGATGTGCATCCGCGTTCTCGGCGGCACAGGCAGAAGATATGCCGGCATCGGCGACGTGGTCGTCTGCTCGGTCAAAAAAGCCATCCCCGGCGGCGCAGTCAAAAAAGGCGAAGTCGTTAAGGCAGTCATCGTCAGAACGGTAGCACCTCAGCGCAGAGCTGACGGCTCTTACGTCAGATTCGACGAAAACGCAGCAGTGCTTATCAAAGAAGACAACAACCCCAGAGGAACCCGTATTTTTGGGCCGGTCGCAAGAGAACTCCGCGACAAGGATTACATGAAGATCCTTTCCCTGGCTCCCGAAGTTGTCTGAGGAGGGTATTGAAATGAGTAAAATGCAAATAAAGACCGGCGATACCGTCGTTGTCATCAGCGGCGCCGGAGCTAACGGCAAAGAACCCCTTATAGGCAAAGTGCTTGGCGTTTCTCCCAAAGAAGGCAAGTGCATCGTCGAAGGTGCTCACGTCGTATCCAAACACGTCAAAGCCCGCAGACAGGGCGAGACCGGCGGCATAGTCAAGACCGAAGGCGCTATCTACGCTTCCAAGGTCATGCTCTATTGCCCGAAATGCCAGAAGGGCAGAAGAATCCACATCGTTACCAGCGCTAACGGCGAAAAGGTCAGAACCTGCGCCAAATGCGGCGAAACGCTTTAAGGGAGGAGTTATATCATGTCTGTATTGAAAGATTTTTACATCAGCGACGTAGCTCCCGCTCTTATGAAAAAGTTCGAATATAAGAACGTAATGCAGATCCCGAAGCTCGAAAAAGTCGTCATCAACGTCGGCTGCAGCGAAGCTAAAGAGAACCCCAAGGTCCTCGACAGCATCCTCGGCGATCTCGCGCTCATCACCGGACAGAAGGGCGTCATCACTTCCGCCAGAAAGTCCGTTGCAAACTTCAAACTCCGTGCCGGCAACAAGATCGGCGTCAAAGTCACTCTCCGCGGAAACAAGATGTATGAATTCCTTTACAAATTCTTCAACATCGCTCTTCCCAGAGTAAGAGACTTCAAGGGTATCAACCCCAACAGCTTCGACGGACGCGGCAACTACGCCGTTGGTCTCAAAGAGCAGCTCATATTCCCCGAGATCGAATACGACAAAGTCGATAAGATCAGAGGCATGGATATCTGTGTCGTTACTACCGCAAAGACCGATGAAGAAGCAAGAGAACTCCTCAAGCTCCTCGGCGCACCGTTTTCTAAGTAATAGGAGGGAATTAGAATGGCAAAAACATCAATGAAATTGAAACAGCAAAGGCCTGCTAAGTTCTCTACCAGAGCTTACAACAGATGCAAAATCTGCGGCAGACCCCACGCTTATCTCAGAAAATACGGTATCTGCCGTATTTGCTTCAGAAATCTTTCCTACGCCGGACAGATCCCCGGTGTTAAAAAAGCAAGTTGGTAAGGAGGAAACATAAATGCAGGTCACAGACGTTGTAGCAGATATGCTCACAAGAATCAGAAATGCCAACTCCGCAAAACACGAAAGCGTTGATATCCCTGCTTCCAATATGAAGCTCGCCATCGCTCAGATACTTCTCGACGAAGGCTTTATCAAATCTTTCGAAACCAAAGAAACCGAAAACAAGCAGGGCGTCATCACCGTTACTCTTAAGTACGGCGAAAACAAGACCCGTATCCTCCAGGGGATCAAGAGAGTTTCCAAACCCGGTCTCCGTATTTACGCAGCTTGTGAAGACCTTCCCAGAGTCAGAAACGGCCTCGGCGTGGCTATCATCTCCACCTCCAAGGGCATCATGACCGACAAGAAGGCAAGAAAAGAAAACATCGGCGGCGAAGTTCTCGCCTTCGTGTGGTAAGGGGGATAAAGCAATGTCAAGAATAGGCAGAATGCACATCACCATCCCCGCAGGCGTTACCGTTAACGTTGCAGAAAACAACTTCGTTACCGTAAAGGGACCCAAAGGCGAACTCAAAAAGAACCTCTGCCCCCTTATGAACATCGAGATCAACGGCAACGTTATCGAGATCAAACGTCCCGATGACGAGAAAGAGACCAAAGCCCTTCACGGACTTACCAGATCTCTTCTCAACAACATGGTTACCGGCGTCAACACCGAGTACACCAAAGAACTCAACATCAACGGCGTTGGTTACAAGGCCGTTAAAGAGGGCAAAAAGCTCGTTCTCAACCTCGGCTATTCCCACAACATCGTATTCGAAGAACCTGCCGGAATCACTTTCGACGTTCCTCAGTCCGATAAAGTCATAGTCCGCGGTATCGACAAACAGCAGGTCGGTCAGCTCGCAGCTGAAATCAGAGCAAAACGCCCGCCTGAACCTTACCTCGGAAAAGGCGTCAAGTATGCTGACGAAGTCATCAGACGCAAGACCGGTAAGGCCGGTAAATAATCGGAAGGAGTGAAATGATCAATGGTTACAAGAGAAGACAGCAATGTAAAACGTCTCAAGAGACATAAGAGAGTCAGATTCAAGATCGTCGGCACCGCCGAAAGACCCAGACTCTGCGTATATCGCTCCAACGATAACATTTCCGCTCAGATAATCGATGATACGGTAGGAAACACCCTCGTTTCCGCTTCCAGCTATGAAAAAGATTTCGCCAACGGCGGAAACAAAGAAGCTGCGAAGCAGGTCGGTGAACTTCTTGCTAAACGCGCTCTCGAAAAGGGAATCACCGACGTCGTATTCGACAGAGGCGGCTACCTCTATCACGGACGCGTAATGGAACTCGCTAACGGCGCACGTGAAGCCGGACTCAAGTTTTAGTAGGAGGGAATCATGGCTAACACTAAATTCGATTTTTCCGAAGTTGAACTCAAAGAAACACTTGTTACTACCAAGAGAGTATCCAAGACCGTTAAAGGCGGACGTATCGCACGTTTCTCCGCTCTTATAGTTGTCGGTGACGGCAACGGTCACGTTGGTTACGGACTCGGCAAAGCTGCCGAAGTTCCCGAAGCCATCAGAAAGGCTCTCGAAGCAGCAAAGAGAAACATCATCACCGTTTCTCTCAAAGATACCACGATCCCTCACGAGATCATCGGTGAATACGGCTCCGGCCGCGTTCTTCTCAAACCGGCTGCCCCCGGTACCGGTATCATCGCAGGCGGTACTATGCGTGCCGTTCTCGAATCCGTGGGCATCACCAACATCCGCGGTAAATCCCTTCGTTCCAACAATCCTATCAATGTCGTAAAGGCTACCTTTGAAGCTCTCAAGGGTCTCCGCACCGTTGAAGAGGTTGCTCTGGCACGCGGCATCTCCGTTGATGCAGTCAAAGGTTAAGGAGGGTAATCACAATGCAAGTCAAGATCACTCTCGTTAAGAGCCTTATCGCTCGCCCCGAAAAACAGATCCTCACTGCTAAATCCCTTGGCCTTACCAAGATCGGCGATTCCAAAATCGTTGAAAAGGATATAACAGTTGAAGGCAAGATCAACGTAATATCCCACCTCATCACCGTTGATGAAGTCAAATGATCCATAAGGAGGAAATTATTATGAAGCTTCATGAGCTTTCTCCGGCTCCCGGCAGCACCAAAGCCAATTACAGAAAAGGCAGAGGCCCCGGCAGCGGTAACGGAAAAACCGGCGGACGTGGTCACAAAGGTCAGAACGCTCGCTCCGGCGGCGGTGTAAGACCCGGTTTTGAAGGCGGCCAGCTCCCCATATACAGAAAACTCCCCAAGAGAGGTTTCACGAATCATTTTGCCAAGGAATACGCCATCGTAAACCTTGCAACACTCAACAATTTCTTTGAAGACGGCGAGGTTGTCGATATCGAAGTTCTCCTTAATACCGGCGTAATCCGTAAGGAACTCAGCGGTCTCAAGGTTCTCGGTAACGGCGAACTTACCAAAAAGCTTACAGTTAAGGCAGCCGTGTTCTCCCAGGCTGCTAAAGAGAAAATTGAAGCAGTGGGCGGAACAGCCGAGGTGGTATGATGTTTGAGACGTTAAAGAACGCTTGGAAAGTTCAAGACATCAGAAAAAAACTCATATACACCATCATAATCCTCGCGATTTTCAGAATCGGTTCTCAGATCCCCGTACCCTTCGTTGACAGCGCAAAGCTTGCCGAATGCTTCGGCGACGACGTTTCCATCGTCGGCTACCTGAATCTCCTTTCCGGTTCCGCTCTTTCCAACGGTACTTTGTTTGCTCTTTCGATCTCTCCGTACATCACGGCGTCCATCGTTATCCAGCTTCTTACCGTTGCGTTCCCCAAGCTCAAAGAAATGCAGGAAACTCCCGACGGACAGCAGAAGATGCAGAACATCACCAGATACCTCACCGTAGGTCTCGCTGTCATCCTCGCATTCGGTTACTTCCGTATGCTCAAGTCCGTTCAGACCGGCGCCAACCAGTACGTCAACGTATTCAACTATGACGTAGCCGACTGGTTCGCGGCAGTAGTCGTTGTGGCTGCTCTTACCGCGGGCGCCTGCATTGTTATGTGGATGGGCGAAAGAATCGATGAAAAGGGTATCGGCAACGGTATCTCCATGATCCTCTTCGTCAACATCCTTTCCAGCACTCCGAGAATCCTCGGTTACATCGTTGACTTCACCAAATATGCGTTTACTGACAACGGTTCCATCTGGTACTTCGTCTGGACTCTCGTTGCGATCGCTCTTATGGCAGCGATCATCTGGTTCGTTATCTACGTTACCGAAGCAGAAAGAAGACTCCCCGTTCAGTACGCAAAGAGACAGGTCGGCAGAAGAGTTTACGGCGGCAACAATACGTTCCTTCCCCTTAAGCTCAACATGAACGGCGTTATGCCTATCATCTTCGCTCAGTCGATCGTAATGATCCCCGCCACCCTTTCGCTCATCTTCCTTTCCTGGAAAGACGGCGTGACCACCTGGTTCTCTCAGAATTCTCCGTATCCTTTCTACGCAATAGTGTACTTCGTACTCATCATAGCTTTCGCTTACTTCTATTCTTCGATCTCCTTCAACCCCATGGAGGTTGCTTCGAACCTTCAGAAGAACGGCGGCACCATCCTCGGTCACCGTCCCGGCAGAGCTACTGCTGAATACATCAAGAAGATACTCGGCAGAGTAGTATTCATGGGCGCGATCTTCCTTTCGATCATCGCGATCTTCCCGCTGCTGCTCTTCATGCTTCACCAGTGGTTCGATGGCGTTGTCGCATTCAACGTTCTTTCCACCATTCTCGGCGGCGGATTCGGCGGTACGTCCCTCCTCATCGTTATCGGTGTCGCACTCGAGACCACACGCTCGCTCGAAGCTCAGATCACTATGCGTAACTACAAGGGTTTCCTTGAATAAGAAGGTGTCTGTATGAATATAATTCTTTTCGGCCCTCCGGGTGCCGGCAAAGGCACGCAGGCAGACTTTATCTGCGAAAAACTCAATATTCCCACGATTTCCACCGGCGCGGTCCTCAGAGAAGCAATGAAGAACGGCACTCCCACAGGACTCAAAGCCAAATCCTTCATCGAAGCCGGCAAACTCGTTTCCGACGATATCGTTACCGCTATCATCAAGGAACGCCTTGCCGAAAAAGACTGTGAAAACGGCTACATTCTTGACGGTTTCCCCAGAACGATACCCCAGGCGGAAGCTCTCGACGCAATGGGCGTAAAGATCGACGCAGTCCTTTCGATCGAAGTTACCGACGACGTCATCATCAACAGACTTTCCAACCGCCGTCTTTGCGGTGAATGCGGTGCTTCTTATCACCTCATCTTCAACCCGACCAAAGACAATGTCCATTGCGACAAATGCGGCGGCGAGCTTGTTACCCGTAAGGACGATGATCCCGAAGTCGTAAAAAGCCGTCTTGACACGTACCACAGCCAGACAGAGCCCCTTAAAGACTTCTATGAGAAGAAGGGACTTGTCAGAACAGTAGCAGGTCAGAATGATGTCAAAGATACCACGCGTCTGGTATTCAAGGCGCTCGGTATAGAATGATTACGATCAAATCAGCAGAGGAGCTTGCAAGAATGCGTGATGCCGGAAGGATCACGGCTCTTGCAAGGGCCGAAGCCGCGGCAATGGTAAAGGAAGGCGTAACGACCAAGCAGATCGACAAAAAGATCCGCGAAGTCATCACTTCCCACGGGGCCATCCCGTCGTTCCTCGGCTACGGCGGTTTCCCTGCGTCAGCCTGCGTTTCCGTCAACGAACAGGTGATCCACGGTATTCCGTCGAATCGCGAGCTCAAAAACGGAGACATCGTAAAAATTGACGTTGGTGCCATCTATAAAGGGTACCAGGGCGACTGCGCCGGAACTTACGCCGTAGGCGAAATAAGCGAAGAAGCGCAGAAGCTTATTGACGTTACTAAGGAAAGCTTTTTCAGAGGAATCGAAAAAGCCTGCCCGGGTAACAGGATCGGTGATATCGGCTTTGCCATTGAGGATTGGGTCGTCAAAAACGGCTTTTCCGTCGTGAGAGACTACGTCGGTCACGGCATCGGCAGAGAAATGCACGAGGATCCGAGCGTACCGAACTACGGAAGGGCAGGCCACGGTCTGCTGCTCCGCGAGGGTATGACGCTTGCCATCGAGCCCATGGTCAACGTGGGGACGTGGAAGGTCAAATCCCTGAGTGACGGCTGGACGGTCGTAACTCTTGACGGTAAGCTTTCGGCTCACTACGAGAACACCGTCGCGATCACCGCGAACGGCCCCGAGATCACGACTGTACCCGACTGAAAAGGCGATATGTTTGATTTTTCAGGAAAGATAATCGTTTCCGTCGCAGGGAACGACAAGGGACGCGAATTCATAGTGCTGCGCGAAGAAGGCGGGTACGTTTACTGCGCCGACGGAAAAAAGCGCAGAGTGGGTTCGCCGAAGAAGAAAAAGATAAAGCATATAAAAGCGATCCGCGACAGCGGATTGACCGATATCCGAAGCGTTACCGACGGAGGGCTCAGAAAAGCGCTTGCCGCGTACCGCAAAGAAAACGCCGAAACAAACTGTTCTGATAATATTCTTAAGGAGGAATAATTCTGGCTAAGGAAGACGTCATTGAATTTGAAGGTGTAGTCACGGAGGTATTGCCCAATACCGTGTTCAAAGTCAAGCTCAGCAACGGACATATGGTGACTGCTCACATTTCAGGAAAAATGCGTATGCATTATATAAGGATCCTGCCCGGTGACAAGGTCACGGTCGAGGTTTCGATCTACGATCTGACTCAGGGAAGGATAACGTACAGAGCGAAATAAAATATTTCGATTCGGAGGTATCATTTATGAAAGTAAAGCCTTCTGTAAAGAAGATTTGTGAAAAGTGTAAAATCATTAAGCGCAAAGGCAAAGTAATGGTTATATGCGAAAATCCCAAACACAAGCAGAAACAAGGATAGGAGAGAGGTGTAACAATGGCTCGTATTTCCGGCGTTGACATTCCTAACGCAAAACGTGTTGAAATCGGACTCACTTATATCTACGGTATAGGCAGAAGCCGTTCCAACGAAATCCTCGCAAAGACCGGTATCAATCCCGATACTCGTGTTAAAGATCTTACCGAAGACGATATTGCAAAACTCCGTGAAGTTATCGAAAACGACTACATCGTTGAAGGTGACCTCAGAAGAGACGTTGCACTCAATATCAAACGCATGGTCGAAATCGACTGCTATCGCGGCGTACGTCACAGAAAGGGTCTCCCCGTAAGAGGACAGAGAACCAAGACTAACGCGAGAACCAGAAAAGGCCCTGTCAAGACGATCGCTAACAAGAAGAAGTAAGGAGGATAATACCACACATGGCAAAACAGCAGAAAAAAGTTGTTACGAAAAAGCGTCGTGAACGCAAGAATATTGCCAGCGGTGCCGCACATATTCGTTCCAGCTTCAATAACACAATAGTAACCATCACCGATACTCAGGGCAACGCCATTTCGTGGGCATCGGCCGGCGGACTCAATTTCAGAGGCTCCCGTAAATCCACTCCTTTTGCAGCTCAGAGCGCAGCGGAAACCGCGGCAAAAGCAGCAATGGAACACGGCCTCAAGACAGTTGAAGTGTACGTAAAAGGACCCGGACAGGGAAGAGAAGCTGCCATCAGAGCTCTTCAGGTCGCAGGACTTGAGATCACTTCTATCAAAGACGTAACACCGATCCCTCACAACGGCTGCAGACCGCCCAAGAGAAGACGTGTTTAAGTTACAATAATTTGGAGGTTTACAATGGCAAGATATACAGGACCCGCTTGCAGACTTTGCCGCAAAGAAGGCGTCAAACTGATGCTCAAAGGCGACAGATGCTTTTCCGATAAGTGCTCTTTCGACAGACGTCAGAAAGCTCCCGGCCAGCACGGTGCCAACTCGGGCAGAAGAAGACCCAAGGAATACGGTCTCCAGCTCCGTGAAAAGCAGAAAGCAAAGAGATACTATGGTATTTTAGAGAAGCAGTTTAAGAACTACTTTGTAAAAGCCGACAACAAAGAAGGTCAGACCGGTGAAAACCTGCTCACCCTCATTGAACGCAGACTTGACAACGTAGTTTTCCGTATGGGCATGGCTGAAAGCCGCAAGGAAGCACGCCAGCTCGTTCGTCACGGTCACTTCACCGTAAACGGCAAAAAGGTCGATATTCCTTCCTACATCGTTAAACTCAACGACGTTATCACCGTTTGCGAAGCAAGCCGCAAATCCGAAAAGATTAAATCGCTTGTCGAAAATATCAACGGGAAGACCATTCCCGCATGGCTCAGCGTAGACAAAGAAAACGCAGTCGCGACTGTAGCAGCATTACCTAAGAGAGAAGATGTGGATTTCCCGTTCGAGGAACACTACATCGTGGAGTTGTATTCCAAATAATAGAAACCATTAAGGAGGTTTTTATCTATGATCGAAATCGAAAGACCGAGCATTACTACCGCAGAAGTAAGCGAAGATGGAAAACACGGCACTTTTGTTATCGAACCCCTTGAACGTGGTTATGGTATTACACTTGGTAACTCTCTCAGAAGAGTGCTTCTCAGTTCGTTGCCCGGTGTGGCTGCAACAAGCATAAAGATCGACGGCGTTCTTCACGAACTGTCTACCGTAAAAGGCGTTAAAGAAGACGTTACCGAAATCGTCCTCAACATCAAGAGAATCGTTGCACAGCTTTACTGCAGCGGTCCCAAGACCGTATACATCAAAGAAGCGGGCTGCACTGATATCACCGCCGGCAACATCGTTTGCGACAGCGATATCGAGATACTCAATCCCGATCTTCACATCTGCACTCTCGAAGACGACGCTTCCTTCTACATGGAGATCACTTTCGATCACGGCAGAGGATACGTTTCTTCCGAAAAGAACAAGCAGAACGGCAATCCGGTCATCGGAACCATCTACACCGATTCTATCTATACGCCTGTAAAGAACTGCAATTTCACGGTTCAGAACACTCGTGTAGGCAATATAACTGACTACGATAAGCTCACTCTTGAACTTACCACCAACGGTGTTATCAACGCAAAGGAAGCGGTTTCTCTTTCCGCGAAGATACTCAGCGAGCATCTTTCCCTCTTCGTTGAACTTTCCGAAGGCACCAAGGACACCGAGATCCTTGTCGAAAGCAAGGAAGCAGTCAAGGAGAAAGTCCTTGATATGACTATCGAAGAACTCGATATGTCCGTCCGTTCCTTCAACTGCCTCAAACGCGCAGGAATCGACACCGTCGAAGATCTTATCAACCGTACCGAGGAAGATATGATAAAGGTCAGAAACCTCGGCAAGAAATCTTTGGAAGAAGTCATCCAGAAGCTTCAGTCTCTGGGACTCGCTCTGAAGAAATCAGACGATTAACGCAAAATTTAGAGAAGGAGGCAAACTCAAATGCCCGGAACAAGAAAATTAGGCAGAGCCACCGAGCACAGAATGTCGATGCTCAAAGGTATGGTCACATATCTTCTCGAGAACGGCAAGCTCGAAACTACGGTCACCCGTGCCAAAGAAGTCAGCGCTCTTGCCGAGAAAATAATCACTATCGGTAAAGACAACACCCTTGCTTCCAAGAGACGTGTTCTTGCGTTCCTCAAGAAGGAAGAAGTTGTTTATAAGCTCTTTGATAAAATCGGACCTTACTATGCTGAAAGAAACGGCGGCTACACCGCGGTTTACAAGCTTGGTCCCCGTCGTGGTGATGGCGCCGAAATGGCTCTCATCACTCTCGTAGACGCTGAAAAGCTCTATAAGAAAGAAGAAAAGAAAGACGACAAGAAAGCCGACAAAAAGGCTAAATAAGTTTCGTTTTTCGTATCAGATGAATCAAAAAAACGCAGGTTTATTCCTGCGTTTTTTGAGTTATTAAGGGGGTATTTGCATGAACGCACTCGTGGGCAGCCTCATACTTTCGGGAGGTGAAAAGGTGACCATCCGTTTCAGCGACGGCAGAACGGAAAACGGCACCTATGTCGAAACCGTGGGGTATACTAACTATTTCAAAATGGATAACGGCAGGGAGCTCCGCCTTTCGAACCATTTTATGGATATGAAGGATATAAGCGTTTCGCTGAGGAAAGAATGATCAGCTTTGGGTGCGTTTTACCCAATCATTCCAACGCGGATCGGATTGAATTTCTGATTTGATTTTGTCGATCCCATTGACTGACCACCAAGGCCAATCGTTGGGGAGGTCGGCAGCGATTCCGGCTTCCGTAAACTCTTTAACCTCGATTCTGGCGAGCTTCACGGCAGGGGAAGTGTAGTATAGTCCGCTTGATGAGCGGGCGGCTTCGTTTTTCTTTGCGTGTTCGAGCGCTTTGTCCAACGCCTTGAACGCTTCATCGTGTTCTCCGGCATCCCAAAGCTGTTCAGATAAAAACAGATTTATGGAAGCAAGCTTGGCGTTATAAATGCCGAAATTGCCGTCGGGCATAACGAGTTCAAAAAGGCCTATCGCATTTCTTATTATTTCCACATTTCTCCCGGTTCGAGAGCGGGGAGAATTCTTTCGTACAGTTTGATCGCTTCCTGCCATTCGCTGTATCCGCGATGACGGATAACGTCATAAACGTCATATCCGTCTTTGTCGGTCAGATGATGCTCGTGGTACCGAACGTACCCCGCGTTGAAAAGAACGTCAGCAAGCGCGTACGTCAGCTTTTTGTCGTCGGGAAATTCCGCAAGACACTCTCTTGCAAAAGCGACACATTCATCCATACAATTATCAATTTCTGTTTAAATATCAACAAGGCATTGATATTTTGGGCAAAAAAATCCGGGAAATGCTTTTTGCATATCCCGGTTTTTCTTTTTATAACTCTATCCAGTATCTTTCTTCAACGACGCCGTCTTCAATGACTTCGTTTTCCTTGACGCCGCCGTTGTTCTTTATGGCTTTTGCCGAGCCGACGTTGTCTTTGTCGCAGGTCATCAGCACCCTTTTGATGCCGAGCTTTCTGCATTCGTCGAGAGCGAGGGCGAGCATTTGGGTGCCGTAGCCCTTGCGTCTTTCGCTCGGTCTTATGCCGTCGCCGATATGGCCTCCGGTGACGGAGAGCGAATCGTTGAGGCGATGGCGGATGTTCACCGCTCCCACGAAGATGTCACGGTCAACGTCGCGGCAAAAGAAGACCGAATCCGGGACCCATCGGTCGGAGCCTTCTTTTGTTTCGAGGTTGGCTATATAATAGTCGATATCCTTGTGGTCGTTTTTGAATATCGCCCACGGCGAATGGTTGGCATTCGGGTTATTTTCGTTGTAGCTTCTCCATTCGTCGAGAAGGTCGATTATTTTGTCTTTGTTTTCGTAAGTGAGTTTTTCAAGTCTGAGATTCATATAAATATCCTCTATTTGGCGTTCAGAACGTGCTCAGCCGCCTTGAGGACGCCGTAACGTCCGCTTTCATAAGTGAGCCCGCCCTGCAGATAAACGTCATACGGGGCGCGGAGCGGCGCGTCGGCGGAAAGCTCGATGGACGAGCCCTGCGTGAACGAGCCCGACGCCATTATGACCTTGTCCTCATAGCCCGGCATTTCGTCGGGGATGGGGAGCGCAAACGAATCGACGGGAGAGCCCGACTGTATGCCTTGGCAGAAAGCGATGAGCTTTTCGGGAGTGTTCAGCGAGATTATCTGCACTATGTCCTCGCGCAGCTCGAACGGGTCGGGATTGACGGCGTAACCGAGCTTTTTGAAAAGCAAAGCGGCGAAATGGGCGGTCTTTTTGGCGTTTGCCACGGTGTGGGGCGCGTAGAACAGCCCTTTGAGGATATTTTTGTTCTGTCCGAGCGTGGCGCCTGCCTCGAGTCCGATGCCGGGAACGGTGGTGCGGTAGGCGGCAAGCTCAACTGCTTTGTGCGTGCCGCAGATATAACCGCCGCATTCGGCGATCCCGCCGCCGATGTTCTTGATGAGCGAGCCGACGAGGAGGTCGGCTTTGGGTTCTTCAACAGCCGTGAATTCGCCGTAGCAATTGTCGACGAAAACGTAAGCGTCGGAGACCTTTTTTATTTCATTGTAAAGTGAGGTTATCTCTTTTGCGCCGAGCGTCCTGCGCGAAGCGTAGCCCTTGGAGCGCTGGATGTGCACGACTTTTATGCTTTTGTCTTCTTTGAGAGTGCGGATTATCTCGTCGGTGTTCAGATATTTGTTGTCGACAAGTCCGGTCTCGCGGTAGGAAACGCCGAATTCCTTCAGCGAGCCGGGAGTGCCGTTGAAGCCGATCACGTTGTCGAGCGTGTCGTAGGGCTTGCCCGAAACGGCGTAAAGCGTGTCGCCGGGACGGAGCAGGGACGTGAGACCTATCGTAATGGCGTGTGTGCCCGAAATGATGAAATGTCTGACAAATCCCTCGTCGCAGCCAAGCACACGGGCGTAAATCTTATCGGCAATATCTCTGCCGTCGTCATTGTAGCCGTAGCCCGTGGTCGGGTTGAAGTGACGCTCGGAAAGCCCGAATTCGGCGAACGCCTCAAGTACCTTTTCGGTGTTTGCACGTGAAATGTCGTCGATCGAGGCAAAGACGCCTTCGAGCTCTTTTTCACATT
Organism: Eubacteriales bacterium; assembly: GCA_045600105.1. GTDB lineage: Bacteria > Bacillota > Clostridia > Oscillospirales > CAG-382 > UBA1206. The sequence goes on from JAZRXG010000018.1 coordinate 22,858, forward strand.
CTTTCGCAAGAAGACGGAGGTTTTCGGATATCATTCTCAGATACCTTCCTCGATGAACGCGGTGAAGAGATCGACGGACGCTTCGTAGTCCTGCATATCGACGGTCTCAACGGGCTGATGGACGTATCTGACGGGGATGGAGATGCAGCCGGCGAAGCTGCCGGAGCCCGCGACCTGCATGGAAGACGTGTCGGTGCCGCCCGCAATAAGGACTTCGTACTGATATTTTATCTTTCTGCCTTCGGCAAGCTCGGTGAGACGGTCAACGATCTTCTTGGAGCAGATGACGGACGAATCCTTTATCTTTATGGCGGCGCCTCCGCCGAGCTTGACTTCACCGGGCTTTGCGCCGGGAACGTCATAGGTGGGGGTCACGTCGCAGGCGATTGCGTAATCGGGGCAGATGGCGTTGGCGGCAGCCTTGGCGCCTCTGCAGCCAACTTCTTCCTGAACGGTGAAGACATAATAGGTGTCGTATCTGACGGTCTTCGCGGCTTTCGCGGCGTCGGCAACGGCGGCGCAGCCGATGCGGTCGTCAAGCGCCTTGGCGGCGTAGCGGCGGTTGGAAAGTCTGGTTATGTTCTGGCTGAGGGCGAGATAATCGCCGACACCGACCTTTTTGAGCGCGTCTTTTTTGTCTTTAGCGCCGATATCGACGAACATTTTCGACACGTCAATGTCGTTTCCGCTGACGCCGTCGTCAATGACGAGAACGCCCTTGGTGCCGTTTTTGAAGGTGACTTCGTGAGCGGAGGAGGGGATGGCTCTGATGCCGCCGACGTTGGAAACGCGGACAAGCCCGCTGCTTTCGACGTAGGTGACGACGAAGCCTATCTCGTCCATGTGGGACGCGAACATTACTTTTTTAGAGGAGTCAAGACCTTTTTTGAAGCATATAAGGTTGCCCATCGGGTCGACGGTGATTTTGTCGGAATAGGGCTTCATGTCCTCGGCGATGATGGCGGCAAGACCTTCTTCGTTGCCGGTGACGGAAAACGGAGTGATGTATTTTTTTACTGTATCGAACATTTTCTTATCTCCTTATTAAAATTCTTCTTTGGAAATTACCGCTTTCAGCAGCTGCTCGATGGCGTCGAAGTCGCGTACGTCGGCAATGGAGCAGGCGGAATGGATGTATCTGACGGGTGCGGATATCGCGGCGACACGCGTGGGGAAGTAGCCCTTCTGGTACGCGGACGCGTCGTTGCCTCCGGCGACCACGTTCTTTATCTGATACTTTATGTCGTTCTCGCGTGCGATGGAAACGATGTTTGAAACGATCTCGGGGTTATATACGGTGCCTCTGTCCATGAAGGAGATGACCGCGCCTTCGCCGAGTATGCAGGCGAGCTTGGATACGGGAGCGCCGTGAACGTCGCCGGCGGTGGTACCCTCGACTACGAGGACGCAATCGGCTTTTTCGGAATATGCTATATTGAGAGCGCCGCGGCAGCCTTCTTCTTCGGCGGTGACGAACGCGAAATAGGTGTCGTATTCAAGCTCGGACGCGATGAGCTTGCAGAGCGTCCAGCAGCCGAAACGGTCGTCGATGGCTTTGGATTTTATCTTGTGGTCGCCGAATTCCTCAAAGTTGGGTTCAAACGTGGCGAGATCGCCGGGGAATACGTATTTCCACGTGTCTTCGGTGTTTTCGCAGCCGAGGTCGATGAAAAGCTCGTTCATCGGGGGGACGATGCCTTTTTCTTCGGCGGTCTGAAGGTGGATGGCTTTTGCCGCGATGACCGCGGGGATGCGGTCGTCACCGAGGACGATGCGTCTGCCGGAAGCGACGCGGCGGTCTACTCCGCCGACTTCTCCGAACAGAATGAAGCCGTTTTCGTCAACGGTCTTGACCATGAATCCCACCTCGTCCATGTGAGCCGAAAGAAGGACTTTTTTCTGTCTTCTCTTTTTGCCCTGCTTGAAGACCACGAGGTTGCCGCATTTGTCGACGCGGCAGGACGTGGCGTGATCTTTTACGGCGTCGATTATTATTTCTCTGACTTCGTCTTCGCCGGATGACGGTCCGAAAGCATTACAGAGTTTTTCAAGAAGCTTGTCAGCCATTGTTTTCGCCTCCTAAATCTTCGGCAAAGCGGGCGAGTATCTCGGCGCCCGTCTTTACGTCTTCGAGGTTGATGACCTCTACGGGTGTGTGCATATAGCGGAGAGGAACGGACATATTCGTGCAGGGTATGCCCGAGTGGGATATCTGGATGTGATGGGCGTTCGTGCCGGTGTGTCCGGGTTCGCCCTTGGGCTGGAATTTGATGCCGTATTTTCTCGCGGTGTCCATCAGAAGGGTGGTCACTCTGCGGTTGGTGGTGGAGGAATACGAGATCACGCTGCCGCGTCCCGGACGGAGCTCCTTGAGTGATTCGCGTCCCTTGGGCATGAAGCAGTTGCATACGTCAAGCGCGACAGCCCAGTCGGCGTCGATGCCGAAAGCGCCGGTGATAGCGCCTTTGCCGCCGATCTCTTCGCCCGCGGAGAAGAGGCAGTAAATGTCAACGCCGAGCTTGCTTCTGTCGATGAGCTGGACGGCGCGGAGGATCTGAGAAATGCAGATCTTGTCGTCGAGTGATTTGCCCATTATGTAGTTGTTTTTGAGCTCGGTTATGGGAGAACGCGCGTTGGCGCAGTCGCCGATGCGGACGAGCTCCTTCAGCTCTTTTCCGGTAAGACCCGTGTCGATATAAAGGTCGTCAAGCTCGAGCTTTTTGCCCTGCTCGCCGGGGGTCTGGAGATGGGGCGGCTTGGACGTGAAAACGCCTCTGACGGGGCGCTTGCCGTATACGGTGACTTCCGCCGCCGAAAGAACACGGGGATCGACTCCGCCGGCACGCACTACGGAAAGGAAACCGTCGTCGTATACGCGGGATACGATAAAGCCTATTTCGTCAAGATGCGCGTCAAGAAGGAGTATCTTTGCGTCTTTCTTTCCGCATCTTATCACGCCGGTGAACGATCCGGCAGGGTTGGTGTACGTTTCGTCGAACATACCTTCGCAGATCTTTCCGAGCCCTTCGAAAGCCATTTCCTCAAAGCCGGAAACGGAAGGCAGGGCGCAGAGCTGCTTTGCAAACTCAAGTACCTTTTCCATGGCATTACAGTCCGTTGACACAGTCAACGAATATTTCTCCTCTTTCTTCAAAATTTTTGAACATATCAAAACTGGCCGCGGCGGGCGACAGTATGACCGCGTCGCCTTCCTTTGCCAGAGAACGCGCTTTTTCGACCGCTTCTTTCATCGAGGAAGCGTGCTCGACGATGCCCGAATAGGAAGCATCTTTCAGGATAACGTCGATTTTTTTGCCCGTGACGCCCATAAGGACGACCGCCTTTGCTCTGTCCTCGAGCAGCGGGCCCATCGGCTCGAGAGGTATGTGCTTGTCGTACCCGCCGCAGATGACGATGAGCTTTTGCCTGAACGACTTCAGCGCCGCGGCGGTACGCGTGGGCGACGAGTCGATCGACGAGTTGTAATATCTCACTCCGTCCACTTCACGGACAAACTGGATGCGGTGAGGAACACCGGGAAATTCATTTGCGACTTCCTTGGCGGCGCCGTCTTTCGCAAGTCCCGCGGTCGCGGCTATCGCCTCGCAGTAGTTATATCTGTTGTGACGTCCGGGGAGCAGGATGTCCGGGTCATCCATTACCTTGACGCCGTTTTGAAAGATGCCTTCGTCGTTGAAGCATACGCCGTCACTCAGAAACTCGGTGCCGGACGTGACCGTGTAGGGCACGGGTATCTCGTCTTTGAATGCCAGCGACGTTTTGTCGTCGCCGCAGATGACGCATCTGCCGTTCTTCATAAAGCGGAAGATGTTCTTTTTGGCGTCGATGTATTCGTTCATGTCCTTGTGCCAATCAAGGTGATTGGGCGATACGTTGGTGATGACGGCAACGTCGGGCGGCGTCGTGAGCTTCATCAGCTGGAACGACGAAAGCTCGCAAACCGTCACCGTGTCTTCGTCCTCGTTTTCGAGGTTGACCATCAGATTGTATCCTATGTTTCCGCCGAGCACGGTCTTGACGCCCGACTTTTTGAGTATCTCGTTGATGAGCGTCGTGGTGGTGGTCTTTCCGTCGCTTCCGGTGACGGCGATGACCTTGCCTTTGCGGCGAAGGAGGTATTCGTTCACTTCCGACGTGACGTAAGCGCCGTTTTCCTTTGCCCTTACGATCTCGGGAACGTCGGGACGTATCACGGGAGCGAGGAACAGTACGTCTTCATCGATGTTTTCGAGGTAATCGTCACCGAAAACGCATTTGTATCCGTCGATGGGAGGGGCGGCTTTTTTGTCTCTCAGAGTGACGTCGAAGCCCTGCGCCTTGAGCATTTCGGCAACGGGCATATTCGACCTGCCGAGTCCTATGAATCCTATCTTTTTTCCTTTGGGGAAGAGTGTTTCGCGTTCCACTTTGGTTATCCTCCGAAAATGGTTATTGTACATTTCATTATATAACAACGTCATTCAATAATCAACACAAAAAAAGACTTTATTTTGATTTTTAAGGATATTTTGTTAAAATGCGCAAAATGAGTTTACAAAGCGTAAAAAACGTGGTATAATATAAATTGCCGACTACTCCGAACGGTCGCGCGGCAGCATACCGAAAGGTCCTGCCGTGAGGAAAGTCCGGGCTCCGCAGAGCAAGGATAACGGATAACGTCCGCCGAAGGCGACTTCAGGGCCAGTGCAACAGAAATAAACCGCCGCGTTCGCGCGGTAAGGATGGAAAGGCGAGGTAAGAGCTCACCGGGGTACGGGAGACCGTACTGCCATGTAAACCCTATCCGGAGCAACACCGCAAAAGGAAACGCCAATGCCTGCTCGGCAGTTTCCAGGGGTGGCAAGGACGTCCGCGGCAACGCGTACGCAAGATAGATGACCGTTTTGAACAGAACCCGGCTTATAGGGGTGATCGGCTTATTGTGACGAAAAACGGGCGTATTTTGGTCAAAATCGCTTGACAATCACGCCCGCTGTCAATATAATATATTTATCAAGAGTATCAGAATAATTGTCAGGAGAATTTTGCCGTGCTTATCAAAATCGAACAGAATATGCCGAGAGTCAAGGCTCTCGAAGAGAATATCGCGTCTCTCGGAGATTCCATCAACGTCGAAAAGCTCGGATGTGACATCGCGGAGCTCGAAAACGCAACGGCGGCAGAAGGCTTCTGGAACGACGCGGACAACAGCCGCAAAGTGCTTGCCGAGCTCAAGAGCAAAAAGGGAATGTACACCGACTTCATGTCGATAAAAAAAGCGTTCGACGACCTGCGCGAGCTTATCGATCTTGCCGTTGACGCCGACGACGAAGACCTCGCCGAAGAGATCATCCCCGAGCTCACCGAGCTTGAAAAACGCTACGACAAGCAGAGGATAGCCGTGATGCTTTCGGGCGAATATGACGGCAGCAACGCCATCCTTTCCATCCATCCGGGTGCCGGCGGTACCGAGGCGCAGGACTGGGCGGAAATGCTTTACAGAATGTATACCCGCTTTGCCGAAAGAAGCAAGTTCAAGGTCAAGGTGCTCGACTATCTTGACGGCGACGAAGCGGGAATAAAAGCGGTCTCCATCCTCGTTTCGGGCGAGAACGCCTACGGACTTCTCAAAAGCGAATCGGGCGTGCACAGACTCGTGCGCGTATCCCCGTTCGATGCCTCCGGCAGAAGACACACGTCTTTCGCGTCGGTCGAAGTCATGCCCGAATTCAATGACGATATGAAGAAGATCGAGATCAACGAGGACGACCTCAAGATCGAAGCGCACCGCGCGTCGGGCGCCGGCGGGCAGCACATCAACAAGACCGACTCCGCCATCCGCATCACGCACATCCCCACGGGCATCGTCGTCGGCTGCCAGACCGAACGAAGCCAGGTCCAGAACAAAGAGACCGCGATGCGTATGCTCAAGAGCAAGCTGCTTGAGATAAAAGAACGCGAGCATCTCGAAAAGGTCGAGGATATCCAGGGTGTCAAGATGAACATCGAATGGGGCAGCCAGATACGTTCCTACGTGTTCATGCCGTACACGCTCGTCAAGGACAACCGCACCGACTACGAGACCGGCAACATTGCCGCGGTCATGGACGGCGATCTTGACGGTTTCATCGATGCTTACCTCAGAACGCTTGTCAAAAAATAAAATTTTACATAACATAATTGATTGAGGGAGAAAAATATGAAAAACATCAAAAAGAGCAAACTCATCCTTGCGATATGCCTTGTTATCCACTCCGTATCCTTCTTCGTTCTGTTCCTGCTTTATTGGAACAAAAAGAGAAGCCTTGCCAAAACGTTCGCGGCGATCTCCGCTGCCGGCGGCATTGCGGGCGCTCTGCTCATTTACAAGGACAGAAAGAATCTGAAAAAAGAAATGACCGAACTCGGCGAAGAGCTTGCCGAGGAGGAAGAGGATTTCTTCGGAGGCGGTTTTGACGAAGACGAAGTATTCTGCGATTTTGAAAAAGAAGACGGCGAAACGGAAGAAAACGAAATAGTTCCCGACGCCGAATGATCTGCTGTTCGCGCATAAGTTAAGTCAATAACAAAAAAGACAGACGGACGGCTTGCTGTCCGTCTTCTGCTTTTTGAAAGGAAGGTATACATTATGGAAAAAGGCGGAATTTCCGTTCAGACACAAAACATTTTCCCCGTTATAAAACGCTGGCTCTACTCCGACAAGGATATTTTCCTGCGCGAGGTCGTATCCAACGCCTGCGACGCCATCACCAAGCATAAGCGTCTCGTTTCTCTCGGCGACGCGTCCGACGAGGAAAGCAGCTACAAGGTTACCGTAAAGGTCGATAAGGAAGCGGGAACGCTCACCGTGTCCGACAACGGTATCGGCATGACCGAGGAAGAGGTCAAAAAATACATCAATCAGATCGCGCTTTCCGGCGCTCTCGATTTCATCGACAAATACGAGTCCAAGGACGGCAACACGTCGGGCATAATCGGACACTTCGGACTCGGCTTCTACTCCGTTTTCATGGTTTCCGACAAGACCGAGCTTTTCACCAAGTCGTACGGCGGTGAGGCTTCCGTTCACTGGACCTGCGACGAGAACGGCGAATACGAGATGGAGGAGGGAAGCAGGGAAGGACGCGGCACCGACGTCGTCATCCACGTGTCAAGCGAAGAAGCGGCGTATCTTGACAGCGAAAAGATAAAAGAGATACTCAAAAAATACTGCTCTTTCATGCCGTACCCCGTCGAATTTGTCGAGGGCGACAAGACGGAAGTCATCAACGACACCGAGCCGCTCTGGCAGAAGAACCCGTCCGACGCCACTCCCGAGGAATATAAGGAGTTTTACAAAAAGCTCACCGGTGATTACGAAGACCCGCTCATGTGGGTGCACATCAACGCCGATTATCCGCTCAATTTCAAGGGAATACTTTATTTCCCCAAGATAAAGAACGACTTGGAGCCGCTCGAGCCCAAGGTCAGCCTCTATTACAATCAGGTCTTCGTTTCGGACAACATCAAGGAAGTCCTGCCCGATTTCCTCATCTACGTCAGAGGCGTGCTCGACTGCCCGGAGCTTCCGCTCAACGTGTCGAGAAGCTATCTCCAGACCAACACCTACGTTTCCAAGGTGTCGCAGCACATCTCCAAGAAGGTCGCCGACAGATTCAACTATTTGTTCTCGGGCGAGAGAGAAGAACTCGAGAAGAACTACGACGGACTTTCCCTCGTTCTCCGCTATGGCTGCATGAGGGACAACAAGTTCTATGAGCGCGTCAAGGACGCCGTTATGTTCAGACAGACCGACGACAAGTACGTCACCGTGAACGAATACCTCGGCGAAAAGGACGAAGGAACCGTATACTACACCGCTGACAAGGAAGCCCACAGCTATTATATTTCGGTTTATAACGCCAAGGGAGTCAGCGTCGTCATCGCAGACAGACTCGTAGACACGCAGTTCATCCAGTTCCTGGAGAGCAAGAACAGCAAGATCAAATTCAGCCGCATCGACTCGGGCGTTGACGCCATTGGCGAAAAGGGTGAAAACGACGACGCTCTTGCCGAGCTGTTCGCCGAAGTCACCGGCAAAAAGAAAGAAGACATTTCGTTCGCGTCCCTCGGCGAAGACGAATCGCCCGCTCTCATCACCGTCAGCGAGGAATCGAGACGCTTTGCCGATATGATGAAGATGTACGGCATGAACGGCGGTATGCCTGCTGAGGAAAAACTCACCGTCAACCTCGCAAGCAAGGTCGTCACAAGGCTCGGCGAAATGGAAGACGAAAAGAAAAAGCTCGTCGCCAAGCAGATATATATGTCCGCTCTTCTGCTCGCCCGTCCGTTCACGGCTGACGAGACCAAGGAATACGTCAAGCTCAATTCGGATATTCTTGCTTTAATATAAAAGCACGTGTAAAACTGTGTTTTGCACGTGAGAACAACACAAAAAAGCCGAACAACACAAAAAAGCCGAAAGACCGTAAATCTTGAAACGGTGTTCTAAAGGACAGTTTCAAAGCACAAATGCCACATAAGTGGTGAGTAAGCGCGCACTTATTAAAGAAACAGACTGATAAATCAAAATATCAGTCTGTTTTTGGTTTTCAGCAGGTGTTTATTTCGACATAGCATTTTAGTGATGTTTGCCCTGACGGGCAAGTGATGTTGTTCGCTATGCTCACAGTGATG